>JAJYUL010000083.1 GCA_021792555.1 Pseudomonadota bacterium
CGATCTCCGCGCCCAGTAAGGTCGTGCACCGTGTTGATCAAATGGCGTAGGTCGCGTCCGAGTCGAGCCAGTTTCCAGACAACCAACGTATCGCCTTGCCGTAATGCCTTCAAGCAGTTCGCCAATCCGGGCCGATCCTCGCGCTTGCCGGATGCCTGGTCTTCGTAGAGCTGATACGGATCGACGCCGGCGGCGGTCAGCGCATCGCGTTGCAAGTCGGTGGCTTGGGAGCCATCTGCTTTTGATACCCGCATGTAGACAATCAGCATGTTTTGCCCGTCACATATACGTTCGATTATGTGACAGCGTGAATCGAAAAGCTCCCGCCGTCAAAAATTGACACTTAACCCATTACTTAGTCTAGGGCACTTTAAGGGTGTTTCTGGATAGAAATGTGACATTCAAGACTGCGCCTTTCTGTTGCAGCCGTTCCAGAGGGACGAACCTGCGCTTAGCGTACGATTTTTTCCGTATTCTGAGACGGCCCCGAGCAGATCAACCTAACGGATGAGGAGTCGCGCATCATTCCGGTCGCTGGCGGCGACTTTGATCAGTGCTACAACGCCCAGGCGGTGGTGGCCGCAGTTAGCCTGCTGGTGGTGGCCCCCGAGGTCACTCAGGCTGCGAACGACAAGGAGCGACTCGCCCCCATGGTCGAGAAGCTCAAGGCGCTGCCGCAGGAGCTGGGACGGGCACGGCGTATCCTGGCCGACAGCGGCTACGCGAGCGAGAAGAACATCGAGGGCTGTGCGCAGGCGGGCATCGAGCCGCTGATTGCGCTCAAGCGCGAACGCCATCATCAGACCTGGCGGCAACGCTTCGCGGCAGCGCCCACGCCGCCACCGGACTCGGCAACGGCGCTGCAGAAGATGCGGCGCGTCAATCTGGATGAGAACCGCGCGACAATCAGGATGAGAAGTCTGCTGGTAGCGGATCTGTCCCGGCGGGAAGCTTCGAGGGCGTAGCCCGAGAAGCTTCCCGCCGGGACGGCGGCCCGCCCCGGGTGGGGTGCGGCCGCCGGTGATCGCGGCCGGTCGGGTATAGAGCAGGGGTACTCCCACGAACAGGACCCCCGCCCGTGCCCGGCCGACACATCAACGATCACCAGATGAGGCTATTCATGAGACTGAGACTGACTGAGCCGGTGACGGCGGCGGCCGCGAAGGCGGCGATCAGCGTGGCGAGTGCCTACCGGATCCAGAGCGAGGCACGCCTTCCTTCGCAGAAAAGCGAACCGCGGGGTCGGCGCCGACCGGACCCGCTGGCCGATGTCTTCGATGCTCAGGTGGTGCCGATGCTGAGGGCGGCGCCGGGTATCCGAGCGGTGGCGATTTTCGAGGAGCTCACGCGCCGCTATCCCGAGCTGCCCCGCGGGGTGCGCCGCACGCTCGAGCGGCGGATCCGGGCCTGGCGGGCCAAGCACGGGCCGGAGAGGGACGTGATCTTCCGCCAGGTGCACGAGCCCGGGCGGATGGGGTTGTCGGACTTCACCGAGATGGGTGACCTCGGTGTGCATGTCGCCGGGGTTGCCCTCGATCACCGGCTGTACCACTTTCGCCTCGCCTGCTCGGGCTTCGAGCACGCGCACGTGATCCTGGGCGGGGAGAGCTACGTGGCGCTCGCCGAGGGGCTGCAGAACTCGCTCTGGGCGCTCGGCGGTGCCCCGCGCGAGCACCGCAGCGACTCCCTCTCGGCGGCGTTCCGTAACTTGAGCCGCGAGGATCGCCTCGATCTGACCACCCGCTACGAAGCCCTCTGTGCGCATTACGGGATGGAGCCGACCCGCAACAACCGCGGCGAAGCCCACGAGAACGGGGCGATCGAGGGGCCCCACGGGCACCTGAAGAGCGCGATCCGGGATGCGCTGCTATTGCGCGGCACTTCCCGGTTCGATGACCTTGCCGACTATCGTCGCTTCATCGACGAGATCGTCGCGCGCAAGAACCTGCGCAACGCCGGGCGCATCGATGCCGAGCGGGCCCATCTTCAGCCCCTGCCGCCATCGCGGACCAGCGATTACGAGGAGGAGCTGGTCTACGTGACCTCTTCCAGCGGGTTTACCCTGCGCAAGGTGTTCTACACCGTGCCCTCGCGCCTGATCGGTCACCGGCCGCGGGCGCGGCTGTATGACGATCGGGTGCAGCTCTTGATCGGTGGGACACCGCTGATGACGCTCACCCGGGGCCGGCCCGGGCCGGACGGCAAGCATGGGCACGTCGTCGACTACCACCACGTGATCCACGCGCTGCGCAAGAAGCCGATGGCGCTGCTGAACCTCGTATATCGGGACCAGCTCTTCCCCCGTGAGGCGTACCGGCGCACCTTTTACTGGCTGCTCGAGCACCACGGGGAGCGCATTGCGTGCAAAACGGTCGTCGAGCTTCTTTCCCTCGCGCACGATCGGGGCTGCGAAGCCGAGCTCGCCGGCGCGCTGAGCGAGTCGCTGCAGGCAGGTGAGGCCCCGGACCTGCCCGCGCTGCGTGCCCGCTTCTCTCCCGATCCGCAGCGTCTGCCCCAGGTTTGCGTGCAGCTCACGCCCCTCTCGGTCTACGAGGATCTCCTCGGGGAAGCCTCAGGAGAAGCCGCATGAGCGATACCATCGACGTGACGCGCCTGACGCTGATGCTGAACGAGCTGCGTCTGCCGGCAATCAAGCAGATGTGGGAGAAGATCGCCGCGCGCTGCGACAAGGAAGGCTGGCCCGCCGCCCGCTTGCTCGCCACGCTCGCTGAGCACGAGCTCGCCGAACGGGATCGGCGCCGCCTCGAGCGCCACCTCGGGGACGCGAAGCTCTTGCCCGGCAAGACGCTCGCCACCTACGACTTCGAGGCCGTGCCGATGGTCTCCAAGGCCCAGGTCATGGCGCTCTGTGCCGGGGACGCCTGGCTCGAGCAAGGGGCGAATCTGATCCTGCTGGGGCCACCCGGCGGGGGAAAATCGCATCTGTCCTCCGCCATAGGCCTGGCGCTACTGGAGAAAGGCTGGCGGGTGCTCTTCAGCCGCACCTCCGATCTCGTGCAAAAGCTGCAGGTCGCCCGGCGCGAGCTCGCTCTCGAGTCGGCGATCCAGCGGCTTGAGCGTTTTGACCTCCTCATCCTCGATGACATCACCTACGTGAGCAAGGATCAGGCGGAAAGCTCGGTGCTCTTCGAGCTGATCAGCGCCCGCTACGAGCGGCGCTCGATGCTCATTACGGCGAACCAGCCGTTTGGCGAATGGGGGAAGATATTCCCCGATGCCGCCATGACACTCGCCGCGGTCGATCGCCTGGTCCACCACGCCACGATCTTCGAGATGAACGTCGAGAGCTACAGGCGCCGCGCAGCCATCGAGCGCAAGCACGGAGCGGGACGGCCCGCTCATTACGCCACACCGAAGAACACCGGCGTCGCCCCGCCGCCTGACAACCCTCATCGCGGGGTGAAGCCTGAGGAGCCTGTCTCGGCGCAGGAGAACCGCCAATGACCGAACTCGACGCCGCTGCACGGCAAATCCTCGAGAAAGTCCGCATGTTCCTCGCCGACGAGACACGCTTCGGCGTGCTCTCGAGCGGCGAGCGCATCGCCGTCGCCGTCGTCCTCGATCGTTACGATCTCATCCAGCGCGCCTGGGGGACGATCGCCGAGGCTGTCGATCGGCTGGGCCCTACATGGACCGCAGCGGCACTGCGCGTGCAACGCAACGGCTGGCAGGAGGACGGCACCGACTAACCACCTACCTCGCCCGGCACACGGACGTGTCGGGCGCTTCCCCGGGGAATCCCATCCCGCGCCTTCACACCTTCGTGTCGCGCCGCGTCCCGTCGCCAACAGAATGTCCCGTCGATTGCTCTTGTCAACAGCAACACAACTTGGCATCATTGTCGGGCCGCGACACCGCCTCTCACCTTGATTGTCGCGCACTCTCACCCTGATTGTCGCGCCACAACAGCACTTGATCCTTGCCCACTGTGGCCTACGACTCCGCTGAAGCACGAACTGCCGTAGGAGGCGCGCATCGAGCTTGCGGATATCCTGGCCAAGGTGCTGC
>JAJYUL010000051.1 GCA_021792555.1 Pseudomonadota bacterium
AGGATCGAGCGCGACGTGATCGCCCGCGGCGTGTTCACCTCGGTCGCCGATCTGAGGAAAAAGCTCATGCGCTACATCCGCCACTACAACAAGGCCCCGCGCACCGTGAAGTGGAAGTACTCCGACACCAGTAAGCGCCTCGGTATACATTCAGCTGTTACAGGCCACTAGGCCAAGGCGCGCAGATCCTCTGCGGTGAGCGAAACGGATGCGGCGGCGATGTTCTCCTCCACGTGTGCCATGGAGGCCGTCCCCGGAATCGGCAACATGACCGGCGCGCGATGCAGCAACCAGGCGATCGCCACCTGTGCCGCGGAAACCCCATGCCGGCCCGCGATCGTCGCCAGCGCGCGCACGGAGCCCTCGCCAGTCGCATGCCGCCCCGAGCCGAGCGGCGCCCAGGGCAGGAACGCGATGCCGTGGGCCGCACAGTGCGAGAGCACATCATCGGTCTTGCGGTCCTCCAGATTGAAGCGGTTCTGAACCGACACCACTGGCGTAAGCCGCTCGCAGCGCCGCAGTTGGTCCACCGTCACGTTCGAGACGCCGATGTGGCGGATCTTGCCCTCGTCCCGCAGCCGAACGAGCTCGCCGACCGACTCTTCGAGCGGCACCTGAGGATCCGGCGCATGCAGCTGATACAGCTCGATCCGCCCGAGGCGCAGCCGCTTCAGACTGGCCTCGCATGCCGCGCGCAGATGCGCTGGACGCCCGTCGCGGTTCCACACGCCGGGCCCGGGCCTTGTCAGGCCGCCCTTGGTGGCGATGATGAGGTCGGACGGATAAGGGTAAAGCGCCCGAGCCAGGAGATTCTCACTGACTTCCGGTCCGTACGAGTCGGCCGTGTCGATGAAATTCACTCCGAGATGCACGGCTCGCCGCAGCACGCGCACGGCCGCCGAGATATCCGGCGGATTTCCCCACACGCCCGACCCGGTAATGCGCATCGCGCCAAAGCCGAGACGGTTGACGGTCAGATCCCCTCCAAGGGTGATGGTGCCGGCGGCCGCGGCATTGATCGGCGAGTTCATTCGGTTCCTCCTCGGCTGCTGCACGGCGCAGGCGCGCCCCACGCGCCGCCGGCGGCGCAGCGCGCAGCATACGCTGCATGGTTCATGCGTGTCGGCGGATTGCACGCCGATTCAACCGCGAGGTCAAGCAGCGCTGAGGAGCCGGGCGCAATGGTGGCTTCTCACACTAGCCCGCGCGCATCCATCGGGAGCAGAGTTTCCCGTGCTGCGCGGCTGCACGCCGCCGGAATTGACTTGCGAGCCTGCCCGTGAGCGCCACAGTGGAACAACAGGGCCCGATCGGTGCTCCGGTAATCGAGACGTTCGGGCTCACCAGACGGTTCGGAACGCTGACGGCCGTCGATGCCGCATCGCTGCGCGTTGCCCGCGGAGAGATCTTCGGGCTCATCGGGCCCAACGGTGCCGGCAAGAGCACGTTGATCAAGATGCTGACGACGATGCTGCCGCCCTCGGAAGGCCGCGCAACCGTCGCCGGATTCGACCTGCGCGCGCAGGCGGCGGAGGTCCGCCGCCGCATCGGTTACGTCCCGCAACTGCTCTCGGCCGACGGTGAGCTGACCGGTTACGAGAATCTTCTGCTTTCCGCACGGCTGTACCTGGTGCCGCGCAAGGAGCGCGAGCAGCGTATCCGCGACGCGCTTGCGCTGATGGGACTGATCGAGGTTCGTGACCGGCTGGTCCGTCAGTACTCCGGCGGGATGATCCGTCGCCTGGAGATCGCACAGAGCACTCTGCACTCTCCCGCGATCATCTTCCTCGACGAGCCGACCGAGGGGCTCGATCCGGTGGGACGGCATACCGTCTGGCTGCACATCCTCGACCTGCGCGCACGCCTCGGGGCCGCAGTCGTCGTGACCACACATTACATGGACGAAGCGGATATGCTGTGCGATCGGATCGCGCTGCTCGATCACGGCCGCATCAGCGTCATCGATACGCCGGCGGCGCTGAAGGAACGGCTGGGCGCACACGCCACACTGGACGATGTCTTTGCGGAAATGACCGGTGAATCGTCCGACCGGGGCACCTATCGAGACGTTCGCCGGGCGCGCCGCGCGGCTCGCGAGCATGCCTGAGGCGCAGCGGTTGCCATCCGCCATGGGCGCATACCTCACTCAGCTGCTCGCAGTTGCCGACGCGGAATTGCGCAAGCTCCGCCACGACCCTTGGGAACTCGCCAGCCGCGCCATTCAGCCGGTGCTGTGGCTGCTGCTGTTCGGCAACGTCATGGCTAGAGTCCGCGGCCTCGCGCCCCGGACCGTACCGTACCTGGATTTCCTGGCGCCCGGCATTCTGGCGCAGAGCGCGCTGTTCGTCGCCATCTTCTACGGGATTTCCGCCATCTGGGAACGCGATCTCGGCGTACTGCACCGCTATCTCGTCAGCCCCGCTCCGCGCAGCGCGCTGGTCGCGGGCAAGGCGCTCTCATCCGGCGCGCGCGCCCTCTCGCAGGCCCTGGTCGTCTACCTCTGCGCGGCGGCTTTGGGCGTGCGGCTCAGCCTGCAGCCGCAGGATGCCGCCGCCGCCATCCTGCTCATTGCGCTCGGCGCCTCGCTATTCTCCACATTCTCGCTGATCATCGCGTGCATCGTGCGCACCCGCGAACGGTTCATGGGCATCGGCCAGGTGCTGACGATGCCGATATTCTTTGCGAGCAACGCCATATACCCCATCGCGCTCATGCCCGCGTGGCTGCAAATCGTGGCGCGCCTCAATCCCTTGACCTACGAGGTAGACGGGTTGCGCGGCGTGATGCTGCTCGACGGTGCGAGCGTCTACGGTCTGGGTCGCGATTTCGCCGTGCTGGCGCTCGTCGCGCTCCTCATGATTGCGGTCGCGACCCGGATGTACCCGCGGATGACGGAGTGACTGCCGTCAGGGCGCGACCTCCAGCTCCTCGGTGCGCTCGCGCGAGTCGACGCCGCTCGAGCCGAGGGTCTTGACGAGGTCCGCGCAGCGCTGCGCCGCCTCCGAACTCTGTCCCGCGCGCAGCGCAAACCACAGCACCACCAGGCTGAATCCGGCGATGATCCACATCCCCGTAAAGAAGCCGACCACCCCTGTTCCGCCCATCGCGCCCTTCGGCCCCAGGTAGCTGATGAGCCACATGCCCGCCATGTACGGGACGGTCCACCAGGCCTGCTGCCAGCCCAGATCGCGCAGCGGCCGGCGGCGCACCACGAAGTACCACAGAAGGTAGCCGATGATGTACAGGAACACCGCGCTGAACATCCATTGGGCGACCGCGTAGCCGGTCCAGTAGATGATCCAGTTGGAGGCGATGAAGGCGATCGGCGCCAGTAGTCCGGCGGCGCGCAGGCGGAACGGCCGCGGCGCATCCGGCAGCGCCGCGCGCAGGCGCAGCAGGATCACCGGACCGATGCTGTACGACAGCACGGTGATCAGCGAGACGGCGGAAACCAGCTTCTGCCACGAGGGGAACGGAAAGAAGAAGAGCACGCCGACCAGATAGGTCACGATCAGGCCGACCCACGGCACGCCCTGACGGCTCAGCTTGGTGACGTGCCGAGGAGCGTTGCCCATCTCACCGGCCGCCATGATGATGCGCGGACTGGCGGTGACGTAGATGAACGCCGTGCCGAGCGGCGATATGAGCGCGTCGACATACAGCAGCACCGCCCACCAGACCGCACCTACCGCCACGGCGATGGCCGCGAGCGGACCGAACATGCCGCTGAACTGCAGATGATCCCACCCGGCGCTCATATCCTGAGGCTTCAGTGCGGTGATGAAGGCGACCTGCAGGCCGACGTATATCACCATGCCGATGAGCACCGAGCTGATCAGCGCGATTGGTATGTAGCGGCTCGGGTTGCGCGTCTCGCCGGCCAGCGCGATGGCTTGCTGGAACCCGAAGAAGCTGAACACGATGCCGGCGGTGGCCACGGCCGTGAACACGCCGCTCACCGGCGTGCTGTGGATGTGCGCCACCATGTTGTGCGGATGGAAGGAATAGGCCATCAGGATGGCGATGGTCGCGATCGGTATGATCAGCTTCCACCAGGTGGCGGCGCTGTTGATGGCGATCACCCAGCGCACGGCGAGAAAGTTCAACGCCACGACCAGGGCGAGCAGCACCGCCGCCAGCGCCATGCCGATGTTGGTCATGAGGCCCGTGCCGGAGTGAATCAATCCGGGCAGGTAGTTGTTGGTGTAGGTGAGCACCGCGCTCACCTCGACGGGCGGCACCGACACGAAGGCGAGGAACAGGATCCAGGTCCAGATCTTTCCGACCAGATCGCCGTGGCTCACGTGGGTCATGTGCACCAGGGCGCCCGAGTTCGGAAACATGGTCGAGAGCTCGGCGAACACGAAGGCGAGAAACAGAATCGAGACCGCGCCGATCACCCAGGAGAGCACGCTGCGCGGACCGGCCTGCACCGCCGCATGCAGCGCCCCGAACAGCCAGCCCGATCCTATGATGCTGCCGAGACTGGCGTAGAGAAGACCGATGACTCCCGCATCGCGCCTGAGTTTGGCTGGACCTGCCATGGGGTGCACCTCACACTGGTCGGTTGGGCCGCGTCACGCCGACCGCGACAGAATAAGAAATACCAAAGTTCATGTCCAAGACGGCAGGCGGCGCGATCTGAAGCGGCCGCTCCGCCGGCCGCCAATGCCGCCGGCGGAGCGCCGCGTCGATCGGTCCGCCCACATCAGGCTGACGGCTTGCCGGCCGGCACGGCCTTCGCAGCCGCCGGCGCCGTCTTGATCCCCAGGTTGTATGCCTCGAAGCTCCACACGTCCGCGCGCTGCGCGATCTGCTTGTCGAGCGGCATGTAGATGTGACTGGTCGCCCCGGTGGTGTGCAGCAGGATCGGGTTGGCGCAGCCCTGCGCGTGCTGCAGGGCGGCGGTGAACTTGAACTCGTGCATCGGCACGACGCGATCGTCATCCCAGGAAGTGGTGATGAAGGTCGGCGGGTAGCACGTGCCCGGCTTGATGTTCTGCAGCGGCGAATAGGCGTACAGCCACTTGAACGCCTTGGGATTGCTCGACACCCCGTATTCGGGCGCCCACAGCGCCCCTCCGGAGAAGTCCTGGTAACGCAGCATGTCCAGCACGCCGTGGCCGATGTAGGCCGCGCCGAAGAGCTTCGGCCGCTCGGTGATCGAGGCGCCGGTGAGCAGCCCGCCGTTTGAGTATCCCTGGATGCCCAGATGCTTCGAGGAGGTGTACCCCTTGGCGAACAGGTATTTAGCCGCCCACGCGAAGTCGTTGAATACGTTCTGCTTGTTGCCGAGCATCCCGGCCCGGTGCCACTTCTCGCCGTACACCCCGCCGCCGCGCAGGTTCGGCACCGCATACACGCCGCCGAGTTCGAGCCACACCGGCAGGATCGGATCGAAATACGGTGTGATGGTGATGTCGAACCCGCCATAACCGTAGAGCACCGTCGGATTTCGGCCGTCGAGCTTCACATCGCGGGCCGCAACGATGAACATCGGCACCCGGGTGCCGTCCTTGGAGCGGTAGAAGACCTGGCGCACCTGGTACGGCGAGGCGTCGAAGTCCACCTTCGGCTTGAAGACTGTCTCCACGGTGCCGCGGCTGACGTCATAGCGATAGATCCGCTTCGGATAGAGGAACGACGTGAAGCCGTAATAGATGGCCTTCGAGTCCATGCGGGCCGATACCGAGGTGACCGTACCGAGCGTGGGCAGGGGAAGGTTGCGCAGTTTCCTGCCATCGAGCCCATACAGCCGCAGACGGCTGGTCGCAACGTCCTCCTCATCGACCAGCAGATCGCCGCCCGCCAGCAGCGCCGCCTGGATGACCCCCTTGCCCTGCGGCACGACCGTGCGCCAGTGCGCCGGTGCCGGCGCATACAGATTGGCCGCGACGATCCGGCCGCGAGAGGCATTCAGCGTGGTCTGCAGATAAAGCGTGTGGCCGTAGGTGCCGACGAAAGCGTACTGCGCGTCGTTCTTGGTATACAGCGGCCGCAGCGGCGCCGTGACGTCCGGGTGCCGCGGGTTACCCAGATTGGCGAAGTACAGCTCATTGCGTACCGATGTGCCGTTCACGAGGGTCACGAACAGGTAGCGCCCGTTCTCGCTCACCTGTCCCTCGATGATCCAGCGCGGCAGGTCGGGGCGGCGATAGATCAGCTTGTCGTCGCGCTGCGGCGTGCCGAGGGCGTGGAAGTACAGCGCCTGGTCGATGACCTCGTCGTTGATGCGATTGTTCTTCGGCGGGCGCGGGTAGCGCGAGTAGAAGAAGCCGTTGTCCCCGTTCGTCCAGGCGATGTTGGAAAACTTGACCCAGCGGACCGCGTCGGGAAGTGTCTTGCCGGTCGCGACGTCCAAGACGTGAATGGTCTGCCAGTCCGAGCCTCCGCGCGACAGAGCGTACGCGACGTACTTGCCATCCGGCGAAGGCTGATAGCCCGCGAGCGCGATCGAGCCGTTCGGCGAGAGCGTATTCGGATCGAGCAGGACACGCGGCTTCGCCGTAGGGGAATCCTGCACGTAAAGAACCGACTGGTTCTGCAGCCCCGAGTTGCGCCGGAAGAAGATGCGCGATCCTGCAACCTGCGCCGGGGTCGTTTCCTTGGCGTAATTCGACAGTTCGGTCAGACGTTGCCTGATCCAGCCGCGCACCGGAATCTTCGCCAGGTACGCGTTGGTCAGTTTGTTTTCCGCCTGCACCCAGCGGTGCAGCGCCGGACTCTTCATGTTCTCCATCCACCGGTAGGGCGCAGGCACCCGCGTGCCGAAATACACATCGACGATCTTGTCGCGGCGCGCCTTCGGATAATGCAGTGCGCCCGGCTGCGAAGCCTGCGGGCTCGAGCAGGCGCAGAGCAACAGCAGCGGCGCGAGCGCGACGAGAAAGCTCTTGTTCATGAAATCGCGGCCCCCCGGCCTAATTCGAATAGATCATGATAGCACAGCCGTATGGCCGCCTCGGCCGCCGCCCGCGCGCCGGCAGTGGCTGTCATGTGAGCGGGCGCCACGTCCCGGGACGGCGGAACCGGCGAAGCGGGTGCCGGTGATGCAATTCCCCAACGACGCATGGTTGATCAGTGAAGAGCGCTCGCGGCATCGGCACGCCGCTCGTCCTTTCCCGCGTGAGTCCCGGTGCCGCAGCGGCTTCCAACCGACAGTTGACGTCCGGCGCAGGCTTCCATAGCGTCTGTCTCGAGTCGGACTCGACAGACAGGGGCACTCATGAGCCGCGATGGCGCATTGCTGGCAATCGACCAAGGCACGAGCTCGAGCCGCGCCATTGCCTTCTCATTCACCGGAGCGGTGCTCGAGAGCGCGCAGCAGCCGTTCGAGCCGATTTACCCGCACTCCGGCTGGGTGGAACACGACCCGGAGTTGATCTGGTCAACAGCGCTGGCCACGGCGCGCGAGGTGCTCCGGCGCCTCGAGGCACGCGCCATCCCGGTGGTCGCAGTCGGGATCACCAATCAGCGCGAGACGACGGTGGCATGGAACCGGCGCACCGGCGCGCCGCTGTGCAACGCGATCGTCTGGCAGGACCGGCGCACGGCCGATATGTGCCGTCGGCTCGCCGATGCCGGCGAGCAGGAGCCTCTGGCGCAACGGACCGGCCTGCGCCTGGATCCCTATTTTTCCGCGACCAAGATGGCATGGATTCTCGAGCACGTACCGGAGGCTCGCTCCGCGGCGAGCCGTGGGGAGCTGCTCTTCGGCACGGTCGACACATTTCTGCTCGCGCGCCTGACCGGCGGACGCGTGCACCTGACGGACGCCACCAACGCCAGCCGGACCGCACTGTACGACATCGTCAAAGGCCGCTGGGACAGCGAACTCTGCGGCCTGTTCGGAGTGCCGGAGGAATGTCTGGCGCGCGTGGAGGATTGCGCCGCGGATTTCGGAGCGACCGATCCGGGCGTGCTCGGTACCGCCCTGCCCATCCGCGGCGTCGCGGGCGACCAGCACGCCGCCCTCGTCGGGCAGGCGTGCTTTGCATGCGGGGACGTCAAGAGCACCTACGGCACCGGCGCGTTCCTGATGCTCAACACGGCAGATCGGCCGGTTCGCTCGAGCAGCCGCTTACTGACGACCGTGGCCTACCGGCTCAACGGCCGGACCACCTATGCGCTGGAGGGGTCCATCCTGTCCGCAGGCGCAACCGTTCAGTGGCTGCGCGATGGGCTCGGAGTGATCGGGCAGTCTGCGGACATCGAGGCACTGGCGGGATCCGTGCAGGACACGCAGGGCGTGTATCTGGTGCCGGCGTTCACCGGGCTCGGCGCTCCGTACTGGGACCCCGATGCGCGCGCCGCGATCGTCGGACTAAGCCGTGCATCGAGTGCCGCGCAGATCGCACGGGCGGGCCTGGACAGCGTCGTCTATCAGACGCGCGATCTGCTCGATGCCATGGCAGCCGACGGTGTCGCGCCGGCCGCTCTGAAGGTCGACGGCGGCATGGCACGCAACGGGCTGTTCCTGCAGCGGCTCGCGGACATTCTCGCCGTGCCCATCCATCGGCCCGGAATCATCGAGGCGACGGCGTGGGGTGCGGCGTGTCTGGCCGGAATGGGCTGCGGCGCATTCGGCTCACCGGAGGATGTGCGCCGGCTGTGGCATGCGCAGGCGAGCTTCGAGCCGCGCTCCGATCCATCGAGCCGCGAGCGTGAGCTCAACGGCTGGCATGCCGCGCTGCGCCGGGTGGGTCGCCAGGGGTAGCGGCCGGGGGCGGGTTCGAGGCGAACCAGCGCTCGATCCGTTCGACCATCGCCGGCTCGAGCCGAAGGCCGATCTTGGAACGCCGCCAGAGCACATCCTCGGCGCTGCGCGCCCATTCCTGCACGCGCAAGTGCTCGAGTTCAGCCTCGTAGAGCCCGGGCACGACCTGCTCCCCGAGCGCGGCGGCGCCGCCCGCCGCCGGGAGGATCCGCTCGATGCGCGTCCCGTAGGCTCGGCACATCCGGCGGATCATCTGCGCGGCGCAGAAGGGATATCTTTCGATCTGCGCCGAGATGAAGGCCTCGAGATCCATGTCGGGTATGTCTCCGCCCGGGAGCGTCGCCGCGCGTGTCCACGGTCGGTCCGCAAGGCTCATCCGCGGCAGCAGATCTGCGAGGGCGTGCTCGGCGAGCCGCCGGTAGGTGGTCAGCTTGCCGCCGAAGACGGACAGGATGGGCGCTTGCCCCGGCGGTGCGTCAAGGTCGAATACGTAGTCGCGCGTAATGGTGGACGCACTCACGCTGCCGTCATCATACAAGGGACGCACGCCCGCATAACGCCATACCACCTGAGCGGGGGTGGCCGGTCGACGCAGATACTCCCCCACGACGCGACAGAGGTACTCGAGCTCCTCGGGGCTCGCCACAGCCCGGTCCGGATCGGTGTCGTAAGGCACCTCAGTAGTGCCGATGAGGGTAAATTCATCTTCGAAGGGGATGGCGAACACGACCCGGCCGTCGGCGCCCTGCAGCGTGTAGGCGTGACGGCCCGCATACAGGCGCGGAACCACCATGTGGCTGCCCTTGACGAGCCGCAGCGCCCGGTGCCGCAAGACCCCGGCACTGCCGAGCACCGCCTCCACCCATGGTCCGGCGGCGTTGATCAGTGCCCTGCCCTGCAGCCTGCGCTGCTCGCCGCTGGATGACTCGGCGACGATGCTCCACACGTCGGACTCGCGACGCGCGCTGCTCAGCCGCCAGCCGGTGACGATTGCGGCGCCGCGCTCGCGCGCGTCGACCGCATTGAGCACCACCAGTCGCGCATCGTCTACCGCGCAATCCGAGTACTCGAACGCCACTCGCAAATGCTCGCGCAGCGGATCGAACGCCGCGGCGCGGCCGCGGCGCAGAGTGCGCGTCGCCGCGAGACGCTTGCGCTCGCCGAGATGATCGTAAAGAAAGAGGCCGGCTCTGAGCATCCACGCAGGCCGCATGCCGGCGCTGACCGGCAGCACGAATCGCAGCGGCCGGACGATGTGAGGCCCTGCGGCCCAAAGCACCTCCCGCTCCTTGAGGCTTTCGCGCACGAGATGGAATTCGCTCTGCTCAAGGTAACGCAGGCCGCCGTGTATGAGTTTGGAGGAAGCCGACGAAGTCGCACCGGCGAGGTCGCGCTGCTCGAGAAGCAGCACCGACAGACCCCGTCCGGCAGCGTCGCGGGCAATGCCCACGCCGTTCACGCCGCCGCCGATGACGATCAAATCATAGGCTGGCGCGTCCCCCGCGCGTTCATCTGCAGCCACGGTCCGCCCTCCAAACGGCGCTACGCGCCCCACGATGATGATAGCCCCCGGGCGCAGCGCCGGTCAGTCCGGCACCGGAGCCGGCATCCGCTCGTGCGCAGTGGCGGTCGCTCCGATGGAGGCGAGTATGACGAGCGAGATTGCGCTGCATTGCGAGAGGCTCAGGGTCTCATCGAGAAACACCAGTCCGGCAAGCGCGCCGACCGCCGGCTCGAGGCTCATGAGGACCCCGAACGTGCGGGTCGGAAGGCGCGTCAGGGCGGTCATCTCGAGGGTATAGGGAAGTGCGGTGGAAAGCACCGCCACTGCGAGCCCCGGAAGCAGGACCGCGCGCGAGAAGAGGACTGAGGGCGCGTGCAGCAGTCCCGCGGGAACGATGAGCACCGCGGAGATGATACTGCCGAGGGCCACGGTCTGCGTGCCGAGATGATGTCCGGCCTTCTGCCCAAAAACGATGTACAGGCCCCAGCAGGCGCCGGCACCCAACGCAAACAGTATCCCCGTCACGCTGGCGTGGCGCACCTGAGGAAGCACCGGCAGGAGCAGCACAAAGCCCGCAACCGCGAGCACAATCCACAGGAAATCGATCGGACGGCGTGACGACAGCACGGCGACCGTGAGCGGCCCGATGAACTCCACCGCTACGGCGACCCCGAGCGGCAGCCGCTCGAGCGCCTGATAATAGAGGAAGTTCATGAGGCCGAGCGCAACACCGTAAACGACGAGCGGCGCAAACGATTCACGTGTGACGCGGGTGCGCCATGGCCGCAACACCAGACAGAGGATGACGGTGCCGAAGCCGACCCGAACCGTGACGATGCCCGTGGGCCCGGCGATCGGGAACAAGGTCTTGGCGAGGGACGCCCCGCTCTGCACCGAGATCATGGCGAGAAGCAGTACGCCGATCGGAAGGAACGGGCGCAGCCGGGGCATCATGCGGCTCATATGGGGTGCGTGGCTTGCGGGGAAGTCAGGCTGTCATGGGCGCGATGCGTTCGCCGGACCTGTTGCCGTCGGCGCGAGCCCGTGCGGCGACGAATCCGGCAGCATGTCTCGATGACCGTTCGACGCAGGGATGTTGAATTGTCCGCCGATGACCGCAGTCTTCGTGTCGATAGATATCGTTTATAGCGCGAATAGAAGAAATCGCGTTCCGTTCGGCTCGCATCTATTTTACAGTGTTCGTGAATCAGAAATGATCGGCTCCGCGCGGCGCTGCAAGGCGGGCGGACGCGGACCTGAGGAGATCACAGATGTCCAACGAATCAAAGTGCCCGTTCCAGCATGCCGCCGGCGGCGGCACGTCCATCCGCGATTGGTGGCCCGATCAGCTCAACCTGCGCATTCTGCATCAACACTCTGCGCTCTCCGATCCCCTCGGCGCCCGGTTCAGGTATGCCGAGGCATTCAGGACATTGGACCTCGCGGCCGTGAAGCAGGATCTGCGCGCCCTGATGAGGGATTCGCAGGACTGGTGGCCGGCGGACTTCGGACATTATGGCCCGTTGTTCATCCGCATGGCATGGCACAGCGCCGGCACGTACCGGATCGGTGACGGGCGCGGCGGCGCCGGCTCGGGACAACAGCGCTTCGCGCCGTTGAACAGCTGGCCGGACAACGTGAATCTCGACAAGGCGCGCCGACTGATCTGGCCCGTCAAGCAGAAGTATGGCCAGAAGATTTCCTGGGGCGACCTCATCATCCTCGCCGGCAACGTCGCGCTGGAATCGATGGGGTTCAAGACCTTCGGCTACGCCGGCGGCCGCGCGGACGTCTGGGAGCCGGATGAGTCCGTCTACTGGGGGGCGGAGACCGCGTGGCTCGGTGACAAGCGCCATTCGGGCGAGCGAAGCCTGGAGAACCCGCTCGCGGCCGTGCAGATGGGCCTGATCTACGTCAATCCCGAGGGGCCGAACGGCAACCCCGATCCGCTCGCCGCAGCGAAGGACATCCGCGAGACATTTGCCAGAATGGCGATGAACGACGAGGAGACCGTCGCGCTGATCGCGGGCGGACACACCTTCGGCAAGACTCATGGCGCGGGCCCCGCCTCACATGTCGGCCCCGAGCCGGAGGCCGCGGGAATCGAAGATCAGGGTCTCGGCTGGCGGAGCAGCTTTCGCTCCGGCAAGGGCGGCGACACCATCAGCAGCGGCCTGGAAGTCACCTGGACCACGACGCCGACGCGCTGGAGCAATAACTTCTTCGAGAACCTGTTCGGCTATGAATGGGAGCTCACCAAGAGCCCCGCGGGCGCGCACCAATGGAAGCCCAAGGGCGGCGCAGGAGACGGCACGGTGCCGGACGCGCACGATCCTTCCAAGCGCCATGGGCCATCGATGCTGACGACCGATCTGGCGCTGCGCTTCGACCCGGTGTACGCCAGGATCGCGCGGCGCTTTTACGAGCATCCCGACGAATTCGCCGACGCCTTCGCGCGCGCGTGGTTCAAGCTGACTCACCGCGACATGGGCCCGCGCGCCCGGTATCTCGGACCGGAGGTGCCCGCCGAAGAGCTCATCTGGCAGGATCCGATCCCCGCAGTCGATCACGCGCTCGTCGATGAGCGGGATGTGGCTGCCCTCAAGGGCAGGATTCTGGCTTCGGGTTTGACGATTCCGCAGCTCGTCTGCACCGCATGGGGCGCCGCATCCACGTTCCGCGGATCGGACAAGCGCGGCGGCGCGAACGGCGCGCGCATTCGCCTCGCGCCGCAGAAGGGGTGGGAGGTGAATCGGCCGGCCTCACTCGCGGCGGTTTTGCGCACTCTCGAGGGCGTTCAGGAGGCGTTCAACAGTACCGCAGGCGGCGGCAAGAAAATCTCGCTGGCGGACCTGATCGTGCTCGGCGGCTGCGCCGCGGTGGAGCAGGCGGCGAAGAACGCGGGCCACGCGGTGAGCGTTCCGTTCACGCCCGGACGGATGGACGCGTCCCAGGAGCAGACCGATACGGCCTCCTTTGCGGCGCTGGAGCCCGTGGCGGACGGGTTTCGGAACTACCTGAAAGCCGGGCAAGGCGCCAAGGCCGAGACACTGCTGGTCGACAAGGCGCAGCTGCTGACGCTGAGCGCACCTGAGATGACGGTGCTGATCGGAGGCATGCGCGTGCTGAATGCGAATTTCGATCAGAGCCCCCTCGGCGTATTCACCCAGCGGCCGGAGACGCTCTGCAACGACTTCTTCGTCAACCTGCTCGACATGAGCACCGAATGGAAGCCCCTCTCCGCTGCGCACGATGTATTCGAGGGGCGCGACCGGACGACGGGCAAGGTGAAGTGGACCGGCACTCGCGTCGACCTCGTGTTCGGCTCGAATTCACAGCTGCGCGCGCTGGCCGAGGTATACGGCAGCGCGGACGCGCAGGAGAAGTTCATCCACGACTTCATTGCGGCCTGGAACAAGGTCATGAACCTGGATCGGTTCGATCTGGCCTGATTGCTCGATCAGTCGGGTGCGCGATCTACGGTGCAGAGCTGGGCGGCCGGCCTGAGGACCGGCCGCTTTTTTCGTCCGCAAGCGGCCCGCGTCGGGCGGGCGGCCGCACCGGGCTCAGTGCGCGGCGGGAACAGGCGCGGCGGGGCACTCGTAGGAAATCTGGGGCAGCTCGGTGGCCGCCCGTTGTCCTTCGTCGATCGCCTCATCGAGCGTCGTCCAGAGCTGAGCGGCCTCGGCGCAGCGCACACCGTAATTGAACAGCCTGTGCATGTTCGAGTAATTGAAATCGAGCGATCCGTGATACGGATAGCTCATCGGCAGGTACGTGAAGCGGAAGTGCATGCCGAAATGCCGCGCAAACACGGCCGACAGCACCAGGGCCCGCCGGGACGCGTGCATCAGCGCCGCGGAGAAACTGCGCGATAACACCGCCATGGGTTTTTGTGCGGTCGTCTTAGGATAGGTGCTCAGCTGCCCGTTGACGATCACGTAGACTCTCGCCCCTTCGAGCTCGGGCAGATGCAGCGGGAGTACGTCCGCGATATTGGAGGCGACAAAGAACGGCAGGGTAGTGCCGCCGTCGACGTGCATCTCGTCGTAGGTTTTCCCGCCGCCCTGCACCCGGATGATTACCGGCGGGAACACACCCGGAATGCTGGCGGAGGCCACCAGAACCTGGGCGAAAAGCTTGCGGGCCGCCGGGCCGCCGTGCTCGGCGATCAGGCCCATGTTCCAGATCACCGATTCCTGCTTATCGAGGTCCGTCGTGGCAACCAGGAGCAGCCGTCCCCGTCGGGCCTGGGCGGCGACCGCGCGGATCATGCGCGCCGTGACGAAGTGGTCGACCAGCCCGACGAGGGGCCCGCGCCGGTAGATTCCCGGATGGAACAGAATGCCGAGCCAGGTACGCGGCCGGAGCAGGTGCTCAGTGCGGTGGCTGTCGAACGCATCTTTGAGCTGCGGGTCCCAGGACGGACCGAGAAACGCGAACGGCGCGAGCAGCGCCCCGGCGCTGACGCCCGTGACCACCTGAAAGACGGGGCGTTTGCCTGCGCGCGTCAGCCCGTAGAGCGCGCCCGCCCCGAACGCCCCGCCGGCACCGCCGCCGGAGAGGGCCAGGATCCGGATCGGGGTCCCGTCGGCGGCCGCGCTCAGACTGCGCACCGCCGCCTTCAGATGCCTCACGAGAAAATCACGGTCGTTGCTGAGGAAGCGCACATTGCGCGGAAAGCCCGGCGGGGCAACCTGATCGATGAGCTTCGGCGGGGCCGGCAGACGCGGAGTCGCGCAAGCCCCGAGCAGACTGGCGAGCAGGATCGCTGCCCCGAGCCGCAAGCGCCGGCGTCGGGGCGCGGCCCTGCCATGCGCGCGCGCATCCACAGGCTGGGCTCGGCTTCCGGTCGGGCAGGCAGGCATTCTTCGCAGCGATCCAAACGCTCCGGCGGAAAATGATACCACCGGCCAGGTGGGGCTCCGTCCGGGGGTGCGGCTGCCCAGGACTTTCGGCGCCATGGCTCGCGCGGCCCGCGGACTCCATCCGCGTACCGCAGGCCCGTGTTTTCGCTAAGATGCCCAGGGAGTCTCCGCCACGACGCTCGAGAGAATCGCAATGGCCCTACGCACCCCACGCTTCATCATGTCCGCGCTGGTGGCGGTCATTCTCTGCGGCGGATCGCTGACTTATGGGTTCGGCTGGGGCGTTCCGCAGTGGACGGCAGTCTTCCAGGGCGCGCTCGCGCCGGCGATTGCCGCCTATCAGGGCTGGTCCGTGACCCTCGGCATCGTGGCGGCCGGTACGCTCCTCATCGGAGGCTCCCTCGCTCTGAGCTGGTTTCGGGCAACCTTCGACTACCTGCTCATCGGGCTCGGCGTCCTGGCAGCCCTGGTGTTCATCGTGCTGGGGCTGCCGGCACAGCTCATCGCGCAGGTCGATGCCGCGGTGAGCCTCGTGATCGTAGGACTGTGCGCACTGCTCGTGGCCGTCGTCTTTTACCGGGCCGCGAAAGACAGGCTCTCGGGGCGTTTCACGCGCAGGCGCCACCGACCTGCAGAGGGGCCCTGAAGAGCCCCGGGAGCCCTGATTGACGGCAACACACTCCTCGGGCGGCGGTCGCGATCGTGAACGTACGGCGCGCAGCGTCAGCGCCGGACAGCCGCAGGGCCGCGGGCAACGCCGGCGCCGTCATGACTGAGTCTCCTTTCTACCGCAGACTGTTTGCAGTCGCGGCTGCGGCAGTGCTGGGATATCTGCTGCTCGCCATCCTCGCACCGCTGCGGGACGCGCTCGGCTGGGCCATCGTGCTCGCCTTCATGCTGCATCCCCTGCACCAGCGGCTGGCCGGCCGACTGAAGGGCCGGCGGGCGCTGTCGGCCGGCATTCTCACCACCGCGACACCCTTCGTCATTCTGGCCCCCCTCACCCTCCTCGGCGTGATTTTCGTGGAGCAGTCCGTTGGTCTGCTGCGCTATCTGCACCGCCACCCATTCATCGGCTTTCCGGCTCTGGTTGACCGGCTGAAGCACTTTCCGCTGGTCGGCACGGCGCTAGACTGGCTGTCCCGCTACGTGCCGATCCAGGCGTTCGACGTGCACGCATGGTTCACGGGAGCGAGTACGGCACTGCTCAAATCCGCCGCATCCGCCAGCGGCAACGTCGCCTTCGGGCTGTTCGGCACCGTGATCAGCTTCTTCATGATGCTGTTTCTGCTGTTCTTCCTGTTGCGGGACAGCGATAAGTTCCTGAAGCAACTCGTCGCTCTGGTGCCGCTGCCGGCCGAGCGGCGCGACCCGCTGCTGCGCTATCTCGGCGAGGTCACCCGGGCAGTCGTTTACGGTTCCACGATCACCGCCATCGTTCAGGGCCTGTTCGTGGCGGCGGGATTTGCGATCGCGGGGCTGCCCTCTCCGTTGGTGTTCGGTGTCGTGGCCATGATCGCGGCGCTCCTGCCCGCCGGCGCAATGGTCGTGCTGGTGCCGGCGGTGCTGTATCTTCTGATCCAGGCGCACTGGGGTTGGGCGATCTTTCTGGCCGTGTGGGGCGCCGGTATCGCACTGGTGGAGAACGTTGTCCGGCCGCTCTTGACGGCCCACCGTGCCAACGTATCGACGCTCGCGGTGTTCGTCGGCGCCATCGGCGGGGTCAGCGCGTTCGGCGTCCTCGGCCTGATTCTCGGCCCTGTGCTGCTCAGCTTTGCGGTCGCGATCGTCCGCTTCCTCACCGAGCCGCGCGCGCAGTGGTGATCAGCGCCGTACCCGCGGGCCCGCGCATCAGAAACTGTAGCCGATGCCGAACGTCGTTTCGGCGGTATTCAGCGCCTGGCTGTAACGGTTGACGAGCCTGCTCATATACCGATAGCGCGCATCGAGGTCGATGAAGAAATTCGCCGTGAGGTAGTACTGCACGCCGAGGCCGGCATTGGCGGTGTAGTCGTTGCTCGCGGTGAGCCGCACCGGTGTGCTGTCGATGCTGCCGAGCAGCGGATGATGCAGACTGACCCACGCATACCCGGCACCGAGCTCGGTGTACAGCACCAGGTGCCGTCCGCCCACGGTGAGCGTCGGCGTCACGTCGAACAGAATGTCCAGATCCGCCGTGGTGAGACCGAGACTGGTATTGCCGCCCGCGACCCGGGCGGCGCGTCCTGGACTGTAGCCCGCGGACAGCTGCAGCGCGAACCACTGTGACAGGCCATACGTGTACCGTGCGCCGAAGGTCGCGTTATCGTTCAGGACGGGCGTACGGCCGGTGAGCGGGACCGCAGTCAGGCGGTCGCCGAAAATCTCGCCCGCATAGATCTGCAGATTGTGGGCGTCGGACTGGGACAGCGCGACGCCCGGACTGCCGATCAGTCCGGCTGCCGCGGCCATGATCAGCCCATACAGGGGTATCTTCGAGGCCATCCTGCATCTCCTTATCTATGACCGCTTCACCCGAGTGCCCTGCCTCGTATAGCGGATCCCCCTCGGCGCGGCTATGCGGATTTCCCCTCTGTGCGGGCGGTCCGATCGGCTCGACCGTCCCGCTCAAGGCACCCCTTCGTCCACGCGGGCCCCGGGAGCACCGCCGGTTAGCGGTTCCGCCCGAGGAATATCGGAATTCCCCGGCGGAACAGGTAACATGTTGCCGGTATCGGCATTGAACCCCTTTGCCCGGCAACGGCGCTCCCGCCCGAGCCACGGGCGCAACCCATACAACGAATGACACCGGCCGCGCGCGAGCGCGACCAGGCACGTATGAGCGACAAGCTGAAAGCCAATTCCCTCTCTTTCTTCGAGGCCATCATCATGGGCGTGGCCGGCAGTGCGCCCGGCTTCTCGATCGCGGTCGCGATCTCCGGCCTGCTCGCCACCGCCGGGTTCTTCGCGACGAACGCGGTGCTGATTTTCGCTCTGCCGATGCTCGGCATCGCCCTCGCGTACAAGGGCCTGAATCAGAAATTCGCCAACGCCGGCGCCGCTTACGAGTGGACGAAGATCGGCTTCGGCAAGCTGTTCGGCTACTTCTCCGGCTGGGCGCTGCTTATCGCCTCCATGGTCTTCATGGTCACGGGCAGCGTGCCGCTCGGGACCGCGACCATCGATCTGATCGACCCGTCGCTTGCCACCCACGTGCTGCTCACGACCAGCATCGGCGCCGTATGGTTCCTCGGAATCGGGCTGGTGCTCATCGCCGGCATTGAGATCACCAGCCGGGTGCAGGTGGTGATGAGTTCGATCGAGCTGCTGATCCTGTTCGGCATTTCGCTCGCCGCGCTGGTGCGCACCCTGACCGGGCATGCGGTCAATCCGTTTTCCTGGACGTGGCTCGGGTTTCACTATTCGCGTGCGAGCTTCGCCTCCTCGGCGCTGATCGGTGTTTTTCTATATTGGGGCTGGGACGTCACCGCGAATCTCTCCGAGGAGACCCGCAACGACCGGCCGAACGCCGCGGGTCACGGCGGGTTCCTCAGCGTATTCGTGACGATCGCTTCGTTCGTGGCGTTCACGGCGGCGACGCTGA
>JAJYUL010000052.1 GCA_021792555.1 Pseudomonadota bacterium
CTAGGGAGCTGCAGCAGCGAGCCGCCGTCGTTCTCGGCGTGCGATTGGGACGGGAAATTGGAAAAGATGAGGCGCTGCGCGGTCTGACCGATCGCGCCGGCGCGCGCGTGCTGGAACAAGCGCTCAGCAGCCGGATTCCACTCGATGATTCGATCGTGTCCGTCTGTGACAATGACGGCGTCTGACATCCGGGCGATGATCTGGCGGAACAGCTCCTGGTTTTTATTCATCACATCGAAGGTGATGAAATGAGTGGTGGTCATGACGATGAGCGTCAAGCCACCGGATTCGACGAGCAGCAGTACGTAGTGATGCTGCTCGTAATTGAGCAATGGTTCCAAAAACGAATGCATCAAGAGCACTACGCCGTAGAGGACGGCGAATGCCGTTGCGACCGACAGTAGAGTCCAGGCCCAGGGGCGCAGCAGCCAGTCGGCCCATGTTCGCGATGTCACGGTTGCCTGCGTTCAGATTAAGGAGGAGGTTGCGGCACGCTCGCGCGGTCGCTGATGCGGTGCGGCGGAGTTTTTGTAGCGTGTTGTACGAGATATCCGGTCAATCAGAATCGCGCTGACGAGAGGCACATGGCCAGCGCAACCGCGATGCCGCAACGGCTGCTCGCAGTTGACCTGCACAGTGCGTTTTCCAGACCTGTGGCCGCCTCGGGCGGTACGGATCAACCCTCAGCAGCCGGTTACTCCGGTCCGCTGCGCGCTCCGCGGCCTGATTCCCTGACCGCAGCGGTATTCCCTTGTCGGTCCGTCGCAGTGTGTCCCGGGTTCGACAGATCCGTGGCGAGCGCGTCCGAATGCACGTGCCTTGTCATGGCATCAAGGATCATCCGCGTGATCGGCTTCGTCCTGCTTGCCCCCTCGTTACCGGGAACAGCGGGGCTGCCGAATTACGGTGCACCCGACGTTGTATGAGCTGCAATGCAGAATTGCCGCATTGCCAATTGGGGCTGCAGTGATGGAACACCGAAAAGGATCGGGTGTCAAGCGTGCGGGCGGGTGGTAGAGATGGTGCGCCCGATGTCGCTAGCAAGGCGCGGCGCGTTGCCTCTGTCCGCCAGCCTTGGCGAGTGCGTTGGCGCGGGCCTCAATGCGGCGCCGATGGGCACCGGGTCCGCAGCCGTCCACGCTGCGATGCGGCGGGCCGGAGGTCATCGGGTGGAGGGTCCATGCAGCTGCGCCAGTAGGCAGAGGTGAGGCGGGCCGGTGAGATCGGGAGTGGTGCGCACCCTTTACCGCCCGTCGGCGAGAGCTGCCGAAGAGCGATCGGGTGCGCTGCGGCGGGGCGGCGTCGCTGCGCCGCCGTTACCTGCTGAGGTCCCGCTCTGCGGCGGGGTCTGTGATCAGCGATGCGACCCGCGCCGCGCCGTTTTGTGAGGTCGGGTTGTAGACCACCAGGCTGAGGTCTTTGCGGCCGTCGACCGCGAAGGAGGAGTACTCGAAGGCGAATTCCCCGAGTGCCGGGTGGCGGATGTGCTTGACGGCTTCTCCATGAGGGCCGCGAACGTCGTTGTCCTGCCACATGGCCTTGAAGTCGGGACTGAGCCGGCTGAGCTCATCGATGAGCGGCTCGACCGCCGCAGAGGCTCCAGCGCGGGCAATCTCCAGCCGGAAGAGCCCCAGGACGGATCGTGCGACGTTCTCCCAGTCGTACTGGGCGGTGCGGGCACGCGGGTCGAGGAACAGCCACCGCAGGATGTTGCGCTGCTCCGGTGGCAGCGAGCCGTAGTTCATCAGGATCACCGTCGCGGCCCGGTTCCAGGCCACGACGTCCCACGTCGCCGTTCGGATGATGGCGGGACTGGGGTCGAGCGCATCCAGGACGCGCTGCAGTCGAGGCGTGACGCCTTCGCTTTTCTGGTAGCGAACCTCGGGAGGGCGTCCCAGGCCGAGCAGAAACAGATGCTCGCGCTCCTCATCGGTCAGCATCAGCGCGCCGGCGATCCGATCGAGCACCTCGGCGGAGGGCGCCCCGCCACGGCCCTGTTCCAGCCACGTGTACCAGGTCGGACTGATATGGGCACGCTGCGCCACTTCTTCGCGCCGCAGGCCCGGGGTGCGACGGCGCCCGACCGTGAAGCCCAAGGCGCTCGGGTCGAGCTTCTGGCGGTGGTGCCGCAGATAGGCGCCGAACAGATTCTCGTGGCTGCGTGGCCGGTCCACGGGGTTACCGAACATACCAGGATAACCTCACTACTTTACCAGGATAGAAGGCCGAGCGAGAGTGGTCATCCGGACAACAGGGAGATTCTGCTCATGCGTGTCTTGGTAACGGGTGCAACGGGAACCATCGGCTCCGCGGTGGTCACAGAACTGATCGCGGCGGGCCATCAGGTCCTCGGGCTGTGCCGCTCGAGCGAGAAGGCGGCCGCGCTGATGGCCGCCGGGGCACAGGTCCTGCGCGGCTCACTCGAGGATCTCGCCGGCCTCAAGGCGGCGGCGGCCGAAGCCGACGGTGTCATCCACCTGGCGTTCAACCACGATTTCTCGCGCTTCGTGCAGAACTGCGAGGATGATCGGCGCGTGATCCAGGCGCTCGGCGCTGCGCTCAGCGGATCGGCCCGGCCGCTGATCGTGACCTCCGGAACCGCGATCGCCAATACGGCGCCCGGCCAGCCGGCGCGGGAAGACGGTGCGCGGGTCGGCTCCGATGTGCATCCTCGGGCGGCCTCGGAGGAGGCCGCAGCCAGTCTCGCCGCGGATGGACTCAACGTGATCATCGTGCGCCTCCCTCAGGTCCACGACACGGTGCGCCAAGGCCTCATCACTCCGATGATCCGGATCTACCGCCAACAGAGCGTGTGCGCGTATCTCGGAGACGGCCTGAATCGCTGGCCGGCGGCGCACGTTCTCGACGTCGCGCGTCTGTATCGGCTCGCGATCGAGAAGGCCGAGCCGAATGCGAAGTATCACGCAGTCGCGGAGGAGGGCGTGCCGATGCGAGCTGTCGCCGAGGCCGTCGGCCGGCGCCTGAACCTGCCGGTCAGGTGCCTTGACCCCGGCGAGGCGCAGGCGTTTTTCGGCTGGCTTGGCCGCTTCGCAGCTCTCGACATGCCAGCCTCGAGTGAGCAGACGCGCACACGCCTGGGATGGCGGCCAGCCGGTCCCGGACTGATCGCCGATCTGCAGCAGCTTTCTCTGGCGCAGACCTGAGCGGCGCGCGGCGACGGGCTGGCAGTCCGTCGCCGCGGGTTGCCTCGTGTGTCAGCCTGCCCGGACCTCGATCCTGCGCGGACGCACTTCGCTGCGTTTCGGAATGCGCACCGTCAGGACGCCGTCCTTGAGATTCGCGTCGATCTTGCCGGTCTCGAGCTCGCCGCTCAGGGCGAATGTCCGCCGATAGGTGTTCGAGCGAACGTCTGCGTAGAGCGCCTCGGCATTCTCTGGCAGATCGAGACGGGCGGTGCCCTCTAGGATCAGCGTGTTCGCTTCCACGCGCAGCTCGAGCCGATCCTTCGACACGCCCGGCATGTCGGCGCACAAAGTGATCCCCTCGTCGTCCTCATAGATGTCGACGGGTGGACGGACCGGTGCCTCGGCGGGCCCGCCCCGCCGCTCGAGGGCGCCTGCGGCTGACGGCCGCGAGGTGACTTCACTGTGGGTGGCCATGGGGGTTGCCTCCGTTTAGGGTCAATGGATCTCGATCTGGCGCGGACGGGCGGCCTCGCGCCGCTCGACGCTGATCTGCACGATGCCGTCCTGGTAGCGCGCCTGTACACGATCCGGATCGATGTCCTCGGGCAGCGCGATCACGCGGCGGAATTCGCCGCTGAAGCGCTCCTGGCGATAGTAGGTGGCCTGCTCGTGGGCCGGGATATCACGCCGCCCCGTCACCGTGAGCAGGTTTTCCTGGATCGAGATATCGAGAGTCTTGGGGTCGATGCCGGGTGCAAACAGGAAGACATCGACGCGCTCGGGGGTGTGACCGATGTTGACGGCCGGAAAACTGCCGCGGGGCAGCGAGCGGATTCCGCCGGAGGGAGAAGCCCAGGTCCCGAACAGCTCGTCCACCTGCTGCTGTAGCCGCCAGAGCTCCTCAAAGAGGGAGTCCGGCGCACTGGATGCGATCGCGACCATGTCAGTACCTCCTGGTTGGTTGCAGGAATGACTGCTGTGGCGGGCAGTGGGGTTCCGGGGCGAGGAATTCAAGGGGCAGGAGCGGCGGTGCCGCCCGGGCGCCGAGCGCGGCCTCGGCCTTGGCCTGCGTCAGTCTCCGCACCGCTTTCCCGGCGTGGCGCAACAGACGCGCATCAAGCGGGCGGGCTTTCGGGCGAGGCGACTCATGCAGCGAACGGGTTCGGGTCGCCGCGGAAGATCGCGTCGCTGAGAGCCGATTCCCGCGTGCGGATCGTGTCGAGAAATGTCCGCGCATCACCCAGGCGGCGGAACGCCTCGAAGCCGCGCTCGAGAAAATCCTGCAGCGCACCGAAGCCTGCCACGTGAGCCGGCACGTGCGTCGCCCGCAGCGCCAGGCCGATGAGCGGCTGGCCTACCGCCTGCGCCAAGCGCTCGCCGATGCGCACGATCAGTTCGATCTGGCGCTGGCGGTCCGCCGGTCGTCCGGCCGCGCGGTAGGCACATGCATAGCTCTGCGGTGAGATCGGGCCGGCCGGCAAAGCTTTGCCGACCGCATGATCGAGTTCAGCGGACAGCACGTACAGCTCGATCGCATCGACGAGCACACGAAGAGCCCCTCGGGGCAGCGTGCGCTCGAGCAGCGGTCCCGCCCGCACCAGCTGGCCGTCCCGGCGGCTGAAGTCCTGCGGCCCGTACAGATCGGTGAGGAAAAAGGTGATGGCCGGCGCCTGGCGCGCCTCGGCGGCGAGGTCGGCATACGTCTTTGCCAGGCGCGCGGCCTGCCACGCGCGCAGCTCCCGCACGCGCTCGGCGAGTGCTCGATCGCCGGACTCGATACGCTGCAATGCCGCCGTACGCTCGATGAGCCGGCTGAGTTCACCCGCGTCCTGCTGCGCCGCGCTCATGTCCGGTCAGTCCCGCCGCAGCTCCTCGAGGACTCGCTCAAGCACACGCGGCGAGACCGCCAGGCCGAGGTGGCCGAGCCCGTCGACCGGGACGACGCGCGCGCCGGCCAGCTCGGCGCTGCGCGCCGGCGCGACCAGAGTGTCTTCGCGGCTGTAGAGCGTCGTGACGGGCACACCAAGCGCCCCTTCCTGCTCGTCATTGAGCTGTCGCAGCCACAGCGAATTCGGGCACATCTGCCGAGTCGGCACGAGCGGCACGCGGCAGGCAATGGCGGTGCCGTGATGCGGCGTGCCGAGCGTCACGATCCGGCCGATCACGCCCGGACCGATCAAGCGCAGTGCCGCGCGGGCCACCAGTCCGCCCATGCTGTGCGCAACGATGACGACGGGCGCGCCGCCGCTGTCAGCTTGCATTGCCCGCAGCCTCTGCTCGACGGTCACAGCGTGGGCTTCGATGTCGGCAAACAGCGGCTCCAGATCCATCACGCCGACGCGATCGAACCCTTCAGCGGCGAGTCTGCGCCGCAGAGGGCCCCAGATGGCCCCGTTGCAGAGAATGCCGTGTACGAGCAGGACCGGCGGTCTGCGCGTGCGGGCCGTGTGCGCATCGCTGAGCGGTGTGCCGCGGTGGGGCATCCGCCCCGGTCGGTGGGTGCTCATGACGAACGCGGCCGTCAGCAGCGCGATGCTCTCCACCAAGACGGTGCGCGCGCGTAGCGGGCCTGGCGCCCCGCGCGCTGCCGCTCGGCTGAGCGTAAAGGCAAGCAGGACCAGCAGAGGTTGCAGCAGCACGAAGGCGCCGAGCCACAGCGCGAGCAGAGCCCAGAACGAGCCGCCGATGAGCGCATTGACCGGCCAGGCGATGGCTGCGGCCACGGCGAGCTCTGCCATGAGCATCGCGTGCCAGAATGCCCCCGCCATCGCCGCTCAGTCCGATCCGGAGCCGCGCACGAGGGTGCGCTCGAGCTGCGCGAGCACGTCGGCGAGGCGGCGCGGGGTGCGCCGCACGTGCGCGGCTCGCTCGCGGGCCGCAGTGGCAAAGGTCCGCCGCGGATCCTTCAACCGCTTAATGTCGAGCTCCAGTCCGTGGCGGCCGAGCAGCGCCGCGAGCGCTGTCGCGTTCGCCCGCAGATCGCGTCGGGTCTGCTGGTAGGCATGTTCGGCGAGTCGGTGCCGTCCGGTGTAGCCGAACACGTTGGTGAAGAACATCGTCTCGTCATGACGGTCGGGCTCGAACAGCAGAGTATCGGCGTGCGGGAAGCGCGCGCGGAAGCTCGCCATGCCGATCTGCATGCGCGAATGGATGAGAGTGCGGAAGGTCTGGCCGAGCACGGTGTCGAAGCCTTCGTCGGCGAGCGCGCGGTGCTTATTGCTGGCGGAAGCGTCGAACGGAACGAGCGGATTGACGCAGATCACGAAGTCGCAGCCGGCCTCGAGTGCGAGGGAAGCATACATGGTGCGCACCAGGGCGCCATCCACGTAATCGCGTCCGTCTATGGATACCGGCGCGTAAAGCCCCGGCAGCGCGGCGCTCGCGACCGCGGCCTTCGAGATGGGGACGTGCCCGTGCGCGCGATCGCCGAAGACTGCGGACCGGCCTGTGTCGAGCTCCGTGGCCACGAGCCGCAGCTGCGCGCGCAGAGCGCGAAAATCATCGGTGTGCCCCGGCGCGCTGAACAGCTCGTGCAGATAGCGCTCGAGCGGCCGGCTGTCGAAGACTGCCAGCGGAACGGTCTTGGACAGCAGGTTCAGCAGAGCCGGCCAAGCGCCGCGCAATACATCGCCCGACCACTGCCGCGCGCTGCCGCGCAGCGCATTCGGCAGGCGGGCGATGCGCTGCGCGTATTCGCTGATCGCCGGCTGCAGCAGCAGCCGCGGCGAGAACGGCACCAGCGCCGATTCGCCGTGGATGAACGCCGAGCCCATCCGGGTGCTGTCGAACCCGTTGGCCAGCCCGGCCGCGAGCAACGAGCCGGAACTCACCCCGACGTACATGTCGTACTGGGTGAGCTCACGGCCCACGATCGCCTCTTCGATCGCGTGCAGGGCGCCGAGCTCGTAGAACGCGCCGAGCGGCCCGCCGCCCGCGAGCGCGAGCGCCAACTTGCCTCCGCTCGATCGCCGGCGCAGAGCAGGCTCGAGCGTCAGCATGATCTACGGCGCGGAAGTCGGCCGCGACTCAGCCTTGGCGTGGACTCTCCGCCGCGGCGGTGCGCTCCGCCGGGCGGCCAGCTTGCCGATGTTGGCGTTGAGCGCATCGACGCGTTTGCTGAGTGCTTCGATCTCCTGACCGCTCGGCACTCCGAGTTGCGTCAGCGCCCGGCGCACGCGCGTGCGGAACATCTTCTCGAGGTTGTCGACCGCCTCGGAGGCCTGCCCGCGCACTCCGCTCACGCCTGCGCTCAGACTGTCCTGGAGGTTGCCGACGACGCTGCGCATGGTGCGGGAGGCGGCACCACGCATCCGCGTATTGAGCTGAGCGCCTTCCGCGATGAGCTCCTCGAGCAGCTGCGGGGTGCCCTGTTGCGCCTTGGCGACGGCGCCGAGGCCGGCGAGCCAGATCTGCTGGACGCTTTCGGTCAGACGGGAGTGGATGTCGCTCGTCTTGGCACGAGCGCGTTTACGGGGACTTCTCTTCGCGGCCATGATGTTTCCCTCGGGCGGCTCCGCGGCTGCGGAGGTGCGTATTTACCCTACTGGGTGTTGGTAACCACTGGGCTACTCTAGCGGCCTGGACCGAGCGGCTGGATGCGTATTTCCCGCAGCAAATGATCATGAATCGCAAGCATACCGTCACCCCGGCGCAACGCTACACACCCGAGCAGCTCAAGACGCTCTGGGGGAAACTGCACCTGACCGATCGGGAACCCTGGCCGGGAAGAGCGGAGATCACGCACGCGATGGCGGAACAGCCGGATTTCGCGGCATGGGTGCGCGGGCAGGGCGGCCCGCAGCCGCTCGCCGCGGCGCTGCAGGCCGCGTGGGCCGAGTTTCATGCCGGGGACTTCACGCGCGCGATCGAGCTCGGCGCCGCGCTCGGGGCACTCGGCGCCTGTGTCGCGAACCGCGCGGCCGCGGTCGAGTCGCTGTACACGCGCAGCGGCCCGCGGGTCGTGGCGGACATGCTGCTGGCGGCGGTCGAGCGCGGCGAACGGGCCACCGAGGCGCTGCCGGAGCATGCCAACACGCATTACACCCTTGCGCTTGTGCTCGGGCGCTACAGCCAGCGCATCTCGATCGCCAAGGCGATCACCGAAGGTCTGGCGGGGCGCGTGAAGGACCACCTCGACCGCACGCTTGAGCTTGAGCCGCGTCATGCGGAAGCGCACGTGGCACTCGGTCTTTACCACGCCGAGATCGTGCACAAGCTCGGCGGCATCATGGCTTCCCTGACCTACGGAGTGTCGGCGCGCGCGGCCATCGAGCATTTCCGCCGCGCGGTGCAGCTGGCGCCGCGCTCGCCGATCGTGCACATGGAATACGCCTATGGTCTGCTCTTGCTCGATGCCGACGGACATCGTGAGGAGGCGCAGAAGCTCTACCGTGAGGCGGCGGAGTGTGAGCCGCTCGACGCCATGGAGGCGCTCGATGTGGCGCGGGCGAAGCGCGGAGTGCCGAGCTGACTGCGCTCCCGGGCCGCCGGCCTCTCAGGGCTCGAGCGCGCTGCCGCCGAGCAGGACCAGGAGCACGAGCTGCTCGAAGGCCGACTTGATGCGCCCGACCAGCTCGGCGGGGTTCGGGATCAGTCCCCGATCGGCGATCACGCCGAACTGGACTCGACCGTGGTAGCTCAACATGCTCACGCCCGTGCCGATGCTGCCGGACTGCGGGACCCAGAACAGAATCTGACGTATCGGCGCATGGTCCATGAAAAGCGCCGCCTCCGGGCCGCGCAGGTTGGAGGCGACGAGGCTCGCTTTGGCGCTGAAGAGGTTCATGACGACATCTTCGACGGGCCGCGGCAGGCTGCCGACCGTGGCCATCAGCCCGTAGGTGAGCAGCGCCTGCTCTGAGCCCTTGAGCGTCTGCATCGCGGTGCGCACTCCATAGAGGCGCTGCAGCGGATGGCGAACCCCGACCGGCAGTTCGACGAACACCAGCCCGAAGCGGTTGCCGAGCGGCTCATCCTCGTGCTGCCCGGCGCGCAGATCGACCGGCACGGCCGCGCGCAGCGTCAGGCCTTCGAGCGCCTCACCTTGCGCCTCCAGATACTGGCCAAGCGCCCCGGCGAGCGTCGAGATGAGCACATCGTTGACCGTGCACCCGAGCACGCGCCCGATGGTTTTGACCTCCTCGAGCGACAAGGACTCGCCCCACGCAACGCGCCGGATCCCCGAGAGTGGGCCTTTCAGGCGGGTCGGCGGGTCGTCCGCCAGCAGCGACACGTGCGCCAGCTCGCTCACGAGGTTGCTCACCTGGCCGGCGGCCGACGCGGCCGCTTCGGGATGCAAGGCAAGGTGAATTCCGCTCTCGGCGAGCCGCCTGCCGTCGCCAAGCGTCTGGGCAAGCCAGCCGCTCGCAGCCGCCAGAGTGCGCATCGGCGCCGCATTGCCGGCCGCTTCGTCGTGTCCGTCGGGGCGCGCCTGCGCCCGTCTGCCGGCGCGCGCCGGGCGCCGATCGGTGAGATTCAGCAGGACGCGCACGAGTGCGATGCCATCGGCGTAACAGTGGTGGATGCGGGCGATGATCGCGCTGCCGCGCCCGAAGCGCTCGACGATGTGGAAGCACCAGAGGGGGCGGCCCGGCGGCAACGGCTCGCTGGCGAGCTCGCCGACGAGCGCCTCCAGCTCGCGCTGTCCTGCCGGGGCGGGCAGGGCCGCGCTGAGCACGTGATCGTCGATGTTGAACTGATCGAAGGGCTGCCAGAACGCCTGGGCGATGCCCTCGACCGGAACGCACAGGAAGCGTCTGCACGAGGTGAAACGGTCGCCGATGCGCTGCCGCAGGCGCGCGCGCGTCAGCGGCGCGCCCAGCACGATGAGCGCGACGATCACCATCGGATTGGTGGTGCGCTCCATGTTCAGGAAGGCCCGATCGACGCGCGACAGCGGGATGCTCGACCCGCCCGGCGCCGCGGCGCCCGGATGAGGCTCGGGACGCATGCGGGCAGTTTCGCGCAACCGCATCCGGAGCGAAGCTTCGGTTTGCCACGATGCGCCCCCACGGGGCAGTGCGTACGTTTGGGTTGGTAGAAGCCGTCGCCGGAAGCGGGTCGATGCCGTATTTCATCACCGGAGGCACGGGGTTCATCGGCCGTCACCTCGTCAAGCAGCTCACCGTCCGCGGCGAGCGCGTGTATCTGCTGGTCCGTCCCGCCTCACGCACCCGCTTCGAGCGTGTCGCGCGCGACTGCGCCGAGCGTGCCGATCTCGTTATTCCCATAGAGGGCGACCTAAGCGCGCCGCACCTCGGGGTGTCGGCCGCCGACCGAGACGCTCTGGCTGGCGGCATCACCCACTTCTTCCATCTCGGGGCCCTCTATGATCTGACCGCGCAGGACGCCGAACTCACCCGCAGCAACGTTCTGGGGAGCGAGCATGCCCTGGACTTCGCGCACGAGATTCGCGCCGGCCGCTTCCACTTCATGAGCTCGATCGCGGCCGCCGGGCGCTATCGGGGAGTGTTCACGGAAGAGATGTTCGACGAGGCCGGCGCGCTCGATCACCCGTACTTCCGCACCAAACACGACGGGGAGGCGCTGGTGCGCGCGCGCTGCGCGATTCCCTGGCGGATCTACCGCCCCGGCATGGTCGTCGGCCATTCGGCGAGCGGTGAGATGGACAAGATCGACGGGCCGTATTACCTCTTCAAGCTGATCCAGCGGGTGAGGAATGCGCTGCCGCGCTGGACCCCACTCATCGGTGCGGAAGGCGGCTACTCCAACATCGTGCCGGTCGATTTCGTTGCCGCGGCGCTCGATCATCTGGCGCACGTCGAGGGCGAGGACGGGCGCTGCTTTCACCTGACCGATCCGGACAACCACAGAGTCGGGGAGGCCATCAATCTGTTCGCCGCCGCGGCGCATGCGCCGACTCTGCGGCTGCGGATCGATTCGCACCTCAGCGAGATGCTGGCGGCTGCGGTGCGGGTGCCGCGCGAAGGGCTCGTGCCGCTGCGCCGCATGTTCGATGAGTTGCTCGCCGAGGCGGGGATCCCGCAGGCGCTGGTCGGGCTTTTCAATCATCCGACAAGATTCAGCGCGACGCGTGCGCAGCGGCTGCTCGAGCCGGCCGGCATCCGCGTGCCCCCGCTTGCGCAGTACGCTTGGCGGCTGTGGGATTACTGGGAGCGCCGGCTCGATCCCGATCTCGACCATGACGCACAGCTGCGGCGCGCGGTGCACGGCAAGACGGTAGTGCTCACCGGCGGTTCCTCCGGCATCGGGCGGGCGACCGCGCTGAAGCTGGGCGCGGCCGGCGCGCGCCTGATACTTGTCGCTCGGGACGCCGGCAGGCTCGCGCAGACGCAGGCGCAGATCCTCGAGCTCGGCGGCGCGGCCAGCGTCTATCCCTGTGACCTCACCGAGCCGCTCGCGAGCGCGGAGCTGCTCAGGCGCATCAGCGCCGAGCAGCCGCCGATCGACATCCTGATCAATAACGCCGGCCGTTCGATTCGCCGCGGGATCGATGCGTCCTACGAGCGGCTGCACGACTACGAACGGCTGATGCAGATCAACTACTTCGCGGCCGTGAGGCTCACGCTCGGTCTGCTGCCTGCAATGGCCGAGCGCGGCAGCGGGCATGTCATCAGTGTCTCTTCCCTCGGAGTGCTCACGAACGCCAGCCGCTTTGCGGCCTACAATGCCTCGAAGGCCGCCCTCGAGGCGTTCACGCGCAGCGCATCCGGGGAGTTCGCCGATCGCGGAGTGCGTTTCACCGTCGTCAACCTGCCGCTGGTGCGCACCCCCATGAGCGCGCCGACCAAGATATACGAGGCGTTCCGGCTCCTCGAGCCCGAGCAGGCGGCTGATCTGGTCTGTGCGGCCATCGTGCGCAAGCCGGAGCGCATTACGACCGGGCTCGGAACGCTCGCGGCGGTCGTCGAGGCTCTGGCGCCGAGGCTGAATCGCGTAGTCATGAGCGAGAGTTATCGGATGTATCCGGACTCCACGGCTGCGAGCGGCACGCTCGCCGGCGATGACAGCCTCTCGCAGGAGGCGCGGATATTCGCCACAGTGCTGCGGGATCTGCATTTCTGAGTTCAACGCTCCAAGTCGGGGCGCCGGCGCTGACCACAACGCGCCGATACAACAGCTTGAGTGCGCCGCCCCGGCGCGCCTCGGCGGGCGTTCTTTCCGACCTTGCCGCGCAAGGAATCTCGCCTCGACCCGCGTGACGGCCGCCGGTACAATTGGGCCGCAGCCCGCGTGATGCGGCCTGAGCGCCCCCGGGACGAGAAGATCCCGTTCGGATGCGCCCGCCCGAGCGCTGTTGGCAGCGGCTGGTGCCTTCGACGCGCCGGTCTTCGGACTGTGGCAATCGGCGTGTGTCCGATCCGAGGTGTTGTGCGGCGGGCCGTGCACCGCAGGGGCGGAAACCTTTCGCCGGCGGGCCTGTCAAACGGGGCGGCGCGGGCACCCCTGCCCGGTCAGCGGCGCACATCTGATGCGCGCAGGGCTGTGGCCCTTGAGAATCCGGCGGTGGGGACGGCAATATGCGCCTTCACCTGTCATCGTTGCGTTTGCGAGGCGGGAGCGGGGTGGGCCGCATGAGGGCCCGTGCATCGCCGCGCGGCGTTGACGGCTCAATCAAGGTGGAACGGACATTGAACAAACAAAAAGGCTTGCTTGTCCTGGCGCTCGTGGTTTTGGCGCCAGCGTTTTTTCCCGCGGCGTACGCCAGTGCGCCGACGCCGCCCTGCAGCGGTCCCTCGGGACTTCTTGGGCTGCTCGACCGGCCGACCATCAGCGATTCGAGCTGCGTGGTTCCGGAGGGAATGACCGTCCTCGAGGCGGGGGCGACGGCGGGCAACTTGTACGGCGCCCCGAGCGGGGAAGTGGACACGCTGCCGAACCTGGAGTTGCGCTGGGGTCTGCCCGGCAACTCTGAATTTGTGTGGCTGCCCCCGAGCTTCCAGTACGAGTCGGTCGATGCGGGCCCGCTGGGGCCGGCGGCGACCGTGAGCGGCTTCGGCCCAACGACGGTCGGCATCAAACACGAGCTCGGCTACACCCAGCACTGGCAGTGGACCGCGGAAGCGCTGGCGACATTGCCGTCGGGCGACAGCACCTTCGGCAGCCACGGGCTCGGCATGGCGGTCAGTGGGATCATCAGCTACGGCAGTGGTCCGTTTGGGGTGTCGCTGATGGCCGGCGTCAGCTCGGAGACCGAACCGACCGCCGCGGGTGGTCAGCGCTTCCAGAGCTTCAATCCCGACCTGACCGTGACGTGGGCGTCGACATCGCGGCTGCAGTTCTACGCCGAGGTCTATGGGCAGTCGCATGCTGGTTACGCACAGGGCTGGGGCACCGATGCCGATGGCGGCCTGCAGTATCTCGTCACGCCGGATTTCGAGGTGGACCTGGAGGAAGGCGTACGCATCCAGGGTAATCTCGGCGGGTTCTCCAATTACACCGGCGCCGGACTCGGCCTGCTCTTCTGAGGGCCCGCTTGCGCGTCACGGCATCAGATGGGTTTGCCCTCGCTGAAGCGCAGCCAGCCCTTGACGATGCGGTAGATGTACCAGATGGCTCCGGCGGCGAGCACGAACCAGCCGATGAACACGAAACACAGCACGGCGCCTACCACCACCCAGAGCAGTGAGATCCAGAAGGTGCGGATCTGCCATTCGAAGTGGCTCGCGAGCAGTGTTCCGCGCACCTCATCTTGCTTGATGTAATCGATGATCACGGCGGCGATGGCCAGTACGCCGAAGAGGACCGCGGCGGCATACAGCCCGTAGGTGATGTTGCCGAGGTTCCTGTCGAACGGCGCGGCGGTGCCGTCGCCGGGTGTGGGTTGGGTATTCATGCGATCAGAGCCTCCCCGGATATTCTGGTCGTGCGCCGCCCGGACCTGGCGGCCGTTGTGGTTGTGGTCCGACTATAGCAAACACCGGGTTGCCGCGTCTGCCGGGCGCCGGCGGGCGGCTACTGCATTCTCAGGCGCGAGCTGATTCCAGCCTTCAATGCGTCGAGGGCGAATGTGAAGACGATGGAGGCGGCGAACACCATGGCAACCACCGTCGGCGATATCGCGCTCATCAGCAGTCCGCGGGTGGCCATGGCGGTGAAGATCACGATGTTCGCGATGATCGAGACGATGATCCACGCGCTCGGGCGCGAGCTCCACAGCCGGCGCCGCTCGCGCACTACGTAGAACAGCGCCTGACTGTTGAAGGACAGCGTCACTGCGGCCAGCGTCTGCAGCCGGGCCTGATCCAGGCCCAGGTCGTAGCGGCCAAATGCGATGACCATGCTGCAGAACAGCAGGTTGCACAGCGCCAGGGCAGCTCCGAGCAGAGTGATGTTGTCGACATGCCAGGCGTTCGGCTTCGGCGAGGGGTGCACGTGGTCCGTCGTAGCCGACATCGCGAGGAAGTCCCCGGTGATCATCAGCAGCGCCATCAGGCGCGGGGTGAGTATGGCGTGGCTGGTCATCACCAGCCCCACGACGAGCAGCAGCATCTGGCTCAGCTTCTGCGTCAGGGAGCGCAGGGTGTAGGTCAGGATGCGCTGAAAGGCGATGCGGCCTTCGCGAATCGCGCTCACGATGCCGGCGAGTCCAGGCTCGGTCAGCACGATTCCGGCTGCCGACTTCGCCACGTCGGTTGCGCTCGACACCGCGATTCCCATCTGCGCCTGGCGCAGCGCCGGCGCGTCGTTGGCGCCGTCGCCGCACATGCCGACCGTGTGTCCGCTGGCCTGAAATGCGCGCACGATATGGAACTTGTCCTCGGGAAAGACTCCCGCGAACACCGCATAGTCCTGCGGGCGGACGCGATCTGGTATCGGCCCCGGGGGACAGACCGGACCGTCGAGTCCCACGGCACCCGCCACGACCCGTGCAGTCACCGGCGCATCTCCGGTGATCATGACCGTGGTGACGCCCATGGTGCGCAGCTCGCCGATCAATCCGGCGGCATCCGCGCGCGGCGGATCGCTGAGCGCGATGAATCCGATCACCTGCAGCGCGGCGTCCACCCGTCCATACGCGACGGCCAGCACGCGAAACCCCTGCGCGGCGAGCGCCTCGACGGCGGCGGCGGCTTCAGGCGGCGCTGCGGCGATGCTCTGCAGCGCGCTGAAGGCGCCCTTGACGATGCGGACCGCATTGCCTGCGGGGTCCGTGGCGGTTGCCTCGGCGCGCTTGCGTGTCGGATCGAACGGGGTGAAGGACTCCAGTCGCGGCGTATCGGTCGGTGAGCCGCGGGTGGAGGCCGCTGCGCGGATGGCGCCATCGACCGGGTCGGCGCCGCCCTCCGAACTCGCCAGCGCGGCGAGCGCGAGCAGGTGTGCTTCGTCGTAGCCGGCGAGCGGCCGCACGGCCGTCACGGCCAGCGCGTTCTGGGTGATGGTGCCGGTCTTGTCCGAGCACAGCACATCGAGCGTGGCGGCTTCCTCCACGGCCGAGAGGCGTGTGGGCAGCACTCCACCCGCCGCGAGCGCGCGTGCTCCGAGGGCGCTCGCCAGCGTGAAGGTTGCGGGCAGCGCGACCGGAATGGCCGCCAGGATTGCCGTGAGAGTGAGGGAAATCACCTCCTGGGTCGACAAACCAAGGAGCGCGGCATAGGCGACCAGGGCGATGACCACGGCGCCGTTGAAGATCGCGAGATTGCGTACCACGCGCAGCACGGTGGTCTGTTGCGTGCTCACGCCGTGCGCGGTCCGTACGAGTTCCGCAGTGCGGCCGAAGCGCGTGCGCGCTCCGGTAGCGGTGACCTGCGCGAGCGCTTCTCCCCGGCGGACCAGCGCTCCGGCGTAGGTCGTTCGGCCGGCTTCGCCTTCGACCGGCAGCGACTCGCCGGTGAGTGTCGACTGATCGAGCAGCACCTCGCCCTCGATCAGGCGCACATCGGCGGGCACGATGCCTCCCAAGGACAATTTGACCAGGTCGCCCGGGACGAGCTCGGCGGCCGGAACCGTGTTCCACGCCCCGTCGCGGCGTACCGAGGCCATCAGGGCGAGCCGTGACTTCAGAGCCTCGAGCGTCGCCCGCGCGCGGGCTTCCTGCACGAAACCGAGCAGTGCGTTGAAGAGCACCAGTACGGCGATGACGACCGCTTCGATGTACTTGCCGAGGGCGAGCTGCAGAATGATCGCCGCCTCGAGCATCCACGGTACGGGGGCCCAGAATTTCCCGAGCAGCCGCCGCCACGCAGGGGCTTCCTGCTCGGTCATGGCATTGGGACCGAACTGCGCCCGCCGAGAAGCGGCCTCGGCGCTGCTCAGGCCCGCAGGATCGGCGGCGAGCGTCTCGCTGGCGGCGCTGTCCGGATCGGGGGGCTGTCTCGGCGGGGTGGGTTCGCGATTGGGCACGATGCGCTGGCTCCGCGGCCCGGCGAGTTTACCCGAGATGCCGCGCCGCGCGCGCCTCGCTCGACAGTCCGCCGGGCGGCATTGCACACTGCGCGATGGCGGATCCGGCCTGCGGCCGGCCAGCAGCGGAGGCGCCGAGGTTCATCCCATGCCCAAGCAACGCACTGCACCGGCCGAGGCGCTCCGGCCGCTCATCGTCTGGTTCCGCAACGATCTGCGTCTGCGCGACCACCCGGCGCTCTCGGCGGCCGCCGGCTCGGGCCGGCCGGTCATTCCGCTGTACATTCTCGATGAGCAGGTCCCCGGGGGGCGTGCGCTCGGCGGTGCGGCGCGCTGGTGGCTGCATCACAGTCTCGCCGCGCTCGATGCGTCGCTGCGCTCGCTCGGGAGCGCTCCGCCGCACGGTCTCGCACTGTGCCTGCGCCGGGGCCCCGCCGCGCAGGCTCTGCGCGAGGTGATCGAAGCGAGCGGCGCCTCGGGCGTGCTCTGCAACCGCACTTACGATCCGGCACTCGATGCGCTGGATGCGGCACTCGCGGAGGATTTCGCCCGTTCGGGCGTGTCGTTCGAATCTCATCCCGGCGCACGGCTCGCCGAGCCCGGTGCGCTGCTCACCGGCAACGGCGGTCCGTTCCGGGTGTTCACCCCGTTCTGGAACCGCTTGAGCGCGATCGAAGTGGCGATCCCGCCGCCGCCGCCGCGCGCGCTTGCGGGGATCGCGCGGCCGCCGCGCAGCGAGCGTCTCGAGGACTGGGGACTGCTGCCGTCCCTCGGTTGGGATGCCGGCTTCGCGTCGGTGTGGACCCCGGGGGAGCAGGGCGCGCGCGAGCGCCTGCGCGAGTTCCTGCGCAGAGGTTTCGAAGGGTACCGCACCGCGCGCGATGTGCCGGCAATCGAGGGAACCTCGCGCCTCTCCCCGCACCTGCGCTTCGGTGAGCTCAGCGCGCGCCAGGTCTGGCACGCCGTGTTGCGCCGGCCGGGCGGCGGGCGCGCCGAGCTCACCGGCAACGGGTTCCTGCGCGAGCTCGGATGGCGCGAGTTCGCGCACTACACGCTGCACCATTTCCCGAGTCTGCCGCAGCGCCCGTTGAGAGCGGAATTCGAGGCATTCGGCTGGCGCGAGGATGCGGCCGGGTTCGCGGCCTGGTGCCGCGGCCGCACCGGCTATCCCATCGTCGATGCGGGCATGCGCGAGCTGTGGCACACGGGCTGGATGCACAACCGGGTGCGGATGATCGTGGGCTCGTTCCTCGTGAAGGACCTGCTGGTGTCCTGGCAGCGGGGCGAGGCTTGGTTCTGGGACACGCTGCTCGATGCAGACCGGGCGAGCAACGCGCTCAACTGGCAGTGGGTCAGCGGCTGCGGAGTCGATGCCGCGCCCTACTTCCGCATCTTCAATCCCGTTGCGCAGAGCCAGCGCTTCGATCCCGAGGGCGATTACCTGCGCCGCTGGCTGCCGGAATTGCGCGCACTGCCTGCCTCCGCCATCCATGCGCCCTGGAGGGCTGCGCCCGAGGCGCTGGCGCGGGCGGGCGTGCGGCTCGGTGAGACCTATCCGCGGCCCATCGTCGAACACGATGCTGCGCGCAAGCGCGCGTTGGCCCGGTTCGAAGAACTGAGGCAGCGTGCCTGAGACGCCGAGCGTATGCCCGCGTCGCTCGCGCTGGTCGCAAGGAGCCAGCCGGATCACATGTCGCCCGGTGCTGCGCTCGGCGAGGGGTAGACGACCGATCGTGTGGAGAGGATTAACGTCGACTCCCCTTTGCCCGAATGATCCGCGTGATATCGCTGCAACCGTCAGGCGCGCAATGCGGGACCGTGCAGGAAATACTGTCCCCTCGTGATCATGAGGCGAGCGGCTGCGGTGATGAGCACGTGCCATTGATATGCCGAACCGCACTGCATTGCGCGATGCCGAACGAAGCAGTGCGGGTCATCCTGACAGACGTGCGCGCGGACGTGACATGTCAAGGCGGGTCATCGCGTCTCATCGCCGCGTCCGCAAAGAGGCGAGCCACCTCTCAGGCACGCGATATCGGGCGCACGCGGCCCCAACGGTCTGCGCGGGCGCCGCGTATCCGGAAAATCGGGCTCGCGCTCGAGGTCGCAGTGGGCTTCGCGGAACGGCGCTGTAAGCTTGCAGACAAACGGCCTTTAGAC
>JAJYUL010000053.1 GCA_021792555.1 Pseudomonadota bacterium
GACGATATGGGCCGTTAGCTCAGCTGGTAGAGCAGGAGACTCTTAATCTCTTGGTCGTAGGTTCGATCCCTACACGGCCCACCAATTAGTCCTTAAGAATCAGCCACTTCGGCGAAATTCGCCAACCACCTCTCTTGGGTTGGCACAAATCTGGCACACCCTGGCGCTCTCGCGTAGACTTGCGTGAGTTTGAGTCAAGTTGAGTGAGCTTGCGGATGGCCACGTTCCGGGAGCGAGGTGGCAAATTCCACGTGCAGGTCCGCATGGCCGGCTTCCCCGCGAGGACCGCCACGTTCACGACGCGCCGCCAGGCTGAGCGGTGGGCCAAGACCATCGAGGCGGACATGATCGAGGGGAAGCATTTCCGCTCGGTCGAGGCCCGTCGGCGGACGCTCGCCGAGGCGATTGATCGCTATGTCGAAGAGGAGCTGCCGAAGAAGCGGGCTGGCGACATGCACCGGCACAACCTGCCCTGGTGGCGCAAGCACTATGGGAACATAAAGCTCGCTGATCTGACACCAGCCATTATCGTCGAGGCGCGCGGGAAGCTTTCTCGGGAAACCTACATCCGCGCCAAGCCTGAGTCGAAGCGCACGACCCTCAAGCCCGGCGAACACCCGCAGGAATTCAAGCGCAGCCCTAAGACAGTCAACCGTTACCTCGCGGTGCTCGGTCATGTATTGACGATTGCACGCAAGGAGTGGCATTGGATTAGCCACCACCCCATGGCCGAGGTGAAGAAGCTCCCAGAGGGGGTAGGGCGAGTGCGCTATCTCTCCGACGACGAGCGCGGCCGGCTTCTGGCCGAGACTGCGAAGGACCCGCAGCTTCACACCCTGGTTGTGTTGGCGCTCTCGACTGCGGCGAGGGCGGGCGAGTTGCTGGCGCTCACGTGGCACGATGTCGATTTCAAGGATGGCCGAGTGCTACTGCGCAAGACCAAGAACGCGCAGCCGCGCACCATCTGGGTCCGTGGTGAGGCGCTGCGGGTGCTGAAGGAACACGGGAAAATCCGCCGGCTCGACGATGATCACGTTTTCCGCTCGCAGACCGGAAAGCGCTACGACTACCACGATGCCTTCGAGATGGCATGCACGGCCGCCGCCGTGACCGACTTCCACTTCCATGACTTGCGCCATTCAGCGGCGACCTACCTGGCCCGTCTCGGCGCGACGGAGCAACAGCTCAAGGCGATCGGCGGATGGAAAAGCAACGTTGTCAGTCGTTATGTTCACTTGGCTGCTGAGGACGCGAAATCGCTCGTCGAGCGGATGAACGACGAGATCCTGGGTGGCGGGGAAAGTAGGGGAAATTAGCGGCATTCAGTGGGAAGTTGCGCCCTGCGCGCAAAGACGCTATAAAACGCGGGTCTGTGGGCGCGATTGATGTCGCGCACCGCGCGGGAATAAGCGGATACCCGTGCGGTAACGGTGAAGAGCCGTCGGCTGGAATTGGGTTCGCTGCGTAGTGGATGGGCGTAGCGCACTCCGAAACCGGCGAGAAGCAGACCGAAGATGGGGCACAACCCCGCTAGGCGCGACCCCCCGTGCAAAACCGGGCTGTGGCACCACGCGTAGCTGCCGCGGACTCATCCGGTAAATCTGTGTGCGTTCGACGCGCACGGCTCATCCGGAGTCCGTAAATGAAAAGCACGATTTCCCCTGCCGGCAACGCCAAGCTGGCTGAATCCTCCCTCTTGGTGCAGCTCGCTCAAGAGCTGCTGCGTGCGGCCGGCGCAACGGCCGAAAAAAGCCCGGAGCCCACACTGATCCCGATCACCCAGCCGAGGAAGCTGAGCGACGCAGGTATTGGCCATCCCGCGACTTATCGCGGGTGGCAGTGGGCCTACCGCCAGCGCAAGGAACGTGGTTTGGAACGGGCATTCGTCAAATCTGGCAGCCGTGTGCTCGTGGATGTCGAGGCGTACCTGGAAGCAATGCGAGCCCAACATAACGTTGCGGGCGGGCGTGCTGGCAGGCAGAGGTGATCCGTGGTGCCAAACGATGCCGCTCCCGGGGCTGGTACCCCCGGGGAGCGGTCTATCGAATTATCGCCAAGTGACACCGGTCCGGCTGGACGCGGCACGAAAAGTGTAACACGGGATCAAGCGGCGAACGCGGAGCCGTGTAGCGACCTCTTTCAGTACCGGGAGGCGGTACTGTCGGAACAGGGGCCGAGCACCGCTGCTGCAACCGTCGTCGCTGTGGCGCTCGCACAGCGCATGAACCGGACGACCCTGGAGACGTTCGTTGGCGCGAAGCGCATCGCAAACATGACGCGACTCGCGGAACGGACTGTGCGTACGGCTTTGGGCGTCCTTCGGGTAGAGGGATGGATCGCGGAGCGGATCGAGGTTCGTTCACATGGTCGGGTCCGAGTCCGGCGAGCGCTGATTCCCTCGTCGTTCGCGGTACCGGCAAATGGTGCCGGTAGTCCATCGAGAGTAGCGGCAGGGGTTGCCGGTACCTCCCCCCCTGGTGGCGGCAAATCTGACCGGTACCATCACGGGGTAGCGGCAAAATCGGCACCCAGTACCGGCAAAATGCGCTGCCCGGTAGCGGCAACGGCTGCCGCTGATCTCCTCAGAGATCATGTAAATGATCTTAAGCGCGCGGCCTCACCTGCGCCCGCCGACGCGGGCTCGCCCGCGCAACCAGGGCTGCGTACCTATGATGGCGTCCACCGTGTCTGACGCCGCTCCGACCGTTGAAGATAGCGTCACTCGCGGCAGCCTGTGCACAAACCTGGTCTATTGCAGCGATGCATCGCTTTGCGGTAAAGTGATGCACAGAAACTACGGGGAGGCGTGACGTGTCAAAGAAGAAGTCAACACGCGGGTCATCTGCAGGGCCATCCGTTAGGACGACAGCGAGCATTCCGAGAGAGACCTACCGATTGGTCAAGTCCCTTTCTGCACAGAAGAAGGTCTCGGTGGCGTGGGTTATTCGAGAGGCGGTCGAGAAATACGTCTCGGATCAGTGGCCGCTACTTGGGTAGAAGCCGAGCAGAGCCCCTCATGGACGCCACTAGACTCCAATAAACTCAATCACTTAGTGGTGTGAAGCGGTGGCCACTGGTGCCAATTTGAGGCACCAAGTGTGGCAATAGTGTGGCAGAAGTCGGCCCCCGTCGGTGTTGGTATCACCGGCGAGGGCCTGGCAAGCAACACCGAGAAGGGGTGCCACATGCCTGACGCCGATCCTACCTCCCTACGGCCGCCGGCCGCAAAGCGGCCTCCCGCCGTCCCCCTCGCCACCATCAAGGCGTACCGCCGCACCGGCGGAGCCGTCGTCACTGTCGAGCGCGCCGGCCGCGCGGCCCGACGCTGGCGCACCTCCGGCGCCTGGCTGCGCTCGAGCATCGTCGTATCCCTCTGGCCGCAGGGCCGCGCCTGACCTTCTCGCCCATTGGAGCTCTCCACATGACCCGCAAGACCACTCGCAAGACTCGCCAATCCTCCGCGCCGGCCGCCTCGGCCGCAGTGCCCCCCGAAGGGGCGGCGCCCGGCACCATCGCAATGACCCTGGACGACCTCGAGGTCGCCGAGGGACTGCTCGCCACGGCTCACTCCGCGCTCAGTGCCGAGGATGCCGACCCCGCCGGTGCCCAAGTCACCTTGGGCCTCGCCCTCGAGCGCCTCCGCGCCGGAATGGAGCGCGTCCGCGCGATCCGGCCCACCGATCTCTGACAGGACCAAGATCATGAACACGCACACGAAGCGAATCCTCTCCGTCTTCCTTGCCGCTCTCGCGGCCGTCTCCCTCGCCGCCTGCGGCGGCGGGGGCGGCGCTAGCACCACGGCGTCCAACCCCGGCGGCGGGTCCACCCCGCCGAGTGCTAATCTCGCGAGCTGCACCGATCCAAACTACGACACCTCGACCTACACGGGAATCGCACCCTGCATGACGGTGACCGGTCTCTCCGCCGGACAGTCCGTCACAGTGTCCGACGGCCCGGCATCACTCACCGAGAGTAGCAACGGGACGTACACATTCCCTGGCCTCGCCAATGGCACTGAGGCGGGCGCGGCCGTGAATCCGACGGTGACGTTCTCTGTCACGGCCACCGCGGGCGGAGCCACCTGCTCACTGTCGGGCGGAGGAGCCACCGCAGGGCAGGCACCCTCTGCGACCGCGTATGACCCCAGCGTGCTCTGCGCTCCATATCCGGCCGTGAAGCCGCAGATCCCGAAGGTCACCACGCTTCCGGGTGTCACCGGAACGGCGCAGGTGATCGCCTCGCCCACGATCGTGCCGGTGTACATCAGCACTGGCTCGCTCGCGACCGGCAACGAGAGCAATGATGCGACGTTCCTCTCGCAGTTGGTCTCCTCGCAGGAGTGGGGGCTGCTCTCGCAGTATGGGGTCGGGACCGCGACCGTCGATGCGGCCGTGACCGTGAATCCCGGGTCCTGGTCGCAGTACTACGGCGTCAAGTCGTCCGACCTCTCGACCATTGCGCAGGGCGTCGCGGCCCAGGGCGTGACGCTGACGCCGAACACGGTGCTCGTCATCTACCTGCCGCCCACGGTCAGCGTCGATTCCGCGGGAACGGGCCAGACCGGCTACACGGGTACTGTGGCAGTGGGTGGCGTCAACGTCCCCTTCGCGCTGGTCACGGATGACTCGACCAATGGGCAATACATCCCCAATTCCAGCGTGTACTGGGAGGCCGAGGCCGGGCTCGTCAATGATGTGACGGGTGCCACATACGTAGAATTACCTATCGGGATTCGCGAAACCAAGGTCAGTTGGTTTGGAGTTTTCCCGCTTAGCTTTGACGTGGCCATTGGGTCGTGGCGTGCCGTGCGAGCGTGCTCACACTATTCATCAGACGGCATAGCTGATGGTTCAATTCGGTATATCTTCGGCCGATATCAGGTATGGAGCGCCGCGAAGCTGCGGCGAAACAACGCTGATATTTGTCAGCAGGCGTGACTCGCAAACAACCGCGAAGCAGGAAACCTCATGTTCAAAATAAAATTCTCCTCGAACCGCTCCGGCGAAGGCCCTTCGCAATCTGTCAGTGCGCTCGAGCTGGCGGATTTGCGGGGACAGGTGGCGGCGATCGGTAAATCGCAGGCGGTGATCGAGTTCGGGCTGGATGGCAGCATCCTTACGGCCAACGACAATTTCCTGCAGGCCGTCGGTTACACGCTCGATGAGATCAAGGGTAAGCATCATCGCATTCTGGTCGATGCTGCCTATGCCCAGAGCCCCGAGTACCAGCAGTTCTGGGCCAAGCTCGCACGCGGGGAATTCGATGCGGGACAGTACAGGCGTTTCGGCAAGGGCGGACGGGAGGTGTGGCTGCAGGCCACCTACAACCCGATCCTCGATGCCGCCGGCAAGCCCTTCAAGGTCGTCAAAATCTGCGCGGATGTCACCCGCCAGAAGCTCGAGGCGGCCGACTCCGAAGGCAAGCTGCGGGCGGTCGATAAGGTGCAGGCCATCATCGAGTTCGACCTCGATGGCACCATCCGCACGGCCAACGACAACTTTCTGCGCGTCATCGGCTATTCCATGGCGGAAATCCGCGGCAAGCATCACCGGATATTCGTCGATCCGCAGTATGCGGCGAGTCCGGAGTACGAGGCGTTCTGGGCGAAGCTGCGTCGGGGCGAATACGATGCCGCCGAATACCGGCGTATCGCCAAGGGCGGCCGTGAGGTCTGGCTGCAGGCCACCTACAACCCGGTCTTCGATGCGAACGGCCGGCCGATCAAAGTCGTCAAATTCGGCACCGACATCACCGAGCAGAAGCGCACGACGCAGCAACTTTCGGCTCTGGTTGCACAGATCCGTGTTTCGGTGTCCGAGGTGACCACGAGCGCCAAGGACATTGCCGACGGCAATACGAGTCTCAGCCAGCGTGTGGAGGAGCAGGCCGCCAGTCTCGAGCAGACAGCGAGTTCGATGGAGGAGATGACCGCGACGGTCAAGCAGAACTCCGACAATGCGGCGGCGGCCAAGCAGTTGGCGAGTGCGGCGCGGGAAAGCGCGGAAAAGGGCGGCGCGGTCGTGACCCAGGCGGTCGATGCGATGCAGGCCATCGATGCGGCCAGCCGCAAGATCTCCGACATCATCGGCGTCATCGACGAGATCGCCTTCCAGACCAATCTGCTGGCGCTGAATGCGGCCGTCGAGGCGGCGCGTGCCGGGGAGCAAGGGCGTGGCTTTGCCGTGGTCGCCTCCGAGGTGCGCAATCTGGCGGGCCGCTCGGCTTCGGCGGCGAAGGAAATCAAGGCGCTCATTCAGGACAGCAGCGCGAAGGTCGCCGACGGCTCGCGCCTGGTCTCGCAGTCGGGCGAGGGGCTGCAGGAGATCATCGGGTCGGTGAAGAAAGTCACCGACATCGTCGCCGAGATCGCCGCCGCCTCCGTCGAGCAGAGTGGTGGAATCGATCAGATCGCCCGCGCGGTGGCGCAGATGAACGAGGTGACGCAACAGAATGCGGCGCTGGTGGAGGAGGCGTCCGCGGCGAGCGAATCGATCCTGCAGCAGGCCAAGGATCTGGCCGTGGCCGTGGGAGGAGACAGCAGCGAGCCCCAAGGCGAACCGGCGAGCCGCAAGGCACCCAAGCCATCGGCGCAGCCGGGCCGCAAGGCTGCGCTGCAGGTGGTGCGCAAGCCTGGGGCAAAATCCGCAGCCCCCGCCCCGAGTGGTGCGAAAGTCGCTGCCGGCGGCGGGGCTGATTCGGAGTGGTCGGAGTTCTAGGTGCGCCCGGGCGCACGGGGCTATGGAGCCGCTGCGTGCGCCTTGGCGCCGGTCGGGAGTGAGGCGGCGGGATCGGCTGCCTGGGGCATGGTCGCTTGGCCCCAGTGTGGTCGATCTTGCGCCGACCGCTCCGTCCTCGCACGGCGGCAAGGGAGGGGATAGTCCACAGCATCGGTCCGCCGAATTGTTAAATGGTTCGAATTTTCCTGCCGTTGCGGTATTCCTGTTCCAGGTAATATGGTCAACAGGCCCAGCATGGTCCGGTATTGCATTGACCTGGTGACGCGCTGAAGACCCTCATGTCCGACCTGGTACGACCGCTGATCTGGACGGATGCGATGGCGACGGACATCGCCATGGTAGATGAGCAGCACCAGGAGCTGCTCGATATTTTCAACCGACTCGCGCTCGCGCAGGCCCACGATGCCGCGCACGAGACGATCATTTCCCTCCTCGATGAACTGGTGGCGTACACCCGCTATCACTTCCGCGATGAGGAGAAGCTGATGCTGAAGTGGTCGGTGGACTCGACCCACCGCATGATGCATCTGCGGGCCCACGAGAGCTTCCGGGGATTTCTGCAGCAAGCGCACGGCGCTCTGCAGGAACGGGCTGCGGAACGCTGGGATGACGTCAGCGTTGAAATTCTGGCATTTCTTGCCCAGTGGCTGCTGCACCACATCATGGAGGTCGACCGGCAGATGGCGCGCCAGATCCGCGCGGGCCAGAGCGGGCAGGTGCCCGGGGAGTCAGCACCGCAGGCGCCCGTGGAGAAGATCCCGGACGCCCGGAACGAACTCATCGCCACTGTCAGCCAGCTGACGGACCGGCTCGGTCGGCGCACCTTCGATCTGTTGAGCCAGCGCCAGCAACTGCTCGATGTTCAGGCCTTGTACCGGGCATTGCTGCACTGCGGTGACGTGCTGATTCAGAGCCGGGACGAACAGGGCATGCTCGAGAGCCTGTGCGCCAAGCTGGTGCAGGAGACCCCGTTCAATACGGCGTGGATCGGCCGGCCCGAATCATCTGAGATCTTCTCCGTGCTGGCCTTCGCCGGCGAGGGGGCCGAGCAGGGCCCGCGGGCGCGCCCGCGACTCTCTGATCCGCAGGCCACCTCTTTGGTGATCAGGGCCTGGCGGAGCCGGCAACCGGAGGTTTCTAACGATACGCTTGCGGATCCGACCTTGCAGTCTTGCCATGCGGAATTCCGCGTTCATCGCTGGCACAGCGCGGTTGCGATTCCGGTCCTGCGCGGGGGCGAGATCTGGGCCATTCTCGCGCTCGCTTCGCCGCGCAGAGAATGCTTCGATGTGCCGACCGTAGAGGTCTGCTCGCGCGTCGCGGCATTGTTGGGCCATGGCCTCGACGAGTTCGATCTGAAGCACCGCATCCGCACCCGGCAGGTGCAGGATGCGCGGATTGCCCGCACCGATGTTCTCACTGATCTGCCCAATCGGCTCGCGCTCGAGGAATATCTGCCGCAGGCGATTGCGCGCGCACGCCGGCACGGCACGACCTTGGCCGTCGGCGTGATCGATCTCGATGACTTCAAGCCCGTGAACGATCAGCTCGGACACGAGGCCGGGGATCAGCTGCTGCGCGCCATTGCGCGCGGCTTGCTCCAGTGGCTGCGGGAGTCGGATTTCATCGCCCGACTCGGCGGCGATGAGTTCGTGGTCGTGTTGGAGGACCTCGAGACTCCGCAGGCGCTCTCGCAGCTCGGCGCGGCGCTCGATCGGCTGCACCGGGCCGTCGAGACCCCCTTTGAGTTGGGTGCCAGCGAGCGCGCCTCGATCGACATGACCATGGGGGTGGCACTGTTTCCGCGCGATGGCGAGGATGCGGACCTGCTGCTGCGCCAGGCCGATGCCGCGATGTATCAGGCCAAGCAGTCGAAGCGCAGTCGGACCCGCTGGTGGCGCATCGGCGTCACGACGAATCCGGAGAAGATTGCCGAGGTGTCCTTTGACGCGTTCGGCCCGGAGGCGCGAGCCTTCATGTTGGCGCTCGCGCCGCATCTGCCGGGCGTCGCCGAGCAGTTCTCGGAGTCCTTCTACCGCGAGTTGCATGCGCACCCCGAAACCTCCGCGATCCTCAAATGCCTCTCGCCGGAGGAACTGAAGGCGCTGGCACGCAAGCAGGCGGCCCACGTTCGCGAGCTTCTCGACGCCGAAGCCACCGGGCAGCAGGTGCATGCGACGGCGCGGCAACTCGGCGTGGTGCATGCGCTCATCGGGGTATCGGGCGCTTGGATGACGCGGGCGATGGGTTTGTACCGGGACCTGCTGCGGACGCACCTCGATGCGGCACTGCTCACCGCCCGCACGCGCTACCGGACGCTGCGCGCCGCGGAGGCGCGGCTGCAGCTGGATGTCGAGAGTCAGCTGCAGGCGATCCAGACCGTCCTCGATCAGTACCAGACTCTGTTGTCGCGCCCGATGGAGGGCCGGGCGCTGGCGGCGGATTGGATGCAGAGCGAGCTCAATGCGCTCGCCGAACTGCCCGGCGTGCGTGCGGCGGTGGTATTCCGGCCCGATGCCGACAACCGGCTCGTCATCGAGCGCGCGGCGGGACGCAACGCCCAGGCGCTGGTCGCTGCGCACACGGCGCGCGAGCTCTTTCCGGTGCTCGATCCCCGCGATGTCCGCGGCCGAGGCCTGGTCTCGGCGACCTGGATGACCGACAGTCAGCAGGAGACCGCCGCCTATTGGCGCGAGGAGCGCCTCGAGCCGTGGGTGTCGCTGTTGCAGGAGTTCGGCATTCGCAGCGGCGTTGCCCTGCCGGTGCATCGCCACGGCGCGATCCATGCGGTGCTGTTGATCTACGGGGCCTACCCGCATCAATTCTCCTCCGGCTGGATGCACACCTGGCGGCTGTCACTGCAGAACCGCTGGGATCAGATGACGCGCGCCTCGCAGAGCCGGGGTCTGGCGATCGACAACACGCAGGCGACCCAGATCCGCTCCCTGCTCTACGGCGGGGGAGTGGAAATGTGGGTGCAACCCGTCGTGGATCTGCGCGACGGGACGCTGGTGAAGGTGGAGGCGCTGGCCCGGCTGCGCGGGGACGATGGGTCGCTGTTGAGTCCGGCGCAGTTCCTGCCGGCGCTCGGGGAGAGCGACCTCGATGCGCTGTTCCGCCAGGGACTGAAGCAATCGCTCGCACACCTGCGGGGCTGGCGCGATGCGCGGCTGCCGATTGCCCTGTCGATCAACCTGGCGCCGAGTTCTCTGGTACACCCCGACTGTGCGCGCTGGGTCGAGGAGGCGCTGCGCGAGGCGCAGGTGGCGCCCGAGCATCTGACGCTGGAGGTGCTGGAAAGCCAGGCGCTCGAGGCCGCCCTGGTCGACGAGGCCATCACGCGGCTCGCCGCGGTGGGGGTGAAGATCGCCATGGACGATCTCGGCTCTGGATTCAGCAACCTCAAGCGCCTGGAGGATCTGCCGTTCGACGTGATCAAGATCGACCAGAACATCATCAAGGACCTGGCGCGCGATCCGGTCAAGGCGCTGAGCCTGATCCGCACGGTGGTGCAGATCGGGGAGGACCTCGAGCGCGACGTGGTGGCCGAGGGGCTGGAGGATGCGGGCATCATCGAGGCGGCGATCGTGCTCGGCTGCCACTTCGGGCAGGGCTATGCGCTGGCGCGGCCGATGCCGCCAGAGGCGCTGGCGCAGTGGCTCGCGCAGCGCACCTTCCGCGGCGGCGACGGCCGCACGCTGCACAGCTGGCTTGGGGCTCTGGCCTATCAGTGGCGGGTAATGCACGACCCGCTGCACGTGCAGCGCCCGGGGGAGCTCGCCGCCTGCCCGATCAGCCATTTCCTGCAGGCCCAGCAGGTCAAGGACGAGCAGGTGCTGTGGCTGCATGCCTGCATCCACGAGCATCCGGCGGAAACCGAGCGGATGCAGGCGATGCGCCAGATGATGAAGTGGATCGCCGGCAAGGTGTGCGAGTCCTGAACGAGCCGGCAAGCGTGCTAAAGCGCCCGACGGCGTTGTGATTTGCGCGTATCGACGCGGACCGGCGAGAGGCGTATCGGTGATGCGATGAGTTATCCGCGGCAGTTCAAGGTCGAGCCGGGTACGCAGGTGAAGCTCGCCGAGCTCGATCCGGCGTTCAAGGGCCACCATGAGGCGCATGCCGCGGCGGCGGCGGAGATCGAGCACTACAGTGAGCGGCTGCGCGTCCTGCAGGAGCTGCTCTACGCCGAGGGTCGCCGCTCACTGCTGATCTGTCTGCAGGCGATGGATACCGGCGGCAAGGACGGCATCATCAATCACGTGCTCGCGGCAATGAACCCGCAGGGCTGTCGGGTCGCGCACTTCCGCAGACCCTCTCCCGAGGAGGCCGCGCACGACTTCCTCTGGCGCGCCCACCGGGTCGCGCCGGCACGCGGCGAGGTGGTGATCTTCAACCGCTCGCACTACGAGGATGTGCTCGTGGTGCGCGTGCATCAGCTGCTCGCCAAGTCGGTCTGGTCGGCGCGCTACGAGCGGATCAACGAGTTCGAGCGGGCGCTCACCGAGGACGGCACGGTGATCCTGAAGTTCTATCTGCACATCTCGAGCGAGGAGCAGCTCGCGCGCTTCAAGGAGCGGCTCGATGATCCGACCAAACACTGGAAGATCAGCGAGGCGGATTACCTCGAGCGGCGCTTCTGGCCGCAGTACCTGCGTGCCTATGAAGAGGCGCTTTTTCGCTGCAGCACCGAGCGGGCGCCCTGGTACGTGATTCCGGCCAATCACAAGTGGTTCCGCAACCTCGCCGTGGCGCGCATCGTGGTGGAGCGGCTCGAGGCAATGGGGCTGAAGTATCCGGAGCCGACGGTCGATCTGACGCGCATCCGCCGCGAGTATCACGCCGCGGCGGCGCAATAGCCGCACACGAAGGTCGGGAGCGCCCGGCGCTGGGGCCAGCCGGTGCTCGATCCGCCCGGCACTGCGGAGTAGGATGCGCCAGGCTCGGGCGAACCGCCCGGACGCACCGCTGGCGGCTGAACTCTGGAGGATCCCCGCGCATGCCCCGTACCCTGATCCCGCTGCTCCTCGGCGCCGCAGTGGCGCTTGCCCCAGCCGTCCACGCCGCGCACGCGCCGCGCGCACATCAGGTCACGCCGGTGGCGCCCAAGGCCCGAACGGTGCGCACCCAGGGCAGCGTCACGATCGATGGCCACCGCATCGAGTATACCGCCACCGCCGGCACTCTCATTCTGAAGAACAAGGCCGGTCAGCCCACTGCCAGCATGTTCTACGTTGCCTACACCGAGGACGGGGGACACGCGGCCAGCCAGCGTCCGATCACTTTCGCCTATAACGGCGGGCCGGGGTTTGCCTCGGCGCTGGTCGACGTGGGCGGCTTCGGACCGCGCCGCATCGAGTGGCCGGCTCCCGGGCAGGTCCCGGCCGAGCAGCCACCGTACCGCTTGGTCCCGAATGCCGACAGCATCCTCAAGTCCACCGATCTGGTGTTCATCGATGCAGTCGGCACCGGCTACAGCCGCATTCTCCCGGCGGGCAAGCCGGCGATGTTCTACGGCATCAACGGCGATGCGCGCGCCTTTACTCAATTCATCGAGCGTTATATCCAGCAGAACGACCGCTTCGAATCACCGAAATTCCTGCTGGGCGAAAGTTACGGCACCACCCGCTCGGCGGTGTTGGCGCTCGACCTGGTCAGCCACGGCGTCTACCTGAACGGTGTGATCCTGTGCTCGACGGTGCTCGATTTTGCAACGCTGAATAACACGCCGGGCAACGATCTGCCGTATGAGCTGTATCTGCCCTCGTATGCCGCCGTGGCCTGGTATCACCACCGGCTCGAGCCGCAACCGACGCACTTCAGGGCATTCATCCAGACGGTCGAGCGCTTCGCCGGCGGCCCCTATGCGCACGCGCTGTTCGAGGGTTCGGCGCTCTCGGCGGCGCACCGGCAGCGTATCGCCGCGCAGCTCGCCCGCTACACCGGACTGCCCGCCGCGCTGTGGCAGCGGGCGGACCTGCGCGTGCCGCTGTCGGTGTTTCAGCGCCGTCTGCTCGGTGACGGGGCGAGCACGGGGCGCTTTGATGCGCGCTTCACGACGCCCGAGCTGCAGCCGCTGCTTCCCGGGCAGGGCGATTCCGCCGCCGGAGCGGCCACGACGGCGATCTGGGGAGCGCTCAGCACGAGCTTCGATGCCTATCTTCGCAACGGCCTGCACTATCCCAGCGAGCACTTGTATGTGCAGAGCAGCGCGGCGGCGTTCAAGGCCTGGGACTGGGGTCGCTACCAGCCGCCGCTCAGCGCGCTCGATGAGGGCGTCGGCAGCAGCCAGAGTCTCGCCCGGGTGCGCAACGTCGCCCCGGCACTGGCGCGCGCCATGAGCAACGACCCCGGCATGCAGCTGATGTTGAACAACGGCTGGTTCGACATGGCGACGCCGTTCTTCGCCACCGACTACACCATCGCGCACATGGGGCTGCCCGCAGTGCTCGCGGGCCACATTCACGAGTATTACTACCCGGTCGGGCACATGTTGTACCTCAATCCGGCGGTGTTGCCACAACTGGCCGCCAACATAGATCGGTTCATCGCCCGCGCGGCGCAGAGCCGCTGAGTGCAACGCGCCGGCGCCCCTGGTGCGCGACGGCGCGGGTGCGGTATGGTTCGCACCTTTTTGGGGTGCCTCATGGCTCGTACCGCCCCGGTTCATCGTTCCCTGCACGTGCCGTGCGCCGCGGCAATCCTGTTCGGATTGCTGAGCAGCGCGTCCTGCGGGCGAGTGCAGGCCGCGGTGCCGCCGAGCGCGGCATCCGTTCCGTTCACCGCCTCGAGCACGGCGGTGCCGCCGAGCGCCTACGCCGGCATGCGGTGGCGGCTCATCGGTCCGTTCCGCGGCGGCTGGGCCACCATGGCCGCCGGCGTGCCGAGCGAACCCAACACCTTCTACATCGGAACCGCCGGCGGTGGGGTGTGGAAGAGCATCGACGCGGGCCGCACCTGGCGGTCCGTGGGCGCGGATCTGCCGCCGGCGATCGGTGCGATCGCAGTCGCACCCTCGGCACCGCAGACGATCTATGTGGGTACGGGTCAGGTCGCGCCCCGCTACGATGCCGCCGCCGGCCGCGGCGTATTCAAGTCGAGCGACGGCGGGCGGACCTGGCATACCCTGGGCCTGCAGGCCACGCGCGATATCGGGCGCATCTGGGTCGATCCGCACAATGCGAACGTGGTGCTGGTGGCTGCGATGGGGCATCTGTACGGCGCCAATCGCGCGCGCGGCATTTACCGCAGCACCGATGGCGGGCGCACCTGGCAACACGTGCTGTTCATCAACCGGCGCACCGGCGTGGTGGATCTGGCGGCCGATCCGAGCAACCCGAAGCGGCTGTACGCGGCGGCCTGGCAGATGCGCGGCTGGCCGTGGCTGGATTATTTCGAACCGCACGGCGGCCCGGGCAGCGCGATCTACCGCTCCAGCGACGGCGGCAGGACCTGGCAGCGGTTGCACGGCGGCGGCTGGCCGCGCGGCCCGCTCGGGCGCATCGGGCTCGCCGTGACGCACACTGCCCAGGGCACTCGCATCTATGCGACGGTCGAGTCGCGTACGCAGGGCGGCGTCTGGCGCTCGGATGACGGCGGCACGCATTGGCAGCGGGTCAATGCCCAGGGAGGCGTTTTCGGCAACTGGTACTTCTCGCGCCTGACGGTCGATCCGCGCAATCCCGATGTGGTGTACTCGGCCGGGCAGTCGATCCGTCGCTCGAGCGACGGCGGGCATACCTGGCACATCGTCAAGGGCGCCCCCGGGGGCGATGACTACCACTTCCTGTGGATCAACCCGCTGCACCCGAACCACTGGATCACGGCCTCCGATCAGGGGGCCGTGGTGACGGTCGACGGCGGGCGCACGTGGAGCAGTTGGTACAACCAGCCCACCGGTCAGTTCTACCACCTCGCCGCCGACGAGCGTTTTCCGTACTGGATCTACAGCGGTCAGCAGGACAGCGGCTCGGTCGGAGCGGCGAGCCGCAGTGATTACGGCTCGCTCACCTGGCGCGACTGGCACCCGGTCGGGGGCGATGAGCGCGATGACATGGTGCCCGATCCGGCCAATCCGCATCTGGTGTTCGGCAGCGGCCTCGGCGGCCGCGTGTCGCGCTGGGATGCCCGGACTGGTCAGGTCGCCAATGTCTCGCCGTATCCCATCGCCAGTTATGGCGCCTCGCCGCTCACCGTCAGGTACCGCTACGGCTGGGTGACGCCGCTGGTGTTCACGCCCACCCGGCCGTACGCCCTGCTGCTCGGCGCCCAGGTGCTGTTCCGCTCCACGGACCTCGGTGAGACCTGGCAGATCATCTCGCCGGATCTGACCGGCAAGGTGGCTGGGACGCGCGGCTGCACGGCGGCGGCGCACGGCGCGCTTGCCCGCGCCTGTGGCTTCGGGGTGATCAGCGCGATCGGCCCCTCGCCGCGCGTCTCTGGGGAGATCTGGGTCGGCACCGACAGCGGAGAGGTGCAGCTGACGCGCGATGACGGGAAGCACTGGTACAACGTGACCCCGCCGCAGCTGCGCCCCTGGCAGAAGGTCAGTTCGATTTCACCCTCGGCGCTGGATCCGGCCACGGCGTACGTCTCGGTCGATGATCAGCGCCAGGATGACTGGCGAGCTGACATCCTGCGCACCCACGACTACGGCGCGCACTGGCGCCAGATCGATGGCGGTCTGCCCGCCGAGCAGCCGGTCTCGGTGGTGCGTGCCGACCCCGAGCGCGCCGGGCTGCTCTATGCCGGCACCACCGACGGAGTGTTCGTCTCGTTCGACGATGGCGCGCACTGGCAGTCGCTGCAGCTCAATCTGCCGAACGCCTGGGTGAAAGACCTCCTGGTCCACGATGAGGATCTCATCGCCGCGACGCAGGGGCGGGCGATCTGGGTGCTCGATGATCTGGCGCCGCTGCGCGAGCTGTCGGCGGCGGTGCTGCACGCCCCGGCGCACCTGTTCGCGCCCGAGCCGGCCTGGCGGCTGCATGCGAACAACAACCGCGACACCCCTCTGCCGCCGGGTACGCCCCAGGGCGAGAACCCCCCGAGCGGTGCGATCATCGACTACTGGCTCGCCGCGCGCAGCCACACGGCGGTGCGCCTCTCGATCTACGACTTCCAGGGCCGGCTTGTGCGCACGTTCAGCTCGAGCGCTGCGCCGGTGCGCATTCGCGCCCCGCGCTACTTCGCCAAGGCCTGGCTGAAACCCTCACCGCCGCTCTCGAGCGCCCCCGGCATGCACCGCATCGTGTGGAACCTGCGCTATGCGCGTCCGGCGGCGATCGACTACCAGTACAGCATGCAGGCGGTCTTCGGTCTGAATACCCCCACGGCGATCGAGGGTCCGCTCGTGCTGCCGGGGTTGTACAGCGTGGTGCTCAGCGTCGATGGCCAGCATTACCGGGAGCCTCTGGTGGTTCGCATGGATCCGCGCGTCGACGTGAGCACTGCCGACCTGCGCGCGCTGCTCTCGTACAGCCAGGCGGTCGACGGGGGACTGGCGCGCGTCAAGGCACTATACGATGTCGAGCATCCGGTGCACCAAGCACTGCTCGCGCTGCCCGCTCGTATCGCGGCGCACAGGGCGCCAAGGGCACTTGCCGCGGGTCTGAAACGCCTGCTGGTGCAGATGGCGGGCAACGGCCCGGGGGCGCTGCTGCGGCTCAATCGCCATCTGAGCGCGCTGGAGGCAGACGCGGAGTCCGCCGATCTCGCCCCGACGCTCGCCCAGGAACAGCTGCTGCAGGCCTCCCTCGGGCAGCTCGATGCGGCGCTGCAGAGCTGGCGCGGCACGGTGGCGCGGCTCGAGCGGTTCAACGGTGCGTTGCGCCGGGCCGGGATGGCCTCGATCCCGGTGCCGCCGGTGCGCCTGCATTGAGCCGCCGCACAGACGGACGGGAGCGCGCGGCGTCAGCTTGCCCGTCAGTACGCGAAATACGGTCCGGTGCCGGCGCTGGTGAGCGCGCCGTAAAAGGCGACGTACACGTTGCGTCCGAAGAAGAAGGGCAACCCGAAGTCGAACGAGCAGTTGGTGGCGCTGTTCGGGCAGAAAGAGGACTGATTGCCGGCGTTCGCGCCGATGTCGTCGAACGCCGTATTGGACGGGTACTGGTGGAACTCGGTGCCGGCGTTGGCGAGGGAGAACGTCACCGTCGACTGCACGCCGTTCTGGCCGAGGTTGCTCGCCGAGAGGGTCAGCGTACTGGTCGGGCAGAACCAGCTGCCCTGATTCACGCAGCTGTGCGGGATGGTGCTGTCGTTGAAATAAAAGGCATTCGAGCCGGTATCGAAGAACGAGTAGGGCAGTGACTGGCCGTTGTAGGTCGTGCTGATGTAGCCGTAGTTGTTGGCCGTGAGCACCGTCTGCGCGCTCATGCCGTTGTTGCCTTCCGTGCCAATGCCGAACACCAGCGAGCCGGTGACCGTGCTCGCGGTGCCGGTGGCGCCGAGCGGTGGCAGTTCGATGATGACCCCGTTGTTGTCGGTGGCGAAGTCCACGGCCGGATCGGTCACCTGTTCGCTCTCGGGCACCGTGCTGCCAAGACAGCCGCTCGCGGGGCAGATGTAGTAGACCGCCGGCTGGGGGACCTGCTGCGCACAGGTCTGGCCGCAGTCATCGGCGAACGTGCCGACGCCGAGGATGCCGTTGGCGCCGAAGGTGGACACGGTGTCCTCCGCCGAGCCGGTGCTCTGACAGCCGCTCGGAACGCTGCTGTAGTTCGGATCGCCGATCAGCTGCATGGGCACGTTCTGCGCCGACTCGCCTCCGATGTCGACATCGGCGGTCTTGATCGGTCCCCAGCTGTAGCCATCGACGAACTGGGTGCATTCGACGAGCGGGCTGCCGTTCACCGTCTCCGTCGGCAGCACGAGCGAGAACGGGTTGCCGGCGGTATCCAACGCGCCCGCGACGATGCGCAGCCCGTAGGAGCCGGTGTCGACCTCGATGTGATCGAAGGTCTGGCATTGCGAGGTGCCCGGTTCGCACACCGTGACCGTGATGTAGGGAATGTCGACGGAGTTGCCGTTCGGTCCGGCATCGACGGTCATGGTGACGACGTTCCCTCCGGAGGAGGGGGGCGTCTGCCCGCCGCTACTGCCGCCGCTACTGCTGGAATTCGCGACGCTCGAGCTGCCGCCGCCGCCACATCCGGCGATGGCGAGCACGCTCAGCAGGAGACCGACGAGCAGGGTCTTGCGCACGGAAAACCTCGTTGCAGGATTCAGTGGAGGTCGGCAACCGACACGTTCGGGGGTAGAAGCGAGGGCACATAGGCCATGCCGAAGAAGTAGCGCATGTGCCCGCCGGCATGCACGACGAGCTGCGGGGTGCGCAGCTGCACGTGGTTGTGGCCGAGGCCGGCACGCTCGCCGCGCTCGGCAGTCTTGAGCATGCCGAAGTAAGTGCTGCCGAGGGTCTGGGCGAGATTCGGCAGGGTCGGGCCGCGCCAG
>JAJYUL010000009.1 GCA_021792555.1 Pseudomonadota bacterium
GCGAGGCGTTTCACGATGAGCGCCACGCTCTGGGCCGTGAGGCGAGATGTTCCCACCCGGTCGCCGCGGTGGAGGCGCCGGAAGAGAGGACCGGTCATGATCCCGGCCACGACCTGCCAGTCGAGCACGGCCTGCACCGGGCAGTAGGGCGAACCGGGCACGCGCGGGAAGGCGATAACCGATCCCCCACTATCCTGGCTGGTCTTGGAGCGCGCAATCAGCACCGCGAGGCCTTCCTGGTGCGCGCGCAAATCCTCGACATCGAGCGCGACGAGCTCCGAGCGCCGTAGCGCCCCGGCAAAGCCGAGGAGCAGCAGCGCGCGATCGCGTGCACCCTGCACCGTCTGCGGCTCGAGCGCATCGACCATGCGTTTGATCTCCTCATCAACGGCCGGAGATTTCCGTTGCGGCGGGCGCTTCCACGCACGGCGGATCCCACGCAGAGCCTCTGCAACCTCGATCGCATCGTGGGGCGAGAGGTGGTGTGCCCCGAGGTGCATCAGACGAATCGCCGCCACGCGTCGCGCGAGGGTCGCCGGCGCGCGCCCCAGTTTGGCCTCCGCGGAAAGGTAGAGCGCTAACGTGTGCGCCGTGGCGGGGAGCGGGGCGAGTCTCACGGCTCGGCACCAGGCTTCAAAGTTGCGCCAGTCGGCCGCATAGGCTCGCCAGGTGGAGGCCGCCCGACTGCCGCGGGCGAACGCGGCCGCGGCTTCGAGGGCCTCCTCGATCGAGAGGATCGGGAACGCATCCCGCGCGGAACGCCGGGATGCGCGGGCTCGTGGATCACTGTGCTGCCGTACCGGTGCGCCGTTGGTCGCTTTGTCGAGCTGTGTAATCACGAGATCGTGCAAGGTGCGGGATTTGGCGGAAGGAACGGCCGACTGAACCCGTCCGTGTGACGTGTTCGCGATCGGTCAGTGCGCCCGAGTCATCAGCCGTGTCGATTATGCCGCGCACGCAAAATTCTTGCGCCGGGGCGCGAGGAGGGGCAAGCTCACGAGTTGGATTCGATTGCGCGACGCAGACACCCCCTGCAACAGACGCGTCCGTGTGGCGCGAGAGGAGGCCCGCAACACACACACCAACCGAATGCTTGAGCTGAACAATCCTGGTCCGGGGAAGCAGTGCAGCGGACCCGTACGGTGAGGCGTGGCGTGCGGGTCCGCTGCGGCGACAGAGTTGTTCTTCGGCGCATCTGTTGTCGCACGTGGTATCTGCGCCTTCCTGATCCCGCGTCAAGAATCGGGCAGGTCCCCGAGGGTGAAATAGTGTCCGCTGGAGCGTAGGACGCTTGTCCGCGCTTCGGGCGGCCGATGGCGGTTGTGCGTCCGGCGCGCCGCCTCGAAGGGGGTCTTATGCCATCAGGTCATGTCCGCACTCGGCGCACAGCTGGGAAAGAAGGCGCGGCACGCGTGCCTCCTCCCGAACCGACCCCGGTGCTCAATGCAGTGCCTTCGCCGGGCGAGGCGCATCCGGATGATATTCCGTTTTCCCCGGGTGCACGTCTCACGCTCGGTGCCATCCCGGTGCAGCTCATCCACGCGCTCTCGCTCGAGCGGCTGCTGGTCAAGGACCTTGAGACGGGCGAAACGCGCCTTGTCGCCCGCACAGCCGTAAGGCCGGTCGATACCAGACTCGCCGAGCCGGATCCGCAACCAGTCGGGGACACGAATGTCAGCGACGAGCAGCTGGCGCGGCTGACCGCCCGTGAGGCGATGCTCAAGCCCTACGTCGGCGGACGTGAGTTGACTCGCACCGAAGCACGACGCTTGGGCAGTACCTTGGGTGTTTCTGCCCGCACGGTGTGCCGGTGGCTGCATAGCTACCGACGCGCCGGGGACATCACGGGGCTGATGCCGAGGCCCCGGGGCGTTCGGTCCGGCCAGCGCACGCTCGATCCGGCGGTGGATGCCATTATTCGTTTCGCCGTCGAAGCGAAGCTCAAGAGCAGCGGCAACTGCTCGGTGCGGGCGGTCTATGAAGCGATTCGCGGCGACTGCGAGGCCATCGGTAAGCCGGTGCCCGCGCGCGCGACCGTCCTCGGTCGAATCAAAGCGCTCAAAGCGGATCCGCAGTCTCTGCCTCCCGCGATCGCGCGGGAGGTGCGTAGCCGGCGCCGGCTCGTGCGCGGTTCCGCGCAAGCCCCGCACGCGCTCTCCCGAGTGGAAATCGATCATACGCTCGTTGACACCCACCTCGTCGATGCCCGGGACCGCGGTCCCTTGGGGCGCCCGTGGCTCACGATCGCGATGGATGTGTGCACACGGGTCATCCTCGGATTTGTGCTCACCCTCGAGGCGCCGAGCCGCTTGAGCGTTGCGCTCTGTCTGCGGCATGCGATTTATCCAAAGGAGCAGTGGCTTGAGAGAATCGGCGCGAACGGACCGTGGCCGGTCTACGGCCGTCCGCAGTACATCTACACCGACAACGGGCCGGATCTGCGCTCGGCCTCGTTTCGGATGGGTTGCAAGCGCCAGCACATCGAGAACGGCTACCGGCCTGCCCGCACGCCGCGATTCGGCGGCAGTATCGAGCGCTTGATCGGCACGTTCATGCGGCGCATGCGCCTGATCCCCGGCAACACGTTCAACGAGATTCTCGCCAAGCGCAGTCCCTATCCCGCGCAGGATGCAATCCTCACCTTGGAGGACCTCGAGCGTTGGTTTACCAACGAGATCACCGCCTACCACCACGAGCGCCATCGCACCCTCGGCATGGCGCCGCTTGCCGCGTGGGAAGCCGCGTGGCGCACACCGCAGGGCGTGATGGTTCCCTCTCACCCCGCTGACCCCCATACGCTCTTTACCGATTTCCTGCCGCATGCGCTGCGCGCGGTGAAACCGGTCGGCATCGACTGGCACTGCCTGCGGTATCGCAGCGAGGCGCTCGCGCCGTACGTCGACCCCGCCACCAAGCGCGTCGTTCGCTGCGATCCGCGCGACCTCTCCGCGATCTGGTTGGACCTGCCGGAGGGGGGACACCTGCGGGTGCCGTGGCTCAATCTCGCCTGGCCGCGCCTGTCGCTCTGGGAGTGGAATGAGATCCGCGCCCGGGATGGGCGGCGGGGCAAGGGCGCGGATCCCGCGCTCGTTCGCCAGTGTCTCGCGGACAACAATGCGCTCATCGCCGAGCGGGCGGCACGGGGGGAGCTGCGGGCGCGCCGGCGCCGGGCGCGTGCCGAGCGCTGGCATCCGGATGGGATACGCGAGAACGATGTGCCGTTGGTGCCGGCAACCCAACCGAGCGCGCGCCGCTCACCTCGCAAGCGAGGGGGGAAGGTCAGGCGCCGTGTGCCCCCGTTGCCGCCGCTGCCGCGCGCGCAGCTCGAGGTGACCCGCGCCTCGGTGGAAAGTGCCGTGCCGTTTGAAGTGTTGGAGTAGTGTCATGACGCAGAACACAACCCAGTCGCGTGGCCCGAAAGTGCCCGAAAAGCAGACCGAAAACTCGCGCAAGCGCAAGACGGCGCGCCGTCGAGCGCCCCCTGGAGTGGGACGTCAGTCGAGCCCGCTCGGCACGCGTACGACGAGGAAGATCGGGGCAGCCCGAGCGAACAACTGGCTGCACTTGGACCCCGTCATCCGTCCGATCGCGGCGCACAACGATCTCGCTCGCGCGCGCCATATCCTGAAAGAACTGTACGTGAGCCATCCGCCGGCTCAGCACGTGGAGTGTCAGATCGAGCAGCTGATCCGGCTCCCACGGCGCATCCGCATGCCGGGGCTGTTTCTGTGCGGGGATTCCGGCATGGGCAAGACGCACGTGCTGCGACGTATCGAACGGCGGCACCCTGAACGGGACGACCCAACGACCAAGCGGCACATCCGGCCCGTGCTCTACGTGCAGGTGCCGGCCGCGCCCGATGTCCGCACGCTCAGGCGCACGGTGATCGATGAGGCGAACATCCCGTTTCTCGATCATCCCTCAAAACCGCTGTTACAATCGGTACTGCGGCGCGGCCTCGCGGCGGCGGGCACCGAGCTCATCGTGCTCGATGAGATCCACAACATCGAGCACACCGACGGCAAGCAGCGGACCTGGTTGCGGGACTGGGTGCGCTGCCTCTCGAATGAGACGCAGCGGCCGATCGTGCTCGCGGGCACGGAGGAATTCGAGTCGGCCATTCTCTCCGACCCGCAACTCTCGAGCCGCTACCCCATCGTGCGCCTGCCCAGGTGGACCGCCGGCCCGGATCTGGCGGCATTCCTGCAGGGCTACGAGCGCGCCTGCCCGTTGCGCCTCGCCTCGCATCTGTCGGACCCGGCTCTCATGGGCACGCTCCTCGATGAAACAGAGGGGCTCACGGACACGATCATTCGCTCCCTTCAGGCCGCAGCACTGGTGGCGATCCGCGAGGGGACCGAACGCATCGTGCCGGAGTATTTGAGCTGGTGGCGCGATCCGCCGCTGCTCGCGTACTACGGGGCGGGAGATGCGGAACAAGCGAGCGGCGCGTTGGCCAGAGCATGGCTGAAGGATGAGCGGCGCGGCGCGCCGCCGCCTTCGGGGCCGGCGCCGCGGGGCTTGCGCAATCGCGCGAGCCTCAGGGCAGAGGGCGAGCGGTGCGCCGGCCGGCTGTAGCACAGGAGCCGCTGCGGCCGCGGGCGCGGCTCAACCTCGCGCCGCGCCTGCATGCGGAGGAAACGCTGACGTCGTGGCTCGAGCGCTTCGCCAGTGCCTACGGCATGACGATACGGGAGTTCTTACTCTGGCTCGGGTATCCCGATTTCTTTCGGTACGCTGACAACCCGCACGATCTGGATGTGACGTCGCCTGCCGATCTGGCCGGAGTGCTCGCCGCACATACAGGTATTGGTGCGCAAGTCATTGCCGCGCATCGGATGGATGGGGCGAGCGTGTTATCCCCTCACCGGCGGCGTGCGTTCTGTCCCGAGTGCTGGGCGGAGGGAGGCCGCTATCGACGCAGCGAGTGGGCCCACGGCTGGTCGCTCGTGTGTCGCCGCCACCGGCGACTTTTGAGTGAACGGCCGCGGCCCAAGGGCCCCCATGTCGACTGGTATGAGGAATCATGGCAGGAGTTCTATCGCGACACGAGCGCTTGGCGGGACCTGCGACCCTCGTGGGAAAGCAAGCCTTGGACACGCATCTGCGAGGCCCTCGGCGTCGAACCGCACGCGGAGTTTCTGCGTGCCTGGCCGTGGCTGCTCGAACTCTCGCAACCGGCGGAGGACTCCGGCCGCAGCCGCGGCACGATGATCCGGTCGGCCGATGGTGTGTGCGACGGGCCGCGGGATCCGCACGCTCGGCAGGACTCAGGCGGCTCGCAGGACCTGCCCGTCGACACACTCACGGTCAAACAAGACCTGGCGCTCTACGGGATGATCCGGTTCTGGAGATTCTCGCTCCTCCAATCGCTCGATGGCGCAATCTCGAGTGACGAGCTGATGCAGGACACCTCGGGCGGGTGGATCTGCGCTGTGCGTACGCCCGATGTGCCGTATGGAATCCGGCTGTTTGCGGCGACGCTCGCGCGCCACCTCTGGATGAGACTGACCCAGGGCCCCTCGCGGTACGGCCGCTGCCCAATCCTCGAGCAGGTCGTAGAGCACGCCGAGCGCTGGAACGATGAGGACTGGTGGCTCGAGCAACGGCTGCGGACCTGGCCGCCGGCGTTGGCGGCCGCGGCTCGAGGGCTCTTTCGCAGAACGGATCCCTTCGTCATGCTGCCGCCCTGGCAACGCTGCCGCGAGTGTCTGCGCGGCATCCAGGGGGCCGTCCGGGAGGCGCTCACGATCTGCCTGCCCGAGCACTGGCGGTGCATCACCTGGGACCCCTCTGTGGCGAGGGAGCTCAATGAGAGCATCGCGCGGTTCATTCGTTCGCAGCAGCGCCGAACAGATCGGCCGCGGCGCTCGATTGCACGGCGCCCGATTGATAGTAGCGCAGGAAGGTGCTGATGCTGCGGTGCCCGGTGAGGGCCATCGCCTCCTTCAGGGGGACGGCCTGACGGCCGGCCTCCGTAACGAACCCGGAACGCAGGGAGTGGGCGCCGAAGTCCCCCTCGAGCTTGGCGAGCGCCGCGCGCCGCTTGACGATGAGCCAGACCGCTTGCCCCGAGAGCGGCCCGCCCGGACGGGTCTTGTGGATCCGCCGGAAAATGGGCCCCGAGGTCACCCCCGAGGCCGAAAGCCAGGCGCTGAGCGCCGTGGCGGCGGCGCCGACGACGGGTTTGACGGCGTCCGGCTGGGCGCCGGTGCCCGATTGGTCGGTCTTCGATTGCCCGAGGCGATAGAGATACGTGTGCTCATCGACCTTCTCCAGCTGCTCCATCCGGGCGCCGGCGACCTCTGAGCGCCGCCGGCCGCCGGAGGCGAAGGCAAAGAGGAGCAGGGCGCGGTCGCGCACGCCCTTCAAGCCGTCCGTGCAGGTGGCGAGCAGCGCCGTGAGCGGATCGCGGGTCAACGCGGTCTTGGCGTGCGGCCGCACCCCACGGGTGGCATGGCCGCGGCGGATGCGCCGCACGAGCTCCTGCACGGCCGGGTCCCGCACCGGATTGGGGAGCTCGCGCAACTGGTGGGCTTTGGAGAGCACCGCGAGGCGGTGCATCACCGTGGCGAGTGCCGGGGCGCCTCGCTTGGTTTTGAATCCCCCCGCCACCAGCGCTGCATCGATCGCGGCGGGCAAATCGTGCACCCACGCGCCCCCTGCAAGGCAGGCCGTCGCCGAATCGCCGCCCGCAGGGCTGCGCAGGACGTGATCGACGAGGAACTGCAGCACCACGGGCACCGGGACGGGCAGCGTGAGGGCGGCGTGATAGCGCAGCTGAAACCACGCCACCCAGTACCGCAGCGCGCTCGCGTAGCTGCGGACCGTGTTCGCCGATTCGCCTTCCTGCCACAGCGCCGCGACCGAGGCCTGGGCCTCGGCGTGCAGCACCTGCGGATCGAGGGCCTCCGCGGTCGAGTGCAGCACGAGGCGGCTCGCCCCCGGGGTGCCTCCCGCAGGCGTTCCCCCGGCAGGGGGTGCGTACCCCGCAGGGGCGCTTGCACGGCGGCGATGGCGTGGCATACTTTTCATAGAATATGGGAAATATATCTCTTAAATCAAGCGTTATTCACGATAACGATCTCTTATCGCGACTAATTTAACGACAGGGCAGGGCACCGCGTGACCACAGAATCGCACTCCCAAGAAAGGCCGGCCGCCCGGCGCCGCTCCGACGAGCCGTATGAATCCCTGCTGGGCCCTGCACCCGGTTCATCGACCGCGGAGCCACCGTCGGCGGACGAGGAGACCTCGCCGGAGCGTCCCGAGGCCGGGGCACCGCGCGCCCGGCGCGTCTCGGCCGCCGAGGTGTTCGCCGCCGCCGACACACTGCTCGTCGAGGAACATCGGCCCACCATCGACCGGGTCCGGGTCCGCCTGGGGCGTGGCTCGCCCAATACCATCAACGAGCACCTCGACACCTGGTGGCGGCAGCTCGGCGCCCGAATCCGGGATCTCCCCGGACAGGAGTTTCCCCAGCTGCCTGAGCGCGTGGCGCGCACGTTGCAGCTGCTCTGGAATGAAGCCCTCAAAGGCGCGCACGAGGCACTACGGGATGCGGTGACCACCCGCGAGGAAACGCTGCAACAGCGGGAAGACGCGCTGACCGCGCGCGAGCGCCAACTGGAAGAAGAGCGACAGGCCGGGGTGGCCCGCGGCTCGGCGCTCGAAGATAGCCTCGCGCTGGCTCGCACCCAGCTTGCCGAATCCAATCAGCGCGCCGGCGCCCTTGAGCAATCCTTACGCGAACGGGATGAGTCGATCGCGAGCCTCCAGCGGCGCCTCGAGCAGCTGGAGGCCCAGACCACGGCACTCGCCGAGCGACTGGAAGCCGAACGGAAGGCACGCGGTGCGGAGCGTGCCCAATTCGATGCGCGCTATGACGCTGCCGAACGGCGATGGCTCACCGAGGTCGACCAGGCGCGCGAGCGGCTCAAGACTCATGAAAAGCAAGCTCGTGCAGACGCCGCGGATCGTGCTCGACTGCAAGATGAGCTGCAGCGCGCGAGGCGCGAAGCACTCGAAGCGGTTCACGAACTGAAAACCGCCCGCGTGGTGAGCGAGGAGCTGCGTGAGCGCATCAAGGCCTTCGCCGATCGTGCGCCGGTGTCCCGCATCCGTCGCCGGAGATCCAGCCCATCTCGCCGCGCCGCCTCGGTCCACAAGCGGAAGAACAAGACCCAGTAATATTCAAGTTCCCAAAGTCCCTCCACGCGGGACAGGGGAGGACGCATGCCGACTGCGAAAGATTTCCTTGTAGGACGAACGCTCTCCAAGGGCTGGAAAGTAACTCAGAAGGTCACAAACCCGACCGGTGAAACCGGGGGGCATTTCTCTTCCGGCTACCTCGTGGAGTCCCCCACGGGCAAGCCACATTTCCTGAAAGCGATCGATTTCGAAGCAGCCATGCGGGCCAAAGACCCGGCGCGTGCCCTCCAGGCTTTAACGGAAATGTTCAACCTCGAACGCGACATTCTGAACCTGAGCAAGAGCAAGCGCATGAGCCATGTCGTCACGGTAATTGAAGACGGCACCGAGAACGTGTCCGTCCCGGACGCTCCGGGGGGCGGGCCAGCGCAGACTGTTCAGTACCTCATCTTTGAGCTCGCGCACGAAAGCCTGCGCCACATGGTCACGGTCTCAAAGCGACTCCCGATGTCGCAGGCGCTGAAGGCCCTGCATAACGTGGCAAACGGTCTGCGGCAGCTGCACGGGGTGCAGGTGGCGCATCAGGACATGAAACCCTCGAATGCGCTGCGCTTTGTCGACGGTGTTTTCAAAGTCTGTGACGTCGGACGCGCGTCAATGAAGGGGCGCGCAGCACCGCACGATGGCTTGAGTGTCGCGGGCGAACGTACCTACGCTCCGCCGGAACTCCTCTATGGGCAGGTGGATCCGGATTTCGTGGTGCGTCGTCTGGGGTGTGATGCGTATCTGCTCGGTAGCCTCGCCGCATTTCTAATCACGGGCCTGCCGATGACAGCGATGATCATCGATGAGCTCGACTCTGCAGCTCGGCCGACCGTATGGACGGGCACTTATGCTGCCGTGCTTGGTCAGGTTCGGGCGGCCTATGCGCGAGCGCTCGACCGCGTGGCGAATGATATTCCAACTGAAGCACCGTACCGCGAGGAGTTGCTCCAGTGCATCCGCCAGCTCTGCGATCCGGACCCAGATCTTCGAGGTCACCCAGTCACCCGGGCAACGCTCGCCGGCACCGGTAACGTCTACGACCTGGAGCGGTACATATCAATTTTCGATCGGTTGGCTCTAGAAGCGGGGATTCATGAGCGTCGTAAGGCCAGCCGATGAGCATAAGTCAACCGGACGCTGAAAGGCGCCTGCTGCCGCGCTGGCGGCCCTCGGAAGCGACTATCTTTGCGGGAGAGCTCGCGAGCGCTTCGACCGTTGAGAAAGAGCGCGAGCCTGATGCGCACTTCGAGGAGCGCAAGCTCGAATGGGATCGTGAGCGATCCATCGAGGTCGCCGCCGAACTGGTGGCCTCGGGCATCGTGCTCGGTCGACTCAATGAAGTCGAGCCGGCGGTCCGGATGCTGGCGGACAATGCGTCCGATGCCAACCCAAGCATCCGAGCGGTCGCTCGGCGTGCCCTCGGCGAGCGGGCAGTGGCACCGCCGGAGTCACTTGGCCTTCAGCCGGGACGGCTCGATCCGACGCCCGTTTACAGCCACATCAGCGCATTGCGTCGTCACGTGCATCTGCATCCCCGCGATGCCTATGCGTGGGTTGATCTTGCGCGGCTTTACACGATCTTAGGTCAGACACCGAGCGCAGATCGGACCATTCGCGTTGCTCTCGAGCTCGCGCCAGAGGATCGGTTTGTATTACGGTCGGCCGCGCGGTACCTCGTACATGTCGATGATCCTCAGGCTGCACAACGGCTCTTGAACGGCGCCAGAGCGACGCGGGTCGATCCTTGGCTCATCGCCGCGGAAATTTCGGTAGCGCAAGTGGCCAAGCGACGTAGTGTGACCGCTTCACTCGGGCAGCGTGGCCTAGATCATTCGCAGTGGGCACCCCGGAGCAGTTCCGAATTGGCTGGCGCCCTCGGGACCTTGCTCCTCGAAGACGGCGCGATGCAGAAGGCACGACAACTGTTTCGGCGGAGCCTCGAAGACCCAACCGAGAATGCGATTGCGCAAGCCCAATGGGCCAGCCAGCAGAGCTTGGGGCTCATTGTGCCTGCACCTTTGCTGAATAGACCCGCCACCTACGAGGCGCGGGCGCTGCGTGCTCGCCTGGAGGGATTGTGGGACGCTGCGATCGCGAGAAGCTGGGAGTGGACGGAGTTCGAGCCGACCTCGAGTCGCCCTTTGATGATGGGCTCCTACGTTGCAGGTGTCGTGTTCGGGGACGGAGCGACGGTGCTCGAATTTGCGGAACGCGGGCTCTACGCCGAACCTCATAATGCCTCGTTGCTGAACAACAAGGCTGTCGGACTTGCGTATCTCGGTCGGGTCTCCGAAGCGGCGATCATTCTCGCGAAAGTCGTAATCGACACGAGTCCCAACTTTACTCAACCAGCGCTATATGCCACGACCGGCCTCCTGGCGTTTCGTGGTGGTAATCCGGTAACGGGGCGGGAATTTTACGAACGGGCCGCGAGTCACCCCTACACCCAACGGGATCGGAGTGTGCGAATCTTGGCGCTGTGGCACTTGGCGCTCGAAGAAGCCCGGGCGCTCACCGATCAGGCTGACGCTGCGGTTGCACGCGCTGAGCGCGCCAGCAAAGATTCGAAGCTCGCCGAGGTGGCGGCACTCCGCAAACGACTTGATGAAATCAAATCCAAGACGACGGCTCAAAGAGATCAATAAAGCGATGCAAACCTGAATCGAAGCTGACGCTGACGCCCGTTGGCCACTGAGTGCCGCCGATCGGATCGGATCGGAGAGGACGCCGTCCCTCCAGTCCGCGTCGGACCGGCGCCGAAGCACCAGCCCCACACGTGACGGGATCACGTGATCACCACCGCTCGGCTACAACTCGCCGTCGCTGCCCCTCATCGAGGCCGAAGTTCAGCCCGACGCAGGTCACGCGGAATTTGTCCCTGATGCCAATGGCGGTTTGCTGTCAATCATTTCGGTCACTGGGGTCAAAACTGCCAATCATTACTGTCACCGGCGCCGCATTGCATGACATCAATGATCAGTCGATCGGGAAGGCGGCCGGGCGGCCATTTTGAAATCTGTCGCTGGCCGGATAACTTCCTGATTCTACAGCTGCTTTAGGTGACACAATTGATTCAGCGGGTGACATGAAGGAACGGTCCTCACAGCTGACCTGAAGAGTTGTGTGGAAAAACGTGGACTGCCTCGCCTCGCCTTAGCATTTACCATAATATATATTATGCGCACCATGAGGGGATGCCGAAATGGCGCCACCCGGCTCGGAGTTGCGAGAACTGAGCTATTGACCGCAAACCGAGCCGCTGCTCGGCGGCAAGTCAGCGGCAAGAATCAACGCGAGGTTCCCCATAGCCTGCTCAATGCTCGACGGCGGAGACAAATATTCGCACTAAGATGTTCGGACTCTAGAATCCGGGAATCGACGCAATGGACACTGGCCCACCCTGATTCCCACGTGATTCGTGACGCACTGGCCAAGCACCGCGGAACACTTAGGGCATCGCGTGAACAGGCTGTACAATACGCTTGCCACGAAGACTATAACGGCCAGGATCCAGATGGGTGCCCAGGCACGGCTGTGCGTCGTGATGAGGCTAACGGCCGCTACCGCCCATGCTGTGAACGCAACAATTGTCGAGCGGCGAACGCGCCGTTTGAGACGCTCTCTAATTGTTTCCGGCATGGCCAATTCTCCCAGGGCTGATGCGTCGCTTATTGCGAGAATACCACCCCTCTCGGGTTTTTTTCTCGAAAGGCCAACATCGAGCGACGACGTGTGGCATGGCGTGTGCGGTTCCATCCGTTGTTTCCCTGTTGTAGAGCCCGCGACTAAATTGTGGAAGTCGTAATGGTCAGAATGAGGAAGGCTACGCGCGCGGATGCGCAGGCCATATGGGATCTACGAAATGCGTCGATCATGGTCAAATGCAAAGGATACTATCCGGATGCGACGCTGAGGAAATGGACGTCCGGAGTCCCATCTGAACCGTTTTACGGTGATGTCCAGCGTGATTGTTATCTCGCGATCGATTCTGAGGGCATTGCTGGATTCGGAATGATCGACCTGGAGCGCGCAAGAGTAAAATCGCTGTTCGTTCATCCGCGGCATATGGCCAAAGGTATTGGCACGCTTATATTGAGCCATCTGGAGAATTTGGCCAGAAATGCGGGACTAGAACAGCTGTCCCTGGACTCATCTCTCAATGCAGCTCCTTTCTATCGTACATGCGGGTTTACAGGCGACGCCGCCGGCAAGTACGAGTCCGCCAACGGAGTCATCCTTGACTGCATTCCTATGAGCAAACGTCTTTAAGAGAAGGAGGCTGAGCCTCTGTCGTCGACCCTCGGCCGATGACTTGGCGGGTTTCTGGATCGACATTCGGACTGGTTCATTCAGTCCAGTCACCTTTCTGCTCCGCGGTCCGCGCGCGCGAGCGGAAGTCGCAGCGGGACCCGCTTGTTGGCTACCGCCCTCGCCCGCCGCCGCATCACTCCTTGCGCATGGCCGGCAGACCCGCCCGCGGAGCGTAGAGGCGCGCGAAACTCGGTGTGGCCGCCTCCCCGAACGATTTTCGCATCTCGCGAGCCTGGATCATCCATCCGCACCAGAGGGACTGCCATCGCTCAACGGCAGTTTGTCCCCATGATCACTGGTCATCCGTTGACGAGCCCCTCTAGTTCCCGGAATGACCGTCACGGGCAGAGGAATTGCCCAGAGCGGATCCTGCATTGTGATTCGGATACGGAGGGTGGGGAACGACGTGGAAGGTGTGCCCTTTCAGCTCACGCATTGCGATCGCGACGGCGGCCTCAAGCTGCGGGTCCTGACCTTTGCGCCAAAGCGCGGGGTTCATCGGCACTCTCACATCGGGTGTCACCCCGTGATCTTCGACCTCCCATTTTCCATTGGGGAAATAGATGGCCACGTCCGGCGCTGTCACCATGCTGCCGTCCATCAACGTCGGATATGTACTGATCCCGACGAGTCCTCCCCAAGTTCGGGTGCCGACCAACTCGCCCACGTGCTGGTGCTTGAATATGTATGGCATGTAATCGCCGCCCGAGCCGGCAAAGTGATTGATGATCATCACCTTCGGCCCGAAGATCGCGGCGGGTGCGACTTGAGTATGGCCATAACGGTTTAGCTCGAAGCTCAGCACGGGCTGCTGCAGTTCGTTGATCACGTAGTTGGCGAGCAGGCCGCCGTGGTTGAATCGCTCGTCGACGATTGCGCCCTGCTTGCCGATCTGGGAAAAGAAGTAGCGATTGAAATCGGTCCAGCCGCCGGCTGCCGTATCCGGCAGATAGATGTAGGCGAGCTTGCCATGGCTCAGCTTGTTCACCAGCTTTTGATTGTGGTCGATCCAGTCCTGCTTTCGCAGTGCCATTGCGTGACTCACCGGCACTACTGTGACTTGGCGCGAATTCGCGCCGTCAGGACTTGCGGAGACAGTCAGGACCACGTGCTTGCCCGCGGTGTTCTGAAAGAACGAATAAATATTGTCCGTGCCGTACAACGGGCGGCCATTTACCTCGAGCAGGTAGTCGCCTACTTTCACGTTCACTCCGGGCTGCGTGAGCGGCGCATGCAGCTGCGGGTTCCAGTTTTCCCCACTGTAAATATGCGAGAAGCGGTAGCGGTCGTGATCTATCGTGTAGACCGCGCCAAGCAGGCCGACCGAGATCGGTTTCTTCCGATACGGCGAAGGAAAGAGGAACATGTGGGAGACGCTCAGGTTGCCCACCATGTCGTGGAAGATATACGCCAGATCAGACCGGCTCTCCACTCCGGGCAGAAACCGCGCATAGTATTTTTCAGCACGCGGTATGCTCAGTCCGTTGAACTGCGGCGAATAGAAGAAATCTTGCTCGATGCGCCAGACCTGACGATACATTTCGTCCCACTGTTGGCGTGGAGCGACATAGACCTGAAGATGGTCGGTGTCGAGCGTCGTTCCGGCGCCCGCACCTACCTTGGCCTGAGCCGGCACGATCCGCCAGCGCGAATGCTGCTCCAGGAGCATCTTCTTGCCGTCGGCAGCCATCGCGAAGCTCCGGATGTCCGACAGTACCCGTGTTGCCTTGCGTTTCTTCAGGGAGAACCGGTAAAGGTCGAGTCCCGGGTGGTCGGGCCGGCTTTGGCGCACGACGGGACCCGCCAGCAGCCACAGCACTCCCGGTGCCGACACTTTCAGAGCCCGGTAGGACCGCGGCGGAATGGGCAGAGCCAGAATCCGATGGCTCAGGCCCTGAAAGTCAATCGTGACCTTGGCTGGAGCGGCAGATGCCGACTTGGCGGAACCGGCTCCCGTCTTAGATGGCGCGGGCGGCGCCATCTTTTCGTCCCCGGTCCTCGGGGCCAGCGGCGAGGGAATATTGTTGCGCAGCACCGCGACATAAACGCTGTAAACGGTGGGTCGATCGAAGGAGGAAAGCGCCCATACCTCAGAGCCCGGGTTCGGATTCGTGCTGGCCACGAAGTAGAGGTATTTGCCGCTGGGGTCGAACTGCGAGAAGTCAGCGTCGCTGCCGGCAGGAGTGATTCGCGTGGATTTTCCAGATGCCAGCGAATAGACGAAAATTGCGTGCAGATAGTTCGGGAGAACCGTCGTATAAGTGAGCCAGCGGCTGTCAGCGGACCAGCCGGGGTTGAAGGATCGATAGCGGGTATCGTAGTAACGGGTGGCGACCAGCGTCCTTTTGCCGGTCTTCACGTTGACGATCCAAAGGTGCTGCGCGATGTCGGTAAACGCGATATAGCGGCCGTCAGGGGACCAGACGGGGTCGAAGTAAAACGTTGGGTGAGCGCCGAGGCTTATCTTGCGGACCGGGCCGATTCCGTTCTGCGGACTGATGTAAAGCTCATTTTCGCCCGAGGCATCGGAGAAATAAGCGATCTTGGTGCCGTCCGGCGACCAGGCGGGGTAACGCTCGCAGGCCCCCGTGGTGCCGGTGATGTCGTGTGCGGTGCCGTGTTTCGTGGGAACCGTCAGGATGTCGCAGTGCGCCTGAAAGACCGCGCGCACGCCGTGCGGCGAGATATCGGGATGACGCAACTGCCGTGCGACGCTGTCCCAGCGCGGTTGCGCGGCGGGAAAATCGGCGTGGATGACGACGTGGACCTGGCGGATCTGCCCCGAGTTCACATCGAGCAGAAACAACTTCCCCATTTCGGTGTAGACGATGGCCGGATGCGAAGTGTCGAGAGCGCCAGCGGTGGCCGTGAGAATGTCGTGCCCGTCATTCGGCGAAACCGCCGTCACAGCCTTGGAGCCGAGGTCGTAGCGATACAGCCTGAAGTGGCTCCCGGTGCGGTCGGAGAGGAAATAAATCGCGTCACCGATCCACATCGGATCCTTGTTGTTGGCGCCATCGCGCGGCAGCGTCGTAACGCGCGAATCGCTCAGCTGCGCGATACGGATGCGCGGCTCCATTCCGCCCCGATAATGCTTCCACGCCTCGAACCAAGGGTGATTACGGAACGGGACGTATGCCAGACGTAGGCCACGGCGAGAATAGGATCCCTGCGTCGCCCAGGGCAGCGGCAGCGCGGCCGGCAGTCCTCCGGTCACGGGAACCGTGAAGAGCCGGAAGTACAGTGGATCGATGCTGTAACGGGTCGATCTGAACAATACGCGCTTGCTGTCATTGGTCCAGCCGACCGTCACGTTCGGACCGGGATACCAGGTGAGCCGGCGGGCGGGTCCACCCTCCGCGGGCATCACGTATACCGCCTGATTGCCGTGGTGATCGCTCGTGAAGGCCAGCAATTTTCCGTTCGGCGAAAAGATTGGCGAGCTGTCCTGCCGGGCTCCTGAGGTGAGCCGATACGCAACCCCTCCCCGGCGGCTGACCGACCAGAGACTGCTTGCGTAGGAAAAGACGATTCGGTTCGCGTCGACGGTGGGGTGCTGAAAGAGGATGGGCGGGGTTCGTGCCTGGGCCAGAGCGACACCCGACAGCAGACAGGCCGAGAGGAGCAGAAGACGCGTCGGCAAAGAGCGCATGGAGTTCCCCCTTTAAAGCGGTGGGCCTATCGCTCCATTACGGCACGTGCGCGTGGTCATCACGAACCCGCCGCGCCGTATTCGAGTTAAAAGCGAGGCCGAGCGATCCCCGGAAAAAACGCGTCAATTTAACCCGCGCGGGGTTGCGGCGCAAGGCTGGAAGGCGCAGGCGCATCCTGCGCGCGATGCGCGCGAGAGCATCGCGGTGCAATTGGCGGGGAGTTTGTTTCGACTGCGTTGCCGACGATATCGCGCCGTGACGCGTGCATCACGTGGGTCCGAAGGGTCCAATTCAAACCCTTTCGGTCAGCGGCCTCACCAGTGCGTGTTCACCAGAAATGCCACACAGATGAATATCCCTGCGGCCACAATCACTGCCCGCCACCACGGAACAAAGTACGGTGCCTCCTGCGATGGGAGCGAGCGTGATTTGAAGCCGTGGATCATCGCTGGCACCAAATTCTCTTTGCGCGCAAAGCGATAGAATCCGATCGCGGTCAGATGCACCCCGATCAGCAGCAGCAACAGCTGGAAGTTGGCGGCATGCCAGTGGGCAAACCGCCTGCCCGTCTCGAATGAGACCCATCGGGACCATGGCCCTGAGCCGTCACCGTCGACGTTCACGGCAAACAGGCCAAATGTGGTCTGCGCCATCAGCAGGCCAAGCATGGCAATGATGCTCAACGCGCCGAGCGGATTGTGCCCGATTGGCGCCGGCGATTCGTCAACGGCGCGCCCGAAGAGCTTACGCACGTAGCGCAAGGTTGCAGCAGGCCCTCGAACGAAGTTGCTGAATCGCGCCGTCTGCCCTCCGCAGAATCCCCACGCCAGCCGGAACAGCACCGCGCAGAGCACGCCGTAACCGGCGAGTCGGTGCCACTGCATGTGGTCAGTCTCGGCAGTCCACCAACAGATCCCGAACAATAAGACAATGGTCCAATGCGAGAGCCGGGTCGGCAGATCCCAGACCCGAACCCGCTCGCCTGCCGTCCGTTTCGCAGTCACGGCGCATTACCACCAGCTGCTGCGCGCGCGGAATTGCCTGTGGCAGCTGCCACAGGCATGACCGAGTCCTCTCGTATGAAACAGGAGCGCCCGCCGATCATGGCGGACAGCGGCCTGCTGCAGACTCCGGGCCTGATTCAAGAGCCGCTGCGCGGCTCGCGCAAATGCCTGTGGCCTCGCCCAGATCGCCTTGCGCGCTCTCGTTTTGACCCCATGGCCTTTTCCGCTGCCTGGCGGAAACCAGCTCGGCAGTGCAGACGCCAGGCGTTCGATCTGATCAGCGTCGCTTGCGACAATCCGCCAATTCGGGTGCGACCCCCAGGTCTGATCCCGGAGCGACTTGAAGGCCCTGCCCAGGGCACGAAAGTGATTCTGCCGCGCATGGATGATTTGCGGAAGGCTGGCGGCGCCCGCGGAGCCCACCGCGCCCAGAGCCAACGCTGCGCCGATCATCAGCATGCGACGGCCGGCGCCGCCAATTCTCATCGCAATAGAATTCATGTTCCTCGGTTCTCAATGCGCACGATACGACGGCGTGGTCCCTCCAGTGCCAGGGAGGAGCGCCGGGTACAGCGACAGGTCAATTTCGTCAAAGCTCGCGGCGGGATCGCGGAGTCTTCAGTTGCAGTCTGCGCGAATACCGGAGTGTCGTAGCATACAGAAGAAGCATTACGCGTGAAGTTGTTTTTCACAGCCCGAAAGCGCCCCTGCACGCCGGCGCGCTGAACCGTCGGCCGATGGCTCGCCCGGTTGGTGCGCCGGTGGTCCGATTGGACCGGCAGTCTACGAGCGATCGAGCGCATGTGCGCGACTGCGGGCGGTGCGGCCGCCCGCATGAACAGCGATTCTCCGTAGGATCGAGTTCTCTCAGACTCCGAACGGTTCGGCAGAGTTCCCAGACGGCGAGTAACTGCTCAGGCCGCCACGAGCGGATCCGTGCGCGGTCAGCGGCGAATCGCTCGGAGGAGCGCGCCGGTCAGCACGCGCAGCGCCCGCCGGGTCGGTTGCGGCGCCCCGTGTGGAGCGGTCGCCCGTTTGATCCCCGGCTGGCGCGGCAAGGAAGCGAGCATAGCCGGCATTTGTGACGGTTTCGGGTCATGGGCGCCGCGCGCGCCGCTGTTGTAATGCCGGACACACGCAGGTGCGTGCCGCCGTCAGGTGAGCAGATTCGCTCATCGAGAGCACCGGGCGCCTGCCGGACAAGTGGTGCGAGCCGCGCGCGCCGTCATCTGTCCGGGAGCTCGGCGCGTGCCGGGGCGCGCGACGGCGCTCCGTCGTGCTGCGTGTCGCCGGTGCCGTCCCGCAGGACGAGTTTAATTGCCCGCTGAATCCCAGCGATCCGGGCGTCCCTCGGTCCGAAATGCACGACCTGGAGCCCTTTTTCCTGGCTGCGCGGCTGACGGAGCAGACCCAAGCAGTTTGCGTCCCCTCAACCAAAGGCAGCCCTTTCCGCATTCTGTTCCCTAACCTCGACCGCCAGCACGAGACCGGCATCGTCATGGCTGAGCGAATTGACCCTCGGGCTTACGGGATGGCTGCTGAGGAACGCCTCGGGCGCTGTCTGCAGCAGCGCACGCGCCGCGACCGGAGTGCCCCGAAGCCAGGCCGCGCAATCTTCGCTGCGTAGGATCGCGGGCATCTCCCCAGGCATCGTTTGAATCGCTGCGAGCGCGGCGCTTGCCGGCACCGTGAGGATCGCGCAGCCTTCGATTACATCGCCATCATCGGTTTCCGTGCGATCCCACAGTCCGGCGACGGCGAATAAGGGCCGATCCGCTGCGTGCACGAAGTACGGTTGGCGGTAGCCGGCGGGCATCAAGCGCCACGTGTAGAAGCCGGCGAACGGCAGGATGCAGCGCCGGCCATTGAGCCAGGGGCCGCGGAACAGCGGAGTGTCCTGCAGGGTGCCGCTCGAGACTCGCAGCCAGTTCCCGGCAGATGCATCGCCATGCGCCCACTCGGGAATGAGGCCCCAACGCATCATCACGCCTTCGGAGCGACCTTCGTGCAGACGCACAACCGGGACGTAGCGCAGCGGCGCCACGTTGAAGCTCGCCGAAAAGCGCCACCAAGTGCACTCCGGGGCCAGTTCATCCTCGGCGAGGTCCTGACCCGGCAGGACATATCTCTCGCACATTGCGGCAGCCTATTCCCGGCGCGCGCCGCCTGCCTGTGATCCAGTTCACCGAATCATGTCTAAAAGGGATTGACCTGCTATCCTCTCGGCAGAGCTTCGGACACCCGACTCGCGACGATAGAAGCGCACCGGCCGAACCTTTCAGAAGCAACTACACTGCATGTCCGCTGCCGACCCTCAGACTCCGGATAGTCCGCGCCCGACGGTTTTCCTGAGCTATGCGAAGGAGGATCGTGCTGCGGTGCAGCTCATCAGGGATGCCCTTCCGCTCTTCGGGCTCGAGGCGTGGTACGACGAGAGCGACCTGCTCGGCGGAGATGCATGGGATCAGAAGATCCGCCGCCAGATCCGTGAGTGCGACTTCTTCATGCCCGTCATATCGGCGCAGACCGACGCGCGCCGCGAGGGCTATTTCCGCAGAGAATGGCGCCTGGCCGTCGAGCGTACGCTCGATATGGCGGACGACACAGTGTTTCTGGTGCCCGTCGTCATCGACGATACTACCGAGACGCACGCACGTGTCCCTGACGCGTTCCGGACCGTGCAATGGGTTCGGGTGCCGGGCGGGCAGCCCAACGCGGCGCTTGAGGCCCTCTGCCGCCGTCTCATCGCGGGCGAGCCACAGGCGGCGCCTTCCGCTACACCCGCCAAGGTCCGCAGAGCGAAGCGGCGCGCCCCGCCGCCCCGCAGGGAATTCCCGGCGTTTCCGCGCGAGGAACCGGGACAGAGGGCGCGCTTCTGGGCTCACGTAGTCGGCTGGCTGTTCCAGTCGGGATGGGTCGCCTTCCTGCGGCTGCCGAAGCTACTCAGAGTCCTCGTCTACCTCTGGCTTGCCGTCTTGCTCCTACAGCGCTGCAGTTCCTCGCATCATCAGGGTCCAGTCGCATCGACTCAGCTGCAGAAGGTCGCGCAGCTGGCGCGCGTCGCCCGGGCGCTGAAGCAAAGCGAGGCAGGCGGTTCCACGGCCGAGGCGGCGAAAATCCTCGCTCAGCTTGCGAAGCAGTCCCCTGGGGCCACGCACGGGGCATCGGGAAGTCGGGCTTCTTGGTTGGTCATCCCGTTCACAGTGCCCCCAGGAAACGTTCGCGCCCGGAATTTTGCGCGCACCGTGTTCGGACAAGTGTATGGTCAACTGGCCCTCATGCGTCCGGGGGAAGTCGTGCAGAGCGCCACTGCCCTCACCTCGCCTGCTGCGTCTGCAGCGGCGGCACAGGGGCGTGCCGATCATTCGCGGTACATCCTCTACGGTGGCATCCGCGGGCATGCGCCCAAGCTCTCTCTGGCCCTGCGAATCGCCTCGGCCAACGCCTTGGTGCTGTGGGCGCAATCCTATCCTGTCGCGCGAACGAGCCCGGCGCGAATCGCGGCGGACGTGGCATCTGAAATCGCGAAGATCAAGAAGGACTGATCGGCGCTCGCGCCGGGGGCCGCGCCCTTGCGCCATCTGGCGGACCCGCCGCACGCGCGGGGACCGATCGTCATCGCGTGCCCGGATGAGCGGGCGGCGAGGCGTAGTGTAGGGAAACCGCCAGAAGGCGCGCCAGGAAGACCTCGGGCATTGCCAGCCTGGGCCGCTTCCGGGACAATTCGTGCTGAAATCCAGACCACCGGCGTGGGAGATCGTGTCGTATGCGCCTCGTAATAGCATGACACCGGCGAGTTCCCAGATCCTGGCCGACGCTGACTCGACGGTCCCAGGACCACTCACTGAGGCCGCGAGCGCCGTGGCGCAGGCATGCGATGCGCCGTTCATCATCGGTGTCTCGGGACACAGGGATCTTCACCCGCCGGACACGCAGGGGCTGCGCGCGGCAGTGGCTGAATTCCTGCAGAAGATCCGCGCTTGCCTGCCGGATACCGAGATCCGGGTCGTGGCCGGCATGGCCAGCGGCGCCGATCTGCTTACCGTGCGAGTGGCACTTGATCTGGGCTTCGGCGTTGATGCCGTGCTGCCGTTGCCGCTGCGACACTACGCGGCGGACTTCGAGGCGTCCGCCTTCCGCGAGCTCGAGGCGTTGCTGGCACACCCGAACGTCCGCTGTACGGAGCTGTCGCTGCGGACCGAGGAGGGGTCCGGAGGACACTCGAGCGATGGGGAACGCCGGGATGCGCACTACCTGAACCTCACCCGGACGCTGATCGGAAGCTGCCATCTCCTGCTCGCGTTATGGGACGGCGAGACCTCGGTTCTGCCCGGGGGCACGGCCGATACGGTGTTGCGCTATCTCGACCTTCGTTCGGACGGCAGGCCGCAGGACAGCCCGATCCTGTTCGCCGATGCGCCGCCCGAGCAAAATCCGGACTCCCGCCTCGTCTATTGGATTCCGACGGCCCGCAGGGGGGATGGTTGCGGCGGAAAGCCGCCTGCACCCTGTTATCTGTCGGGTCTCGGCGATGACGTGCTGCAGCGTTGGGCCTCGATGCCCAAGCCGTTCCACGAGCAACTGCTCGAGCTCGATGCCTACAATCGCGAATACCGCAACCTCGCGGGAAGCCACAGGACGGTTGCCGCGCCGGATTCCCTCATGCGTTCGCTGCCATGCGCAGTGCCGTTGCCGCAGCCCGCGCGCGCGTGGCTCGAGCGCATCGACGCTCAGTATGGAAAGGCCGACGCTCTCGCGCTGCATTTCCAGGTGCGTTCCGATCGGCTGTTCCTGTTCTTCACGGCGACGACGTTCCTGATGGGGCTCGCCTATCTCGCATACGACAAGTTCGTCGCGAATCGCCTGCTGCTGCTGGTCTATCTGCTGGTCCTTCTTTCCGGTTTCGGGCTCTATTCGTTTCTCCACGACCGGCAGTGGTTCGGCAAGCATCTGACGTATCGCGCGCTCGCCGAGACGCTGCGCGCCAAGTTCTATCTGTCCGTAGCCGGTGCAGACCATCTGGTCGACGCCGACGAGGTGATCTCCCTCTCCGGGATCGACCGCTTCCACGGATTCGGCTGGATTGCGTACGTACTGAGCGGTCTTAAGCGCCCCGGGGATTGTGCAACGGAGAGTGCGCACGATGAATGCCTCGATAGTGTGGAGACGGCCTGGATCGAGAGCCAGCGCCGCTATTTCGCGCGCAAAGTCGAACGGCTGGAGCGAAATGGACGGCGAACACGGCTGCTGAAGCGCTCTCTGTTCGCAATCATTCTGCTCGTGATCGCGAGCCTGCTCCTGCTGGGCCATCGCGCAAATCATCCCTCTGCGGCCGTTGGCGTCTCACTCAAAGGCACGCTGACCTTCGTGCTGGGGTTGCCGGCACTGGTGCTCGGCGTGTGGGAACTGCACCAGAATAAGATGGCGATGCGCGAGCTGCTCTGGCAGTACCGCAATCAGCTCGATCACTTCTCGCGCGCGCGCACGCAGCTCGCCAAGACCTCGGCTCCCTCGCGCCGCCGGCAGGTGCTCGCCCGGCTCGGCAAGGACTCCTTGATGGAGAGCTATCTGTGGACGATCCACCGGTATCACCGCGAGCATGAGCCTGGGCGGGGCTGAGGCTGCGAGCGGGTGCGAGCGCCGTTTTGACCGGCGCGGCCCGCAAGGCGTTCCTGGGCCGCAGCAGGCAGCGAGACGGGCGGCCTTTTGCTGATACACCCCCCCGGAGGAATATCGCATAAGCTTCGGAAATTGATAGTTATTTCGCGCCTCGACGGGCGGGCCTCGCCGCTCAATCTGCGAAACATGGGCCGGCCTGGCGCGCGCCCCGCGGCCTTGCCGCCCTGCAACCTTTTCCGGACATTGGTGTTCTAGGTGCAAGCTCGGTCGCAGGATTGTGCACGCTCGTCCGTCATCGCGGTGATGATGGCCGCTGGCGATGCGCCCCGGGGCGCGCGAGGCGCTGCAGAGCCGCCGGCCGGCACAACTCATTTCTCCTGTGGACTCATGATCGAAGGAATTTGCCATGGCCAGATCGACCGTCAGACTGCTGGTGATCATTGCCGCAACGCTCGTCACGTCGGTGGCGGCCGCCGCGCAGCGATCCTACGACCGGCAACTCGCCGCACCGGCAGGCGGCCACCTCACGTTTCACACCCAGGTCGGCTCGGTGAGAGTGGTCGGACACTCCGCCGAGGATGTGACCATCCATGCGGATCTGCAGGGCCCGAAGTCCTTTCTCGACCGCCTGCATATCAGCGCCCGGCAGACCGCATCGGGGGTGAGGATCTCGGCACGCCTGGCCGACGGCAGCTGGTTTCACTGGTTCGACTTCGGCTCGCACCACCGGGTGCGATTCACCGTCGAAGTCCCGCGTGATTATCCCGTCGAGCTGCGCACCTCCGGCGGCAATCTCGAGGTGCAGGACCTCAACGCTGCGGTGCGCGCTTGGACCTCCGGTGGCCGGGTGCGCGTGCAGAACATCACGGGCACGGTCAACGCGCATACCTCCGGGGGGAACATCGAGGCGAGCCAGATCAACGGCCCGACGCAGCTGAGCTCCTCCGGGGGGAGCATCCGCATTGAGGATTCGACGGGCACGCTCGAGCTGCACACCGCGGGAGGCAACATCCGCATACACAATGCCGACGGCAGGGTTCATGCCGTCACCTCCGGCGGCGACATTCGCGCGGCATTGCGATCAAATCAGGGGATCAGCCTCAGAAGCGGAGGCGGTGACATCACCCTGCTCTTGCCGCTGAGCACCCGCGCATCGCTCGATGCGAAAACGGGGGGCGGCAGCGTCAGCAGCGACTTCCCCTTCAGCACCACGCAGATAGTCTCCGGCAGTCATCTGCAGGGCACGATCGGCGGCGGCGGCGCGGCGATTTCCCTGTATTCCGGCGGCGGAGACATTCGCATCAGGCCGGAGAATTGAGCGTTCGCGCCGATCGGATCGGGGCCGGCGGCTGTAGGGCGCGACGCGGGCCGAGGACTGCCGCGCGTCGTGCGCCGTGCCTTGAGAATCCGCGCCCCGGCTCAGTCCGGCGGGACCTCGAAGCTCGCATCCACCTGCGCGGCCCAGGAGAGCAGCCCGCCCTCGAGATGCCCCGGTGAAGCGACGCCGGCGCGCAGCGCGATCGCGCAGGCGGCGAGGCTCCGCTGCCCGGAGCGGCAGAGAAAGACGGGGCTGCCCTCGCCGGCAATCTCGGCCAGGCGGCGCTCGAGCTCGCCCAACGGTATGTTGCGGGCCCCATCGAGATGCCGGGCGGCGAACTCCCGCGGCTCGCGCACGTCGATCAGGACGAGCGTCGGCCCGACTGCCATCAGGCTCCGCAGCGCGGCGGCCGACAGCCGCCGCGCGCTCGCCAACGCCCGGGTGTCGCATAGGCCGCCGCTCTCTTGAGGCACTGAGATGTCGGGATGCTCGCCGCACACGCGACACTCGGGGCGGCGGCTGACCGGCAGCTCCGTGAAGGTGAGCTGCAGCGCATCGTAACTCAGCAGCCGGCCGATCAGCGGCGCACCGATGCCGGTGGCGATCTTGACCGCCTCGCTCGCCTGGATCGTTCCCAGGACGCCGGGCAGAACGCCGAGTACCCCAGCCTCGGCGCAGCTGCCGGCAGCGCCCTCCTGCACGTGTGGAAAGAGGCAGCGGTAACACGGCCCCTGCCCCGGCAGATAGGTCATCGCCTGACCTTCGAAGCGATGAATGGCCGCCGTGACGAGCGGCCTGCCGAGCAGCACGCATGCGTCATTGACCAAGTAGCGCGTGCTCAGCCGGTCGCTTCCGTCGAGCACGATGTCGTATCCGCCGACGATCTCGCAGACGTTGTCCGCGCGGAGGGTGAGCGCGTGCGTGCGCACTGTGATGTCGGGATTGAGCGCGAGCAGCCGCTCGCGGGCCGCCTCCACCTTCAGCCGTCCGAGATCGCCGCTGCCGAACAGCACCTGCCGCTGCAGGTTCGAGATCTCGACGCGGTCGAAGTCCACCAGGCCCAGGGTCCCGACCCCGGCGGCGGCCAGATACAGCGCGGCGGGACACCCGAGCCCGCCGGCGCCCACCAGCAGCACACGGGCTGCCTTCAGTCGCTCCTGGCCAGACGGTCCGATCTCGGGCAGGCTGATCTGCCGCTGGTAGCGTGCCCGCTCATCCGCCGAGAGCGTCACGGCTTACCCTCCGCTCAGAGCGCAGATCACGTGCACGGTGTCTCCGCTTCCCACCGGCGCAGACAGCTCGCTCGCCTCGCGTGTGTTGACGTAGAAGCGGATATGCGGACGAATGCGGCTCTGCTCGTCGACCACTCGGAAGCGGATTCCGGCGAAGCGCGCCTCGAGGCTCGAGAGCACTTCCCCGAGCGTGGCGCCTTCGGCGGGAACTCTGTGTGCGCCGTCCGTGTAGGAGCGCAGCGGGCTTGGAATGTGCACCGTGCAGCTCATGAACCGCGCGCTCTGAGTGCCCCTAGACGGCGTGAGTGACCGAGTAGATCTCCGGCAGATGCCGCGCGATGCATCGCCAGCGTTCCCCGTCGTTGGGGCTGGCCCAGACCTCCCCGCCCGTCGTCCCGAAGTACACACCGACACGCGCCAGACGATCGTCCGTGCACATGGCTTGGCGCAGAACGGTCAGCCAGGCCTGCGAGCGGGGCAAGCCACTGTCGAGCCGCCGCCACCGTCTGCCCCCGTCGCCAGTGCGATAGACCGCCGGCTTGCCGCCGATCGAGGTGCGGGGCCAGACGGTCTGGCCGTCCATCGGCAGCACCCACGCCGTGTCGGGATCGACCGGATGCAGCACGATCGGAAAACCAACATCGCCGATACTCTTCGGCATGGCTGCACCGATCCGCTCCCAGCGCCGCGCGGGCCGGTCGAGCCGATAGATGCCGCAGTGATTCTGCTGATAGAGCCGGTCGGGCGCGCGGGGATGCAGCGCCACGCAGTGCGGATCGTGACCGTAGGGGGCGTTTGGATCGGGCAGGAAGTCCGCCGCGCAGCCCTCGTTGAGCGGCGTCCAGTCCGCCCCGCCATCGCTCGATTCGAATACCCCGCCGGCGGAGATCGCAAGGTACAGGTGATTGCGGTCGCGCGGGTCGATGTTGATGGAGTGCAGCAGCTCCCCGTCCGGCGTGCCGGAGCCGACCCATCTCGAGAGCATCGGATGGTCGTTGAATCCCGCGATCGGCTCCCAGCGCTCCCCGCCGTCCTCGGAGCGGAACAGGCCCGCCGGTGAGCTGCCGGCGTACCAGGTGCCGCGCTCGCTGCTGTGCCCCGGTGTCAGCCAGAACACCTTCTGCACCGCACGCGCCGGCTCGCCGTCCGCGGCCTTGCGGAAGGCCGGCGGCTGCGCGGCCTCGCGCCAGGTGTGCCCGCGGTCGCTCGAGCGGTACACGGTCGGCCCGAGGTGTCCGGTCTTGGCCGCCATCAGCAGCACCCGCGGCTCGCGCGGATCCTGCACGATGTGATGAATGATGTGCCCGAGAAACTGCGGACCCGACAGCCTCCAGTTTCGCCGGTGCGCGTCCGGGCGAAGCCTGAAGGCGCCCTTGCGAGTCCCGATCCACAGTGTGGAGGCCATGGCCGACAGCATCCCAGCGCCGCAGCAGGAGGTCAACCCGGCCGTACGCCTGGCGTCTCTGCGGCGCAGCGACGGCAGCGTGGGCCGGAACGCGGCGAGCGGGATGACACCCGTTGGCCCCTGAGCCGCTGCGAAGGCCACGACCGGACCGTCAGCGTGAGGAATAGTAAATAACACAATGATTTACAATGAATTTACGGCGGTCAAACTCTTGATTTCGGCGGCTGCATGCCGATACTCGACCGGCGGTCTGCCATCGGCGTGCCGAGCGAGTCAGGACGTGCGCTCCATTGCAAGGGTGGGCCTGTTGGGGAGGTGCCTATGATTCGGACGTGGACCATCATCGGTGTCGCCGATGTTGCGAGGAGCTTGCGTTGGTATCAACAGCTCTTCGGACAGGCGCACAAACAGCCGGAGCATGAGGACTTCGCACCGCTTCACGATGCCGGCGGCACGGTGCTGCGGTGCCTGCATCGCTGAGGCGATCATGATCATCCGCCGCTGCAGACGCCAGCCTAGGGCCGTGTGGGCAACGGGCTGTTGCTCTTCTTCCGCCTCGGGGAGTTCGACGCCGCGCTGCGCTGGGCACGCGCTCTGGCCGGCGCGCTCGCGCAGGAGCCGCAGCTGAATCCGGCCACCGGAACACGCGAGTTCGCGCTCTGGGATCCGGACGGCTACTACCCCATGGTCAGTGCGCTCTCGTGATTTCTGACGTCGGGGTGTGCAGCGGATGAACCGCAGGCGCCAGCCGTCCTGCAGCGCGCGTGCGCTCGATCGGAACAGACGCTGAATGGAGCGCCGCCGCACCCGTGGCGCACGGAGCGGGCGGCGCGCGGCGGAGTCTCGCAGACCGTTGATGCCCGCGTGTCCTTCGATGTCGTCCTCGCGGATCGCCTGATTCGCGCCGCCGCCGGCGGCATTCTCGCTTGATGCGCGTCAAGGCGCCCCTGCCCCGGCGCACATTAGCGTGGCGCGCAGATTTCATGAGGACATTCGCGATGAGCCAGTGGCACGCGGCCGCGCACCTCGGGGAGATTCCCGATCGGCGCTGCAAGGTGATCTCGTTGAACGGCTCGAACGTGGCCGTCTTCAATCTCGACGGCGCCTATTACGCCCTGGAGGACCTCTGCACCCATCTCGGCAGTGACCTCTCGAGCGGCTGGGTGGAGGGCGAGCACGCCGTCTGTCCGTGGCATCTCGCTGAGTTCTCCATCCGCAGCGGCGCGGCGGTGAAGGCCCCGGCTTATGAGGGCGTGCACACCTTCCCGGTGCGCGTGCGCGACGGAATCGTCGAGGTCCGAGATGACCGCGAGTGAGTCAGACGGGCCGCTTGCCGCGCTCGACCGTTTGTTCGTGCGTGCGCTGCTTGCGCTCGCCGCTGCGGGCGATGCGCAGCGGCGGCTGGCGTGCACGCTCGCCGCATCGGCCTGGTCCGCTCTGCGCCGGAGTCACCCGCGCGAAGCGGAGCGCTTCAACGGCGCGCTGCACAGCCTGACCCGTGTTCAGCATGACCCAAGCAAAGAGGAGTCTCTCGTGTCACAACCCAAAGTACTCGATGTCCGTGCGCTCATTCCCATGGATCGTCACCGTCAGATCTTCGAAACCTACGAACGGCTGATGCCCGGGGAGCGATTCGTGCTGGTCAACGACCATGACCCGAAGCCGCTTTACTACCAGTTCGAGGCGGAACACACGGGGCAGTTCTCCTGGAAGTACCTGCAGCAGGGACCGACTACCTGGCAGGTCGAGATCGGGCGCGTCGCGGCTCAGTCTTGAATGCCGAAGTGCGCTTTGGCGAGCGGCGTCATCTTCTGCGGGGACCAGGCAGGCTCCCACACGACGTCGATCGTCACGTCCCGGACGCCAGGCAGGCTGATGCCGCGCTCATAAACCCCTGAGAGGATGTAATCCTGAGCGGGACACCCCGGCGTCGTCATGGTCATGGTGACCTTGATGACGCCGGAGTCCACGTCGAGCCCGTAGATCAGGCCGAGATCGACGATGTTGTAACCGAGCTCGGGATCAATGACTTCATGGAGCGCATCGAGCACGAACTCGCGGTTCAGTGCAGCTGGGGTGCTCATGGCGCTCAGCCCGCGTGCCGGATCAGCAGCCGGACGCCCTCTGCGCGCACTTCGGTGCGGATGGCCGCGCCGCGCGCCTTGAGCTCCGGATAGAGAAACACCGGGTCGCGCTCGTTGAGTGCTTCGAGCACCTCGCCCGGGGCCAGATGCTCAAGCGCATCGAGAATCCGGATCATCGGCTCAGGTGGCTCAAGGCCGCGGTTGTCGAGGAATGTACGCGGCGCTGGCCAGCCCGCAGCGCCCGGCTCGGCTGCCGTGGATGGCGCAGGCGCTTGCGGCGCCGGCTGCGGCTCGCTCGAGAACAGCACCTCCCAGTCGCCCTCGCCGCGCCGGTGCGCCTGGTGGGCGAAGCCCTTGCGGCCGAGCACCGCGTAGAGCGGCAGCGGCTCGAAGGTCACAAGCAGCCGCAGCGCCTGGCCCGGGGCGAGACTCGCGACGGCCTGCAGGATCCGCGGCAACGGCTCGCCGCCGCGGCGCAATTCCTCGCGCACATCGAGCGTAATCGGTTCAGCCATGGTCAACCTCTCTGGTTCGAAACGAATGAAGGAGGGGCGGATGCGTCGCGGCGGCCGTGTGCGTAGTGGCCGCGCCAGGCCCGCCAGTACTCGATGAGCAGCCCGACCGTCGCGAGCGTCACGAGCGCCAGCGAGGGCCGTAAGCCGCCGGCATGACCGGCGAGTACACAGGCGGCGCCGAGCAGCACCCCGAGAAAGTAGAGCGCGAACCACGGATAGCTGCGCCGCTCGCGCACCAGATCCTGGACCCGCGGCACAGCCCCGCGGCCGAGATTGCTGCCGTAGCGGGTGAGCCAGGTGAGAAACGGAATGATCTTGTAGAGCTGCGTCAGGCCGAGGCCTCCCAGCCAGCCGAACACGACCAGGAAGATGATGAGCGGCGCGCCGGCGCCAAGACGGTGTGTCGCCGCGAAGCCGATCGCGAGCGCCGCGGCGAGACCGAGGAAGCCGAAGGCGCCGGCGGCGGCGCGGTTGTGCGCTTCGATGAGGGCGCGCTTGCGCGTGCGGTAAATCCGAACGATGTCCCAGAGGTAGATCATCACGGCGATCGCGATCGCCATGTAGCCCGAATCCTGGGCGACACGCAGCGCCTCGGCCGCCACCCAAACGCGGGCGAGACCGGCGCCGACGGCGAGCGCGAAGCCGCCGGCCCCGAGCACGTGAACGCACTCGCCGGCGACGCCGCGCTCCTCGGGTGCGAGCATGAACATCGGCAGCAGCTTGTAGCTCACGCCCATCGCGGTGAGGGTGAACCATCCGCCGAGCCCGGCGAGGGCGTGATCACCGACGGCATAGAGCAGCACGGCCAGATAAGGCGCGAGCGGGGGCACCGTGAACGCCAGCGCAAACGACAGGCCGAGCGCCACGGTCACGAGCAGGAAGGCCAACCCGCTGAGCACCATCCTCCCCGGCAGCGCGAGCGGCCGCGCGCCGAAGAGGGGCACGCCGAGATTGAAGATCGCAAGCAGCACTCCGAGCAGCACTGCCGTGCCGCCGGCCGGCAGGGCGAGCGCCAGCGCCGGGTGGCGGCCGATCGCGAGGAAACCGCCGACCATGGCCGCAAGTCCCGCCTCGATGGCGAGCAGCGTCAAGAGCGCAAGCCGCTGGCTCGCGAGCGCCCGCGCGGTGATCACCGGCACGAACTGGAACAACGCCCCGAGCATCAGCAGCAGCAGCCAGCCGATGACGAGCAGGTGCACCGCGGCGAGCGTCCCCGGAGCGGAAACCGACCGCGCGGGCCAGGTGAGGCCGGCCAGGATCAGGGCCTCGGCGAGCAGAAAATTGACCAGTGCGAGCGCGAATGCCGGCAGCGTCCAGCGCGATACGCGGTTGGCGAGCGTGACCATGCGCGCAGCGTCTGCGCAGCCGCCCTCGCCCGCCTTGACGGCCGTCAAGCCTCAGTGCATGTGCCGGCGCAGCTTCTCCACATCGAGGATCGTCACCTCCTCGTCGGCGACCTCGATCAGCTTCTCATCGCTCAGGCTGCGCAGCGTGCGCGAGAGGGTCTCCGGTGTTACGGCAACGTGAGCGGCAATGACCACCTTGCGGGTCGGGAGCGTCACGGTGAAGCGGCCGCGGGCCTCTGCGGGGAGCAGGCCGAGCAGGTAGTGCACCACGCGGTAGCGGCTGTTCTGCAGCGCCAGCGTCTCGATCTCGTCCCAGTGCGCTTGGATCCGCCGGGTCATCTGCGCCATCACGGCCCCGCAGGTGGCGAAGGACTCCTGCAGGATGCCGAGGAAGGTCTCCCGGTCGAAGGCGAGCAGTTCGGTCGGCTCGATCGCCTCTGCGCAGACCGGATAGCGCGGGGCATCCATGAACAGGATGCTCTCGGCGAAGGTCTGCGCCGGACGGATCAGGCGCATGATCTTCTCATCCCCCTCCGGCGAGAGCCGGTAGAGCTTCACGCAGCCGCTGCGCAGCAGGAAGAACTGCTCCGCCGCATCCCCGTGCGCGAACAGCGGCTCCCCCGCGGCGAGCCGCCGCCCCGTGGCGCTCGCGAGCAGCCGCTGCTGCTGCGCGTCGGTCAACGCGCAGAACAGGTAATGGTGGCGCAGCTCACGCGCAAGAGCGCTGTCTGCCAGCATGCTGCTCCCCGAGGCAAAGAATGCAACCGGACCCGGCCGGCTCGAGCGCGGCCGTCCCTAACCTATACCAGCGGCGCGCCGGGCAGCAACCCTGCCCCGCCGGCTCCGGATGGCGCTTGATGCGCATCAAGGCGGGCCGAGCCACGCGGGCGCTAGCGTTTGCGGATCGAGCCGCGCGAGGCGGCAAGGAGGGCGCTGTGGCCCACGTCGTCACCGAAAACTGTATCAAGTGCAAATACACCGACTGCGTCGAAGTCTGTCCGGTCGACTGCTTCCACGCCGGCCCCAACATGCTGGTGATCGATCCGGACGAGTGCATCGACTGCACGCTGTGCGTGCAGGAGTGCCCCGTGGAGGCGATCTTCCCCGAAGAGGAGCTGCCGCCCGGACAGGCCCATTTCCCCGAGCTCAACCGCCAGCTCGCCCGAGAATGGCCCGTGCTCGCGCAGAAGATTCCCGCGCCCGAGGATGCCGAGCAATGGGACGGAGTGCCGCAGAAGCTTCCGCTGCTCGAGCGTTGAGAGACCCGCATGCGCAATCGCACCGTCGCCGCCTGCGGAGCCGGCCGCGCGCGCCGCGCCGCGGGACGATCCGCGTTTCTACGTATTACGGCTCAGCCACCGCTCCGCATTGCATATCGTATCACGATGTAAGTACACCCGGTGCCGCCGCGCGCGCCGCGGGACGAAAGGCCCAGGAGAACTCAGATGACCGATCCGCTCACCATGCCCGCAGGAGCTCGCGAGGACTCCATCGGCAGCATCCTCAAGTGGGTCCTGCTCGCCGTTGCCGTCGTCACCTTCGCGCTGTTCGGCTGGGCGACCAGCCGCACCTACGAGCTTGCCCCGCCCACCCCGGTGCGCTTCGTGGCGCCCGACGGGGCCACCGTGCTCACGGGCGCGGACATCGAAGCCGGCAAGGCCGGCTTCCAGCGCGCCGACCTGATGGACTACGGGAGTCTCTACGGCATGGGCTCGTACTTCGGCGAAGACTACACCGCCGCCAATCTCGTCAAGCTCGCCACGCTGACCGAGAACGGCATCGCCGAGGCGCGCTACGGGCAGCCTTTCGCGGCGCTCACAGCAGGCAATCAGGCCGTCGTCAAGACGGCCATGCGGCGGGCGCTGCAGGGCATTGATCTGACGCGCCCGGTCGTCACGCTGCCGGCAGCCGTGGCCGAGGCCGTCGGGACGCTGCGCAACCAGATCGCCTCCGCATTGCTCAAACCGGATTTCGCCCAGGGCTGGACGCAGGTGCACAGCCTGGATCCGGCCGCGGCGGCGCAGACCGCCGACTTCCTCATCTACTCCTCCATCACCACGGTGGCGCGCAGACCGGGCGGCGTGGCCTCCTGGACGCAGAACTGGCCGTACGAGCCGCTGGTGGGCAACACACCCACCACCAGCACCTTCATCTGGACGTGGATCAGCTTCTGCTTCACCTTCTTCGCATTCGGCGTAGTGATCTTCCTGTACGAGCGCTACATCCACGGCCCAGACCATGGCCTGATGGAGCCGGCGCTGACGTTCAAGCCGCTCACGCCGAGTCAGCGCCGGGTGGGCAAGTACTTCCTGGTGGTGGCCGGCGTGCTGCTGCTGCAGATCCTCGCCGGCACGATCATGGCGCACTACTACTCCGACCGGAGCAGCTTCTACGGCATTCCCGTCGACCGCTTTCTGCCGTTCAACTTCGCCCGCGACGTGCACATCCAGTCGGCCATCGTGTGGATCGGACTGTCGTGGATCGGGGCAGGACTGTTTCTCGCGCCGATCATCGGGCGCGGGGAGCCGAAGGGACAGGGCTGGCTCGTCGATGCGCTCTTCTGGGTCACCGTCGCGATCGTCGTCGGGGCGCTTGCCGGCAACTACCTCGACATCATGGGCTACCTGCACAAGGGCTGGTTCTGGTTCGGTGAACAGGGGCTCTCCTACATCCAGCTCGGCAGGGCCTGGCAGATCGGCTTCTTCGCGGGCCTGGCGATCTGGAGCGCGCTGATGTTCCGGGCGCTGTGGCCGAGCCGCACGGCCGCCCGCGGCGCGCTGCGCGCGTTCTGGTCGGGGCGCATCCGGCTCGAGCATCTGTTGTGGGCCTCCACGGCGAACATCGCGCTGCTGTACGTCTTCGGCATGATTCCGCTCACCGGGATCGAGAAATCCTTCACCATCACCGATTTCTGGCGCTGGTGGGTGGTGCACCTGTGGGTCGAGCAGTCCTTCGAGTTCTTCGCCGCCGCCGTGAGCGCCTACCTCCTGATGGCCACCGGACTCGTCTCGCGACAGTTGTCCGAGCGGGCCGTGTACCTGGAGCTGATCCTGATCTTCCTCGGCGGGGTGCTCGGTACCGGACACCACATGTACTGGGTCGGAGAGCCCGGCCTGTGGGTGGCGGTCGGCTCGATGTTCTCCTTCATCGAAGTACTGCCGCTACTGCTGCTCATCATCGAGGCCCTGCAGCAGCACCGTCTGATCAAGGCGGCGGGCGAGTTCCGCTACGGGCTCGCCTACCTCTATATCCTCGGGGCGGCGTTCTGGAACTTCGTCGGCGCGGGGGTGTTCGGCGGCGGCACGCTGAACGCGCCGCTCGTCAACTACTACGAGCACGGTACCTTCCTCACGCTCAATCACGCCCACACGGCGCTGTTCGGTGCCTTCGGCCTGCTCGGCATCGGGCTCATCTACTTCTGCCTGCGCTACGCGGCGGGCGATGAGCAGCGCTTCAGCGAGACGGCCGGCCGTTGGGCGTTCTGGCTGTACAATGGCGGTCTGGTGCTGTGGATCGTGTTCAACTTCTTCCCCATCGGCTGGCCGCAGCTCGCCGCGGTGTATGAGCACGGCTACGCCTACGCGCGCAGCCAGGCCTTCTACTCCACGACCACGTTCTGGCAGTGGATGCGCATGCCAGGCGACATCGTATTTGCTGCCGGCGCGCTGCTCATGGCCTGGGACTTTCTCCTCAAGCTGCGCCCGCTGTTTGGCCGCTCGGCCGCGCCGCTGATCGGCGGCGGGGTCGCGCCGGCGCGCCCGGCGCAGGAGGAAGCGAATTGAGCACCACGGTCGGCTCCGGGGCACGCGCGCCGCGTGCGCTGCTCTCGTACGGCTTTCGCCCGTTCTTTCTCGCGGCGGCGCTCTGGGCGGCGATCGCGCTGGCGGTGTGGATCACGATGCTGACGGCGGGTCTTGCGCTGCCGAGCCGCCTCGACCCTCTGGACTGGCACATCCACGCGATGCTCTTCGGGTTCGTGCCGGCTGCGGTGGCCGGCTTTCTGCTCACGGCCATGGCCAACTGGACCGGTCGGCCCGCGGTGAGCGGCGCGAGGCTCGCCGTGCTCGTGTGTCTGTGGCTGGCGGGGCGCATCGATCAACTCCTGAGCGCCTGGCTGCCCGTGTGGCTCGCGATCCTTCTCGATATGGCCTTCCCCATTGCGCTCGCCGCGACCGTGGCGCACGAGATCATCGCCGCGCGTGACCGCCGCAATTACCGCATGATCGTGCCGGTTGCGGTGCTCGCGCTGGCGCAGCTGCTGATGGATCTGGGGGCCGAAGGCGGTTTCGGGGCGCTCACCGGCTACGGCTGGCGGCTCGGGCTCGCCGCGATCCTGATCCTGATCTCGGTGGTGGGCGGGCGCATCGTGCCGAGCTTCACGCGCAACTGGCTGGCCGGCCGCCGCCGCGAGCGGCTGCCGGCCGCGCCCGGTCGGTTCGATCAGGCCTCCCTCGCCGTGCTGCATACCGCACTGATGATCTGGGTCGTCTTTCCGAATGCCCCGGCCACCGGAGCGGCACTGCTCGCGGCCGCGGCGCTGAACCTCTGGCGCCTGCTGCGGTGGCGGGGAGCCGCGACGCGCGCCGAGCCGCTGCTGCTCGTCCTGCACGTCGGATATGCCTGGCTGGTGCTGGGTGTGGGCGCGCTCGGCTGGGCGAGTCTCTCTGCGGGATTTCCGCTCGGGGCAGCCATACACGCCCTCACTGCAGGGGCGATCGGCACCATGATCCTCGCGGTCATGACTCGAGTGAGCCGCGGTCACACGGGCCATGCGCTCACAGCCGACGGCGCGACGATCCTGATCTACCTGCTCGTCATCCTCGCCGCCGCGGTGCGCATTGCCGCGGCGCTGATCATCGCGGAGCGCGAGGCGCTGCTCATTGCGGCCGCCGCACTCTGGATCGGTGCCTTCGGCCTGTTCGCCGCGCGCTACGCCCCGCTGCTGCTGCGCGCGCGAAAACCCCGCTAGCGCGTGCGGCTGACCGGTCCGGGGCCATCGGGCCGGGAGCGCGCAGCGCTGCCCGGCGCGGGGTCGCCGTCGGCGCACGGCGGCGCGCCTGCGCTCCCGAGCTCCACGAACAACGCCTGTTCCTCCCGCTCGTGGTGGTGCTCCACCAGGCGCTTGAGCGTGCGCTCCTCATCGAGAAGCGCAATGAGGCCGGCGGCCGTGAGCGGCGCTGCGCGCGCTCGGGTCAGCCGCTCGATGCTCCGGCGCAGAAGTTGCCTGATGCGCCGGTGCTCGGCTCGGTAGACTTCACTCGGCCACCGTGCGGCGCCCCCGCCGAGGCAGCGCGCCAGCAGATGCCGCTCCTCGAATGCCATGTGGCGCAGCAACTCGCGCTCGTACGCCTCGAGCAGGCTCGCCGCCTCTGCCAGGCGGCGCTCGATCAGTGCCTCCTGGTGTCGCAGGAGGGTCTCCCCGAGGGTGCGATGCTCCGCGCCGAGCGCAGCGATCGGATCTGTCGCGAGACTCATGCGCGCGGCCTGAATGCGTTGCGACCCGCGGCCCGGCACCACGCGCTCACCGGCTGCCCTGGGCGTTCTCCTCCCCGTCCATGGCCGCCAGGGCGAGGAACGAATGGGCATAGGCGCCCCCGGCGCGCATCTCGGCGGCGACCCAGACCGCCTCCATGATCTGCTCGCGGCTCGCCCCGTGGCGCAGCGCCGCCTGAGTGTGCCCGCGGATGCAGTAGGGGCACTGCGTGACATGGGCCACCGCGACCGCGATCAACTGCTTGGTCACGGCCGGCAACGCCCCGGGCGCGAACACCTGCTGGCTGAATGCGCGGAAGGCCGTTTCGGTCTCGGGCGCGAGCGCGCGGCGCTGGGCGCTCAGTCCGGGGGAGGGATTCGGGTAAAGAGAGCTGGTCACTGGAGTTCCTTTCGCCCCGCGGGCGCAACGGCAAGGCGGCACCGGCCGGCCTGCGATAAAAATCATGCGCAGCCGGCCGCGAGCGCGCCTTGATGGGCATCAATGCGCGTGTTCCGCGGCGGCCGTGACGGGATGGCCTGTTGAGGTCTCAAGGAGAGTGCGCCCGAGGTTGAATGCTGCGGCGGCGCACTGCCCTGCCGCGCCCCGCACGGCGCCGCGGCGCCGATGTTCCGATTCCGGCACACCCTGCCTCGCGGCTCCGATCCGGGGAGTTACCGATGGCGTCAGGCCCTGCCCCAATGCGTTAATGACCTTGGGGCGCGTCCAGGGGAAACGAGTTGTCCGAACCGTCAGCCAGCAGCCAGACGATGCCGGTCCCGAACGGGCGCCGAGGGCGCCGCCACAAGATCGTCATCGTCGGCGGCGGCGCCGGCGGGCTCGAGCTCGCCACGATGCTCGGCGATCGGCTCGGCAGGCGGGGCCGCGTGCGCATCGAGCTCATCGATCGCAACCGCACCCACCTGTGGAAGCCGCTGCTGCACGAGGTCGCCGCGGGCAGCATGGATTTGAGCGTCCATGAGCTCAGTTATCTCGCCCAATCCCACTGGCACCACTTCCGCTTCCGGCTCGGCGAGATGGTCGGGCTGGATCGGGCGCGGCGCGAGATCCACGTCGCGCCGGTGATCGACGAGGCGGGCGCGGAAATCACCGCCGAGCGCGTGTACACGTACGATACGCTGGTCATCGCAGTGGGCAGCCTGACCAATGATTTCGGCACCCCCGGCGTGCAGGAGCACGCGATCGCGCTCGAGACTTCCGCCGCGGCCGCCCGCTTCCACCGGCGGCTCGTCAATTCGCTGATCCGCGCCCACGCCCAGCGCACGCCGCTGCGACCCGAGCAGTTGCAGGTGGCGATCATCGGGGCGGGCGCCACGGGCGTGGAGCTCGCCGCGGAGCTGCACAACACGACCCGTGACCTGGTGTCGTTTGGATTGGACCGGATCGATCCCGACGAGGACATCAAGCTCAACCTGATCGAGGCCTCGGACCGTATCCTCCCGGCGCTGCCGGAGCGGCTGTCCGAAGCGGCGACGAAGCTGCTCGGCGATCTCGGCGTGCGCGTGCGCACCGGCGCGCGCGTGGCTGAGGTCATGAAGGACGGGGTGAGGCTCGCCGACGGGCAGGTCATTGCGGCGGAGCTCGTGGTCTGGGCGGCGGGCGTGCAGGCGCCGGACTTTCTGCGCGAGCTCGACGGCCTGGAAACCAACCGCATCAACCAGCTGCTCGTCACGCCGATGCTGCAGACCACCCGCGATGAGCACATCTTCGCCATCGGGGACTGCGCCGCCTGTCCGTGGCTCGGCAAGGACGGGACTGTTCCGCCGCGCGCCCAGGCGGCGCACCAGCAGGCGGCGCATATGCTCAAGCAGATCCGCCGCCGTCTCGCCGGCAAGCCGCTGCTGCCCTATCGCTACCGCGACTTCGGCTCGCTGGTCTCTCTGGGCCGCCATAGCACGGTCGGCAGTCTGATGGGCGCGCTCGTCGGCGGGAACCTGATGCTCGAGGGCTATTTCGCGCGGCTGATGTACACCTGGCTGCGCAAAATGCACGATCTCGCCCTGCACGGGCCGGTCAAGGTGACTCTGGATACGCTGGCGCGGCTCATCACCCGGCGCACCGAGCCGCACGTGAAGCTGCACTGAGGCAGCCGGCGCGCAAGCGTGCGCGGCGCTGATCAAGCGCCGATGTGCACCTCGACGGATGTGCTGGCGCGCAGCGTCGCGAGAATGACGCAGTAGCGCTCCGCCGTGCGGACCAGCCGCTCGCGCACCGCCGCGTCCGCCGGACCGTCGAGCTCGAAGTTCAGCGTGATGTGTTGCAGGCCGACCGGCACCGCCTTGTCGACGGCCAGCGTGCCGCGCGCATCCCAGAGGCCCTCGGCGCTGATGCGCCCGCCGGTGAGTGCAACGCCGGTGGCGGTGGCCACGGCGAGCAGCGTCACGCCGGCGCACGCCGCCAGGGACTCGAGCAGCATGTCGGCGGAACAGGCGGCCTCGCCCGTACCACCGGTCGCCGGATGCAGGCCGGCGGCCCCCGGCCGATCCGCCGCGAGCCGCACCGAGACGGTGGCGGGCTCGAGACTCACTTCGACCCGCGAGGTGACCAGCGCCGACTCGGGGCGCGTGCGGTATGCCTCTTTGATCGGCGCCTGCAGCGCGCGCAGCTCTTGGGAGTTCAAGTCAGTGGCTCCTGCTCGCCCGAGCGCCGCTTCACGCTGCGGGCTTTGCGCTCAGATACTTCGCGAACCAGCGCAGCGCGCGCTCGAGCACGTTGCGCTCATCGGCGGGCTTGTGAAAGGCATGGCCTTCTCCGGCATAGACCACCAGTTCCGTCGGCACGCCCATGGCGCGCAGCGCGTGCCAGAACTCGAAGGACTGCGGCGCCGGGCACTCCCCGTCGTATTGCCCCACGACGATCAGCGAGGGCGTCTTGTCGTTCTGGATGAAGTTGATGGCGGAGCTCTTCGCATAGACCTGCGGATCCTGGTACACGGAGGCGCCGAAGAACGGAATCATCCACTCGTCGATCGAGTTCTCCCCGTAATAGCTCTTCCAGTCCGAGAGGCCTGCGCCCACGACGGCCGCCTTGAACCGGTGGGTCTGGGTCGGGGCGAACATCGACATGAACCCGCCGTAGCTCCAGCCCGTCAGGCCCAGCCGGTTGTTGTCGATGGGGTAGATCGCCTCAACGCGGTCGATGCCGGCGAGAATGTCGCGCAGGTCCCCGTAGCCCATGTCGCGCCGCACGGCCTTGGCGAAGCGCTCGCCCTCGCCGAAGCTGCCGCGCGGATTGGGCATCAGCACGAAATACCCCATCGCCGCGAGCGGCACCGGACCGTAGCCATCCCACGGCCAGCTCGGACGCGTCGCCCAGCTCGGCCCGCCGTGCACGTACACGATCATCGGATAGCGCTTGCGCGGATCGAAGTGCGGCGGGAACAGAAGCCAGCCCTGGACCGCGAAGCCCCCGTTGTGCCAGTGCACCGAGACGGCCTTGCCCCACAGCGGCCTGACCGCGTCATTGACGTGGGTGATGGCATGGGGCGGCGCGGCAACGCCCACGGGCGCGCCGGCGGCGTTGACTTTCAGGCTCGCCGAGTCGATCTCCGGCGGACTGTCGAACGTGCTGTCGATGAAGGCGAGCACGTTGCGCGCGGCCGAAACCGACAGCGCGGAGGCGAAAGTGCCGTCGCGCACGTCAGCGGGAACCGTAAAGAGCGGCTGCTGCAGGGCGGGCGCGCGCCCGCGCAGCCGGAAGACCGACAGACGCGTGGAGCCGCCGGCGAAAGAGGAGACGAGCAGTGCGTGCTTGCCCGCCCAGGTCAGCCAGGACGGCGTGATGGGGATTCCGGGGGTGAGATCGCTCGGCTGTCCGCCGTGCGCGGCGATGACGTACAGGTCCCCGCCCGTGGCCCCCTGATCGCTCATCAGCCCGCCGATGAATGCAATCCGCGTCCCGTCCGGGGACCAGCGCGGCAGCGCGATCTGCAGGCCATGCAGAGGCCCACTGACCGTCGTGGGGTCGAGCGCAAGCTGCGGCGCGGAGCCGACCGCCTGCGTGTAGAGCTTCGCCACCCACCAGTTGTCGCGGCCGGGCGGAGGCGCGGCGATGTAAGCGACACGCTGGCCCTTCGGCGCCCAGTCGTACTCGTAGACGAACAGCCGGGCGGGAGTGACCTGCCGCACCGCACCGCCCCGCCAGGGCATCAGCGCGAGCCGCTGGTGCTCGACGCCCGTGCGGCCGATGACGCCGATCTGCGGCTTGGTCGCGGACACGGCGGCGATGGGGTGCAGATCGCCTTTGACATAGAGAAAGCTCAGCGCGCGGCCGCTCGGCGTCCAGGCGAGCTCGTGCACGAAACCCCGCAGGTGCGACACGCGCCGCGCTACAGCGCCCTCGGCGCCGACTTCGTAGATATCGAGCTGCTGTGGGGTCTTCCTGGCGTGATTGCAGTTGGAGAGAAACGCGAGCGTGCGGCTGTCCGGCGACCAGTGCAGATCGCTGTAGCGGCAGGATTTCACCGCATGGGCGATCCGCACCGTGCGCACGTGCGTGCCGTCGGCGGCGGCGATCTGCAGGATGTGCACCGACTTCGCGCCCGCGCGGACCCGCCCCCGCGGCGGCAGGCTGAGCGTCCAGGCCATCTCGCGGCCGTCCGGCGCCACGGACACGGCCCCGAATCGCCGCACGTCGCGCAGGCGCTGCATGATCTGCCGTATGCGCGCGGCGTGCTGGCCGTCGGCTCGGGCCGAGGCGGCCATGCAAGCGGGAGCGCAGACGGCGGCGCCGAGAGCGAGCACCAGGCAGGCCTTGAGCAGCAGGCCGGGATGAGCTTTCATGAACACAACTCCACAGGGCTATCGATCGCGCGCAGGATCGAAGCGCAGAAGGCTAGCATGCGCGCGCGGGCGGGTCGAATCAGCAGGACATGCCGCGGTTCTCGCCGAGGCGAGCTCCAACACCGCGTCGGTGTCAGAAGGCGCACACCGTCGCGTGCAGCAGCGGCGCGGACTTGGTCCAGAGGCGCACCCCGCTCTCGCCGGCGCGGGCGTGCAGGTCGCTGCCGGCCGGCAGTCGCAGCCAGGACCAGGCGCTGAACGCCTCGCCGTCCTGCGCGAACCCGCCGCTCAGCACCAAAAGCTCCAGGCCGCGGGGATTTGGGACGTCGATCGGGGCGTGCGGGGCCCACTCCTCGATCCGCACGAGCTCGTGGGAGTCATCGAACAGAACGAGCGATGTGCTCGCCCCCGCGCCCGTCTCGCGGCGCTCGCCCTCACCCGGACGGCGCACGATGGGGGTCAGATCCTCTCTGCGGAACTGCCAGAGCTTGACGAAGATGATGCAGCCGTCGGTGCTGCCGGGTGCGTGCGCGCTGCCCGGCGGGTTCCTGACGTAGGAGCCGGCCGGATACGCACCGGCCTCGTCTTCGAACACCCCCTCGAGCACCAGAAACTCCTCGCCTCCGGGGTGCGTGTGCCGCGGGAAGCGGCTGCCCGCGGCGTAACGCACGATGGAGGTCGCGCGCGCCTTCTCCTCCCCGATCCGAAAGAGCATCCGCCGCTCGACGCCCGCCGTCGGGCTCGGCACCCACTCGAGCTCGGCTGCATGAACCACCGTGCGACGCGAAAAATCATCATTCAGAAGCATGGTGCACCACTTCGCAGAGGATCGGCGCTGCGAGGCGTGCCGCTGCGCCGCATGGCGCGAGGCCGGCGTGACTGCGACTGTGCCGCAGCCGCGCCTCGGGCGTTCCCGCAATGCGCAGAGTATACCGTGAAGCCGGTGCCGTGCCGCTTCGGCCGCCCGCTCAGCGCGCGGCGCTGAGTGCTGCTGCCGCCGCCGCCTCCGCCGATTCTCCCTCGAGCAGCGCCTCGATTTCCTGCCGGACCGAAGCGGCGGTGAAGCCGAAATGCGCCATCAGCTCGGCGCCCTTGCCGGAGGCGCCGAAGCGGTTGATGCCGAGCACCCGTCCCTCCAGACCGACATAGGGCCACCACGAGAGCGCAGAGCCGGCCTCGACGGCGAGCCTGCGGCGCACGCTGCGGGGCAGCACACTCTCGCGATAGGCGGGCTCCTGGGCGTCGAACACCTCACTCGAGGGCATGCTGACCAGCCGCACGGAGCGTCCCTCGGCATTCAGCGCCTGGACCGCCTCGGCGGCGAGGGCCACTTCGGACCCGGTGGCGATCACCAGGCACTCGGGCGGGCCGGCGCAGTCGATGAGTACGTATCCGCCGCGGGCGACCAGGGCCTGCTGTCCCGCCCGGCGCGTCTGTTGCGCGAGCGCCTGGCGCGTCAGCGCGATCGCGCTCGGACCTGCGTGCTCGATGGCCGCCGTCCAGGCGACCGCGGTCTCGAATGCATCGCAGGGGCGCCACACCTGAATGTTGGGCAGTGCCCGCAGACTGGTCAGATGCTCGATCGGCTGGTGCGTCGGCCCATCCTCCCCGAGCGCGATCGAATCGTGCGTGTACACGAGCACGACGGGCAGGCTCATCAGCGCGGCCATGCGCACGGCGTTGCGTGCGTAATCGGAGAACACGAGGAACGTCCCGCCGTAGGGCACAAACCCCCCATGCAGCGCCAGGCCGTTCATGATGGCCGTCATGCCGAACTCGCGCACGCCGTAATGCAGGTAGTTGCCGCCTTCTCGCCCGATCGCGCGCGCCCCCTTGAACTGCGTGTTGTTCGAGGGTGTCAGATCGGCCGAGCCGCCGATCAGCTCCGGCAGCGCCGGACCGAGCCGATCGAGCACGGCCTGTGAGGACTGACGGGTCGCCTGCGCGGCGCGCTGCTGGCGCGCCGCCTCGAGCGCCTCGCGGGCAAGCTCGGGCCAGCTGGCCGGCCGTGCGCCGCTGATGCGCCGATCGAACTGATGCGCGAGCGCCGGGAAGGCCTCATGGTAGCGCTCGAGGAGCTCACGCCATGCGCGCTCGGCCTCGGCCCCGCGTGCGCGCTGATCCCACTGCGCGCGCAGCGCCTCGGGCACGTCGAACGGCTCGTAGGGCCAGCCCAGGGCCGCTCGCGCGGCCGCCACTTCCTCCGCGCCGAGCGCCTCGCCGTGCGCCTGCGCGGTGCCCTGCTTGTGCGGTGCGCCCCAGCCGATGACGGTCTTGCAGCAGATCAACGAGGGGCGATCGGTCTCGCTGCGCGCCGCCTAGATGGCCCGGGCGACCTGCTCGCCGTCGTGCCCGTCGATGTTCGGCACGACGTGCCAGCCATAGGCGGTAAAGCGCGCCGGCGTATCGTCGGTGAACCAGCCCTCGGTGCGTCCATCGATGGAGATGCCATTGTCGTCGTACAGCACGATGAGCTTGCCGAGCCGCAGCGTGCCGGCAAGCGAGCAGGCCTCGTGCGAAAGACCCTCCATCAGACACCCGTCGCCGCAGAACACGTAGGTGAAGTGATCGACGAGGGGAAACCCGGGGCGATTGAACTCGGCGGCGAGCAGCCGCTCCGCGAGCGCCATGCCGACCGCATTGGCGAGCCCCTGGCCGAGCGGCCCGGTCGTGGTCTCGATGCCGAGCGCCGGCTCGTACTCCGGGTGTCCGGGCGTGCGGCTGCCGAGCTGCCGGAAGCGCTTCAGATCCTCGAGCTCGAGCGGATAGCCGGTAAGGTGCAGCAGGGCATAGAGCAGCGCCGAACCGTGCCCGTTCGAGAGCACGAAGCGGTCGCGGTTGAACCAGCGGGGATTGGCGGGATTGTGCCGCAGATAAGTGCCCCAGAGCGCCTCAGCGACATCGGCCATGCCGAGCGGCATGCCCGGGTGTCCTGAATTGGCGCGCTGCACGGCATCCATCGCAAGCGCGCGAATCGCGTTGGCCAGTTCACGACGTGTGCTCATAGCGGCTCCCCACAGGGTCGTGCGACCCGATGCTCTCTCAACCGGTGATGCGGGCCGCGCCGGCGGCGCGGCCGCGAATCAGCCAGCCCGGCGCAGACCCTCGTGGCCGTACCGATCGGCCATCTGCTCAAGCGGCACCGGACGGATCAGTCCGCCCTGACCTGCCGACCCGAACGCCTCGAAGCGCGCCTGGCACAGCTCGCGCGCCGCGCCCGTGGCGGCCTTGAGGAAACGCCGCGGATCGAAATCCGCCGGCTTCTCCGCGAGCGCCCGGCGCACCGCGGCGGTCATGACGAGGCGGATGTCGGTATCGATGTTCACCTTGCGCACCCCGTGGCGAATGCCCTCGCGGATCTCCTCCACCGGCACGCCGTAGGTCTCGGGGATCTGCCCGCCGTGCTCGCGCAGGATCGAGAGCCACTCCTGCGGCACCGAGGAGGAGCCATGCATGACCAGATGCGTGTTGGGAATCGCGCGGTGGATTTGCTCGATCCGCGCGATCGCCAGCACCTCGCGCGTGGGCTTGCGCGAGAATTTGTAAGCGCCATGGGACGTCCCGATGGCGATGGCGAGCGCATCGACGCCCGTACGCTCGACGAAGTCCACGCACTGCCCGGGGTCGGTGAGCATCTGCTCGCGCGAGAGCTTGCCTTCGGCTCCGACGCCATCCTCCTCCCCGGCGAGGCCCGACTCGAGCGATCCGAGACAGCCGAGCTCACCCTCGACCGAAACGCCGACGGCATGGGCCATATCGACGACCCGCCGCGTGACTTCAACGTTGTACTCGTAGGGCGAGGGCGTCTTCATGTCCGAAAGCAGCGATCCGTCCATCATCACACTGCTGAAGCCCGCGCGGATCGAGCGCTGGCAGACCGCGGGGCTCGCGCCGTGGTCCTGGTGCAGCGCCACCGGCACGTTCGGCCAGCTCTCGATGGCGGCCTGCACGATGCGCCGCAGAAAGAACTCCCCGGCGTAGCTGCGCGCGCCGGCGGAGACCTGCAGGATCGCCGGACTGTCGGTGGCGGCGGCCGCCTGCATGATGGCGTGCACCTGCTCCATGTTGTTGATGTTGAAAGCCGGCACGCCGTAGCCGAATTCGGCGGCGTGATCGAGAAGTTGCCTGAGCGAAATCAGCGCCATGGAAGAGTCCCCCAAATGTGATCGGACGCAACGGTATTGCGCGCGCCTGCCGCGGCGCGCTCAGCGCGACAGTCCGGCGCGCTCGCGGCCCTGAGCGTCGTTGCGCCGCTCGATGAGCCGCCAGATCATCGGAGTGAAGATCAGCTGCATCGCCAGATCCATCTTGCCGCCGGGGCACACGATGGTGTTCGGGCGCGACATGAACGAGTCCTGCAGCATCGACAGCAGGTAGGGAAAGTCGATGCCGCGCGGGTTGGCGAAGCGGATGACGAGGAACGACTCGTCCGGCGTCGGGATGAAACGGGCGATGAACGGATTGGAGGTATCGACCACCGGCACGCGCTGAAAGTTGATGTGCGTGCGCGAGAACTGCGGGCAGATGTAGCTCACGTAGTCCGGCATGCGCCGCAGGATGGTCTCGGTGACCGCCTCGGCGCTGTAGCCGCGCGTGGCCTTGTCGCGCTGCAGCTTCTGAATCCACTCCAGGTTGATGACGGGGGTCACCCCGATCAGCATGTCGACGTGGCGCGCCACGTTGACCTCCTCCGTCACCACCGCGCCGTGCAGCCCTTCGTAGAAGAGCAGATCCGTATCGGCCGCCAGTTCCTCCCATTCGGTGAAGGTGCCGGGCGGCTGGCCGTACGGGGCGGCCTCCGCGTCGTTGTGCAGGTACTTGCGCGCCTTGCCGGTGCCGCTCTCTCCGTAGGCGCGGAACAGCTCCTCGAGCTCGGCAAACAGATTGGCCTCGGGGCCGAAGTGACTGAGGTGCCGCTCGCCCTGCTCGGGCGCCCGGGCGAGCTTCTCCTTCATCGTGGCCCGGTCGTAGCGGTGGAAGCTGTCGCCCTCGACGAAGGCGGCCTTGATGTGCTCGCGCCGGAAGATCTGCTCGAAGGTCTTGCTGACCGAAGTGGTCCCCGCGCCCGATGAGCCGGTGACCGCGATGATGGGATGGCGCGCGGACATGGTGCTCTCCGCTTCAGACGGTGGGCGTGGTGAACAGCCCGCGCGTGCCGAACAGCGGCACGTCGAGCTCGAATTCGTTGTGGTCGCGGTGATAGCGCTCGATCCGCTCGACTTCCTCGCGCGCCCCGAAAATGAAGCTCACCCGCTGATGCAGCCGCTCGGGTGTGACTTCGAGCACCGGACCGAAGCCCGTGCTCGCCCGGCCGCCGGCCTGCTCGATGAGAAAGCCGATCGGGTTCGCCTCGTACAGCAGCCGCAGACGTCCGGGGCGTCCTGGGTCGCGCCGGTCGCGCGGATACATGAACACCCCGCCGCGCATCAGGATGCGGTGCGTCTCGGCGACGAGCGAGGCGATCCAGCGCATGTTGAAATCCCGTCCGCGCGCGCCGCTCTGCCCCTCCAGGCACTCGTGCACGTAGCGGCGCACGGCCGGCTCCCAGTGGCGGGAGTTCGAGGCGTTGATGGCGAACTCGCTGGTCGTCGCGGGAATGCGCAGGTTCGGGTGCGTCAGGGAGAACTCCCCGATCTCCCGGTCGAGCGTGAAGCCGTGCACCCCGCGGCCGGTGCTCAGCACCAGCATCGTCGCCGGTCCGTAGATCGCGTAGCCGGCGCACACCTGCGCGCTGCCGGGCTGCAGGAAGTGCTCGGCGGTCGGCTCGGTGACCCCTTGCGGGCAACGCAGCACCGAGAAGATGCTGCCGACGGCGACGTTGACGTCGATGTTGGAGGAGCCGTCGAGCGGATCGAACAGCAGCAGGTACGGGCCGCGCGGGTACTGCGGCGGGATCTCGTACGGATCCTCCTGCTCCTCGGAGAGCATGCCGGCGAGCTGCCCGCCCCACTCGTTGGTGCGCACGAAGATCTCGTTCGCCAGCACGTCGAGCTTCTTCTGCGCTTCGCCCTGCGCGTTCAGCGTGCCGGCATCGCCGAGCGCATTGGCGAGCGCGCCCTTGCCGATGAGCGCGGCGATGCGCTTGCAGGCGAGGCGCACGTCGTGGATGAGCGCGGTGAACCCGCCGCTGCAGACCGCGCCCGGCTGCGCGTTGACGCGCCGCTGCTCCTCGATCAGAAAGCGCGTGATGGGGGTCGCCGCAGAGAACTCATCAGCGCTCATGGGCCCGCTCCTCGGCGAATACGCGGCTTGCGCGGATGTCGGCCGCCTCGATCGTGATGAGCTCATCGCGGCTGATCGGTGCGCCCCGCCGCTCGAACAGCCGGCTCGCCTGGCGCAGACGCGCCCGGTCGAGCGCATTGCGGATCGAGCGTGCGTTGGCGAAGTGCGGCTGCCCGCGGCGCAGCTCGATGTACTCGCGCAGCGCCCCATCCGCATCGGGGCTGAGCCGGTAGTGCATCTGCTCGAGCATCAAATGCGCGATGGCGAGCAGCTCATCGCAGCTGTAGTCGGGAAAATCGATATGGTGCGCAACGCGCGAGGACAGCCCCGGGTTGCTGTGGAAAAAGGTGTCCATGCGCTGCTTGTAGCCGGCAAAGATGACCACCAGATCCTCGCGCTGGTTTTCCATGACCTGCAGGAGAATCTCGATCGCCTCCTGGCCGTAGTCGCGCTCGTTCTCCGGCCGGTACAGGTAGTAGGCCTCATCGATGAACAGCACCCCGCCCATGGCGCGCTTGAGCACCTCGCGCGTCTTCGGAGCAGTATGCCCGATGTACTGTCCGACCAGGTCATCGCGCGTGACGGCCACGAGGTGCCCCTTGCGCACGTACCCCAGCCGATGAAGGATCTCCGCCATGCGCAGGGCGACTGTGGTCTTGCCGGTGCCCGGGTTGCCGGTGAAGGACATGTGCAGCGCCGGCGCCCCGGCGCTGAGTCCGAGCGTGCTCCTGAGCTTGTCAATGAGCAGCAGCGCGGCGATGTCGCGGATGCGGCTCTTGACCGGCACGAGCCCGATCAGATCGCGCTCGAGCCCATCGAGCACCTCGGCGACCTGCGAGTGGCGGTACTCGGCCTCGAGGTCGAGCGGCCCGGTCCCGTGCGGATCGGCCGGGGGCGGTGGCTCGATCACGGCGCTCATGGCCCTGAATACCGCTCACCCTCGGGACGGTCGGCCGCGTACGCACGGGTGGTGTAGCGCAGCGCGCGGCCCGGTCCTTCCTGGCGGACCAGGGCGAAGCCCGGCTCGCGCGGCGGGCGGTTCACGATGAACGAGAGCCGCAGCGACTCCCGGCCGCGCGTGGCGTCGAAGGCGTTGACCTTGATGTAGTGGTTCGGAAAGGTCTTCCGGCACGAGGCGAGCTCGCCCATGATGCCGGCGGCATCGCGGATGTCGAACATCGGCATGCCGAACATTTCCCAATAGGTGTTGCGCGGATGAGGATCGTCCGTGTACTCGATCGAGACCGCCCAGCCTTGCTCGAGGCTGTACTCGATCTGTCGGCTGATCTGCTCGTCGCTCAGCTCCGGCAGGAAGGAAAACGTGCCCTGGGTGATGCGCATGGCGGTGTCTCAGGCTGTGGGTGGATCAGGCGACTTGTGGGGTCGGCACGAAATCCGGGGTGTCGGTGCTCGCGTAGTTGAACGTCACCTCTCCCCAGGTATCGAGCGCGGCGCGCAGCGGGGCGCAGTCGCGCGCCGCGGCGGCCAGGATGTCCGGGCCTTCGTGCCAGATGTCCCGGCCTTCGTTGCGCGCCAGCACCATCGCCTCGAGCGCCACGCGGTTGGCGGTGGCGCCGGCGGCGATGCCCATCGGGTGGCCGATGGTGCCGCCGCCGAACTGCAGGATGGTGTCCTCGCCGAGATAGTGCAGCAGCTGGTGCATCTGACCGGCGTGAATCCCCCCGGAGGCGACCGGCATCACCCCGTAGAGCCCGGCCCAGTCCTGCTCGAAGAACACCCCGCGCTGCAGGTCGACCGGGTTGTGCGGCTCGCGCAGCACGTTGTAGAAGCCCTGTACCGAGTTCGGGTCGCCCTCGAGCTTGCCGACCACCGTGCCGGCATGGATGTGATCGACGCCGGCAAGGCGCATCCACTTGGAGATCACGCGGAAGGACACGCCGTGGCTCTTCTGGCGGGTATAGGTCGAGTGCCCGGCTCGGTGCAGATGCAGGATCATGTCGTTGCGGCGCGCCCAGCGCGACATCGACTGGATCGCGGTGTAGCCGATCACCAGGTCGATCATGACGATGACCGAGCCTAAGTCGCGGGCGAACTCGGCCCGCTCGTACATGTCCTCCATCGTTCCGGCGGTGACGTTCAGATAATGTCCCTTCACCTCCCCGCTCGCCGCCTGGGCGCGGTTGACCGCCTCCATGCAGTAGAGGAAGCGGTCGCGCCAGTGCATGAACGGCTGGGAATTGATGTTCTCATCGTCCTTGGTGAAATCGAGGCCGCCCTTGAGCGCCTCGTAGACCACCCGGCCGTAGTTGCGCCCGGAGAGCCCGAGCTTCGGCTTGATGGTTGCCCCGAGCAGCGGGCGGCCGAACTTATCGAGCCGCTCGCGCTCGACGACGATGCCGGTCGCGGGCCCGGCGAAGGTCTTGACGTAGGCGGTGGGGAAGCGCATGTCCTCGAGCCGCAGCGCCTTCAGCGGCTTGAAGCCGAACACGTTGCCGATGATCGAGGCGGTGAGGTTGGCGATCGATCCGGGCTCGAACAGGTCGAGATCGTACGCGATGTAGGCGAAGTACTGCCCCGGGGAGCCCGGCACCGGGTCGACCCGGTAGGCTTTCGCGCGGTAGCGCTCGCAGGCGGTCAGCCGATCGGTCCACACGACGGTCCAGGTCGCCGTGGAGGACTCCCCCGCGACGGCGGCCGCGGCCTCCTCGGGCTCCACGCCCTCCTGTGGGGTGATCCGAAAGAGCGCCAGCACGTCGGTCAAGGCCGGTACGTAGTCGGGCTGCCAGTAGCCCATCTGGGCGTATTTGAGGACTCCGGCCCGGTAGCGCTCGGCCCCGGTCTTGGTGCGTTTGTGCTCTGCGGCGGTGGCGTTCATCGATCTTCGCTCCTCATGCGCTACGGCGCGATGTGGACCGCGGGGGGCGGTCCGGGAAGCTCCTGCGGCGAGGGTGCAGCGCCGCACGGCATGGCATCGATACTGGGTCTTGATTTTCATTAGGTCTAGTTAGATATTTTTGCAATCCGGATAAGAGAGTCTTATTGATTCATGCGCAATGTCACGCTGCGGCAGATGCGGGTGTTCACGGCGGTGGCCCGCCACCTCTCCTTCACGCGCGCGGCGCGCGAGCTGCACCTGACGCAGCCGGCGGTCTCGCAGCAGATGCGGCTGCTCGAGGCGGAAGTCGGCATGCCGCTGATCGAGCAGATCGGCCGCAAGATCCGCCTGGCGCCGGCAGGGGTGGAGCTGCTGCAGTACGCGAACCAGGTGACCGAGCTGCTGCGCGAGGCCGGCGAGACCATCGCGGCGATGCGCGGGCTGCGCCGCGGCGTGTTGAAGCTCGGCGCGGTGAGCACCACCAAGTACTTCGCGCCGGCGCTGCTCTCGGCGTTCACGCCGGACTACCCCGAAGTCAGCATCAAGTTCACGGTTGCGAACCGCGGCGAGATCATCCGGCTCCTCGCCGCCAACGAACTCGATCTGGTGATCATGGGGCGGCCGCCGGCCGAGCTGCGCACCGCGGCGAGTGCGTTTGCGCCCCACCCCTCCGTGATCATTGCGCCGCCGAACCACCGGCTGGTCGGCGAGCGCCACGTGCCGCTCGAGGCGCTCGCCGATGAGAGCTTCATCGTGCGCGAGGAGGGCTCGGGCACGCGCGCCTCGATGGAGCGGCTGTTCGCCGAGCAGCGCGTGCCGTTTCGCACCCTGATGGAAGTCAGCAGCAACGAGACGATCAAACAGGCGGTGATGGCCGGGATGGGGCTTGCGTTCATCTCCGCACACACCATCGGGCTCGAGATCGACGCCGGCCGGCTCGCGATCCTCGATGTGGTGGGCTTGCCGATCGTGCGCGACTGGTATGTGATCCAGCTGCACGAGAAGCTCCTGCCGCCCATTGCCGCGGCATTCCGCGCCTTCATGCTCGAGCGTGGCGCGGGGATCATCGCGCGCACCATCGGCGCCCCCCTCGCCACCGAAGGTGTTGCGCTGCGCCAGCCCCCGCCGGCCTCGCGCCCGTTGAAACGACGACACGCCCCGAAGCGCCGGCGCGGCGCTCGCGGCGCGCCATGAGTGCGCATAACGCCGAACGAGAGTGTCCATGAGCCCGCCAGATGCTGATCGCCGGACCCATTGGCAGCGCGTTTACGAGACCAAGAGCGCGCAGGCGGTGAGTTGGTATCGACCGCATCTCGAGGTGTCGCTCGAACTGCTCGCCGCGGCCGGGCTCTCGGCCGGCTCGCGCGTGATCGACATCGGCGGCGGCGCATCGACGCTCGTCGATGACCTGCTCGAGCGCGGTGTGCGCGAGATCACCGTCCTCGATATCTCCGAGCAGGCTCTCGCGATCGCGCGGCAGCGGCTCGGCGCACGTGCGCGGCTCGTACACTGGCTCTGCGGCGATGTCCTCGAGGTCGCACTGCCGCCGGGGGGCTTTGATCTCTGGCACGACCGCGCGGTGCTGCATTTTCTCACCGACCCGAGCGATGCCCGCCGCTATGCCCAACGGGTCGAGGCGAGCCTCGCCCCCGGCGCTCACGCGGTGATTGCCGGCTTCGCACCGGACGGGCCTGAGCGCTGCAGCGGCCTGCCCGTCGTGCGCCGCGGCGCGCAGGACATCGCCGCGCTGTTCGCGCCGGCCTTGGCGCTCGTGCAGAGCCGCACTGAGCGCCACCGGACACCCGCCGGGACCGAACAGTCGTTTGCCTATGCGCTGCTGCGAAAGCGCTGAGCGTTTCGCAGCGTGCACCGCTAAGGAGTCAGCGGCCGAGTGCCGCCGGAGGTCTCGCGCCATAATTCATTGAACCATTAGGTGCTTGGGCCGGATTTCTCATCCTATGTCGAATAAGACCGGACGTGTGCTCTCGGCCGGGCGGCCCCGAGCCTGAAGCGTACGCGGTGCTCGAGGCCGTGGCGCATACCGGGGCGTGCCGACTGTACCCCCGGGTGTCCGGCGCGCAATAATCCCCCCGTCAGGGGGCGCGCATCACAGCGCATAGCAACAACGAGATCCTGAGGATCCTGCGAGGCTCACCATGCTGAACCGGTTTCGCATCGCGCAGAGTTTCGGATTGTCGCTCATCGTGGGCGTGCTGCTGCTCTCGGCACGGCCGCCGGCCGCCGAGGCGCGCGCGCCGTTTCTCGGTGCGCTGCCGACGCCCACCTGTCAGCCGGGCGATCGGACCGAGACGGGCCTCGACGGTCAGCTCACCGCGGCCGAGCGCGCCAGCGGCGCCTCGAAGCGGCCGTACAACTGCAACCTCAAGATCGTCGGGGAATACGCCGGCCAGGGCGCCGGCCACCAGCTGATGTGGTACGGAAACTGCGCCTATGTCACCACCGAGGGCTACGAGGCGGGGCAGAAAGGCGTTCCGCCGCTGCTGCATCCGGGCATCCAGGTGCTCGACGTTGCCCATCAGCGCGATCCGCGCTACGTCACCCACCTCGACAATCCGGCGGCGCTCTATGACTGGGAGGACGGCTCGGTCAATCCGCGTCGGGCACTGCTCGGCACCGCGGAGAGCTGGCTCGGCGCGGGGCCTCAGCCGGCCGTCGCATTCTATGACCTGTCCGACTGCGCCCACCCGAAGCTGCTCTCGAGCGTGCAGATCCCCGACCCGAATCTGCAGGCCCATGCCGGCAATTTCGCCTACGACGGGCGCACCTATTGGATCACCTCCTTCAACAAGCGCCGCCTGTACGCCATCGACGTCACGAACCCCAGGCATCCCCGGGAGCTCATCGACTGGGATTTCCCGCACGATCAGCCGGGCGGCGCCGGCGCACACCAGATCTGCCACCGGATCTCCCTCAACCAGTTCGCCGTCGACGGACATCCTGCCGACACCCTGCTCTTCTGCGGCGTGGTCGGACATCTGGTGCACGCCGGCAAGTTCACCTCGGGCAACGGCCTCGTCATCTATGATGTGAGTCAGGTGCAGGAGCGCCGTCCGCATCCGCTCATCAAGGTCCTCGGCACGCTGTACTGGAAGGACGGGGACATCGGCATCGAGCCTGATCTGGCCTTCATCAACGGCACGCCCTATCTGGGCGTCGGTGATGAATGCGGCTCGGGCGGCTGCAACTATCCTCAGGGTGCGATCGCCGCCTGTCGCGCGGGGCTGCCGCCCTTTGGCCTCGAGCGCCTCATCGACATCAGCAATCTCGCCAAGCCGAAGCTCGTCGCCGAGCTCAGGCTCGGCGTGGATGACCCGAAGAACTGCGCGCTCACCGAGCACGACATCACCGCCACCATGGGCGGCTACGGCTACAGCGTGCACGACTGCACGTTCGACAATCCCCTGGATGCGAAGCTGCTCGCCTGCTCGGCCCATCAGGCCGGGGTGCGGGTGTTCGACATCCACGATCCGTACAAGCCGCGGGAAATCGCCTACTTCAAGGGCCCCGCCCCCTCGAGTCCGACCGAGATCGATCCCGGCTCACTGCTGAACGTGTTCCAGGGGGTCAGACCCCCCATCAACTTCGCCTGGTCGAAGGCGCACAGCCGCTTCGTGTGGCGGCACGGGCAGCTGTATCTGTGGGTGACCTCGAGTCACGGCGGGTTCTACACGCTGAAGTTCGAGGATCAGGCAGCCATCGCGAAGCTCAAACCCGTGCCGACCCCCGGGAACGAGGACTACCAGGACTGAGCGGGTCATTCGGCCACCCCGGGCCGCGCATGCGCCGCAGCGCTCCGTGCAGGGGCGCTGCGGCGCGTTGCCGGCGGGCTCACGCTGCCGTGGGCGCCCGCACTGGCGGGCGCTCAGGCCCGGTGAACTCGTCAGCGAACTTCGCGAGGTCGTTCCAGTCCGTCAGCTCATAGTCGCGCCGGGTGTCGGTCGGGCCGCCGCGGCGGCCCGCGATGCGCTTCATCATCCATCGAGTCACGAACCCGTACGCGCTGTAACGCAGCGCACCGGCCGCATGATGCACGCGCCCCGGCGTCCAGCCCGTGCGCCGCTCGAACTCCTCGACACAGCGCTGCAGGCCCGCCCGATCGGCGGCCTCGCTTGCGGCTGCGCTCAGCGAGATCGACAGAAATGCATTCCGCCGTGCCCGGATCGCATCCCGGTTCCGCCTGACGAAATCGATCACTGCGCTCTGGTAGCGCCCGGCGTGCACCGAAGCGGCGACCAGCACGGCATCGAACGTGCCGGGCTCGGGCAGAACCGACGCGTCGCTGCAGTCGGCCGTCAGAACCCTGTGTCCGTTCTGCACCATGCGCGCGGCCAGGAAGCGGGCGATCTTGTACGTGTGCCCTTCGCTCGTGCCGTAGACGAGAAGCACCTTCACCGGGATATCCTCGCCGTGCCGAAATGCCTGCGGGACGGGACCGTCCCGCCCGGCGAGTTGGAACAATAGCGAACGGGCGCTGCGCGCACATCCGAACAAGTACGCACTCACTTCGGCCCTCGGGCGCGCCAGAGTAGCGGCGCGCACCCGCCGCGCGAGATCGCGAGCGGCCCCGGCAGACACCGCCCGCGCGCAGCGTTCCGCCGGTGTTCCGCAGGAGGCCCCATGGACAGCCAGCTCACAGATCAGATCCTAACTCTGTTGAGACAGCACCGGATCATGTCGCTCGCGACGCTCCGGCCGGACGGCTGGCCGCAGGCGACCACGGTCGGTTATGCCCATGAGGGCCTCACCCTGTATTTTCTCTGCGGTCCGGACAGTCAGAAGGCGGCGAACCTGGCGCGCGACGGGCGGGTGTCCCTCACCATCGATCACGACACGGACGAGGTGATGGACATCAAGGGGCTGTCCATGGCGGCGCGCGCGCAGTCCGTGCTCGATCCGGCCGAAGCGCAGCGCGCGCTGCATCTGCTGCTTAAGCGCTATCCGCAGCAGACCGCCCTGCCCCTGCCGATGCCGAAGCCCTCGGACGTGCGGATATTCCGCGTGACCCCGATCGTGATCTCGGTTCTCGACTACAGCAAGGGGTTCGGGCACACGGAACTCCTCTTGTGCTGAAGCGCCGCTTGCGTTGTGTAAATCTACTGATTTTCCTGCTGCGCTCGAGTCCCTACGTTGGCCGTGCGTAACCCGAGCGGCCCGCTCAGATTGGGCCGGCGTGACACGCACCGCCCATACTTGTTGAGGAACATGCCATGGCTGTGAAACCGGTGATGCTCGAGAAGCCGCAGACCGACACCGCACACGCGCTCTCCCGGGTGCTCGCGGACACGTACTTTCTCTATCTCAAGACACACAACTTCCACTGGAACGTCGAGGGGGCGAATTTCCACAGCCTGCACCTGATGTTCGAGGAGCAGTATCAGGCGCTGTGGAACACGCTGGATGAGCTCGCCGAGCGCATTCGGGCGCTCGGGCAGTACGCGCCGGGCACGTACGCGAAGCTCCGCGCACTTGCAATCGTCACGGAAACCGAAGGCATCCCCAAGAGCGATGCGATGCTGCGCGAGCTGGTCGCGGATCACGAGACGCTGGTCCGGACGGTGCAGACCGCGCTCGGCACGGCTCATGCCGCCGGCGATGAGGGCACAGCGGGGCTCCTCGCCGATCGGCTCGCCTACCATCAGAAGCAGATCTGGATGATGCGCAGCACGCTCGGCGCCTGAGACGCCCCTGGGGCGGACGGCGCGCGCGGGGCGGGTCGCTCAGCGACCGGCTGCTGCCGAGCCCCAGCCGGCTTCTTGCACGGCGGCGAGCGGCCGGCGCTCGTCCCAGTGGGTGGCCGTGATCCGGCAGCCGGTGAGGGCATCGGCCGCCGGGCCGATGAGCCACAGCAGCGGCGGCACCATGATGTGCGGGTCGAGCAGCCGCTCGCGGATCGCCTGCGGCACACCGCGCGGAATCATCCCCGTCAGCGTCGCGCCGCCGGGCAGCAGCGCGTTGACGGTGACCCCCGTGGCGCGCAGATCCTCTGCCCAGATGAGGGTCTCGGATTCGAGTGCCGCCTTGGAGGGTCCATACGGGGAGAACCCCGCGCGGCGCATGGTGCCGTGATTCATCGAGATGTTGATGATCCGGCCCCATCCGGCGCGGATCATGTGCGGCACCGCGGCCCGGGCCATCAGGAACGGCCCATTGACGTTGGTGTCGATCACCATGCGCCAGGTGTCGGGCTCGACCTCCCAGAACCGCGTCGGCTCGGTCATGAACCGCTCGCTGACGTATTTCATCCCGCGGCCGGCGTTGTTGACCAGGATATCGAGCCGGCCGAACCGCTCCAGGGCCGCCCTCACGACCCGGTACGCGTCGGCTTCCAGCCTCACGTCGGCGAGGACCGGGAGGACCGTGTCAGCCCCGCGCTCATCGGCAAGCGCTTGCACTTCGGCGCGCTCGCGGGCGGCCGTAGCCACCACGCGCACGCCCGCTCCCGCCAGCCCGAGCGCCATGGCACGCCCGAGGCCGCGCCCTGCGCCGGTGACGATGGCGACGCGGCGCGTGTCCGCGCTGTCGGCAGCAGGCGGTTGCATCGTTCCCTCTCCCTTCTCGGCGGATATGGACATGGATGCGCTCCCCCGGCCCCGGATCGGGCGCGCAAGGACGATAACCCCGCCCCGCAGCCTGCACAACGCGCCGGCGGTGCCGGGGCCGACCGTGCTCCCATCCGGCCCGCCGGCGCGGCACCGCCCAGATCACGTGACGATGATCAGCAGTTGCGAGATGATGCGCGGCGCGTATTACCCCAGGAGGCGAGTCATGCGACGTCAATTAGCCATCGCGCTCACGGCCGTGCTGCTGCTATCCCAGACGGCCTATGCCGCGCTGCCCGATGGGGCCAAGGCCCCGCTGTTCACCGCCACGGCGACGCTCGGCGGGAAGACCTATCCGTTTTCTCTGGCGAAGGCGCTGAAGAAAGGTCCGGTGGTGCTCTATTTCTACTTGGCCGCCTTCACGCCCGGCTGCACGCTCGAGGCGCACCTGTTCGCGCAAGCCATGCCCGAATTCAAGGCGCTCGGCGCCACCGTGATCGGCGTCTCGCATGACTCGATCGCCAAGCTCAAGCGCTTCTCGGTGAGCGCCTGCCGCAAGAAATTTCCGGTGGCCGCGGACACCACCGGCCGGATCATGAGAGCCTACGATGCGGTGCTGCCGTCGAATCCGCTGCTCGCCAATCGGGTCTCGTACGTGATCACGCCGAGCGACCGGATCTTCTACTCGTACACCAATCTCGACCCGCGCCGGCACGTGGCGAACACGCTCGCGGCAGTGCGCCGCTGGGATGCGGCGCACAAGCGCACGATGCACTGAGCGGCTGCGCCCGAGCGCCGGCCCCGGATGACCCGGGGCCGGCGCTCACCGGCTCTCTGTCAGCGTCCGGTGGTCAGTTCCTGCACCAGCGCGTCGGCGTGATAGACGTGCTTCAGCGCCCCCAGGATGATGGCGCTGTCGACTGCCACGGCACGATTGTTCTTTCCGTCGTACCAGAACGCGCCGCCGAGGGATGGCGGGTTGCCGTCGAAGATCAGCCCCACGAGCCGTCCCTGCCGATCGATCACGGGACTTCCTGAGTTGCCGCCCACGATGTCGTTGCTCGAGACGAAGTTCATCGGCGTGGCGGGGTTCAGCCGGTCTTTGGCCGCGAGCCATTCGGGGCTCAGCTGCAGCGGCGCGTAGCTGCGCGCATGCTTGTACAGGCCGGCCACGGTGGTAAACGGCGGAACCATCTTCCCGTCCCGCAGCCAGCCTTTGACCACTCCGTACGAGACGCGCTCGGTGAAGGTGGCATCCGGAGGGATGCGGGTGCCGTAGAGCTTGAAGCGCAGCCGAGCGATCTTGGCGGTATTCACCTCGACGGGCGCGAGCACCTGATCCTCGTATTCCTTACGCAGCTTCAGGTAATACGGCAGCATCTGACGCGCCAGCACGATCATCGGATCGCTCGAGGCCGCAACGGCCTTCTGCCCGCCCGCCCAGAGCGCCTTGCGCACCGCGATGTCCGCGAGCTTGCTGCCGAAGACGGCATGCGCGGCCACCTGCTGCGGGGAGTCCTTGGCGAACAGCGTCACGCAGATCGGGGCATCCGAGCCCAGCAGATCGCGCATCGTGGTGAGATACGAGGACAGCACGAGCGCGTCATAGTGCGGGTGCACGGGTGCCGGAGAGAGCAGCTGCTGCTCGAGCAGCGGCAGATTCGCCGCCCGGTACTCCCCGATGCGCTTGTCCTGCGGCAGCGTCCGCTCGTGCGCCCCGAGCACGATGCCGAAAGCGATGCTGAACAGGCGCGCGTTGAATATGCCGTGTCTGACGATCAGGAAAGCCGGCAGGAATATCGATTTGCCGCGCCGTTCCGCCGCGGCGATGGCCTTCCACGCGCCGCCGTACTGTGCGCGCAGGCGCGGATTGGCCGCCACCTGGGCGCGTAGAGCCGCCTCGGCCCGCTCCTTGCGAGTGAACTGGCGCGCGTCATTGAGGGCGGCGAGCTGCCCGTCGAGCGACTTGATCGCGTTGTCCACGAAGAACAGCGTGCCGGCGGCCACTGCGGCGTTGTGCGCACTCTGGGCCGAGAAGGCCTCGAGCAGGCCCTGGTCGTGCGCCAGGAACTGCAGCGCCAGCGGGAAGATCGGGTAGCGAAGCGCCTTCAGCTGCGCGATGGTGTCGTCGCGCTGGGTGGCGCCGGGATTGCCGGAGGTGAACACCAGCTCACCGGCGCGCGGCCCGTGCGCCGACATGCGGAAATACTCCGGCGTGTGCGCCGGTTTGCCGTGCACGTACACCCGCAGCACGCTGATGTCATAGTCGTAGCGCGGGTAATTGAAATTATCCGGGTAGCCGCCGAAGAACGAGGTCTGCTGGCTCGGCACGAACACCAGCCTCACATCCTGATAGCGGCGGTACTTGTAGAGCCAGTCCTCGCCGCCGTGATACAGATGCACCACCTGGCAGCGCCATTTGTGCGCATCCCCGGCCACGCAGGCCGATTCGAGCCGGTTCGACACCGCGCGCATGGCCGCCGCATACGCCGCGCCGCTCTTGCCGCGCGTCGCCTGATTGACCGCGCCGGTCACATTGCGCTGGTGCACGAGCTGCTCGACCTCCATGGCCGGGCACTTGAGCTCCTCCTTGCGCGTGGCGGCATAGAAAAAGTGTGCCATCAGATTGTGCCCGGGGCGCGAGAGCCCCTCGAGGCACTCGACCGCGCAGTGGTGGTTGCTCAGCACCAGGCCGTGGGGCGAGACGAACGAGCCCGAGCAGCCCTCCGCGAGGCGCACGGAAGCGAGTTGCACGTGCCGGATCCACTGCGCGGTGGGCGTGAAGCCGAAGCGCTGTTTGAGCGTCGCGACGGGCAGGTTCGTCAGCGGCCACATACCCTCCCCGGCGTGGGACGCCGGGATCCACAAGAGAGCCAGCAGTACGCCGGCCAGCCACGCAGAGCCCTTATTTTTCATAACCCTTCCTCCCGCGCTTCGCGGCGCGTAATCGTTGCACCGCGCGACGCGCGGCTCTTGGCGGCAAGCATAGGCATCGGCAGCCGATCTGCAAAGAGGCCGGACCCGCACAGGGTCCGGGGCGGGTCGCCCGCCCCCCCTCCCCGGATGCGGCCAGCGTGAGACCCGGTCGGCTGGGCTCGACACGCAACTGTGCGACAAGTCAAGGAAGCCCGTCACGTTGCCCCCCGGCCCGCCGCTCGTCCGCTCCTGACGGCCGCTGATCGGAAAGCGCCGCGAAACCGTGCTTGGTTGCTAGATCGAGTCCCTTCAATACATTAGAGTCGCCGGCAACTCGAGAAACCAGGGGCCCAACCCCGTGCGAGTTCCGCGTTCATCCGAAGAGTTACGTATGACAAGGCAGCTGGGCGTCACGCTGCTCGAGCTGCTGGTCGCGATCGCGGTTGCCGCGATTCTCATCGGCATCGCGGTGCCGGCGCTGACGCTGTTCGTTCAGAACAGCCGCGAGAACACCGAAGCGGACTCGCTCATCACCAGTCTCGAATACGCCCGCAGCGAGGCCGTCAAGCGCGACGCGGACGTCACCGTTTGTGCATCGACCGACGGAAGCACTTGCAGTCAGTCCTCCAACTGGGCCACCGGCTGGGTCGTCGAGACGGCCACGAGCACACCGACCGTGCTGCAGGTCATGCCGCAGCTGACCGAGGGCAACACTCTCACGGCAAGCTTCAACGGCGATGGCGTCGGCAACGTCACCTTCCAGCCGGACGGCTTCGTGCAGGCCGCGGCCGGCTCCGGGGTGTACTTGACCACATACTTTACGCTGTGCGACAGCCGGGGCGCGAAGTACGCCCGCGACATTGAAGTGAGCGCCACCGGTGCGGTGCAAGCCTCATCGACGCCCGGCCAGACGCTGGGCAATCCGTCGCAAGCACTAGTCTGCCCCTAATGGCGGCCCTTATGATCTGCAATACGCTGAGCGACCCTGAAGGACCGACACGCGATGCGCGTGGCGCGCGCGCCGACCTCGCAGCCGGCGCGCAGGATGCATGCAGCAGATTTCCTCGAGCCCCGCGCGGCCACTTCGGATCGCGCGGCTTCACGCTGGTGGAAGTGCTGGTCGCGGTCTTGGTCATCAGTATCGGCATGCTCGGCGTGGCGCGCCTGGTGCTCGCCGCGGTAAAGGCCAACGACAGCGCGTACTTCCGCACCCAGGCAGCGAATCTTGCCTACTCTATCCTCGATGAGATGCGGGCAAACCGTACCTACGCCATGAGCGCCCCCGGGTACACCGCCACCGGTCCGGTCTCGAACCCGGGCTACCAGTGCGTCGGCACGGGCAACACCTGCACGGCTGCCGAGATGGCCCAGTACGAGCTGTACCGGTGGCAGCAGCAGCTCAACTCCGCCACCGGCGGCGCACTGCCCAGGGGTACCGGTACGGTCAGCATGCAATTCCCGACCGGACCGGGCCAGCTGCCGATCGCCACCATCACCATTACCTGGGACGACAGCCTCGCGCAGTGGGCTTTCGGTACGCCGCAGAACACCACGCCGACTTCCGCCACCTTTACGCTGGAGGGCGTGCTGTGAGAGCGAGCGCCGCCAGCCGCCGCGCCCGCGCGCATCACCCGATGCTGGCGCGCGGCTTCTCGCTGCTCGAACTGATGGTCGCGCTCGTGCTCGGGCTGATCGTCACGGGCGCGGTCATCTCGACCTTCGTCAGCGTGCATTCGGCCTCGAAGGACACCACCGGCATCGCCGACCTGGCCGACAATGGCCGCATCGCGCTCGACATCCTGCAGCAGTCGCTGCGCAGCGCAGGCTACATGGCTTGCAACAGCACGCTGCGGCAGGTCACCACGGTTGCGCCCAACGCAGGCGATCCGCTCGAGAGCGACCTGACCGAGGCCCTGGCCGGCTATGAGGCCTCCGGAAGCGCTCCGGGCAACACTCTGAGCCTCAGCGAGAATCCGCAGGGCACCAGTTCGCTCTCAGACTGGGACAGCACTCCGGAGCTCGGCGGGCAATTGGACCCCTCGGCGGCGACCGATTCCTCAGCCCTGCCCATCAAGGGCAGCGACGTCATCGCGGTGCATACCCTGTACTCGCAGGTATTGCCCGTGTACACGACCGCCCAGTCCGGGAGCGATTCGGTGACCGTGCAGAGCACGAGCGGGTTCAGCGCCGGCCAGCTCGGGGTCGTCTCGAATTGCGCCAGCTCCGTGGTCGACCCGATCGACGGCGTCAGCGGCAACACCATCAGCTTCGCGCAGCCGCTCGGACAGGCCTTCGGCGCCGGCGCCGAGGTGGGCGTCGCAGATACGATCGTCTTTTACATCGGCACCGGAACCGACGGCGACGGGGCGCTCTACTCCTACTCGCTCGCCGGCAACTCCACCTTCGTCAATCCGCCCGCCGAAATCGCCCCCGATATCGAGAACATGCAGATTCTCTACGGTGTGGACACCAACGGCTCGCTGGCGGCGACCGAGTACGTGACGGCCGATCAGCTGCCCACGGCCGTCGCGAACAATCCGGACTGCCCGGCGATCGCGGGCACGGCGGGCGTGGAGTTCAACTGCGTCGTCAGCGTGAAGATTGCGCTGCTCGCAGCAAGTCCGCCCGGCGCCATGCCGATGCCGACGCAGGCCCGCACGTACGATCTGCTCGGCACGCAGGTCACCGCCCCTATCGATACGCGCATGCGGCAGGTATTCGAAACCACCGTTACGCTGCGCGACACCACTGACTGAGCCACACCGGACGCATCATGACCGCTCAGCAAGACATCCGAGCAGGCAACGCCAAGCGGCAGCGGGGCACGGTCCTGTTCGTGTCGCTCATTTTTCTCCTCGTCCTCACCTTGATTGCCGTGATGCTCGCCCGTTCGCAGACCACCGAGGAGCGTCTGGCGCAGAACGACGCGAACCACGATGTCGCCCTCGAGGCCGCCGGCGCCACGCTGCGCTTTGCAGAAATGAATCTCGACGAAGGCACCTACACCGATTTCACGCAGGACACCGGCGGGCTCTACCAGCTCAATCCGTTGAACAACAGAATCTACTCCCCGACCCTCTGGACGCAGACGGCCGCGGTGATGTCCTACACCGGACCGGCGCTGCCGTCGATTTCCCCGGCGCCGCAGTTCATCGTCGAGCAGATGCCCTCGGTGCCCAAGCCCGGCACCCCGCTCGGGGGATGCAACGGTTACGGCGCCAACGGCTGCGTTCAGGTCTTTCAGATCACCGCCCATTCCACGGGGGCGGATCAGACCGCCAACGCGACCCTGCGCAGCACCTACGAGGTGGAATGACCATGAGCGCCCGCACATCGACCCGCGCCCGGGGCCCCATCCGTCGCAGCTTCCTGCACAAGCTGGCGGCCTGCGCGCTTACCGCCGCGTACAGCATGGGTGTGGCGATCGCCGCCGCGCCGCCGATCAATATCTCGCAGACACCGCTCACGGTGACCATCCCCGCCCACCCGCAGGTCCTGATCGCGATCGGCAACTCCCAGTCGATGGACGGCACCCTGAGCGGCGCGATCATGACCGGCGCCGGCTCGCTCGGCTCGAGCATGAGCCTGCTCGAGACGCAGGATCCGAACACCACCCTGCCGCCGGCATCGCCCGTTGACTTCACCGTGCCGGCCGGATTCATCCCGCCGGTGACCGGCGGGGCGGGCAGTGAGCCCTACACGGCGCACTGCGTCTCGCCGCAGCCGACCGGCGATTTGTGCGACAACTCCCCGAGCCGGCTCAACATCGCCAAGGCCGCCATCACGACCGTGCTGAACTCGTTCATGGGCGACACGGACTTCTCGCTGATGGACTACCAGACTTCGAACCTGCAAGAGGATACGACCTGGGTCTATGAGATGAGCCCGATGAACGGGCCGTTCGTCTTCACGAACACCCCGAGCGCCGGAACGGAATACGTGGCCAATCCCTGCTATGGCTACACCGCCTCAAGCAATCAGGCCAATACCGATTGCGGCTACCTCGACCCGCAGAACAATTCGGTGATCAATCCCACCACGGGACTTCCGGTGGCAACGGTCGCCGCCGGACTGACGCTCGCGACCGCCGAGTACATGGAAGTGAGCGCGAGCAGCGACGATGCCGACATCAATGACGTGCTTTATGCGGGCGGTGTAGATCCCATCTGTGTGGTCTATGGCGGACCCTCTCCCACAAATCCCTGGCCGCCCCATTTCACAATGGGCAACTACAACAATTCGAGCATTTACGAGCGGTATGACGGATCCGTGGCCGGGGCGAACTGCGCCCTCGAAACGGGACCCACCAATGCCGGCTTCGTGCCGTATGCGCCGGAGACGATGTATATCGAGCGCGGCTTCGGCTATTACGCCTATAACGTCACGTCCTCGCCGGGTTCCTCGTACTGGGATCCACTGGTCCGATTCTCGCAGGGCAACGCGGGTCAGAACCCGACGCAATCCTCGGTTCAAACGGCGCTGAGCTACTTCACGCCGTATCTGGCGCCCGAGACCAACGATCCGGGCACGACCGAGATCAAGGCGAGCGCCGTGCAGTCGCCGATTGCCGGGCTGCTGCAGAACGCGCAGCTGTACTTCCAGCACGTCCAGAGTAATGACAGCTCAACCAGTGGAACCAGTTGCGCGCCCCAACGTTACATCATCCTGGTGACCGATGGGCTGCCCACCATGGATCTCAACGGCGCCGCATGGCCCCCGCCCGGCTCGACCTCGGCGCAGGAGTACGGCGAGACCGTCAGTTTCAACAGCGACGGGTCGCTCGACACCTCGGCGACCAATGACCAGGCGCTGCTCGATACCATCTCGCAGCTGCAGGCCCTGAAGAAGGCCGGCATCAAAACCTACGTTGTCGGGCTCGGCGCCGGCGCCGCGGGCGCGGGCGCAAGCGTGCCAAGCCAGGTGCTCACGGCGATGGCGATCGCCGGCGGCACCTCGAGCTACTTCCCGGCCACCGACCCGACGACGCTCACCAGCGACCTGAACACCATTCTCGGCCAGGTCCAGCAGGCCACGCAGTCGGTATCTTCCTCGGCGGTGAACTCGACCGGCATTCACGTCGGCTCGCTCGCCTTCCAGGCCCAGTTCACCTCCTCGGACAAGTACCAGGACTGGACGGGAAATCTCTACGCGTTCCCGATCGATACCAGTACCGGATACGTCAACACCAATCCCGCCGATGCGGTCTGGAACGCGCAGGCCGAGCTCGACGCCACGCCGTGGCAATCGCGGCTGATCGCGACCTGGGATCCGGTGACGCATCAGGGCATCCCGTTCGAATGGACCTCCGGCACGCCGACTTCCGGCATCGCCAGCTCCACGGCGCTGGGTCAGGAGCTCAGTACCAACCCGGCATACAATTACAACGGCCAGGATGCGCTCGATTACCTCAGGGGAGACCGCTCGCTCGAGCAGGATCAGGGCGGAGAGTATCGCAGCCGCTCGCACGTCCTAGGGGATATCGTCGACAGCGCGCCGCTGTACGTCGGTCCGCCAAGCGGGGCGTTTCAGAGCACTTCGTACACGGCGTTTGAACAGCAGTACGCCAACCGCACGCCGGTGATCTACGTGGGCGCGAACGATGGAATGCTGCACGCCTTCGATGCGCTCAACGGCAAGGAGCTCTTTGCCTACATTCCGAACGCCGTCTTCCCCAATCTGATCAATCTCACCTACCCGCTCTACAACGAGAACCACATGTTCTACGTCGACGGGTCGCCCGGGGCCTGGGACGTGCAGTTCAGCGACGGCTCCTGGCATACGATCCTGGTCTCCGGCGAGGGCGCCGGAGGCAAGAGCATCTTCGCGCTCGATGTGACCAACCCGGCGGCCATGACCACCGAGGCGAGTGTCGCGCAGAACGTGCTTTGGGAGTTCACCGACAGCGACCTCGGCTATACGTTCGGCACCCCGTCGGTGACCACGACGAATGCCGGAACGCTGGTCTTCTTCGGCAACGGTTACGACAGCACGGCGGAGATGCCGTACCTGTACGCGCTCAACCCCCAGACCGGCGCGCTCGTGGCCAAGATCAATCTGTGCAGCTTCGATCCCGGCACGTGCAACACGAGCGAGCCGAACGGACTGTCGGGCGTCACGGTGGTCAACAGCACCGGAGCGCCGACGGGCGCGAACGTGCTGTATGCCGGGGACCTTCAGGGCAACGTCTGGCGGGTGGACATCTCGAGCAGCAACCCGAGCAACTGGACCGCCTCGCTTCTCTTCAAAGCGGTCGACTCCTCCGGCAATCCGCAGCCGATCACCACCACGCCGGTGGTGACGCTCAATCCGGACTTCCCCCGCCTCCCGGGCCTGATGGTCTATGTCGGCACGGGCCAGCTGCTCTCGGCAAGCGATCTGACCTCCACCCAGGTGCAGAGCATCTATGGCCTGTACGATGCGATGCCTAATGCCGCGCCGATCACGCGCTCGCAGCTGGTGCAGCAGACCATCACGGCCACGACCGTGACCACGCTCAGTGGCAGCACCGTCGATGCCCGGACCGTCACCTCCAATCCGGTGGATCTGCCGACTCAGATGGGCTGGTACATTGATCTGAACGTCGCGCCCGGCGAAGAGGTCGTCACGCAGCCCGCGCTCGTCGCCGGCGCCCTGATCGTGACGACCAACCAGCCATCGGGCCTCGTGTGTCAGGGCGGGTTCAATTCCTGGCTGTATGCGCTCAACTTCCGCAACGGCAGCCTGTTCCCGACGCCCTTGATTGACACCACCGAAAGCGGGAGCATCTCCACGACACAGCCGCAGGTTGCCGGACTGTACCTCGGGGACATCTACGCCTCCGCGGCGCGGGTGACTTCAGGGTCCCTCGGTGGCGGCTCGGCCAATCTTGATATCTTCGTCAATGAGTCGAATGCTCCGAACACATCCGGCGCGTACACGAGTTTCGGCCAGAACCAGCAACCGCTGTGCAGCGGAGGGGCGTCGGTCTGCGGCGATCCGATCCTCAATGTGCTCGGCAAGGGCGGCGGCCAGAGCCGCACGGCGTGGTGGGAGATCCGCTGAGCCGGGCTGGCGTCCCGCGGCGGGAAGATCATGATGAGGTGCATATGATGAGCAAGAAAATCCTGATGACGGCGGCAGTTGCCCTGGCGGTTCTCGGCCTGCATCCCGGCCGGGCTCTTGCCAACCGTCTCCTCTATCCTGTGACCGGCAAGGTCACAGCGACACCTGTCGGCCACCAGATCACGATCAACGGACGAACCTACCGGATCATGCACGGCAGCGCGGCGGTCAGGCAGGCACAGCAAATACTGCAGGGCGATGCGGTGCAGGTTGTCCTCACCGCGCCGGCCGGCTCCAAGACGGCCAAAGTGGTGGCGATCCATGCAGTCCCACGGCGCTGATCGCAAGGCACCGATGCACCGGCGTTGCGGCGCATCGGCGGGTTTCTCGCTGATCGAACTGCTGGTGACCATTGCCATCATCGGCATCATGGGCGCGATCGCCTATCCGTCGTATCTGGCGTACACGGAGCGATCGGACCGCACGGATGCGACGACCACGATGTTCAACGATGCACAGATCCTGCAGCGTTGCTACACCCAGACGTACGATTACGGGCAGTGCCTGACGACGACCGCCCCGGCGGGCGTAACGGGGGTGCCGCCCGGCCCGAGCGCCTCGCCGCAGGGTTACTACAACATCACGGTCACGGCACCTTCGGCCGACCAATACACGATCACGGCCACCCCGGCGAAGCCGCCGCAGACCTCGGACACCGGCTGCACGAGCTTCACGCTGCAGAGTGATGGGGCGCAGCAGTCCACCGGCAGCGCCTCGAGCGAGACCTGCTGGGGCACAGGTTAACCGCGGGCCCGCAACGGCGCTCTTTGCGCCGGGGCGGCGAGCGGCCGCCCCGGCGTGCCCGCAGCTAATGCCTCGCGCCGAACACCTCGATGCAGCCCTGTGGACAGGGGCTGCCCGCGCCGCCTGCGATCGGCACGAATACCCGCCCCGTGCGCGGATCGGCCGCGACCGAGTGGGCATCGGGTCCGCTCGGAACGTTGCCGAGCCAGCGGTCAGTCAGTGAATCGACGACCCCGATCACCGGCCCGCCGGTGTTGGCTACTGCGGCGAGGTAATAGCGGTGCGCATGCGGGTCGGCCCACACCTCATCGGAGCCGCCCACCTCGGGCAGACGCGCCACGATGTGCCCGCTGGTATTGATGACGAACGAGCGGGCCGGAAAGCCCGCCGCCACGGCATCATCGCTGCAGCCGATGAGCAGGTGCTGGTGGGGGCCGAGCGCGAGCCCGGCCGGCATGCAGCGCTTGAGCGGCAGGTAGCGCAGCAGCCGGCGGGTGCGCGGATCGATCACCGCCACCGCGCCACGCGCCTTGTCGTGATCGAGTGAGGGGATGGACAGGTAAATCAGCCCCGTCGCCGGATCCCAGACGGACTGCTCCGCCCCGTCGGTGGCGCGCGTGAGGACCAGCCGGCCGAGCACCTTGCGCGTGCGGGTGGAGATGAAGCTCACGAACGGCGGATCGTCCGCGTTGTTCACCGCCACCACCAGCTGATCACGCGGGTCGTAGCTCATCTCATCGGTGCGCTTGCGCCCGCCCGTGAAGATGCTGGCAATCACCCTGCGGGTGCGCAGATCGACCACCTTGACCGTGCTGTTGCCGTCACCGGCCCAGAACTGCTCGCGCCCGACCGCGACCACACCGTTCGGCCCGGCCGCATCGTACCCCGTGGCCGCACGGTAGCCGGCGAAACCCGTGGCGCGGCCGAGGAACCGGCCGTTCGCGGCGTCGAAGAAATCCAGACCGTGGTTCGAGCGGTCCGAGAGCGCATACACGCCCGCGGCGTTGACATAGCTGATGTCGAACACCTGCAGCGGCTTTCCGGGCACGCGCAGCGTGGCGAGGTGCTTCAGCGGCGCGGTGCGGGCGGCGGCGTGCGCCGCGGCCGAACCCAGCGCCGCAAGGACGCTGAGCGCCGCGAGAGGCAGGAACGCGCGGATCGTCGGCATGAGACCTTATCCTCTGTTCTAATGGGAGAAACCGGCGCACCATAGCGGCCGAGTGCTGACCAAGTCCTGACGCACCACCCGCGCCTTGAAGGGCCGGTGCGCCGCCCCCACTTCGGCCGGAACCGAACGCCTCGGCGCCCGGTCGAAGCTCGCAGGCTCTCAAGCCCACTCTCCATTCATCATCCGGAGCGCATCATGGATTATCAGACCGCCGAAAATCAGGCCGTGCAACTGCAGAACCAGGCTGATCAGGTCGGCCAGGGCGTCAAGGCGCTCGCCGAGAAACTGCAGGCGAAACTGCCCGATCAGGCGCTCGCACGCGAACTGATGCTCGATCTGCGCGAGACGGCGCTCGCCATCCAGAAGCAGAACCAGTCGGCGCTGATGCTCATTCAGCAGATGGCCGAATACATCCACTCGCTCGAGTCGCACATCAACGCGCAGCCGCAGCCGGCCTACCAGACCCGCGGCTGGTCGCAGCAGTCCTACGCCGGCAGCGGCGGCGGGTTCATGGGCAATGTCATGGCCGGCCTCGGCATGGGCGCCGGTTTCGGCCTCGCGAGCGACCTGGTGGGCAGCATCTTCAACGCCTTCTGACCGCGCGCTCCCGGCCGCCCGGGCCGGCTCATCGGCCCGGGCATGCCATAATGGCAGGCCTTTGCCACCCTCGAGTCCGGGAGCCCGCGTGCCCAGCCCACGACCGCCCGCGCCCGCCGCGCCGCAGCGCCCCGCCCTCCCCGCGGAGCGCTGATGCCGATCTTCACGCTGATTTCGGCCGTGATCGGCGTGGTCGCCCTCAGCGCCTACGCGAACCACAAGCTGGTCCGGCTGCCCGACTCCATCGGCATCACCGTGGTGGCGCTGCTGCTGTCCGTCGCCACCGTGGCAGTCGGGCAGTTCGTGCCCCAGGTCTCCATCTGGGGCGAGCAGGTGGCCCGCGGCGTGAACTTCCCGGCGCTCGTGTTCCACGGGCTGCTCGGCCTGCTGCTCTTTGCCGGGAGCCTGCACGTCGATGTCGTGGCGCTGCGCAGAGCACGCTGGGTGGTCCTGCTGCTCGCCACCGCCGGCGTTGCGATCTCCACCGCGGTGATCGGCTGGTCATTCTTCTACCTCACCCGTCTGCTCGACCTGCCGGTCTCGCTGCGCGAGAGCCTGCTGTTCGGTGCGCTCATCTCGCCCACCGATCCGATCGCCGCGCTCGGCCTGCTGAGCAAGGCGCGCGTGCCGCCGTCGCTGCTCACCCAGATCACCGGCGAGGCGCTGTTCAACGACGGCACCGGTGTGGTGCTGTTCGTCGTGCTGCTCGGGGTCAGCGGGACACACAGTGCGCACACCGCCGAACTCGCCGCGCTCTTTGCGCGCCAGGTGCTCGGCGGCATGGCCTTCGGCGCGCTCGCCGGGTTCGCCGCGGTGGCGCTGCTGCGCACGGTGGACAGCCCTGCGGTGGAAATTCTCATCACGCTCGCGCTCGCGACCGCCGGATACGATGCCGCCCTCGCGCTCGCGGTGTCGGCGCCGATCGCCACGGTGGTGATGGGACTGGTGGTCGGCGGGGATGGGCGCAGCTTCGCGGTCGCCCTGCCGACTCGTGAGCGGCTGCTGCAGTTCTGGCAGCTCACCGACGATCTGCTCAATCTGCTGCTGTTCGGCCTGGTCGGGCTGCAGCTGACGGCGCTCGCCGGAACGGTGCGCGCGTATCTGCTGCCCGCGGCGCTCACCCTGCCGCTGGTGCTGGTGGCGCGCTTCGTGAGCGTGGGTGTGCCAGCCGTGCTGCTGAGGCCTCTGCAGCGCTTCGAGCCGCACTTCGTCAAGCTCATGACCTGGGCGGGGCTGCGCGGGGCGCTGTCCGTGGCGCTGGCGCTGTCGCTGCCGCCCGGGCCGGCCCGCGCCCTGATCGTCACGGCGACCTATCTGATCGCGATCTTCAGCATCCTCGTGCAGGCGACCACGGTCGAGCCGCTGGCGCGCCGCTGGATGCGCGCAAGCGCCTGAGGCGCTCGCGCGCCGGGCCCCTCAGGTCCAGCCGCCGTCCCCGCCGCCGCCGCTGTCCCAGCCGCCACCGCCTGCGCCGCCGTCATCCCAGGAGCCGGGGTCGTTGAGCCCGAAGTCGTTGCCGCCGAGATCGGCGTTGGCCTGTGGATCGATCTGAGCCGCGCCGGCATCCGCAATCCCACTGTTCCCGCCGTTGCCCTCGAGCATGCGTCCGACCAGCGCCTCGCCCGCCGCGACCCCGGCGCCGACGGCGAGGCCGGAGGCGATGTTGCCCATGATGCCCGAGCCGCCCTGCGGATAGCCCGGCGGATAGGCCCCGGGGGGATAGCCGCCCGGCGGGCCCATCGGCCCCGCTCCCGGGGCCATCCCCCCCGGAAACTGCCCCGGATAGGCAGAGCTGTACGCCGCCGCGGCCATGCGCCGGCGCACGATCATCCACAACACCAGCACGCCCCCGATCAGCAGCAGCGGCCAGCCGAGCCCGAAGTGAGCGCCGTGCCGGGCGCTCTCGGTGCGCGTCGGCGCCAGGCCGAGCTCGCGCTGCAACGCCCGCACCGCCTGGGCGCTGGCGAACGGCAGCCCCGGGGCGAGCGCCTGGGCCTGGGCGAGCTGGCTGCGGGCGTTGCCGAAATTGCCGGCGCGCGCCTCGACCTCGGCCGCCACGAAATGCGCCTTGGCGCTGCGGGGATGGTCCTTGAGCACCTGCGCGACCATCTGCTCGGCCTGGGCGATGTTCCCCGCCCGGGTGGCGAGGTAGATCTGATGCGCGCTCGGATCGGCGGCCAGCGCCACGCCGGCTGCGAGCGAGAGCAGCACCCCCAGGGGAACTCGAAATCGCTTCATCGTCATCGGTGTCGTCTCAATGGCAGACCCCTGCGGGTCCTGAAGGCCGGACCGCCCCTGCGCGGGCACGCCCCGGATGAAATCACGATGTGGGGCTGCGCCTGCATCGGCACAAGCCCCCGGCATACGCCGCCGCGCGCATACCGCGGGCGGCATCTTGGCAAATACGCCGCCGCCGGGCAAAGACCCGCGCTGCGCTCAGCGCAGCAGGACGAGCCGCGGCACACCCTCCGCTGCGCTCCAGAGGAACGCATTCTGTTCCAGGCGCTCGGCCAGCGCGCGGGCCGCCTGCAGAGTCAGACCGAGCACCAGCACGCTCGGTTCGCTGGGCCAGCCGTTGTCCGGGTGGCCTCCTGCCCCCTCGATGAACGACAGCTGGCCGCGGGCAAGCTCCTGCTGCAAAGCACGGTGCCGCGCCGCGTTGCACGCCTCCTCGAGCCGGCGGCTGAACGGATTGCACGCGCTGACGAATGCGCTGCACTCGACGCCATGGCGCGCGTGCAATGCGCGTAAGGCGGCAGAGCGTTCACCGACGCGCAGCACCAACGGCGGGGTGGCAAAGACCCGATAGTCGCTCTGCCGGTAGGCCTCGAGCGTCTGCGCCGGAATTTCGGATCGGAGCCTCATCGCGCCCGTCAGCGGGAAGGCTGTTCCGGGCCGCCGGCCGATGCGCCCGCCTCCTCGAGCAGTGCCCGCACATGCGCCCGGCCGCGCCGGCAGGCCTCCGGCAGCCCGGCGCCGGCGGCGAGCGCGGCCGCGATCGCCGAAGCGAGCGCGCAGCCGGTTCCGCGGCGGGACGCCGCGAGGCGCGGGCCCGAGAGCCAGAGCGGCTCGGCGCCGGGCCGCACGAGCACATCGGCCGCCTCGCGGCCCGCGGCGTGTCCGCCCTTGATGAGCACTGCGCGCGCGCCATCGGCGAGCAGCCGCTGCGCCCAGCCGATGATCCGTGCCGCATCGGGATCGGGGTCGGGGACATCGCCGGTGAGCCAGGCGGCTTCCGGAAGATTGGGCGTCAGGAGGCTCGTCAAGGGCAGCAGCCGCGCCCGCAGCCGCTCGCAGCCGGCATCCTCGAGCAACACGCCGCCCGAGGAGGCGCGCAGCACCGGATCGAGCACGACCGGCACGCCCGGCGCCGAGCGCAACGCGTCCGCCACCGCCTCGACGGTCTCGCGGCCCGCCAGCATGCCGATCTTGACCGCGCCGATGGTGCGCGCGGCGAACGCCGCTTCGATCTGCAGCCTCACGTGCTCTGCGGGCACGGGGTGTACGCCGAGCACCCTCGCATCGGTCTGCGCGGTGACCGCGGTCAGCGCGCACAGGGCATCCGCGCCCATCGCCTCGAGCGTGCGCACATCGCGCGCCAATCCCGCGCCGCCGCTGCTGTCGGAGCCGGCGATCACCAGCACCGCGGGACGCTGCGCCATGCGTCTAATCCCCAAATGCGATCAGCGCCACATCGCGCACCTGGCGCTCGAGCAGCGCACGAGCGGCCTGCCAGGCGCGGATCCCCGAACGGCAACACAACACGACACGCGCGTCCGCGGGCAGCGGCCGCTGCGCGGCCTGCTCCACGGTGAGCCGCAAGGCGCCGGGAAACGGCGATACCGGCGCTTCGAGGAGGCTGCGCAGATCGATCACGACATCATCGGTGCGCACCTCGGGCGCGGCGATGAAGCGCAGCAGCGGCTCGGGCGGCTCGCTCGCGCCGGCGAAGGAGAACCCGCCGAAGCGCAGCGTGGCGAGATCGACGCTCACCATCCGCCCGAGCACGGGCGGGGCGAGGCCGAGCAGCTGCGCGAGCGTCAGGTGCGCCTGCAGCGTGCCCAGCACGCCGACCGCGCTGCCCAGGACACCGGTCTCGGCACAGGAGCCGGCGCGCTGCGGCATCTCGGGAAACACCGCCCGGTAGCTCGGCCCTGTGCCGCAGAAAACGCCGGCATAACCGGACAGTCCCACCACTGAGGCGCTGACGAGCGGTTTGCCGAGCCGGCGGCATTCGTCACTGAGGATGTAGGTGAGCGCGAGGCTGTCGGCGGCATCGACGATGACATCGGCGCGGGCGCACCACTTGGCCGCATTCGCCGGCGTCACTCGTTCGACGGCCGCCCCGATCGTGACGTCGGGGTTGAGGGTCGCGAGGCTCGCGGCGGCGGCACGCGCCTTCGGGGCTCCGAGATCGCTCACCCGATAGAGCGGCTGGCGGTGCAGGTTCGATTCCTCCACGGTGTCCGGATCGATCACCTCGAGCCGCCCGACGCCGGCGGCGCACAGGTACTGCAGCACCGCGCAGCCGAGCCCCCCGGCGCCGACCACAAGCACGCTGGCCGCCGCAAGGCGCGCCTGTCCGCGCTCGCCGATCTCGGGCAGGACGGTCTGGCGGGCGTAGCGCTCGCGGCTCACGCAGACCCCTGCCCGGCAGCCACCCAGGCGCGCATGCGCGTCTCGGGATCGGGATGGCGCACAATGTCGGTGACCACCGCGGCGCAGTCCGCCCCAGCGGCCCATACCCCGGGCAGGCGCTCGAGCGTCAGTCCGCCGATCGCCACCAGCGGCCGGTCGCCGATCCGCCGCTTCCACTCGGTGATGCGCGCCAGGCCCTGCGGCGGGAACGGCATCTGCTTCAGCAATGTGGGATAGATGGGGCCGAGCGCAACGTAATCCGGTGAGAGCGCAAGCGCGCGCTCGAGCTCGGCTTCATCGTGCGTGCTCACCCCGAGCCGCACGCCGGCGCGGCGCAGCGCTGGCACATCCGCGCTGTCGAGATCGCCCTGGCCGAGGTGCACGAAGTCACATCCCTCATCCAGGGCGAGCTGCCAGTAATCGTTGAGGACGAGCTGCGCGCCCGCGCGCGCGCAGAGCTCGCGCGCGGTGCGGATCTGCTCACGCAGACTTTCGGTGCGATCCTTGATGCGCAGCTGGATCAGGCGCGCACCGGCCGGCAGCAGCCGGGCGATCCACTCGGCGCTCTCGACGATGGGATAGACGCGCGCGAGCATCAGCGCAGCAGTGCGGAACCCACCACCGGCGTCGAAGGTACCGCCATGTCGCGCGGCTCCATCGGTCCGGCGAGGAACGCCTCGCGTCCGGCCGCCACGGCCTGGGCGAACGCCGCGGCCATACGCGCCGGATCGGCGGCCTGTGAGACCGCAGTGTTGATCAAGACCGCATCGAAGCCCAGCTCGAGCGCCTGCGCGGCGTGCGAGGGCACGCCGATGCCCGCATCGATCACCAGCGGCACGTCTGCAAAGCGCGCGCGCAGCGCCTGCAGGCCGAACACGTTGTTCAGCCCGCGGCCTGAACCGATCGGCGAGCCCCACGGCATCAATACCCGGCAGCCGGCTGCGCACAGCCGCTCGGCGACGGTGAGATCCTCGGTAGTGTACGGGAACACCTCGAAGTCCTCCGCGCAGAGAATGCGGGCGGCCTCCACCAGGCCGAACACATCGGGCTGCAGGGTGTCCTCCTCGCCGATCACCTCGAGCTTCACCCAGCGCGTGCCAAACACCTCGCGCGCCATGTGCGCGGTGGTGACCGCCTCCTTGACGGTGTGGCAGCCGGCCGTGTTCGGCAGGACGCGTACGCCGAGCTCGCGCACGATCGACCAGAACGCCTGCCCGGCGCGCTCGCCGGCGGCCTCGCGCCGCAGCGACACGGTGAGCACTTCCGCCCCGCTCGCCTTGACCGCATCGCTCAGCACCGCCGGGGACGGATAGCGTGCGGTGCCGAGCAGCAGCCGGGACCGTACCGGGACGTCATAGAATGTGAGCATTCAACCTCCCTGCATGGGAGCGAGTACTTCGAGCCGATCACCCTCGGCGAGCGCGGCGGCGGCGCGGGAGGCCGCCGGCACGAACTCGCCGTTCACCGCGGTTGCAACCACCGCGTCAGCGAAGCCGAGCTCGGCGAGCGCGGCGGCCAGGTCGGCGGCGCGCACTTCACGCCACTCGCCGTTGACCTGGATGTTCAATGCATGACCTCCGGGTCCTCGCGACCCTCGAGCACGAACGCCGCGGCGCGCCGGGCCAGCGCCGGCGCGGCGAGAAAGCCGTGGCGGAATAGTCCATTGACGTACAGCGTGCCGTTGCGGCGCGTCAGACGCGGCAGATTGTCGGGAAAGGCCGGGCGCACGCCGGTGCCGATCTCCACGATCTCCGCCTCCCCGAAAGCCGGGTGCAGTGCATAGGCCGCGCCGAGCAGCTCGAGCATGGCGCGCGCGGAGATGCGGCTCGCCTGATCGCTCTCGATCATGGTCGCACCGATCATGTAGCGCCCGCCCCCGCGCGGCACGACGTAGACCGGAGTGCGCGGATGCAGGACGCGCACCGTGCGTGTGAGCGTCACATCCGGAGCCTGCAGGTGCAGCATCTCGCCCTTGACGCCCCGCAAGTCAGTGAGCACGGCGCGCGCGCCGAGCCCGGTGCAGTCGATGACCTGCTCGCCGTCCCGCGCACGAAGCTGCCCGGCCTCGGTGCCGAAGCGGATCGCACCGCCCAGAGCGCGCAGCCGCTCGGCGAGAGCGGCGAGCGCGGCGCGCGGATCGATGTGCGCCTCCTCCTTGAAATAAAGCCCGTGCTCGAAGCGTCCGGCGAGGTCCGGCTCGAGCGCCGCGATGCCCTCGGAATCGAGCCAGTCGTAATGCTCCGTGCGGCGGGCGAACTGCTTCAGCTCCCCCACATCGCGGCCATGCGCGAGCACCAGCGTGCCGCGGCGCACCATCGCGGGGTATCGCTCGGCCCACCACGCGAAGCCTTCATCCCCGAGCGCCACGATGTGCGGCGGGGCGCTCACACGCTCGCACCAGGGCGCGAGCATGCCGCCGGCGAACCAGGAGCAGCCCGCCCCATCGAGCGTCGCGTTGCGCTCGAGCACCTCGACCGAGGCGCCGCGCTCGGCGAGCTCCACCGCGCAGGCGAGCCCCGCGACGCCGGCTCCGATGACCGTCACGCGCACCGCTCAGCCCTCCCCGCCGGCCGGGACGTACAGCTGCCCGCCGGCGGCGCGGAACTTCTCGGCCATCTCCTGCATGCCCTGCTCGCGCGCCTCCCTGCGCACCTCGTGCGAGATGCGCATGGAGCAGAACTTCGGGCCGCACATCGAGCAGAAGTGCGCCACCTTGTGCGCCTCCTTCGGCAGGGTCTGGTCGTGAAATGCACACGCGGTATCCGGATCGAGCGAGAGGTTGAACTGGTCCTCCCAGCGGAAATCGAACCGCGCGCGCGAGAGCGCATCATCGCGCGCACGCGCCGTGGGGTGCCCCTTGGCGAGGTCCGCCGCGTGCGCGGCGATCTTGTAGGTGATCACTCCGGTCTTCACGTCGTTGCGGTCGGGCAGCCCGAGGTGCTCCTTCGGCGTGACGTAACAGAGCATCGCCGTGCCGTACCAGCCGATCATGGCCGCGCCGATCGCCGAGGTGATGTGATCGTAGCCCGGAGCAATGTCGGTGGTGAGCGGCCCGAGCGTGTAGAACGGCGCCTCGCCGCAGTGCTCGAGCTGCTTGTCCATGTTCTCCTTGATCTTGTGCATCGGCACGTGTCCCGGGCCCTCGATCATCACCTGGCAGTCGTGCCGCCAGGCGATGCGCGTCAGCTCCCCGAGCGTCTCGAGCTCGGCGAACTGCGCCGCATCGTTGGCATCGGCGATCGAGCCGGGGCGCAGCCCATCGCCGAGGGAGAAGCTGACGTCGTACGCGCGGCAGATCTGGCAGATCTCCTCGAAGTGCTCGTAGAGGAAGCTTTCGCGGTGATGCGCGAGGCACCACTTGGCCATGATCGAGCCGCCGCGCGAGACGATGCCGGTCACGCGCTCGGCGGTGAGCGGAATGTGCGCCAGGCGCACCCCGGCATGGATGGTGAAGTAGTCGACGCCCTGCTCGGCCTGCTCGATGAGCGTGTCGCGGAAGACCTCCCAGGTGAGCGCCTCGGCGATGCCGCCGACCTTCTCGAGCGCCTGATAGATCGGCACCGTGCCGATCGGCACCGGGGAGTTGCGCAGGATCCACTCGCGGATGGTGTGGATGTTGCGCCCCGTGGACAGGTCCATCACCGTGTCGGCGCCCCAGCGGATCGCCCACACCAGCTTGTCGACCTCCTCGGCCATCGAGGAGCTCACCGCGGAGTTGCCGATGTTGGCGTTGATCTTCACCAGGAAGTTCCGCCCGATGATCATCGGCTCGAGCTCGGGATGGTTGATGTTGGCCGGGATGATGGCGCGGCCCGCGGCCACCTCGGCGCGCACGAACTCCGGGGTCACGTACTCGGGGATGCTCGCGCCCCAGTCATTCCCGTCGCGCACGGCCGCATCCTCGCGCCGCCGCCCGAGGTTCTCGCGGATCGCGATGAACTCCATCTCCGGGGTGATGATGCCGGCGCGCGCATAGGCGAGCTGCGTGACCGCCTTGCCGGCGCGCGCCCGCAGCGGGCGGCGCGTGTGCGCAAAGGCGCGCGCCGCCGTGCCCTCGCCCGTGAAGCCGTCATCCTCGGGGCGCACCGCCCGGCCCTCGCAGGGCTCGACATCCCCGCGCTCGGCGATCCAGCGCTCGCGCAGGCGCGCCAGCCCCCGCTCGATGTCGATGCGCGCCTCGGGGTCGGTGTACGGGCCGGAGGAATCGTAGACGGTCAGCGGCGGCTCCCCGCTCGAGGGGTGCAGGGAAATCTGGCGCATCGGTACGCGCACGTCGGCGTGCAGGCTGCCCGGCACGTGGATCTTGCGCGAGGCAGGCAGCGCGTCGGCGACGACCTTGGGAACGGCATTCATCGTGGAGGCTCCTTGAGCGGTTCAACCGCAGGAGACCCAGCCACGTCAGCGCGAGAAAGCGCGCGAGAACAACTTTCCTACGCCAGCATGAACTGGATCAGGTTCGAAGGGTCGCCGCGCCGCGCCCACAGACGCCAGCGGCCTCTCAGCCCCTTCGCGGGGCTCCCCTAGTCACGGGGGCCGACGATAGTACGCCGCCGCCCGGCGGTCAACGCCGCCCCGCGAGCGCGAGCTGCGGCAGCGGGCGGGTGCCTTCGCGGCGCACCGCCTGCAGCAGGCGCGGGTCGAGCCCGAGCAGGCGCAGGATCGTCGGCGCGATCTGCGCGGTTCGCACTGCGCCCGTGACGGTGCGCCGCGCCAGCTGGGGATTCGACACCAGCAGCGCGACGTGGCGGTCGTCCTGGTGGAATCCGCCGTGCTCGGCAATCTTGTGCGGATGATTGGAATAAATGACGCCGAGCCTGGGCTCGAGGATGAAATCCGGCGCGCGCGGATCGGTGCGCGGATCGCCGAACAGCGCGGCGAGCTCGCGCCCGCTGTAGAACTTGCCGATGCCGAGGTCGGTGCCCGCGGCCTGCTGGGCGATGAGGCTGCGAATCACCGCCCCCACGCGCGCACGGTACGCCGGCGTCAGCCACTCGAGCAGCACGTCGTCGGCGACGTGAAACTGATCGGCGGGCCCGAGCTTATCGAGCGCCGGCGTGAGCACCGTGCGGTCGGAAATGATCTTCACGCGCGTGCGGTCGATCGGCGCGTTGCCGCTCCTCGCGCTGATGATCAGCACGGTCGACTCGAGGAGCCCGCGGCGCTTGAGCGCCGCGACGATGCGGCCGATGCCGCGGTCCACGAACTCGATGGCGGCGAGGAGCGCCGGGCTCGGGGTGGCCGAAGTGTCGAGGTAACCTCCCCAGCGGTGCTTCTCGGCGACGTTGACCGACTGGAAGTTCATGCCGAACAGCGCCGGGGTGCCCACGCGGCGCGTTCCGGCGTGATCGAGGCCGTCGATCTCGTTGAGCAGCGCGTGCAGCTTCAGGCCATCGTAGAGGCGGATCGCCGCCGCGGTATCCTGAAACGAGCGGCGCGGATCGGCCAGATGCGCCGTGCCCCGCCCGAGCAGCGCGAGGTTGGCCCGCGTAAGCGCGGCATGCACCTCGGGGGCGAAGAAATCGTCGATGTTGCGCCCGGGTCCCTCGGCCGGCGCGCCCGGACCGTTCAGGATGTCATAGGCCGGATGCTTGTCGATCCACGCCGTGCGCAGACCGTGCGCGTGCAGCACCCCGAAGACGGTGTTCACCAGCAGGTAGTTGTGGGGCCAGAGCGGCTCGCAGCGGCCGTGGAGCCGCGTCTCGGGCAGCCGCGCCGGATCGATGGCCTCGGCGCTGTTGCCCGCAAGTCCCGCCGGCGAGCCGCCGTCGAGACGCGCCTCGTTGCGATCGAGATGACCGGTCAGCCGCACCGGCGATCCGCGCGGGCCGGTGCAGTTGGAGGACGGGGGATACAGCGCCCGGTCGAAAGTATGGTCGTAGTAGACGCCGGTGAGGCGCGGGGTTCCGCCCGTCACCTGCGCGATCATGCCCGGGAAGGAATCCGACGGACGCGTGGTTTCGGCGTCGGTGTAGGTGACGGCGTGGCGAGCCAGGGCGGCAAGATGCGTACACGTGCCGGCGGCGATGCAGTTGGCGAGATCCTCCTCGTGGAGCCCGTCGATGCTGATCAGCAGAACGTGCCGTATGCGCGGCGCTTGGGCCGCCGAGGCGAGGGACGTGAGGCACAGCGCCGAGAGCGCCAGCGCGGCGAGAGGCGCGAACCGGGGAATGCATCGCATCGGGGACTCATTTCAGGCGGGCGAGACGCCCGACTCAGTCTAGAGTCCCGGTGTGACAGTCCGATGACAGTCACATGACGGTGTGGGATCTGTCAGATCAACAGCTCTGCCCGGTGCCGCACGGGATCGTGAGCACCGATGCTGCCCGCTGCGCCGCGCACCTCGGCGCAGCGGTGATCGTGCTACGCGGGGCGGGGCCGCCCCAGGGCGGCGCGCCCCCTCGCCTCAGTCGCGGTGCACGGCGTGGCTTGCCTGACCGCCCTTGCGGCCGGCCTCGGCGGCCAGCTGGCGGTTCTGCGAGAAGCTGCGCTTCTCGTCGGGCACGCTCTGGCCGCCCTTGCGGCCGGCCTCGGCCGCGAGGCGCCGGTTCTGCGAGAAGCTGCGCTTCTCGTCGGGCACGCTCTGGCCGCCCTTGCGGCCGGCCTCGGCTGCAAGACGCCGGTTCTGCGAGAAGCTGCGCTTCCCGTCCGGCACCGCCTTGCCGCCCATGCTGGCGATCTGACGCTGGCGTTCCTGAGTCATGGATGCGAAGCCACGTCCACTGGTGGCCTTGTGGGCCTGGGGCCCCTCATGAGCTGGCTGAATCATGAGCGCTCTCCTTCGATCGAGAGACAGAACGGGTTCGCGAGAACCCGCGGCGGCACCGCCGCCGCTCAACATAAGACCTCTATCAGGCTTCCAGGGTTCCTGCAACGTTTCCGCCCCTGGAGGCCGCAGGGATCATCCGCGCACCGGCTTCGGGGCTTTTACCGCACTTGCCGGTTTTTTACCGGCCAGTTTGGCGTTGATCGCCGCAATTTCCCGCTTCAGGACAATCTGGACATCGGGCGGCGGATTCATCGCCAGCAGCTTGCTGAAGCGGGCCTTGGCCAGAGGCAGGTCGCCGCGGCGCATCGCCTCGGCCGCGCCGAAGAACAGGGCCTTGGGCGAGTCCGGATCGATGGCGAGCGCCCGCTCGATCAGCGCACCGGCCTGCCCGTCGAGCGAGGAATCGTGGATCAGGATCATGGCCTCGGCCTCCCCGATCAGCGCCGGGGCGCTGCGCCCGCCGACGAGGTGATCGGCGTGGCGGAAGGCGCGCACCGCCAGCGGGTACTCCTGCAGGATCACGTAGGACTTGCCGAGTTTCAGCCAGCCATCGAGGTCCTTCGGATGAGCGTCGAGGTGGTCAATGATCTGCTCGATGGGCGACTGCGGCGAGTCAACGCCGGGATTGCGCCGCCACGACCAGTTGCTGAACTTCATGTACAGCCCCGCCGAGCCGCCCACCAGCACCACACACGCGAGCAGCGCGGCCCAGTGCGCCGGCGGCATCTGCGTGCGCAGCGGCCGGATGAGCGGAATCACGATCAGGCCGGCGGCGATGGCGGTCAGCATCGTCGCGAAAAGGATGAATACGATCATCAGCTGTGCTTTCCCGGCCCGAGAAGGCCGTCATCAAGGGACTCGTCCTCGTCGGTGTCCTCAGGGCCCACCAACGCCGCGCGCCGGCGGATCACCCACGCGGCGCTCACCGCGCCGATGGCGAGCAGCACGCCCGGGGCGAGCCACAGCCACGCGGTCTTCGCCACGAACGGCGGCTTGAACAGGATGAAGTAACCGTAGCGCGCGACGAAAAAGTTGCGGATCTGCTGATCGGTCTTGCCGGCGAGCAGCATCTGGCGGATCTGCCGGCGCATGTCGGCCGCGAGGCTGACCGGAGAGTTCGCGAGCGACTCGTCCTGGCACTGCATGCAGCGGAAGCCGTGGATCAGCCTCTCGTAACGCGCCTGCAGCGCGGGGGTCGGCATGCGCGTCGGGGCAATGGCGTGGGCAAAGGGCGCGGCGAGCAGCGCCAGGGCCGCGAGCAGCGCGGTGCGCGTTCTCGACAAGCGCCTCATGATCCGCGCACCGTCTGGCCGGCCGGCAGCCGCGGCAGGATGTCATGCGTCCAGGCATGCGGGGTGATCGGCCCGATGTACTTGTACACGATGATGCCCTGGGGATTGACGAGGAAGGTCTCCGGCGCCCCATACACGCCCCAGTGGATCGCCTCGAGACCGCCCGGGTCGAAGGCGATCTGCTGGTAAGGATTGCCCTTCTGGCGCAGATAGCTGATCGCCTGCGAGCGGCTGTCCTTCCAGTCGAGCCCGATCAGGGGCACGAGTCCCGTGTGCGCGATGGCGAGCAGCTCCGGCTCCTCGATGTGGCAGGAGACGCACCAGGTGCCCCAGACGTTGAACAGGTACCAATGGCCGCGCAGCGAGGCGGAGGTGACCTGCTTGGCAGGATCGGTCAGGCTCGGCAGTGCGAAGCTCGGCGCCGGCTTGCCGATGAGCGGCGAGGGAACCAGATCCTTGCGCGGGGCCTGATGGATGCCGAGCGCGAGCAGCACCACCACCACCACGAGCACGCCCAAGGGGATGAAGTAGCGGATCATCGCGCCTCGCCTCCGGCGAGCGCTGCGGAGGCCTCCTCCTCGGCGGCGGACTGCGCGATGCGGTAGCGCCGGTCGGTGATGGCGATGATGCCGCCGGCGGCCATGATGAGCGCGGCGATCCAGATGTACAGCACCAGCGGGCGCACCTGCAGGCGGAAGCTCCAGCGGCCGTCACCGAGATCCTGGCCCAGGGCAACCAGGATGTTGCTGCCGTGATTGATGAAGATCGCCGAGTGCGTGATGATCATGTGCTGCACCCAGTAGGTGCGCTTCTGCGGATACATCACCGCCACCGGCTTGCCGTCGCGCGTGACGATGACGCGGGCCTCGACGCCGCCGTAATCCGGACCGTGCACCGGCTGCGTGCCCTGGAACTGGAACGAGTAGCCGCCGTCGGGGGCGCTCATCCCGGTCCGCATCGCCACGTCCTGCTCGGCCGTGAAGCCCTGCACGGAGGTGAGCGCAAACACGAAGATGCCAAGGCCGATGTGCGCGATGGTCATGCCGAGCACCGCGCGCGGAATGGCAATCCGCCGCCGCAGCCGGGCGATCGGGTCGATCAGCGAGGAGATGATGATCCACACCCCGAGGGTCATGCCGACCGCCGAGAGCACCCCGGCGCCGGTGTACAGCCCGAACGCCGCCGCGCAGCCGATGAGCGCCGAGGCCGCCAGCACGATCAGCAGCGTGCGGCCGCGATCGCCGAAGCCGCCGCGCTTCCAGCGCGCGTGCATCCCGAGCGGCACGAGCGCGAGCAGCGGCAGCATGGAGATGAGGAAGGTCGGATCGAAGTACGGCGGGCCCACCGAGAGCTTCCCGAGCCCGAGCGCGTTGGAGATGATCGGGGCCATCTCCCCGGCGAACACCGTGCCGCAGGCCGTCACCAGCAGAATGTTGTTGAACAGCAGAAACGACTCGCGCGCGCTCAGCTCGAATCCGGCCTCCGACTGCATCTTCGGCGCGCGCCAGGCATACAGCGCGAGCGCCGCGCCGATCATGATGCCGAGGAATGTCAGGAGGAATTCCCCGCGGCCGGGACTGGAGACGAACGAGTGCACCGAGATCAGCACCCCGGAGCGCACGAGGAAGGTGCCGACCAGGCTCAGCGAGAATCCGAGCACCGCCAGCAGCAGCGTCCAGCTCTTGAACAGGCCGCGCTTCTCGGTCACCGCGAGGGAGTGGATGAGCGCGGTGCCCATCAGCCAGGGCATGAACGAGGCGTTCTCGACCGGATCCCAGAACCAGAACCCGCCCCATCCGAGCGTGTAGTAGGCCCACCAGCTGCCGAGCGCGATGCCGCAGGTGAGAAACGCCCAGGCCGAGGTGGCCCACGGGCGCGTCCAGCGCGCCCATTCCCGATCGAGCCGGCCCTCGAGCAGCGCCGCTCCGGCGAACGCGAAGGCCACCGAGAGCCCGACGTACCCGGTGTAGAGCAGCGGCGGGTGCGCGGCGAGGCCCGGGTCCTGCAGCAGCGGGTTCAGGCCCATCCCGTCCGCCCACGGCGGATCGAGCCGCAGGAAGGGGTTTGAGGTCACCACCGTGTAGAGCAGGAAGCCGAAGCTGACTGCGCCGAGCACCCCGAGCACGCGGGCGGCGAAATTGCGCGGCAGGCGCAGCGTGCCGAAGGCGGCCGCCAAGGTCCAGCAGGCGAGCAGGAAGATCCACAGCAGCAGCGATCCGGAATGCGCGCCCCAGACCCCCGCGACGCGGTAGAACAGCGGGAGCGCGGAGTTCGAGTTCTCCGCCACGTAGCGCACGGTGAAGTCATTGTCGATGAACGAGGTCACCAGGCAGCCCATGGCGGTGGCGACCATCACGAACTGGCCGGCCACCGCCGGGACGACCGCCGCGGTCCAGCGGTCCCGTCCGAGCGCCGGGCCGGCGATGCCGAACAGCGCCTGCAGACCGGCGAGCAGCAGCGCCAGAATGAGCGCGAATTGACCGAGTTCCGGAATCATTTCGCGTACTCCGTCGCGGCCACCACGCTGCCGTGCAGGGGGGCGGTATGCGCCTCCTGCACGAGCGCCGGGTCACGCGGATCGCCGTGACGGATGCCCCAGGCCTGGTGGATGCCGGGCGGACGGTAGTACTGATCGTGCTTGGCGAGCACCTGGTCGGCGAGGAACACCCCGTCGGGCAGGAGCTTGCCGTGCACGATCACCCCGGAGTTCTCCCGGAACAGGTCCGGCAGCACGCCGGTGTACTCGACCGGAATCTCGTGCTTGAGGTCCGTCACCATGAAGTGCACCTCCATGCTGCCGGGCTTGCGGTAGACGCTGCCCTTGGCCACCAGTCCCCCGAGGCGGAAGGACTCCCCGACGGGCGCCTTGCCCTCGGCCACCTGGGTCGGCACGAAATAGAAGGTCACGTTCTGGCGGAACGCCGACAAGGCGAGCCCGCCGGCGAGCGAGACGCCCACGAGTATCCCGATGACCAGCAGCAGCCGGCGGCGTCGAGTCGGTGTCATTGCTCCTCCTGCATCTGCAGTCTGCGCACCGCCGCGCGCCGTGCGCGGGCGAGCAGCCGCTTGGCCCAATAGATGTTCAGGCCCATCACCCCGAGCGTCACCACGTAGGCCGGCCAGACCCACGGATAGTACCCACCCATGTCGAGAAACCTCATCATGCGCCGATCTCCTCAGCCACCCAGCGCGCGGTGCGCTCGCGGTTGAGCACCTCCCCGCGCAGCCGCATCAGCAGTACCGCCCCGAAAAACAGCGTGAACCCGAGAAACATGATCAGCAGCGGCACCAGCATCGAGGGCGGCATGGTCGGCTTGCCGAGATACATCACCGAGGGGCCCTGGTGCAGCGAGTTCCACCAGACCACCGAATAATGAATGATGGGCACATTGACCACTCCCACGACGGCGAGCACGGCGCTCACGCGGTCCGCGCGCTGCAGATCCTCGAAAGCTGCGCGCAGTCCCATGTAACCGAGGTACAGAAAGAACAATAGCAGCTCGGAGGTCAGGCGCGGGTCCCACTGCCAGTACGTGCCCCACATCGGCTTGCCCCAGAGCGAGCCGGTCACCAGGGTCGCGAACGTGAAGGATGCGCCGATCGGCGCTGCGGCCGCTGCGACCGCGTGCGCGACCTTCATGCGCCAGATCAGGCCGATGCCGCCCGCCACGGCCATGATCGTATACACCATGAGTGACAGCCACGCACTGGGTGCATGTACGTACATGATGCGATAGGCGTCGCCCTGCTGATAATCCGGCGGCGCGAGCCACAGGCCGCCGACGAGTCCGGCGATGATCAGAATCGCCGCGGGCCAGGCGAACCACGGGGCGAGCCGCCCGGCGGTCCGGTACACGTGCGGCGGGGAAGCCAGCCGATGAAACCAAGTCCAAGCCATGAGCGGTGAGCCCTCACTCCAGGTTGATACGCACGGCCGCCGCCGCCGCGAGCGGCGCTAAGGTCATGCCGAAGACCGCCAGCGCGGCCAGCAAGGTCAGCGATGCCCCATACGGCTCGCCACGGATCGCCAGCTGCGTCGCGTGGGCGCCGAAGATCAGCACCGGGATCGCCAGCGGCAGCGTCAGGAGAGACAGCAGCGCGCCGGCGCGGCGCACCCCGAGGGTGAGCGCCGCGCCGACCGCCCCGAGCAGACTCATGGTGACGGTGCCGAGGGTGACCGAAGCGAGAATGCCGGGCAGCGCGCCGGTCGGGACCCCGAGCGCCACCCCCGCGAGCGGCGCCATCAGCGCCAGCGGCAGGCCCGTGAGCAGCCAGTGTGCGGCGGTCTTGGCCGAGAGCAGTCCCGTGAGGGCGCGCCCGGAGAGCGCGTACTGCTCGAGCGTGCCGTCCTGGGCATCGTCGCGGAACAGGAATTCCAGCGCGAGCAGTGAAGCGAGCAGCGCCCCCGCCCACAGCACCCCGGAGGCGATGTGCCGCAGGCGGCTCAGTTCCGGAGTGATGGCGAGCGGAAAGAGCGTGGTCACCATCGCGAAGAAGGCGAGCGGCTGGACCAGCTGGCTCGACTTGCGAAACGCAAGCCTGAGGTCACGCTCAAGCATCAGTCGGGCTACGGCCAGGGCCGACGGCGCCGAGCCACGCCCGACACCCACCCCCGGCAGCGTGGCCCGCAGGACATTTGTATCAGACAACGCCCAGCTCCAGTCGCCGCAATCCCCGCTCGGACACCGCGAGCGGATGGTGCACCGCGGCCATGGCCAGGCCGCCGGCGGCGAGGTGTTCATCGATCAGGGTGCCCACCAGTCGCTGCCCTTCGACATCCAGATTGGTGGTCGGTTCATCGAGGAGCCACAAAGGCACCGCCATCAGCAGCAGCCCGGCGAGCGCCACCCGCCGCTTCTGCCCCGCCGAGAGCGTGCGCACGGGCCGGTCGGCCCAGCGCTGGCCGCCTACCCGCTCGAGCGCTCCGTCGAGCTCCGCGCGGGCGTAGCGCCGGCGGACCCCGACCCAGTAATGCAGGTTCTCGCGTCCGGTGAGCTCCATCTTCAGGGGCGGCTCGTGGCCGAGGTAGGCCATCTCGGTGTGGAACGCGGGCAGATCGTCGCGTACGTCCTGCCCCCGCCAGCAGATGCGTCCGTCCTCCGGGTAGGACATGCCACACACCGTGCGCAGCAGGCTCGTCTTGCCGGCCCCGTTCGGACCGGTCAATTGCAGGCACTCTCCGCTGGTGACCGTGAAGCCGACGCCGCGCAGCACATGCCGCTCACCGCGCCATAAATGTACGTTCTCGCCCTTCAGCGTCGCCTCGGACATGCCGGTCATTGACCCAACCCAAGCCTCGATGGGCGGTAAGTCTCGCCAATTCGGACATTTATCTCTATAGGCACTGCGCGGACCCCCATACGTAAGGGTGCGTATTGCGCCAAATCCGGCACTAGTCCATGCAGGCAGGCCGCTCGGGTAGAATGAGTCCGCCTCCCGTGCCCGGGTGGCGAAATGGGTAGACGCAAGGGACTTAACGAAGTTGAGCACCCGGGACGGAAACGCCCGGTGTGAATGGGGTCAAAGTCGGTGAACCAGCAGCACGTCAGGGTGGCTGCAATACCGAGCTAAGCCGCGCGGCCCGCCGGGTGCGCGGAAAGTGTAGAGACTTGACGGCCCCTGCCTAAACCAGGCGGAGAACCCGCACGGCATGGCAAAGGTAAAGTCCAGACCCCAAATGGGCGACCCGCCAGGTGAAGGACCTCGGGGCGCGCAGCGGTGTAAACCGTAGCGGGTACGAAAATCCCTCGGGGGCAACCCCGTGCCGGTTCGAGTCCGGCCCCGGGCACCACTCAAGCATCCGCAGCCATCCGCCAGCATCCTGACCGCTCGGCAAATCCCCTGAAAACCCGTACTTTCCGTCCGCGAGTGTCCGCCACCATCCGTTGACAGCCTAGCACAGCCGGGGGTATTTTGGGGGCACCTTTTCTGAATGTGGGTCCTGGTTCGGGGTATCACGGGGTATCTGATGAAGCTCACCGACACGAAGATCCGCACCGCCAAGCCGCGCGAGAGGCCCTACAAGCTGTTTGACGGCGGGGGGCTGTACCTAT
>JAJYUL010000054.1 GCA_021792555.1 Pseudomonadota bacterium
TTCTCCGGCAGCGCATCCATCAGTTGCTCGACGCTCTGGTAGCCGGATTCCCGGATCTGCCGGCGCGTGATGCTGATGATGGGCTCAGAGGGCGGTGGCCCGCCGCTGATGTGCGTTCCCGTGACGACGACCTGCTCGAGAATGGGCGGCGCGACCGAGACGTGCTTGGCTCTGTGTCGCGACCCTTCTTCGGCATGCCTCCGCGGCCGGTTTGCGTCCGGATCGACTCCGGACGCCTGCGCGTTGTTGATAGCGTGATGCTCAGGGAATATCTCGACGGCATGATCGGTGACCGTGTACGTCAGGCCGGTGCCACTCAACAGTCGATCGACCACCTGCCGACCGGTGTAGCGGCCTCGGAGCGCCGTAGTTCGAATGTGGCTTGGCGAAATTCCCCGCAGAAGGATCTGCACGTGCGCCTGGCGGGCGAAGTCGAGCAGTGCCTGCTGCAGCATTTCCGGCTGAATCCTGAAGGCTCTGACGTGGTCGAGCACATCAGCATGTGCCGGCGCTGCGAATATCAGCGGCAGCGCGCCGAGACTTGCGAGAATGGCTTTGTGCAGCCGCGTGTTCGCCGGACGTGCATCAGAAGGACGGAGTCTCGAAGTGTCACGCACCATGAAATCCCCCCGGTTTGGTGATGTCTTCCGCGAGAGACGGGCAGACATTCCGGAAGGGAACCGGTGAGGTGTTCTGCTACATGAAATTTATTTTGTTGTCCGCTGACGCAACATGACGTCAAGCCTGACGTCTGCGTTAGCGCTTCTGACAGGTGTTGTCGAGACGCGTCCTGTTACTTACGCGTAGTCGGATGCAAATCTCGGCGTCTTTTCTGGTGACTCTTACCGGCAAAACGCGACTCAGTCCGTCGAGCCATCCGGAAATGTGCCGGCTGAGCACGAGGGTGGTGAGGCGCAGCCGGCCCGCTGCAGGCGTCACCTCTATCGGTTGCGCGGTATACCGGTTCACGTTGTCGACCACCGCGCTCAGCGGCTCGTCGGCGAATTCGAGCTCGCCCCGGGTCCACGCGAGAGCGAGACGGGGACTGACGGGCCGCACGACCCGGTCGGCCGTCTGTCCGTACGTAAAACGCTCACCTCGGCGCAGCTGGATGGGCTGCAGAATCACGGGCTGCAAAGACCTCGCGGGCGAGAAACGCCTGACCGCAACCTCCACTTCGCCCTGCGTCACTGTGACCTCCACCCGCCCGGATTCCCGATCGACGACGAACGCCGTGCCGAGATCGGTGATGACGCCGTTGCCGGCCGCAACGGTGAACGGCCAGTGAGGCCGGTGGACGACCCGAAACCACGCCTCTCCGTGCTCCAGCCGCACGGCGCGGCGCTGCGGAGTCAGCGACACCGTGATCGCCGTCTCACCGCCGAGTATGACGGTGGACCCGTCGCCGAGCCGAAGCCGACGCGTCTGTCCCGGCGCGGTGCGGTAGATCACGGGCACCGTGACATGGGCAGCGGTTCGGGCCGGCCGCACCGGCCGGGCCGCCCTGCCGAGCAGCACCACCACGCCGAGCGCCCCAGTGATCAGCACGCCGGCCATTGCGGTGCGCCGCCTGTTCCATCCCACCTGTCGCGCCGAACGCTCACGCCAGCGCCGCAGGACAGCACAAGAGGGAGGCGGACCGGCCTGCAGCCCCTGGGCATCCACGTACAGGCGCGCACAGGCGGCGTAGATCCTCCGGTTCTCGGGGTCCTGCGACCACAACCGCCAGGTGGAATGCTGCGAGGCCGTCAGCCCGTCCGCACTGCAGCGCAACGCGTGCCATTCCACGGCTTCAATCCAGCGCTGCTCCTCGCTGTCGCGCTCCGGGGAGTGCAGGTTCACGGGCGGCCTCCTCTACCCTCGCTCTCCTCGAGGGACGCATGCAGATGCGCCAGGGCCCGTGCCACGTAAATCTTGGCCATCCTGCCGCTGATCCCCATCGCCCGGCCGACCTCATCGAACGGCTCTCCCTGCACGACCCGCAGGATGAAGGCATGCAGACAGCGCGGCGGCAGCTGTCCCACCGCGCGCTCGATCAGCTCCAGCCGTTGCCGCGCGTCGACTACTGTTTCCGCCGACGGCGCCGTCTGTTCCGCCTCGGCGCGAGCGGCCTGCGCGAAGCGCTCCCGCACCACACGCCGCCGGCCGTGATCGGTCATGAGATTCAGCGCGCTGCGCCACAGATAGCTGGCCAAAGAGGCGATCGAACCATGCCGCTCGACCGCGAGCACCTTGACGTAGGCATCCTGAGCAATTTCCTTGGCATCCTCGACCGAGCCGGTGCGTTGTGTCAGGAACCGGACCAGCGGCGCATGATGCTGCCGTGCGACTTCCGCCAGCGCCTGCGCCCGCTCCTGAGACTCCGCCGCGCAGGGGACGTCCCTCGAGCTCCCCGAGCCCCCGACCCCATCGAGCGGCGCGTCGACACTACGGACGTTCACGGACGTACCGCACGAAAGAGAAACGCTCGAGCATCGAGGGCGGGAAATCCGCCCCGTCCTGATGCGCGCCAGACTTCGATCGACATCACGATATCCGCCCCCGCTGCTGCGCTCGTCCTGTCCTCGTGGTCGGATATCGCGTGACACCCGCATCCACATGCGTGTTGTTCGTTCGCGACACCCGTTCCGCCATCGTTCCGACTGATGACTATAGTACTCAACGAAAGTGGCGCGGCAACAGCCGGAGCGCAGATTGTTGGGTGTGACATTGGCGGGGCGGAATCCTGATGCTCGTCCGCCACAACGTCATGGGCACCGTCAGGTACGCGCTATAAGCATCGACGCTGTACCGAGAGCGCTGTATCCGGCGTCCGAGCCGACGTTCTGGAATATGTTGCGGAGGCCTGGGCCGCTTCGGAGAGCCCCCCCAGAGCGATCGGCTGCGGTAAGGGCAGGAAGCTCAGTGGGATGCGGCGGTTGCGAGCCGCTCACGCAGCGCCGCGCTGGTCGCTGCGGCCGAAGGCCCGATGATGACGTGCAGGCAATTGGGGCCCACGAGCGCACTGCCGCGCAGCCCCAGTCGGTCCAACGCCTCCGGATCAACCCGTTGGGCATCGGCCAGCGCGATGCGCAATCGCGACGACACCGGCGCCACTTCGCGCACGTTCGCCGCCCCCCCGAGGGCCGCGAGCAGCCCCTCGATCCGCGAGCGGGCGAGCGCCGGCGCATGCGGCGCTGCCGCTTCGCTGCCGGCACTCGGCGGCAGGGGCGTCGGCGCCGCCGCGGGGCGAGCCCCTTGCGGCATGTTCTGCAGCGTCTCGCGCATCTCCCCTGCGATCTGCTCGGCGACCGGCCCGATCACGACCTGCAGCGCCGTGGCCGACGGGCGCACCATGCCCACGGCACCCAACGACTTCAATGCCTGCGCATCGACCTTTTCCTGTGAGCGCACGATCAGGCGCAGCCTCGTCGTACAGGCGTTCACGGATTCGAGGTTCTCCGCCCCGCCGAGCGCGGCAATGTAGGCCAGTGCGCGCTCCGCGCCGCCCGCCGCGGGCGCGCGGGCGGCGGCCGGCTGGGCCTCGGCTTCCCGCCCCGGCGTCTTGAGGTCGAACTTGACGATCGCGAAACGGAAGATTCCGTAATAGAGGGCAAAGTACAGCGCCCCGACCGGCAGCAGCAGCAGTGGATGGGTCGCGTACTTGAAGTTGAGGATGTAATCGAACAGCCCTGCCGAGAAGCCGAAGCCGAGCCGCACATCGAGTGCGTTCATGATGATGAACGACAGGCCGGTGAGCAGCGCATGCACCAGGTACAGCCCTGGAGCGAGGAACATGAACGTGAACTCCACCGGCTCGGTCACACCCGTGAGAAAGGTCGTCAGAGCGATCGAGAGCAGCAGGCCGGCGACGGCCGCGCGCCGCTCCGGCCGCGCCGTGTGGTACATGGCCAGACACGCCGCCGGCAGACCGAACATCATCACGGGGAAAAACCCGGCCATGAACGCCCCGGCGCGCGGATCGCCGGCGAAGAAGCGGTTCATATCGCCGGTGACACCGTGGTAGTTCCCGACGATGAACCAGGCGAAGCTGTTGAGAATGTTGTGCAGCCCGGTGACGATCAGCAGCCGGTTGAGCACCCCGTAGATGAACAGCCCCCAGGGTCCGGCGGCCAGCACCGCCCGGCTGAGCGAATCCATGCCGCTTTCGATGTGCCCGAGTTCCACCCCGAGCAGGATTGCGATCGGCAGCGCCGCAAAGCCCGTCACGATCGGCACGAAGCGCCGGCCGCCGAAGAATGCCAGGTAGTTCGGCAGCTTGAAGGCGTGGAAGCGGTTGTAGAGGGAGCCGCCGAGCAGCCCCGAGACGATGCCGACCGGCACGGTGAGCTGATCGAGCTGCTTGTGCTTGAACGCCTCGATCACGAGCGCGTGGGCGTGTGCGGCGACTCCCGCAAGCGCGCTGGCAGGCACGGTGACGAACACCGCCGCCCCCTTGATGATCACCAGGTAGCTGACGACGGCCGCCATGCCCGCGGCCCCATGGTTGTCGCGCGCGATTCCGATCGCCACGCCGACGGCGAACAGGAGCCCCAGGTTGGTGAAGATCGCCTGTCCGGCGGCGGCCATCACGGGAATGTTGAGCAGATCCGGCTGGCCGAGGCGCAGCAGCAACGCGGCGGCCGGCAGGACCGCGATCGGCAGCATCAGTGCGCCGCCGAGTTTCTGCAGCGGGGTCAGCAGCTGTTTCATGGAAAGGTTCCTGTCACGTTCCGCTCAACCGCCGGCCGAGGCGCTCTCGCCGGCGGGCTCGGCGGCCGCCGCGCACAGCGCGCGCACCGCTTCGGCCGACTCCTGCGCGAGCGCCTCCCGGGCGCGCTCGCGGCACTGCGCCAGCGTGAGCTCGCCGATCAGCGCCTTCAGGCGCGGGATCGCCGCCGGCACACAGGAGAGCTCATGCGCGCCGAGGCCGATCAGGATGGGAGCAGCCGCCGGATCGGAGGCGAGCCCGCCGCACACTGCAATGCGCCGGCGCGCCCCCCGCGCCGCCTCCGCCGCGCGTTCTATGAGGCGCAGCACCGCGGGGTGCAGCGCATCGAGGCGCGCGGCGAGCTGGGAGTGGCCACGGTCCATCGCGAGCGTGTACTGAGTGAGATCGTTGGTGCCGATGGAGAAGAACTCGACCTCGCGCGCCAGCACATCGGCCATGAGCGCCGAGGCGGGCGTCTCGATCATCACCCCGAGCTCGATCGGCGCGCTGCGGCCGATGCGCCGGCACGCCTCGGCGATGCGCGCGCGCACGGTTCGAATCTCCGCCAGGTCGGTGATCATCGGCAGCAACACACGGCACTGGCCGGCCGGCTCGACCGCGAGCACCGCGCGCAGCTGCTCATCGAGCAGGTCCTCGCGCCACAGGCTGGTGCGCACGCCGCGCAGGCCGAGCGCGGGGTTTTCTTCCGCCGGCAGCGGCAGGTAGGGAATCGGCTTGTCGCCGCCGATATCCAGGGTGCGAATGGTGAGCGGGCGGCCCGCGAGCGCCGCGGCGATGCGCTGGTATTCGGCGCACTGCTCGGCTTCACTCGGGGCGTCGTGCCGCTCGAGAAAAAGAAATTCCGTGCGCAGCAGTCCACAGCCTTCCGCGCCGTTGCGCACCGCGAGCTCGGCGTCGGCGAGCGAGCCGAGATTGGCGAGCACCTCGATGCGCGTGCCGTCGGCCATGCGGCACTCGCGCTGCGCGGCCTGGCGCTCGCGGGCGCGCCGCTCGGCGGCGCGCGCCATGCGGCCTCTGATGATCTGCAGACGCGCCTCGCCCGGATCGACCTCGAGCTGCCCGGTCTCGGCATCCAAAATGAGCGCAGTGCCCTCGGCGATGGTCTGCACCGCCGGCCCGAGCGCCACCAGCGCCGGTATGCCGGCGGCGGCGGCCAAGATCGACACGTGCGAGGTGGCTCCGCCGGCGGCGAGGCACAGTCCGCCGAGCGAGCCCGCATCCAGACTCACCAGCTGCGAGGGCAGCAGCTCCTCGGCGATGAGAATCGAGCCCGGCGCGAGCGGCACAGCGTGCACTGCGGCCTCGCCCGAGAGCGCCAGCAGCACCTGGCGCTCGAGGTCGGCGAGGTCATCAAGCCGCTCGGCCATGCGGGCATCCTCCAGGGCGCGCAGCGCCGCGCTGCTCTCGGCGATCGCCTCCCGCCAGGCCAAACCCGCACTCTTGCCGAGCCCGATCGCCTCGAGCGCACGCGCCTCGAGCTGCGGATCCTCGAGCAGCGCCAGATGTGCCGTCACGACCTCGGCTGCAGCGCCCGCCGCAGCCTGCAGTGAGCGCTCCAGCCGGCTGCGCACCTCGGCGCGCGCGCGGCGCAGCTCGGCGCTCTCATGCTCGATGCCCGCGCCGGACTCGGCCACAACGAGCTCCTGCCGCCGCAGCACGGCCGCTCGGCCGGCAGCCAGGCCACGACTGGCCACGACGCCGCGCAACACATCGCCGGGGCGCACTGTCGGCACGGGCATCGGCTGTGCCGGCACGCAGGGGCGCGCGCGCGGCGTGGCGGCTGGCAACGCCGCGGGTGCCGGTTGCGAGAGCACCATCTGGAGCGCTTCGAGCGCCTCCTGCGCATCCGCCCCGCAAGCCTGTATCTCGACCAGATCGCCCTGACGCACCCCGAGGGTCATCAGCGCCGTAGCGCTGCGGGCATCGGCTCGCCTTCCCTGGAAGCGAAGCTGAACGTCGGCGCGCAGGCGCTTCAATGCGAGCGTCAGCTGCGCTGCGGGCCGCGCGTGAATCCCGTGCTCAAGCGCAACGCGCACGCTGCGACCGAGCGCCTCACCGGCTGCCCCCGGCGCCTGCGCGGCGCCGGCACGCTGCTCCGGCACAACCCATTCCATCAACGCCTCGCCGACCTGCACAGCCCGGCCCTCGGTGCGCCGCGCCAGACGCAGCGGGCCACCGCCGACCACCAGGACCGGTGTCAGCAAACTCGGCACACGTCGGGCGAGCAGATCCAGATCGAAGCTGATGAGTGCATCTCCGGGACGCACCATCTGTCCGACGGCGACGTGCGCCCGGAAGCCCTCCCCGGCGAGCCCGACGGTATCGATGCCGATGTGCATCAAGATGTCCACGCCCTGTGCGCTGCGCAGCGTGACCGCGTGGCGCGTATCGGGCAATGCCGCCACCTGCCCGGCGCACGGCGCATGCAGCGTCGTGCCGAGCGGATCGATCGCGAGCCCATCGCCGAGCATCCGTCCGGCGAAGACCGGATCGGGCACCTCATCGAGCGGAGCGCACCAGCCCTGCAGCGGGCAGAGCAGCACCAGATTCGTCATGGGGAGCTCTTCTGCACGTGCAGACCCCACACCAGCGCGCGCAGGAGCGAATTGCGCGCGTCATCCTCACCGAGCACCCAGATCATCACGCCGCGCAGATGTTCGCGGCGCACGAACGCGGCCTTGATCGCGAGGGACTGCGGATCATCGTAGGTGAAGAAGATGTGCCGCTGCGCGTTGTAGAGCCAGGGCGCCTCGGCCGAGGCGCTCCAGTGCCGCACCCAGTCGGGGCTCGTGAGCATGCGCGATTCGATCGTCTTCCACGGGGTCTCCGGATACCCACCGGTGTATTTCGAGTACAGGCCCGCGTCGTGCCCGCTCACTCCGGTGAAGCCGCGTCCGTAAAACGCGATGCCGAGGAGGATCTTCTGCGGCGGCACCCCGTGCGCCTCGTAGTAGCGCACCGCATCGGCGAGGTTGTCGCGCGCCCGCTCGGGCTGCGGCTCCGGGTCGTGGCGATTCGCGTGCAGGGGCGTATTGAAGCCGCTGTAGGGACTGAAGATGGTGTTCATGTCATAGGTCATGACATTGAACCAGTCGACGTACGGCACGAGCGCGGCCAGATCGTAGCTCTCGCCTACGGAATATGCGCCGCCTTCCTGCCAGGTGCCGGCCGGCGTCGCCACCGTGAGCAGGTAGTGGCGGTGCGTCCGGCGGCCGAGCGCATCGAGCTGCCGGCGCAACGCCCGCACCAGCGCCGTGGCATCGGCCCGGTCCTGCGGCCGGGAGCGGTTCATGCCGCCGTGCACCGGGAACTCCCAGTCCAGATCGATGCCGTCGAAGTGCTCGCGCTGAATGAGCAGCCGCACGCAGCTGCGCGCAAACTTGGCGCGCGATGCCCCCGTGAGCGCGATGTCCGAGTACTGCGGCGCCTGGTCCCAGCCGCCGATCGAAACCAGCACCCGCAGCCCCGGGTGCTGCCGCCGCAGCCGCCGCAGCGATTGGATCAGGTGGCGCTGCGAGGCGCTCGGCCGGGCGCACACATCCGCGGCATTCGGCTCCTCGAACGCGTAGATGATGTCGTTCAGATGCCCCGCCGGGATGTCCGCGACCGGCATGCCGCCGTCGTAATACGCGACGATCTGCGGGACCGCCGCACGGGCCGGGCCGGCGAGCGCGAGCACGGCGACCCCCGCGCATGCGCCGAGCCACACCCCAAACACCGCCACCCGGCCGCGACGGCGCGCCGCAGCCGTCCGCTGGGGCACCGCCGTCCCACGGGTCCACATACGCCCTGACTCTCTCATCGTAATCCCCATGACGCCCATCGCGGCGGCCGTCTGTAAGACGCACCCCGCCGGGCGCATCCACATTACCACCAGCCCGGCCGGCAACCGGCATCGTCCGGGTGCCGGTTGCCGGCCGAACCGGAATCAGCGCTGCTGGGGGGAACAGCTGCGCTGACCCCGGCGCCGGAACATCTCCGCTGCGCCATTCCGCCGGCACCGGCAGCGCCGGCAGAATGGCCTGCATCGTCGCTCACGGCCAAAGCTAGAACTTGTACTCCGCAGTCAGGTAGTACTGGCGACCGTTGTTATAGATCGCCACCGGCTGGGAGAGGTTCTGGCCGTACTCCTTGATGAGCTCATCGGTGAGATTGCGCGCACTGAAGGTCACACTCAGATTCTTCAGCACGCTGTAGCTCACCTGTAGATTGAGGAATCCGGCGTTGGCCACGTTCTGAGGCGAACCCTCCGCCACCGCCGCGTAATAGTGCGAGCGGTAGTTGTAGTCGATGTTCGCGCTCACCGGCCCGTGCTGGTAGTACCCCATGATGTTGTAGGTGTACTTGGAGTTGTCGAGCACTGGATTGCCGTCCGAAGCCGTGCCGTCCGCGTATGTGAAGTTGGTGTTCAACCCGAAACCGTACGGCAGCGCCTGATCCCACGCGAGCACACCGCCCTTGATCTGCGCCGGGGTGTTGAACGGCGAGGTGATGCTGAACGTCGCGAACTGCTTGGTCGTGGCGTTGTAGTAGGTCCCCTGCGAAGTGCCGAAATCGACGTACGACGACATCTCCATGTCGAACAGCTTCGCCTCCAGCATCGACTCCGGCCCGTAGTAGTACTCGAGGTCGGTGCTGTAGACGGCGCCCTTGATCGGCCGCAGGTTCGGATTGCCGCCGCTGCCGGTGAGATTAGTGTCCGTCAGGGTGATGCCGCCCCCGAGGGTGCTGTAATCGGGCATGGCGATCGTCTCGGCCGCATTGAAGCGCGCGATCAGGTGGCTCGTCAGGTCGAATTTCAGGTTCACGCTCGGCAGCGCGTTGAAGTAGCGATTGTCCACTTCCGTCGGCGTGAACGGCCCGAACGCCGAGGTCGTGATCGGGTTGGCGCCGCCCGCGACGTTCGTCAGCACCTCCTCGAGGGTGTTCACGAAGCGCACGCCGAAGTTGCCGCTCCAGTGGTCCCCGCCCACATCGGCCATGAGATAGGCCGAGAAGTCGTTCTCCGCGACGTTGAAGGTGTCGAGCCAGTAGTAGCGGCTCGGCCCGGTGCTGAGATTCGTCGAGTCGAACGCCTCGATGGCGCTCTCGGAGTTCGTGAAGATGTTGTTGGCCCAGGCGCCGCCGCCCGGCAGGGAGCTCTGGAAGTTGCTCGGATACTCCCCGCCGCTGTAGGCCGGAACGCAGGTCGGAGGCCCGGCATAGCAGGCCAGGCCCTGATCCTGAGGCCACATGGTGTTGTGCTGATGATGCGCGAAGCGCACGCCCATCTTCACGGCCTGGAACGCCCCGGCGTCGACCTTCAGCGTGGCATCGAGCTTGCCGTAGGTCTCCTTGTCGATGGAGTGCAGGATGTCGTTCCAGGCCCAGCTCACCCCGTAGCCTGCCGGGTTGTTGGTCGCGGTGCCCGGAAACTGCACCGTCGCGAGGCTGTTCAGCCCGTTCAGCTGGTAGCTGACCCCGTTGCCGCCCATATACTCGAACGCGGGCTGGCGCGGCGTCTTTCCCTCCCCATAGGTGTAGCCGACCTGCCCGCTGATGGTCAGATTGCTGGTGGCGTCCCAGGTGCCGTCGAGGTTCACGAACCCGGTCTGCGCGGAGGCATCGGGGCGCATGATCTGGTCGTACACGATCGACGGCGGCGCGTTCGCCTCGGTCGGCCAGCTGCCGGCGACCAGGGTGCCGTTCTGGACGGTGAGGGAGGTCGGCACGTAGGTCGGGGAGATGAACTTGCTCCCCCACATGAGGAAATTGTCGTTGTAATTCGACGCGAGCAGATGCGAGTAGAATGCCGTCAGGTTAAACGACAGCCTGTGGTTCGGCTTGATCTGAAAATCGAGCAGGCCGCCGGTGTTCTCCTGCGTCTGCTCGAACAGCGCCTGGCCGAGCAGCGTCGGGTACATCGCCCCGGCCGCGTTGGGCAGGGACGGATTGGCCGCCTGCCAGGCCGCGGCGGTCGCCGCCGGAACCGGGGCGTAGCCGAGTTCCTCCTGGCCGTCGCGGCGGATCGACTGCTTCTGGTAGAAGATCTGCCCGAGGACGCCGAACATGCTGTTGTGCCAGCTCACCTGCAGGCTGCCCTGCGGGTTGGTCTTGTTCGACATGTCCCAATAGTTCACGCCGGCATTGACGAATCCCGACAGTCCCGGCTTGTAGTCGAACGGCTTGGGGGTCTGAATGTCGACCGAGCCGGCCACCCCGCCCGCCAGCAGACTCGCATCCTGGCTCTGATAGGCGGTGAGCCGTGAGATCATCGTGGCCGGGAACAGATCGAAGCTCACGCTGCGGCCGACGGTCTCGTACTGATCCTCGATGAACCAATCGCCGGAGGAGACGTAGTGTCCGTCAACCGTGACCTGAGTGAGGATCGGCGGTGCACCGAGCATGCTGACGCGGTCGTTGATCGCGAAGCCGCCCTCGCCGGCCACGGACGACTGCGTGTTGACGCCGGGCATGGTCTGCAGCACGTCGGCGACGTTTTGCGCGGGCAGCTTGCCGACGTCCTCGGCGGTCATCACCTCTACGTTGTCCGTCGCTGCGCGCTTCAGGGCGAGGGACTGTCTGACCGAGTAGCGGATGCCGGTGACCACGACCTCCTGCAGCGATGTGCTCGGGGACTCCGTCTTGGCGGAGTCTTTGGACGATGTGCCCGCCTGTTGTGCGAACCCCGTGCCGCCCCACAGCGCGACCGCGACGGCGGTGCCGATCAACGTAGATTTCGCGATTCTCATAAGTTCACTCACCCGATGATGTTGTCGTTTGTTAGAGACCGCCCATGTCGTGAGCCTCATCGGCACCACACGCCCCGGCGACCGTACCGCCCGATTCCAGCGCAGCCCTCCGGCTGCATTCGTGGTATCTGCTCGCTCGTGCCCCCGCTTGTTGACCCGGAGGCGTTGCGTAAACACCACACTGGTACCTTTTAGATGCCAGTGTAATACCAGTTTTGCGGAAAATCTATACCATCCGTGCATCCGAGGCTTCGCCAGGCTTTTATCCGATCATCGTCAATGACTTATAAGTGCGATTAGACACCGTGATTGCAGACTGGTACTGTACTGGTATTATTACATCGATGCGAAACCGGTTGGGGAGGTCATGCCTTTGATGCTGTCGCAAACGCTGGGCAAGCTCGATGGAGACAGCACTCTGCCGCTGTACCAGCAGCTGCAGCGCGCGCTGCGCCAGGCGATCGAGACGCGCCTGATCGGCCCGGACGATGCCCTGCCGCCGGAACGGGATATCGCCGAGGACTTCCACATCTCGCGCATCACCGTGCGCAAGGCGATCGATGGGCTGGTGAACGAGGGACTGCTGGTGCGCCGCCAGGGCGCGGGCACCTTCGTGTGCGCGCGCGTAGAGAAGAACTTCTCCAAGCTCACCTCCTTCTCCGAGGACATGCGTGCCCGCGGGCGCACCCCGCGCAGCGTGTGGCTGCGCAAGTCCGAAGGCAGCGTCACGCCCGAGGAGGCCCTCACCCTGCGCTCCAGTCCCGGCACGCCGGTCTACCGCTTCCATCGCATCCGCTACGCCGACGATGCGCCGATGTCGATCGAGTACGCGACGGTGCTCGCCTCGTGCCTGCCCTCACTCGATGCCGTGGAGTCCTCGCTGTACGAGGCGCTCGAGCGGGCCGGTAACCGTCCGGTGCGTGCGCTGCAGCGCCTGCGCGCGGTGCTGTTTACCGCCGAGCAGGCCAAGCTGCTGCAGATCCGCGAGCGCGATGCGGGATTGCTGGTCGAGCGCGTCGGCTTTATGAAGGACGGGCGCGCGATGGAGTTCACCCAGTCGTATTTCCGCGGCGACATCTACGACTTCGTGGCGGAGCTGAGCGACGTATGAGCGCGCGTCTGCCCGAATCGGCCACCCGCATGCACAGCGAGGCGGCACAGGCCGCCCAGGCGGTGCGCGATCAGTTGTTCAGCAACGCCGAGCGCATGGAGAGCCTCGCCGAGCGGCTGCGCGCGCTCGGCCCGCGGGTCGTGGTGACCTGCGCGCGCGGCAGCTCCGATCACGCCGCGACCTTCGCCAAGTACCTGATCGAGACGCGCCTCGCGGTGCCGACGAGCTCGGCGGCCCCCTCGGTGAGCTCCCTGTACGATGCACGGCCGAATCTCGCCGGTGCGCTGTGTCTGGCGATCTCCCAATCCGGCGCCAGCCCCGATCTGCTTGCCTCGGTGCGCAAGGCGCGCGAGGCCGGCGCGCGGGTCGTGGCGCTCGTCAACGCCGAGCACTCCCCGCTCGAGGCGCTCGCCGATGAGCTCGTGCCGCTCACCGCCGGACCCGAGACCAGTGTCGCGGCCACCAAATCGTTCATCGCCTCGCTCGCGGCCCTCACGCATCTGGTGGCCAGCTGGAGCGGGGATCGGACGCTCTCCGAAGCGCTGCGCAAGGCGCCGAAGCAGCTCGAGCGCGCCTGGAGCCTCGATTGGGGGGCTGCACTCGAGCCGCTCGTGGCGGCGAGCGACCTGTACGTGGTCGGCCGCGGCATCGGCCTCGGCATCGCGCAGGAGGCGGCGCTGAAGCTGAAGGAAACCTGCGGGCTGCACGCCGAGGCGGTGAGCGCCGCGGAGCTGCGCCACGGGCCGATGGCCCTCGTCAAGCCCGGCTTTCCGGTACTCATCTTCTCGCAGAACGACGAGGCGCGCGCCAGCATCGAGATGCTGGCGCAGGAGCTCACCGCGCGCCGCGCGAACGTGATGATCGCCGGCTCGCGCTGCCCGCAGGCGCTGCAGCTGCCGGCCGAACCGGCGCATCCGGTGATCGAGCCGATGCTGCTGATTCAGACGTTCTATCGCCTGGCGAACGCCCTGTCGCTCGCCCGCGGACTCGACCCGGACCACCCCCCTCACCTGCGCAAAGTCACCGAGACGATCTGATGGCCATCGCACTGACCAACGCGCGGGTGCTGCGCGGCACGAGCCTGCTCGATGGCCAGAGCGTGCTCATCCGGGACGGACGCATCGAGGCGATCGTGCCGGCGCCCGGCGTACGCGGCCTGCAGAAGGTCGATCTCGGCGGAGGGCTGCTGCTGCCGGGCTTCATCGACACGCAGGTCAACGGCGGCGGAGGCGTGCTGTTCAATGACGCCCCGACGATCGAGTCAATCCGCCGCATCGGCCGAGCGCACCGGCGCTTCGGCACGACGGGCTTTCTGCCAACGCTGATCAGCACCGACCTCGAGGTCGTCGCTCAGGCCATTGCCGCCACACGCGCCGCGCTCGCCGCAGGCGTGCCGGGGGTGCTCGGCATACACATTGAGGGGCCGTTCCTGAGCGTCGAGCGCAAAGGCGTACACGATCAGGCGAAGCTGCGCGAGCTCGACGACAGCGCCGTCGGATTGCTCACCTCGCTGGGTTCGGGGCGCACCATCGTGACCCTGGCCCCCGAGGTCACCACTCCCCACATCATCCAGCGGCTCGCCGAGGCCGGGGTGATTGTCTCTGCCGGGCACACCAACGCCACTTACGCGGAGGTCACCGAGGCGCTGCGGTACGGGCTGCGCGGCTTCACGCACCTGTTCAACGCCATGTCGCAGCTCACCAGCCGTGAGCCCGGCGTGGTGGGCGCGGCGCTTGAGGACCCCGCCAGCTGGTGCGGGATCATCGCCGACGGCGAGCACATCGCCCCGCCGGTGCTGCGCCTGGCGCTGCGCTGCAAGCCGCACGAGCGCTTCATGCTGGTCACCGATGCGATGCCCGCGCTCGGCACGGAGCTGCGCACGTTCGAGCTGCAGGGCCGGCGCATCACGGTCTCGGGCTCGGTCTGCTACGACGAGGACGGACGGCTCGCCGGCTCGAATATCGACCTCGCCAGCTGCGTGCGCAATGCGATCGAGCTGCTCGGCCTGCCGCTGCACGAGGCGGTGCACATGGCCAGCCTCTATCCGGCCGAGTTCCTCGGTCTCGCCGGCGAGCTCGGGCGCATCGAGCCCGGCTACCGCGCCAATCTCGTGCTCACCGACGAGAACCTGAACGTGCGCTCGACCTGGATCGACGGACAGCGCGAGGGCGAGGACCTCTGAGCCCTCCCCCGCGGGGGTGATCGGGCGGCAAGGCCGCCGGCCTCACACCCCTCCGCACAGCACCCATGCGCTGCGGATGGCGGCAGCGGGCAGAACCACCGGCCTGCGCGTCGGTCGGCCGGGGCGGTCACTCGCCCGAGACAAAGGGTCTCTCGCCCATCAGCTCAGAGACCCGCGGGGAGTCTGCCCGGCCGACGTGCTGGCGCTGGCGCAGAAGGGTCTCTCACCCCCTGCACCGATCCGCAAGCGAGCGTGCGCGCGCCCATCGCAGTGCGGGCAGCGTCACCACCGCGGTCGGCCCGAGGACCCTGGCGAACGCCCTATCCGGCAGCGGCGACCAACGCGCCGCTCGGCACCGATCTGCCGAATGGCACAGCGAGCCGCAGCTCCGTCACGATAGCCAGATGAACGCGAGGTCAACGAGACCGTGACCGTGACGGATTACGGCGCCTCGCAGACGAGCGCGGCGCTGGGCGCAGGCAATGTCTACGGCATGCTCATGTCCGCCAGCGCGAGCAGCCCGGTCCGGGTGCTCTGGCAGGACCGCTCGCCCCGTGGGCGGAGAAAGGCCCCGATGCGCCGCGCGCCGGAACCCCGGCGACGCAGCCGGCTCAAAGACGATACACTAGGCGTTTTACAGCCGTTCAGCCCGAACGGACCTGCGACACCCATCCCGAGCGAAGGGGGAGATTGATGAGATTCGATTGCGCTCGCGCAATACGGGGCGCCTCAGGCACCCTGCGCACCTCGATCTGCGCCGTGGGCGCAGCGCTGGCGATTGCGCTCGGAGGCTGCAGTGCCACCACAAACGTGAGCAACGGCACCCCGGTTCTGATGCTCACCGGCGAAGCGGCGGGCGATTTCAGCGCCTACTCGGTCGGCCTGTACACGATCACCCTGACCCGCACGGACGGATACGTCGTCTATGCCCAGTCCACCGATGAGCAGGTCGACCTGACCCGCAGGACAAACCTCACCGAACTGTTCAGCGCGACCGGCATCCCGACCGGGACTTACAAGAGCCTGTCGATCAGTCTGGATTACTCCTCGCCGATGATTTATCTGAAGGGGCAAACGACCCCGGCGAAGGTGGTGAACGCCTCCGGCACCGCCAATCCCGGCGTGATCACCGAGACGGTGAAGTTCGCGCCCAACCACCCGCTCGTGGTGAACCTGAACAAATCGACCCCACTCGCCATCGACATCGACCTGGCCGCATCGAACTCGATCGACGCCAGCACCAACACGGTGACGGTCAAGCCGTTCATCGTGGCGACGGTCGAGCCGTACGATACCGCGCCGCTGCGCGCCAGGGGCCAGATCGTCCTCACCAACGCCGGCGCGGGAAATTTCACCGAAAACATCCGCCCATTCGACGACACCTACTACGGCGACGGCGATGTGGGCGCGTTGACGGTCAACACCTCATCGAGCACGTACTTCAACATCAACGGCAAGACCTACACTGGCTCTGCGGGTCTTAATGCCCTCGCCAATCTCAACCCGGGCCTCACCGTCACGGCCTACGGCACGCTCGGGGATCTGTCGACCATCACGCCGGCGCTGACCGCGACCGCGGTCTACGCCGGCACCACCGTCATCAGCCAGGGCAATGAGGCGCTGCGCGGCACCGTCGTGGCGCGCAGCGGCAATACCCTGACGCTGCGGGGCGCAGAGTACGTCTGCGCGGAAGGATTCTGCTACAGCAATCAGTCGTTCAAGTACTATCCCTCAGCGACCGTCACCATCGGCTCCGGTACGGTGATCAGCGAGGACGGGGTGGCCGCGAGCGGCCTGACCACACAGTCGGTCTCCATCGGCCAGCGGATCACCGCGCTCGGCATCGGACCGCCTCCCTTCCCGAGCACCTCGACGGTGCTCGCGCTCAATGCCAATCCGGGTCAGATCCGCCTGCAGCCGACGGATGTGTGGGGGACACTCAGCAGCGGAGCGATGGGCAGCGCGACCGTGAATGCACTCGAGATCGACAATCACGCACCGAGCGTCTTCAGCTTCGCCGGCACCGGCATCACGAGCAGCGAGGACGCCAATCCGGCCAGCTACGCGCTGAACACCGGCTCATTCGATGCGAGCACCCTCAGCGCAGGCACCCTGCTCGAGGCCAACGGTTTCGTGGCGCCGTTCGGCTCGGCTCCGCCGGACTTCAATGCCTCGACGGTCGCGAACATGACCAACGGAATCTCCACGCTGATCGTGGAGTGGACCTCCGGCACCACCGCACCTTTCAGCAGCGCCGGCAGTTCGGGCATCGTGGTGAATCTGGGCAATTCCAGCATCACTTCGGCCATCATGCGCACCGGTCCGCAGACCGTGCAGCTCTCGAGCCTCTCGAGCAGCCCGACGATCATCGCCGGCTGCGCGAGCGGCACCTGCAGCGGCAACTCCGAGTACGCGATCGGCAACGCCAGCAGCGGCATCGACGTGTACGACAGTTCCTCGAGTTTCCTCAGCGGCCTGTCGAGCACGGTGAACGGCTCGAACAAGATCTTCAAGCTGGTTGCGATCGGCACCTACGATGCCACCAGCAACACCTTCTATACCCAGCGTATGGACGTGGCGCTGGAGTAAGCGCTCTCCCTCGAGTCCGCGGGCACACCGGGCGGCGGCGCAGCCGCCCGGTGTGCCGGTTTTCGGGCCTTCCGGCCGCTCAGAAGGTCACGACCGAGCGGATGGACTCGCCGCGGTGCATCAGGTCGAACGCCTCGTTGATGCGCTCGATGGGCATCACGTGCGTGATCAGCTCGTCGATGTGGATCTTCTTGTCCATGTACCAGTCGACGATCTTCGGCACGTCGGTGCGCCCGCGCGCCCCGCCAAAGGCCGTGCCCTTCCACACCCGGCCCGTGACCAGCTGGAACGGCCGGGTCTTGATCTCCTGCCCCGCACCGGCCACCCCGATCACCACCGACACGCCCCAGCCCCGGTGGCAGCACTCCAGCGCCTGGCGCATCAGATCCACGTTGCCCACACACTCAAAACTGTAATCCGCCCCCCC
>JAJYUL010000010.1 GCA_021792555.1 Pseudomonadota bacterium
GACTCGCTCGTGCGGCGTCTCGGCAAGACCGGCACGAACATCATGATCCGCCTGACCGCGTTCATCCTGCTCGCCATCGGCGCGCAGATCATCTGGAACGGGGCGAGCACGATGCTCAGAAGCGTGCTGGCGCACCCGTGAGCGAGCGTCTCGGCGAGGGCGAGTGAGGAGGCTCGCGCTCATCGGATGCCACGGCAGGCGCGCGGGCTGCCGCCGGCCGCCCGGTGAGCTCGGCAAGCGCGGCGAGAAAGAGTCGGGATACGGGCTCCGTCACGGCAGCGCCTGGCGGATACGCCGCCCGCGCTCGCGGACGGCGGCCCGTTCCGCCACGCCATAGCCGCTCAGTTGCGTAAGAGCCGTCGGAAGAGCAGGGTTTCCATGTCACGACGGCCGCCGGTGATCAGGTAGATCACGATGTCGTGGCCATGCATCCGATACACGAGCCGGTACGGTTTGAAAAAGATCCGTCGATATCCGTTCAGACCCAATTGGCGCAGTTCCTGTGGAATGGATCCGCGCTCAGGGCTTGCAACGAGACTTTCAGCGATGTCCGGCAGCCGGGCCAACACGCGATCGGCGTTCTGGACCGAATCAGCGTGCGCGCTGTAGGCGTAAAGTCCGCGAAGATCGACTTCGGCATCCTCGGCCAGAAGCACGTGATACGACATCCTGCGAGCGAGTCGGTGCTGTGGGGGAGTGGCCGGGCCTGGCCGGCGGTCGCCTGAACGCTGCAACGTCCGCTCGGCCGTGCCGGCTCGCAATGACTTGATGACATCCTCCAGGGGGCGCGTCTTGCCCTGGGCGACCTGCGCGTTGCCGAGCGCCAGAATCTTCAGCAGCGAAAGTGCGGCCTGGGTTTCCTCCTGGGTGTTCACGTCTTGCAGCACGGCTTTTGCCATGCCGTTCTGGGTGATGATGAGCGGCTCTCGGCACTCGCTGATCTTGCTCAGGACCTCTGTGGCATTGGCCTTGAGGCAGCTGATCGGCTTGATCTGTGTTGAATAGCGCATTCGGCGTGTCCGTGCGAGGGGCCAAAAGTCCGATCAAAAGTCAAGGCCGTGAAGACTCAGCGGGTCCTGTCCCGAGGAGAGGGCGGGTGCATTGCGCGGCAGCCCGTTGGCGCCGGTCGGCCGCGATGGCGAACCCGGATTCCGGCCGCTGCAGCCCGCAGCCGTCGGTGGGCAACGCCAGCCATTTCGGGCTGGGAGGGTGCATTGCGCGGTCACATCGATTGCGGGGCCGTCGCTTCGATCCGATTGATCCGGGAGTGTGGGCAGCCCGCGCACGGGATGTCTGCGGCGCAGCCGGCGTTTCGGCGTCGGGCGAGTCAGTCGATCGGGGTGTGGCGCGCGTCTTGGTACACTGGCGTTCTGCCTGCACAGATGCTGCAGACGTTGTGAGCCGCATTCCTGGATTGATCGTGTGAAAATCGACCGGACAATCTCCGTCGCCCCGATGATGGACTGGACCGACCGCCACTGCCGGTACTTCCTGCGGGGCTTCTCGGCGCAGACGCTCCTTTACACCGAAATGATCACCGCGGCGGCGATCCTGCGCGGGGATGCGGCGCGCTTGCTGGCGTTCGACGCCGAGGAGCATCCGCTCGCGCTGCAGCTCGGCGGCAGCGAGCCGCGCGAGCTCGCCGCCGCGGCGCGCATCGGCGAGCAGGCGGGCTACGACGAGATCAACCTTAACTGCGGCTGCCCGAGCGATCGGGTGGCGAGCGGGGCCTTCGGCGCTTGTCTGATGCGCGAGCCGGCGCGGGTCGCCGAGTGCATCGCGGCGATGAGCGCGGCGGTGCGGATCCCCGTGACTGTCAAGATGCGCATCGGGGTCGTGAGCGGCGCGCGCCGGGAAGTGGCCGGCGCGCTCGAGCGCTTCGAGGAGGCGGATTTCGCGGCGCTGCACGAGTTCGTGACGTTGACGCGCCAGGCCGGCAGCCGGGTGGCGATCGTGCATGCCCGCAAAGCGGTCCTCGGCGGACTCTCGCCGAAGGACAACCGGGAGGTTCCGCCGCTGCGCTACGACGTCGTCGCGCGGCTCAAGGGCGAGTGCGCGGGGCTGCCGGTGATCGTCAACGGCGGCATCCGCACGGCCGAGGCGGCGCTCGAAGCGTTGAGCTGGTGCGATGGCGTGATGCTCGGCCGGGAGGCCTACCATCGCCCGGCGCTGCTCGCCGAGCTGCAGCAGGCGCTGCATCCGGGCTCGGCCCCGCTCTCGCGCGAGGGGCTGCTCGAGCGCATGGCATGCTACGCTGAGCGCCGGCTCGCTGAGGGCCATTCATTGGGGAGCATCACGCGGCACATGCTCGGGCTGTATTCGGGCCAGCCGGGCGCCCGGGAGTACCGGCGGCTGATGAGCGAGGGCGCACGCGCCCCCGGGGCGGACGCGGGGCTGATCCGGCGGGCCGCCGCGGCGGCGCGCTCCATGGCGCTGCCCGGCGCCTCCGCGGCGTGAGCCATGAGTACTTTCCGCCAATGGCACGGCGGTCCGCCTCGCGTATAATCTGCTTGCGGACTTATGTCCAATCGAGAACTCCAACAGACGGGGAGGACGGTTGAGCGCCCAATCGATGGGTAAGGACGTCGAACTCGCCGTCTTGTTCGCGGACGTGGTCGGCTCGACCCGGCTCTATGAGCGCATGGGCGACCAGCGGGCCCGCGACATGGTCGCGCTGTGCATCGATGTCATGCGCACGGCCACCGAGCAGTGCCATGGCTCGGTCATCAAGACCATGGGCGATGAGGTCATGGCCACCTTCCCGAGCGCCGATGAGGCGCTGAACGCCGCCGCCCAGATGCAAAAGCAGATCGGCGCCCACGCGCAGCTGCGCGTCGACGGCCAGCCGGTCGCGATCCGCGTCGGCTGCCATTTCGGGCCGGTGGTGGTGGAGAGCCAGGACGTGTTCGGCTCGACCGTGCATACCGCCAACCGCATGACCAGCCAGGCGAAGGCCGGCCAGATCATCACCACCGAGGCGACCGTCGGGCAGCTCTCGAGCCAGTGGCGAGCGGCCTGCCGGCTGATCGACACCGCGCCGATCAAAGGGCAGCGCAACGAGGTGCCGCTGTACGAGGTGCTCTGGCAGGCCGATGACGTGACCAGCATGGTGCGCACGATGGGGCACGATACCGACCGCACGTACTGCACGCGTCTGCGGCTGTGGTGGCTCGATCAGGAGCTGCTCATCGACGAGCAGCGCCCGATCCTGACCATCGGCCGGGCGGATGAGAACGATCTGGTGATCAAGGGCAATCTGGTCTCGCGTCTGCACGCGCGCATCGAGTTCGCGCGGCACAAGTTCACGCTGATCGACCACAGCACCAACGGCACGTTCGTGCGCGATGCGACCGGCGAGGAGTCCTTCGTGCGGCGCGATTCGCTGCAGCTGAAGGGCGGCGGAATGATCAGCCTCGGGCGCATGCCCGAGGCCGACTCGGCCCAGACCATCCGCTTCGTCTGCGAGCGCGACTAGCCCGCAGCGCGCGGCGGTGCGCGCCGCCTACGCCCCGAGCGCGGCGGCGCTCTTGGCGAGCTCCGCGGTCAGCTGCGCCGGCAGGCGCTCGCCGTACTGCTCGAGGTAGGCGCCGGTCTCGGCGATCTCCTTGCGCCACAGCTCAGCATCGACCGACAGCAGCGCGCGCAGCGTCTCGGGCTCGAGCGCCATGCCCTGGGTATTGAGGTCCTCGGGACGCGGCAGCAGGCCGATGCCGCCGTCGACCGCGCCGGCCTTGTCCGCGCAGCGCTCGAGCATCCAGGCGAGCACCCGCAGGTTCTCCCCGTAGCCCGGCCAGAGGAATTTCCCCTGCGGATCGCGCCGGAACCAGTTGACGTGGAAGATGCGCGGCGGGCGGGTGAGCTTGGCGCCGACCGTGAGCCAGTGCCGCCAGTAGTCGGCGAAGTTGTAGCCGCAGAACGGCTGCATGGCCATCGGATCGCGCCGCACCACGCCCACCTGGCCGACCGCCGCGGCGGTGGTCTCGGAGGCGACCGAGGCGCCGACCAGCACCCCGTGCGCCCAGTCGCGCGCCTCGTAGACGAGCGGAGCGACCTCACGGCGCCGGCCGCCGAAGATGATGGCCGAGATCGGCACCCCGCGCGGGTCGTCCACGTGCGTCGAGCAGCACGGGTTGTGCTTCGAGGCGACGGTGAAGCGGGAGTTCGGGTGCGCGGCCGGGCCGCGCGAGGGATCATACGGGCGGCCCTGCCAGTCGATGACCGGGGTGCCCTCGGGCAGTCCCTCCCACCAGGGGCGCTGATCGGCGGTGAGCGCGACGTTGGTGAACAGCGTGTCGCGCCGGATCATCTCGTAGGCGTTGCGGTTGGTCTGCGGGTTGGTGCCCGGAACCACCCCGAAGTAGCCGGCCTCGGGGTTGATGGCCCACAGCCGCCCGTCCGGTCCGGGATGCAGCCACGCGATGTCATCGCCGACGGTGAACACTTGCCATCCGGGCATCGAGTCCGGCGGGATCAGCATCGCCAGATTGGTCTTGCCGCAGGCCGAGGGGAAGGCGGCCGCCACGTAGTGGGTCTCCCCGCGCGGGCTGCGCAGCCCGACGATGAGCATGTGCTCGGCGAGCCAGCCTTCATCGCGCGCCTGCCAGCTGGCGATGCGCAGCGCGTGGCACTTCTTGCCGAGCAGCGCGTTGCCGCCGTAGCCGGAGCCGAAGCTCTCGATCGACAGCTCCTCGGGAAAGTGCATGATGAACCGGCGGTTCGGATCGAGCTCTCCGGTCGAGTGCAGCCCGCGCACGAACGTGCCCTCGCGCGCGATGCGCTCGAGCGCCGCCCGGCCGCTGCGCGTCATGATCATCATGTTGATGGCAACATAGGCGCTGTCGGTGATCTCCACGCCGCAGCGTGCGAGCGGGGAGTCGATCGGGCCCATGCAATAGGGGATCACATAGAGCGTGCGAGCGCGCATGCAGCCGCGGAACAGCTCGTGCATCTTCGCGTGCGCGCTCTGCGGGTCCATCCAGTTGTTGTTCGGGCCCGCATCCTCCTTCGAGGCGGTGCAGATGTAGGTCAGATGCTCGACCCGCGCCACGTCGGCCGGATCGGAGCGGTACAGATAACAGTCGGGAAAGGCGTGCGGATCGAGCCGCAGCAGCTCCCCGTCGCGCACCAGCTCGGCCATGAGCGCCTCGCGCTCGGCGCGGGTCCCTTCGCACCAGCGCACCTCGGCCGGTTGCGTCAGCGCGCGGACCGACTCGACCCATTCGGTCACGGCGCGACTCAGTTGCGACATCGGCTTCGGCAGGGGAGAAGCGGTGGCCATGCTCGCGATACCTCAGCTGGGGCGCCGTCGCGGTGCGTGCTCGCGCTCGGCGCCGAGGATTTGGGACGGGTGCACCCCGCCGGCTCTTGGATTCAGTATAGCCGCGGCTCCGGGCGCGCCTCATAAAGTACGATAAAAGGGGTCAATTTGTTCCATAATCGCACAGCACGACCCCCATGGACCGAGCCGCCGGCGCGTGGTCTCCCGCAGGAGCGGCGCCGGGACGGGCGTGCGCGGCGCGCGCGCACCGTACAATGACCTGATGTTGGATCTCGAGGACATCTTCGGCGCCGGCGGCCCGCTTCAGGCGGCCCTGGCGGACTTCAGCGTGCGCGAGCCGCAGCGGCGCATGGCCGAGCGCATCGCCGCGGCCATCGCGGCGCGCCAGGCCCTCATCGTCGAGGCCGGCACGGGCACGGGCAAGACCTTCGCCTACCTCGTGCCGGCGCTGCTCTCGGGCGCGCGGGTGCTGATCTCCACCGGCACGCGCACGCTGCAGGACCAGCTCTACGCGAAGGACCTGCCGCTGGTGGGACGGGCGCTCGGCCGGCCGGCGGCCGTGGCGGTGCTCAAGGGCCGCTCGAACTACCTGTGCCGCTACCGACTGGCGCAGGGCGAGGCCACGCTGCCGTTGCCGCTTCCGGCCGACGCGGCCGGGGCCGACGCGCCGCTCGAGCGCATCCGCCGCTGGGCGCTGACGACGCGCACCGGCGATCTGGCCGAGGTGCCGAATCTCGCCGACTCGGACCCGGTGTGGGCCGAGGTCACCTCCACGCGCGACAACTGCCTCGGCGCGCGCTGTCCGGAGCTGTCGCGCTGCCACGTGGCGCTGGCGCGCCGGGCGGCGATCGAGGCGGACGTCGTCATCGTCAACCACCATCTGCTGCTCGCCGATCTGGCGCTGAAGGAGGACGGGTTCGGGGACCTGCTCGGCGCCGCCGATGCGGTGATTCTCGATGAGGCGCATCAGATCCCGGACCTGGCGACCCAGTTCTTCGGCGCCGAGGTCGCCAGCCGGCGGGTCGAGACTCTGCTGGGGGATCTGGAGGGCCGCGTGCGGCGGCCCGGCGGCGGGGCCGGCGCCGCCGGGCGGCAGCTCCTGGAGGCCTGCGGGGCGGTGCGCGCCTCGATGGCCCGCATGAGCCTCGCCCTCGAAGGGCGCAGCGGCCGCCTGGAGTGGGCCGAGGCCGAGCCGCTTCTCGGGGGGCAAGTCGATGTCCTGCGCGCACGGCTCGCCGAGCTCACCGAGCGGCTGCGCGGCTGCGAGACGGACGCGCCGCTCGCGGCGCTCGCCGAGCGCTGCGCCGAGCTCAGCGCGAACCTGGATCGCATCGGGGCGCTGGAGGCGCTCGAGGGCGCCCGCTGCGTGCAGCCCTCACGGCGCGGCTTCACGCTCAGCCTGATGCCCTTCGACATCGCGCCGCGCTTCCAGGCGCTGGTGCGCGCGCGCGCCTGCGCCTGGATCTTCACCTCCGCGACGCTCTCGCTCGGGGAGGACTTCAGCCACTTCACCAGCCGGCTCGGCATGGATGAGGCGGACACGCTCAAGATCGACAGCCCCTTCGATTTCGCGCGCCAGAGTCTGCTGTACCTGCCCGAGGGGCTGCCCGCCCCGCACAGCCCCGAGCACCTTGCGGCCGTGATGCGCCTCGCCCGCGAGCTGATCGAGGCGGCCGAGGGCGGGGCGTTCGTGCTGTTCACCAGTCACCGCTCGCTCGCCCGGGCCGCCGCGCTCTGGCGCGCCGCCGGGGCGCGCCTGGCGCGCTACCGCCTGCTGGTGCAGGGCGAGGGGCCGCGCGAGCGGCTGCTGCAGGCCTTTCGCGCCGACGGCAACGCGGTGCTGTTCGGCACGGCGAGCTTCTGGGAGGGGGTGGACGTCAAGGGCGATGCGCTGCGCCTCGTGGTCATCGAGAAGCTGCCCTTCGCCTCGCCGGACGATCCGCTCGTGCGCGCGCGCATCGAGCACCTCGAGGCCACCGGCGGCAACGCCTTCCGCGACTACCAGCTGCCCGAGGCGGCGCTCGCCCTGAAGCAGGGCGTCGGCCGGCTGATCCGCAGCGAGCAGGACTTCGGCGTGGTGGCGATCTGCGATCCGCGGCTCGGCACGCGCGGGTACGGCAAGGTGCTGCTCGGGGCGCTGCCGCCCATGACGCGCACCCACCGGCAGGCCGAGGCGGCGGAGTTCCTGCGCCGGCACACGCCCGCGGGCGCGCCCCTGGAGGCGCTGCGATGAGGCTGCTGGCGCTCGATACGGCGACCGAGAACTGCTCGGCGGCGCTGCTGATCGGCGCGGAGCTGCTCGAGCGGGAGTTCGAGACCGCCCGCGGCCACGCCGAGCACCTCCTGCCGATGATCGATGCGCTGCTCGCCGAGGCGGGCGTGACGCTCGCGGCGCTCGATGCGATCGCCTTCGGACGCGGACCGGGCTCCTTCACCGGGGTGCGTCTGGCCGCCGGCATCACGCAGGGGCTGGCCTTCGGCGCCGGGCTCGGCGTGGTGGCGGTCTCGGACCTGCGCGCCCTCGCGCAGCGTGCCTTCGGGCTCGAGGCCGGCTGCGAGCGCGTGCTGGTGTGCAATGATGCGCGCATGGGCGAGGTGTATTGGGCCGCGTACACTCGGCGAGAGGGGCTTGCCGAGCCGGCCGGCCCGGAGCAGGTGGGCAGTCCCGCGACGCTCCCGGCCTCAGTCGGGGCCGCCGGAGCCGGACGGGGATTTGCGGCCTACCCGCAGCTCGCGGCGCACGCCGGAATCGAGGTGCCCGCGGGCTGGGAGCGGCTCCTGCCGCGCGCGCGTGAGATCGCGCTGCTGGCGGCTCCCGAGGTGCGCCTCGGGCGGCTGCTCGCGCCCGAGGAGGCGCTGCCCGTTTATGTCCGCGACCGTGTCGCGCAACCGTCATCCACGTGACATATATGCTGCACTGTCATGATTCTGCAACAGCTTTGCATTCAAATAGGCGCGCTCTTCGGGCGTGTACCATGACGGGAAAAAGAATATTAATTGTCGAGGATGAGCCTGCCATACGGCAGATGATCGCCTTCGGACTGCGCCGCGCGGGCTTCGAGGTGCGCGAGGCGGTCGATTACCGCGAGGCGCGCGCGGCGCTCGCCGATCAGCGTCCGGACCTGGTGCTGGTCGACTGGATGCTGCCGGACATGAGCGGCCTGGAGCTCACCCGTACCCTCAAGCGCGAGCGCGAGACCCGCGAGCTGCCGGTCATCATGCTGACTGCGCGCGCCGAGGAGGGGGACAAGGTCAATGGGCTCGAGAGCGGCGCCGATGACTACGTGACCAAGCCGTTCTCGCCCCGTGAGCTCATCGCGCGCATCAACGCGGTGCTGCGCCGCTCGGGGGCGAGCGGCCTCGATCACGTGGTCGAGTTCGAGGCGCTGAAGCTCGATCAGCAGGGCCAGCGCATCACCGTTGAGGGTCAGACGGTGCCGCTCGGACCGACCGAGTACCGCATGCTGGAGTTCTTCATGACCCATCCGGAGCGGGTCTTCAGCCGCGATCAGCTGCTCGACCGGCTCTGGGGCGGCAACGTCTACGTGGAGGAGCGCACGATCGACGTGCACGTGCGGCGGCTGCGCAAGTCGCTCGAGAAGTTCGGCCTCGACCGGCTCGTGCAGACGGTGCGCGGGTCCGGCTACCGCTTCTCCGCCAAGGCGGAATGATGCGCCCGGGGGTCCAGGCGCTCGGCTACGCCGCGACCCGTGTGGCGGGCACGGCCCTCGCCGGAGTGCTGCTCGGGGCGCTCGCCGGGCGGCCCTGGATCGGCATGGCGCTCGCGCTCGCGGCCTATCTGCTCTGGCACCTGGCCCTCCTGTACCGTGTCGAGTGGTGGCTGCAGCACAGAAGCGTCGCCGAGCCGCCCGAGGCGGTGGGCGTGTGGGGCACGGTCATCTCCCTGATCGCCCGACTGCACCGGCGCAAGCGCTTTCACAAGCAGCGCTTCGTGCAGCTGATGCGCCAGCTGCAGCAGTCCACCGCGGCGCTGCCGAACGGGGTGGTGATCCTCAACGCGCAGCGCGAGATCGTCTGGTTCAACCGCATGGCCGGGCGGCTGCTCGGGCTGCGGCAGAACACCGACCTCGGGGTGCGCATCGAGAACCTGCTGCGCGAGCCGCAGTTCGGCCGCTATCTCGCCAAGGGCGATTACACGAACCCGGTGGTGGTGCGCCGCTCGAGCCCCCAGGACAGCTACCTCTCGGTGCAGCTGGTCGCCTACGGCGACGGACAGCAGCTGCTGCTCGCGGCGGATGTGTCGCGGCAGATGCGCCTCGAGGCGGTGCGGCGGGACTTCGTGGCCAACGCCTCGCACGAGCTGCGCTCGCCGCTGACGGTGATCTCGGGCTACCTCGAGACGCTCAGCCAGGATGCGGCGCTCGATGCCGAGTTCGCCACCCCCATCGCCGAGATGCGCCGCCAGGCCGAGCGCATGAACTCGATCGTGCGCGATCTGCTCGAGCTGTCGCGTCTGGAGGAGACCGACGAGCGCGCCGGCGGGGAGCCGCTCGATGTCGCGGGCCTGATGGCGCTGCTGCGCCGCGATGTGCTCGCCCGGCCTGTCCATCCGCGCGAGGTGCGCCTGCGCGTCGATTCGGATGCGGCGCTCATCGGCAAGGAGTCGGAGATCCACTCGGCGTTCGCCAATCTTGTGGACAACGCCTCGAAGTACACCCCGCCCGAGGGGGTGATCGAGATGCACTGGTGGACGGACCTCGAGGGCGGGCATTTCGCCGTGAGCGACACCGGCATCGGCATTGCGGCCGAGCATCTGCCGCGGCTCACCGAGCGCTTCTACCGGGTCGATCCGGGCCGCTCGCGCGCCACGGGCGGCTCGGGACTCGGGCTCGCCATCGTCAAACACGTCCTGCAGCGCCATGGGGCGGAGCTCGAGATCGCGAGCACCCCGGGCAAGGGCAGCACCTTCACCTGCCATTTCCCGCCCGAGCGGGTGCTGCTGGCGGAGCCGGCACGCTCGAACGGCTAGCCGGCCGCGCTTGGGCTATCATCGCGCTCAGACCCAGAGGTGCTGACCGATGGAAACCGCCGACCTGACTCATCACATCTCCCGCCGCTTCAACGAGGACCTCGAGCGCGTGCGCAGCAAGGTGCTCGCCATGGGCGGGTTCGTCGAGCAGCAGATCCACAAGGCGATCACCGCGCTGCTCGAGGGCGACAGCTCGCTCGGGGAGTCCGTCGCGCTCGCCGATCACCAGGTGAACAACATGGAGGTGTCGATCGACGAGGAGTGCAGCCGCATCCTCGCCACCCGCGCCCCGGCGGCGGGGGACCTGCGCGTGATCGTCGCGATCATCAAGACCATCACCGACCTTGAGCGCATGGGCGACGAGGGCGAGAAGATCGGCTACATCGCCTCGCGGCTCGCCGCCATGGAGCGTCCGGCGGACAAGTACCGCGAGATCAAGCATCTCGGCCGTATCGTCACCGAGATGGTGCACGCGGCGCTCGATGCGTTCGCGCGCATGGATGCGGAGGCGGCCCTGCACGTGGCGCGCCAGGACCGGCTGGTCGATGAGGAATACGAGGCCATCCAGCGCCAGAGCATCACCTTCATGATGGAGGATCCGCGCTCCATCCGCCGCGCGCTCGATGTGATGTGGGTGGTGCGCTCGCTCGAGCGCATCGGCGATCACGCCAAGAACATCAGCGAGTACGTGATCTACATGGTTTACGGCAAGGACGTGCGGCACACCTCCCTCGAGGACGTCGAGCGGGCGCTCGGGCACCGCTCGGGCTCGGAGGAGACTCCGCCCGGAGCGGCCTCGTGAGCGGCCTCGAGCGGTTCCGTTCCGCGCTCGCGCGCGGTGCGCTGCGCCGCCCGGTGAACTTCGCGGGCTTTCTCGTGTGCGCGGGGCTGATCGCCTATGCGATCTACGCGCAGTTCGATCTGCACCTCGATCCGTGTCCGCTGTGCATCTTCCAGCGCATCGGCATCGCGAGCCTCGGGGTGCTCTTCCTGCTCGCCGCGCTGCATCATCCGCGCCGCTGGGGCGCAGGCGTCTACGCCGGGCTGCTCGCCGCGGCGGCGCTGGCGACGATCGGGGTGGCGGGGCGGCAGATCTACCTGCAGCATCTGCCGCCGTGGGAGGTGCCCTCCTGCGGCGCGCCGCTCTCGGTGATGCTGAAGTTCATGCCCGTCACCGCCGTGATCCGCAAGGTGCTCTCCGGCAGCGGCGAGTGCAGCCTGATCACCTGGACGTTCCTCGGGCTGGCGATGTCGGAGTGGGTGCTGCTCTGGGCGCTCGCGCTCGGGTCGCTCGGGGTGGCGGCGAACCTGCGCCGCTTCAGGCCAGCAGATTCGCGAGCACGTTGAGGTACATCCGGTGCAGCGCGTCGATGTCCTCGACGCGCACGCACTCGTTCACCTTGTGGATGGTCGCATTGACCACGCCGAGCTCGACGACCTGCGCGCCGAGCGGGGCGATGAAGCGCCCGTCGGACGTGCCGCCGCCCGTGGAGAGCTGCGGCCGCGCGCCCCTGACCGACTCGATCGCCGCGCACACCGCCTCGGAGAGCTCCCCCGGGGGCGTGTAGAACGGCTCGCCCGAGAGGTACCACTCGAGCGTGAAGCGCACGCCGTGCTTGCGCAGGATCCCCTCGACCGTCTCCTTCAGGCCCTCGAGCGTCTGCACCGGCGAGTAGCGCAGGTTGAAGCGCGCCTTGAGCTCCCCGGGGATGACGTTCGGGGCGCCCGTGCCGGCGTTGAGGTTCGAGATCTGAAAGCTGGTCGGCTCGAAGTGCTCGGTGCCCTCATCCCAGGCGCGCTGGGTGAGCTCGGCGAGCGCCGGGGCGAGCGTGTGCACCGGGTTCTCGGCGAGCTGCGGATAGGCGACGTGCCCCTGCACGCCGTGCACGGTGAGCCGTCCGCTGAATGAGCCGCGCCGGCCGATCTTGATGGTGTCCCCGATCGTGCGCTCGCTCGAGGGCTCGCCCACGATGCACCAGTCGATGCGCTCGCCGCGCTCGGCGAACAGGGCGGCGATGCGCTTGGTGCCGTCCACCGAGGGGCCTTCCTCGTCGCTGGTGATGAGAAAGGCGATCCGGCCGCGGTGGCGCGGGTGCGCGGCGACGAACGCCTCGGTGGCTGTGATCATCGCGGCGAGGCCGCTTTTCATGTCGGCCGCGCCGCGCCCGTAGAGCATCCCGTCGCGGATCGTCGGGGTGAACGGGTCGCTCAGCCACTCCTCGAGCGGCCCGGTCGGCACCACGTCCGTATGGCCCGCGAAGCACAGCACGGGCCCGGCCTGCTCGCCGTGCCAGGCCCAGAAGTTCGCCACGTTCCCGAAGGGCAGCGGCTCGATCTGAAAGCCGATGGCGCGCAGCCGCTCGATCATCAGCGCCTGGCAGCCCTCATCGGCGGGCGTCACGGAGCGGCGGGCGATCAGATTCTGGGTCAGCTCGAGGGTAGGGGACATGTCTCCAAACCGGCGGCGCCGGGCTCGGCGGTGTGAGGTGGCAAGGACACGGGGCGGCTTTATAAGGCGAGCGCGCCCGGCGGGCAAGCCGTTTTTGTGTGACAGGCCCGCGGGGCACCGTCATATTTCTGCAATGCGGCACGCCCGATCAATCGCTTAGCGCCGCACCGGCGGCCGGCCGCTGTCATCAAGCTGTCACATTGCTGTCATTAAATAGCTGCGCACTGCAATGCGGGTGTCATCTGCCCGCGCAGCCCGAACGACACTCGAGCCATTACGGAGCCTGTTACTCATGAGCAAGAAATCCCTGGCCGCGTCCTGCGCCGCCGCTGCCCTCATCGGCAGTCTTTGCGCCAGCGCCGCGTTCGCCGGCTCGCTGCCGACGCCGACCGTCGGGGGCAAGCTGTTCGCGGATTTGACCAATATCGACATGCAGAGCAACGGCAAGAAGACCGCCGAGAGCGGTACCGGCGTCGACGTCAAGCGCTTCTACCTGATCTTCAACGAGCAGTTCGACTCGATGTGGTCGGCGAAGGTCGTGACCGACGCGACCTACAACAAGAACCAGCAGACGGACCTGTACATCAAGAACGCCTTCCTCCAGGCGACGATCAACAAGGCCTTCTGGGTACGCCTGGGAGATGCGAACCTGCCGTGGATTCCCTTCGATGAGAACGTGTACGGCTACCGCTACGTGGAGAACACCCTGATCGACCGGCTGCACTTCGGCACCTCGGCGGACTGGGGTCTGCACGTCGGCGGGCGCTTCGACGGCGGCCTGGTGAGCTACCGGGTCTCGGCGGTGAACGGCAACGGCTACAAGAACCCGAGCCGCTCGAAGACCATGGATGTCGAGGGCCGCCTGACGGTCCGTCCGATCGACGGGGTGATCCTCGCTGTCGGCGGCTACACCGGCAAGCTCGGGAAAGACACCTACGGGGTGACCACCTACCACACGGCGAGCCGCTTCGATGCGCTGGCCGCTTACGTCAAATCGGGCCTGCGCGCGGGCGTGGAATACTTCGCGGCCAACGACTGGAACAACGTCACGACGCCCGTGTCCGACAAGGCCGATGGCTACTCGGCCTGGGCGTCCTATGATCTGACGCCGATGTGGAGTGTGTTCGGCCGGTACGACGGGGCGAAGACCAGCCGGGACCTGAACCCCAAACTGAAGGACCAGTACTTCAATCTCGGGGTGGCCATGCATCCGCGCCAGAACATCGATCTGGCCCTCGTGTACAAGCACGAGACCGTCAACGGCGGCGGCTTCGTCAATACCACGAACGGCAATATCGGCGGCACGCTCAACGGCAGCTACAGCGAGGTCGGCCTGTGGGGCCAGGTGGCCTTCTGAGCATCCCGTAAAGGGCAAAACTGCGGTAACCTTGCGCTTCCGTTACCGCATTGCAGAGCGCGGCGGCCGTCGCCCGGGGATCCGGGCGGCGGCCGCCGCTTCATTCGCCACAGCATGCACAGAACTGACCGTCACAGGGCCGGAGGGCGTTCATGAGTTCCCCGGCGCCGCGGATGAGCGCGCCGGGCGCGGAGGGGACGGCCCCTCTGCCCGCCGGCACGCCGGAGAAGATCGAGGTGCGCCACCTCGACTTCTATTACGGGCGCCAGCAGGCCCTCAAGGACATCAATCTCATCCTGCCGGACCGCAGCATCACCGCCTTCATCGGCCCCTCGGGGTGCGGCAAGTCGACGCTGCTCAGGGTGTTCAACCGGATGTACACCCTCTATCCGGGGCACCGCGCGAGCGGCGAGGTGCTGCTCGACGGGGAGGACATCCTCTCCCCGGTGGTCGACGTCGCCCGGCTGCGCCTGCGTGTCGGAATGGTGTTCCAGAAGCCGACGCCCTTTCCCATGTCGATCTTCGAGAACGTCGCCTTCGGCTTGCGCCTGGCGCGGCGCATCGGCCGCGCCGAGCTCACGCAGCGGGTGCACACGGCGCTCGCGGACGCGGCGCTCTGGGAAGAGGTGAAGGACAAGCTGCACGAGGACGCGCGCAGTCTCTCCGGCGGACAGCAGCAGCGACTGTGTATCGCGCGCACCATCGCGCTCGAGCCGGAGGTGATTCTGCTCGATGAGCCGACCGCCGCGCTCGACCCGATCTCGACGCTGAAGGTGGAGGAGACGCTGCAGAACCTGCGCGAGCGGTTCTGCATCGTGATCGTCACCCACAATCTGCAGCAGGCCGCGCGCGTCTCGAGCACCACGGCCTTCATGTACAACGGCGAGCTGATCGAGATGGGCTCCACCGGGCAGCTGTTCACCGCGCCGCGGGACCGCCGCACGGACGATTACGTCACCGGACGATTTGGCTGAGGAGAGCGGATTGGAGCAGGAGAGGAACCGTTCTGACAGCGCCGGCGTGCCGGCGGGGATCGCGCTCGGCACCAAGCCGAGCGGCCGCGAGCACATTGCGGCGGCGCTCAGCGGGGAGCTCGCGGGCCGGCCGGCCGGTGAGCCCGAGGTGGCCGACCCGGTCTTCTCGTGCAGGTCGGTGAGCGTGTTCTACGGCGAGAAGCAGGCCCTCACGGACGTGACGGTCGACATCGCGCGCGGGCAGGTGCTCGCCTGCATCGGCCCCTCGGGCTGCGGCAAATCAACGTTCCTGCGCTGTCTGAACCGCATGAACGACACCATTCCGGGGGCGCGGGTGAGCGGCACGATCCTGCTCGACGGGCAGGACATCTACGACAAGCGCCAGGACGTGGCGCGCCTGCGGGCGCGCATCGGCATGGTGTTCCAGAAGCCCAATCCCTTTCCCAAGTCCATCTACGACAACGTCGCCTACGGCCCGCGCATCCACAAGCTCACCCGCACGCGCGCCGATCTCGATGAGCTCGTCTGCACCAGCCTGCAGCGCGCGGGGCTGTGGAACGAGGTCAAGGACCGCCTGCACAGCCTCGGCACGGGGCTCTCGGGCGGGCAGCAGCAGCGGCTGTGCATCGCGCGGGCGCTCGCGGTGCAGCCGGAGGTGATCCTGATGGACGAGCCGTGCTCGGCGCTCGATCCGATCGCCACGGCGCGCATCGAGGACCTGATCGCGGAGCTGCACGGCACGTATGCGATCGTCATCGTCACGCACTCGATGCAGCAGGCCGCGCGCGTCTCGCAGCGCACCGCGTACTTCCACATGGGGCGCCTGGTGGAGGTCGGGGAGACCGACCGGGTGTTCACCAACCCGCGCCACCGCCTCACCGAGGATTACATCACCGGCCGGTTCGGGTGAGCGCCTCACCCAGCGACTCGAGGGGTCTTCGTGAGCGGCCGGTGCCCGCGCCGGGGCGCCCAGCGCGCCGCGGCTACTCCGCCGAGCGCAGCAGATCGTTGATCGACGTCTTCGCCCGCGTCTGGGCATCCACCCGCTTGACGATCACTGCGCAGGCGAGGCCGTAGCGCCCGTCGGCCGAGGGCAGCGTTCCCGGCACCACCACCGAGCCGGCGGGCACGCGCCCGCGCAGGATCTGTCCGCTCGCGCGGTCGTAGATGCGCGTGCTCTGCCCGATGAACACCCCCATCGAGATCACCGAGCCGGCCTCGACCACCACGCCCTCGACGATCTCCGAGCGCGCGCCGATGAAGCAGTCGTCCTCGATGATGGTGGGGCTCGCCTGCAGAGGCTCGAGCACCCCGCCGATGCCGACCCCGCCGGACAGGTGCACGTTGCGCCCGATCTGCGCGCACGAGCCCACCGTCGCCCAGGTATCGACCATGGTGCCGGAATCGACGTAGGCGCCGATGTTGACGTAGCTCGGCATGAGCACTGTGTTGGGCGCAACGTAGGCGCCCTTGCGCACCACGGCGTGCGGCACGACGCGCGCGCCGCCCTCGCGCAGCTGCTCTGCGGAGCTCTCGGCGTATTTCAGCGGCACCTTGTCGTAAAAGCGCGTGAAGCCGGCATCGATGAGGACGTTCTCGCGGGTGCGGAAGTACAGCAGCACCGCCTTCTTCAGCCATTCGTTGACGACCCAGCGCTCCCCCTGGCGCTCGGCGACCCGCTCGCGCCCGCTGTCGAGCAGCTCGATGCATGCCTCGATCTGCGCACTGAGGCCGGCGGGCATGCGGCCCGGGCCGAGGCTGGCGCGCGCCTCGAACGCCGCCTCGATGGCGGCCTGCAGCGCAGCGCGGCTCATCGGTCCCGGGTCTCGAGGTAGGCGCGGATGCGCTCGGCGGCCTCGATGCACTCCGCGACGTTCGGCACGAGCGAGATGCGCACGCGGCCGGCGCCGGGGTTGCCGTTCGGGCCGCTGCGCGCCAGGTAGCTGCCCGGCAGCACCGTGACGGCCTGGCTCGCGTGCAGCTCGCGGGTGAAGCGCTGATCGTCCCCGTCGGCCCCGACTTCGCTCCACAGATAGAACGCCCCGTCGGGCTTCTCGACCGGCAGCACGGGTGCGAGGATCGGCAGCACCCGCTCGAATTTCTCCTGATACAGCCGCCGGTTCTCGAGCACGTGCCGATCGTCGTTCCAGGCCGCGATGCTCGCCAGCTGAGTCGGCACCGGCATCGCGCAGCCGTGGTAGGTCCGGTACAGCAGCAGCCGCGCGATGATCGCGGGGTCGCCGCACACGAACCCCGAGCGCAGCCCCGGCACGCTCGAGCGCTTCGAGAGGCTGTGAAAGACGATGCAGCGCTCGAAGCGCGTGCGGCCGGCCGCCTGCGCGGCCTCGAGCAGCCCCGGCGGCGGGCGGGCCTCATCGAGATAGATCTCCGTGTAGCACTCATCGGCGGCAATGATGAAGTCGTGCCGCTCGGCGAGCTCGAGCGCCCGCATGAGGTACTCGCGCGAGAACACCTTGCCGGTCGGGTTGCCGGGGCTGCAGAGAAAGAGCACCTGACAGTGCCGCCAGGCGCTCTCGGGCACGGCCGCGAGGTCGGGCGTGTAGTCGTTTGCCGCCGTCGTGTCGAGCAGGTACGGCTGCGCGCCGGCGAGCAGCGCCGCGCCCTCGTAGATCTGATAGAAGGGATTGGGCATCGCCACCAGCGGCTCGTGGCGCTCATCGACCGCCGCCTGCACGAACGCGAACAGCGCCTCGCGCGTGCCGTTCACCGGCAGCACCATCGTGGCCGGATCGACGCTGCCGGCGCCGAGGCGAAAGCGCCGCTCGAGCCACGCCGCGCAGGCGGCGCGCAGCTCGGGCAGGCCGGCGGTGGTCGGGTAGGTGCCGAGCAGATGCGAGTTCGCGCGCAGCGCCTCGAGCACCATCGGCGGCGGTTCGTGGCGCGGCTCGCCGATCGACATGCCGATGGGCTTCAAATGCCGCGGCGGCGCGGCGCCGGCGGTGAGCCGTGCGAGCCGTTCGAAGGGATATGCGTGCAGCCGCTCAAGACGCGGGTTCATGGGTCGCTCCAGTGTGGGATCAGGCGGCCGCGCGCTGCTTGAGCGCCTGGCCGAGAATGTCGCGCAGACGCGCGGCGCGCTCCTCATCGAGCGCGCGCCCGTCGAGGTCGGTGATGTAGAAGACGTCCTCGGCGCGCTCCCCGACGGTCATGATGCGCGCGGCCTGCAGCATCAGGTGCTCGGCGGTGAGCACCTGGCCGACGTCGCAGAGCAGGCCCGGCCGGTCGCCCGCGATCAGCTCGAGCACCGAGCGGCCGTTCGGCTCATCGGTGCTGATGAGGATCTGGGTGGGGGTGTGGAACATGCGCGCCTGGCGCGGCGCGCGCCGGTGCACCGCGACGCTCGCCTGCGGCTGGCGCAGGGAATGCCACAGCGCCTCCTCGATCTCCTCGCGCCGCTCGCCGTCGGCGATCGGCGCGCCATCGTCCTCGAGCACGTGGTACAGGTCGAGGCTGAACCCGTCGCCCGTCGGGGTGATGCGCGCATCGACGATGTCGAGCCCGAGCTGATCGAGCACCGCGGTGGTGCGCGCGAACCCGTGCTCGCGCGCGCGGGTGTAGATCAGCACCGCGGTCGTGCCGCGCACGCTGTGCGGGTCGAGGGCGATCAGCGGCTCGTCCGAGCGCGGGTCGCGGTCGGCGAGCAGCCGCAGGTGCCAGGCGACCTCCTCGGCGGAGTGCTGCAGGAAATAGGTGTCCGAGAAGCGCTCCCAGACCCGCTCGATGTCCGCCGCGCAGATCCCCCGCTCGAGCATCAGCCTGCGCGCCGCCTCGCGGGTCTCGCTCACCAGCTGCTCCTGGTCGATCGGGGACTCGAGCCCGTGGCGCAGCGCGCGGCGCACGCGCTGGTAGAAGTCATCGAACAGCGAGGCCTTCCAGGAATTCCACAGCTTCGGGTTGGTGGCGCGCACATCGGCGCAGGTGAGCACGTAGAGGTAATCGAGGTGCGCCTCATCGCCCACGGTGCGCGCGAAGGCGTTGATCACCTCCGGGTCGCTGATGTCCTGCTTCTGCGCGGTGAGCGAGAAGGTCAGGTGGTTGCGCACCAGCCAGGCCACCAGGCGCGCATCGTACGGGGAGAGCCCCTGCTCGAGGCAGAACGCCTCGGCGTCCACCGCGCCGAGCTCGGAGTGATCGCCGCCGCGGCCCTTGGCGATGTCGTGAAAGAGCGCCGCGAGGTAGGCGACCTCCGGCCGCGGCAGCTGCTGCATGATGCGCGAGGCCTGCGGCAGCTCCTGGTCGTAGCGCGGTATGGCGAAGCGCCTGAGGTTGCTCACCACGAACAGCGTGTGCGCATCGACCGTGTAGGCGTGAAACAGGTCGTACTGCATGCGCCCGACGATGCGGCCGAAGGCCGGAATGTACCGCCCGAGCACCCCGTAGGTGTTCATCCGGCGCAGCTCGTGGGTGACTCCGACCGGCGAGCGCACGATCTCGAGGAACAGCCGGTGGTGGCGCGGGTTCTGGCGGAACTCCTCGTCGATGAGCCACAGGCTGCGGCCCACCGCGCGCATGGTCGAGGCGCGCACGCCCTTGATCTCCGGGTGGCGCTGCAGCAGCGCGAACAGCTCGAGCAGCGCCGAGGGGGTGCGCGCGAACACATCCTCGCTCACCGCCTCGAGCGAGCCGCAGCGCACCTGGAAGCGCGCGTTCAGCGGGCGCGGCGGCTCGTTCTCGGTGAGGATCGCTTCGCGGAACAGCTGCAGCAGCAGCTCATTGAGCAGGCTCACGTCCTTGACGGTGCGGTAGTAGCGCTGCATCAGCTGCTCGACCGCGAGGGTGTAGGAGGCGTCCTCGTAGCCGAAGGTCTCCGCGAGCCTGATCTGGTGATCGAACAGCAGCCGGTCCTCGCGCCGCCCGGTGAGCACGTGCAGCCCGAAGCGCACCTTCCAGAGAAACGCCTGGGCCTGCTTCAGGCGGCGGAACTCGGCGATCGAGAGAAAGCCGTGCTGCGCCAACTCATCGAGCGTCTCGCAGCCGAAGTGCCGCTTGGCCACCCAGGCGATGGTCTGGATGTCGCGCAGGCCGCCGGGGCCGCTCTTGACGTTCGGCTCGAGGTTGTAGGCGGTGTCGTTGGCCTTCAGGTGCCGCTCGGCCTGCTCGCGCACCTTGGCCTCGAAGAACTCCCGCACCGGCCAGATGTGCTCCGGGGCGAGCGCCGCGCGCAGCCGCGCGAGCAGCTCGGCGTTGCCCGCGACCAGCCGCGCCTCGATGAGCGTGGTCATGACGCTGACGTCGGCCTCGCTCTGCTCGAGACACTCCTCGATCGTGCGCACGCTGTGGCCGACTTCCAGCCCGATGTCCCACAGGAACGTGAGCAGGCCCTCAAGCGCGGCGCGCTCGGCGCCCTGCGGCGGTGAGGGCACGAGCAGCAGGATGTCGATGTCCGAGCACAGGTGCAGCTCGCCGCGGCCGTAGCCGCCGACGGCCACCAGCGCCCACTCGCGCATCGCCTCGCGCGAGCGGGCGTTCCACAGTCCCTCGAGCACGCGGTCGATGAGCGCGGCGCGCGCGTGCACCAGCGTCTCGATCGGCTCATCGGCGAGGAAGCGGGCCTTCAACTGCTCGTGCGCCTGCCCGAGCAGCTCGCGCAGCGCCGCAGGCGGCCCGCCGATCAGCCCCGGCAGGCGCGCAAGCAGCGGCCAGTCCTGCGCCGCGCTCGGCGGTGCGGCGGGCGCCTCGCCCGTATCGTCCGGCTCGGTGTCCCCGGCGGCCATGGCGCTAGTGGGTCTTGCGGTCGGCCGCCCCGAGCGTGAGGACCTCGTGGCCGGTGTCGGTCACGAGAATGGTGTGCTCCCACTGCGCCGAGAGCGAGTGATCCTTGGTGATGACGGTCCAGCCGTCCGGCAGCAGCCGCACATGGCGCTTGCCGGCGTTGACCATCGGCTCGATGGTGAAGGTCATGCCCGGCTCGAGCGTGAGCCCCGTGCCCGGCTCCCCGTAGTGCAGCACCTGCGGGTCCTCGTGATAGACGCGGCCGATGCCGTGGCCGCAGTACTCGCGCACCACCGAGTAGTTGTTCTGCTCGACGAAGGCCTGGATGGCATGGCCGATGTCCCCGAGCCGCACGCCGGGGCGCACGATGTCGATGCCGCGCCACATGGCCTGGAAGCACGTCTCGGTGAGGCGCTGCGCGTGCGCGGGCGGTTTGCCGACGTAATACATACGGCTGGTGTCACCGTGGAACCCGTCGCGGATCACCGTGACGTCGATATTAATGATGTCCCCCGCCTTCAGGCGCTTGTCATTCGGGATGCCGTGGCAGACGACGTGGTTCACGGACGTGCAGATCGTCTTCGGGAAGCCGTGATAGTTCAGGTTCGCCGGGATCGTGCCCTGCACGTTCACGATGTAGTCGTGGCAGATGCGGTCGAGCTCCTCGGTGGTCACGCCCGGCACCACGTGCTCGGCGATCATGTCCAGCACCTCGGCGGCCAGCCGGCCGGCGATGCGCATCTTTTCCTGCTCCTCGGGGTTTTTGATCGTGACGGGCATGGACCTTCCAGCTGAGTCGAACGGCTGCACTGCGCGGGGGCCGCGGCGCGCCGGCCGCTACGCGCGCAAGACATTGTTCAGGCGAGGCCTTCATGGTATAAAGCGCGGCCTTTTTTGGCAATCAACCCACACGCGCATCGCATTATCCGCAGACTGGGTGTTCCGCCGGCGGCCGAGCAGGCCCGGGCGGGATGGCTGCGGAGATGCGCGGAGGCTCAACCCAACGAGGAGTTTCTCATGCCTGGCGTATCCATGCGGCAGATGCTGGAGGCGGGTGTCCATTTCGGACATCAGACCCGTTTCTGGAACCCGAAGATGGCCCCGTTCATCTTTGGCGAGCGCAACAAGATCCACATCATCAATCTCGAGAAGACCCAGCCGCTGTACACGCAGGCTGCGGCCTTCGTGAAGGGCGTCGCCGCCGACGGCGGGCGGGTGCTGTTCGTCGGCACCAAGCGCTCGGCCCGCGAGGCCATCCAGAAGGAGGCCGAGCGCGCCGGCCAGCCGTACGTCAACCAGCGCTGGCTGGGCGGCATGCTCACGAATTTCAAGACCATCCGCCAGTCGATCAAGCGCCTGGAGGAGATCACCGAGCTCGCCGGCTCCGGGGCGCTCGAGAAGCGCGGCAAGAAGGAAGCGACCCAGCTGCGCCGCGAGCAGGAGAAGCTCGAGAGGAGCCTCGGGGGCATCAAGCAGATGGAGTCGCTGCCCGATGCGCTGTTCGTCGTGGACGTCGGGCACGAGAAGCTCGCGATCGACGAGGCGCGCAAGCTCGGCATCCCGGTCGTGGCGGTGGTCGATACGAACTGCTCCCCGGACGGCATCGACTACGTGATTCCGGGCAACGACGATGCCATGCGGGCCATTCAGCTGTATGCCGCCGGCATGGCCGACGCGGTGCTCGAGGGCAAGGAGTCCGTCCCGGCCGTGGTGGTCGGGGAAGATGAGTTCGTCGAGCTCGACGAGGCGGGCAATCCGCGCCGCAAGGCCGCGCGCGGGCCGCGCAAGAGCGCCGCTGCGGTGCGGCCGAGGAAGCCGGCCGCCCGGCGCCGCCTGCCCGCCGTGAAGGCCCCGCCGCAGGCGCTCGCCGCCGAGGGCGCTGAGGATCTCGCCGGCGAGGAGGAGACCATCGAGGCCGTGCCGGAAGTGGCCGCCTCGGGCGGATCGGGCACGACCACCGCGAGCGCGGGCAACCGCCGTCCGGCCGGCGCCACGCGCCGCAAGGGCCGCGGGGAGTGAGCCCCCGCGCGGCCGCTGCGGCCGCGCCTGCGGTAGCCCCGGTGCGGATGGCCGGGGCGGATCGAGCGTCCAGGGACGGCGCAACGGGATGAGTCCGACATGAACATCACAGCAGAGATCGTCAAGCAGCTTCGCGAGCGCACCGGCGCCGGCATGATGGAGTGCAAGAAGGCGCTGGTGGAGACCGGCGGGGACCTGGATGCCGCCGCGGAGCTGATGCGTAAACAGGGCCTGGCCAAGGCCGACAAGAAGTCCGCGCGCATCGCGGCCGAGGGCGTCGTGGCCATCGAGCGCGCGCCCGACGGGCGCGCGGCGGCCATGGTCGAGGTCAACTGCGAGACCGATTTCGTGGCGCGCGAGCAGGATTTCGGCACGTTCTCGGGCGCGGTGGCCGCGCGGGCGCTGAGTGAGCGGCCCGCGAGCCTCGAGGCGCTGCTCGAGGCGAGCCTCGGCGCCGAGACGGTCGATGCGCGCCGCCGCGCGCTCGTGGCCAAGATCGGCGAGAACATCACCGTGCGCCGTTTCGTGGTGCTCGAGTCCCCCCAGCACCTCGGCGCCTACACCCACGGCACGCGCATCGGCGCGCTGGTGGCGCTCAAGGGCGGCACCGCGGAGCTGGCGAAGGACCTGGCCATGCACGTCGCGGCGAGCAGCCCGAGGTACCTCTCGGTGCAGCAGGTGCCCGCGGAGGTCATGGCCAAGGAGCGTGAGATCCTCACCGAGCAGGCCCGGGGCGAGGGCAAGCCGCCGGAGATCGTCGCCAAGATGGTCGAGGGGCGGCTGCGCAAGTCGCTCGGGGAGATCACGCTGCTCGGCCAGCCGTTCGTGAAGGACCCGGACGTGACGGTGGAGAAGCTGCTGAAGGGCGCCGGTGCCGAGGTGGTCGGCTTCGAGCGTTTCGAAGTCGGCGCGGGCATCGAGAAGAAGCAGGAGAATTTCGTCGAGGAGGTCATGGCTCAGGTCAAAGGCGCGAGCAGCCGCTGAGCACGGTGTGATTCGGCCTCGCCGTCCGGCCGGGGCCGCGCGGGGCGGGCAGGATCCCGAAACGAGTGAAGGTTGGCGCATGGCGATTGAAAAAGCGAAGACGGCCCGCTACTCCCGCATCCTCGTGAAGCTCTCCGGCGAGGCGCTCATGGGCCAGGCCGACTACGGCATCGACCCGGCGATGATCAAGCGCATCGCCGCGGAGCTCGAGGAGATCGCCGGACTCGGCGTGCAGCTCGCGGTGGTGATCGGCGGCGGGAACATCTTCCGCGGCGCGGGCCTCGCCCGCGCGGGCATGGACCGCGTGACCGCCGATCACATGGGCATGCTCGCCACGGTGATGAACGCGCTCGCTCTGCAGGATGCGCTCGAGAGCCGGGGCCTGCACGCGCGCGTGATGTCGGCGATCCGCATCAACGAGGTGTGCGAGGACTACATCCGCCGCCGGGCCGTCCGCCACCTGGAGAAGGGGCGGGTGGTGATCTGCGCGGCCGGCACCGGCAATCCCTTCTTCACCACCGACACGGCCGCGGCGCTGCGCGCCATCGAGATCAACGCTGAGGTGCTGCTGAAGGCCACCAAGGTCGACGGGGTGTACTCCGACGACCCGGTGCGCAATCCCACCGCCCAGCGCTACCGGCGGCTCACCTTCGACCGGGTGCTCGCCGAGAAGCTCAACGTGATGGACGCCACCGCCATCGTCATGTGCCGCGACAACCACTTGCCTTTGCAGGTGTTCAATCTCAACAATCCAGGGGACATGACCCGCATCGTCCGCGGCGACGAGGTGGGCACGGTCGTGACCTGCGAGTGAGCCGATTCGGCCCGGAGTGTGACCATGCTCGATGACCTGAAAAAAGATGCGCGCGAGCGCATGGCCAAATGCGTGCAGAGCTTCCAGGCCGACTTGAAGAAGCTGCGCACGGGGCGGGCGCACCCGAGCCTGATCGAGCATCTGAAGGTCGATTACTACGGCTCGGAGGTGCCGCTGCAGCAGGTGGCGAGCATCGCCGTCGAGGACGGGCGCACGCTCGTGATCTCCCCGTGGGAGAAGGCCGTGGTGTCCGCGGTCGAGAAGGCGATCTTCAAGTCCGACCTCGGCCTGACGCCGATGACCGCCGGCACCGTCATCCGCATCCCGATGCCGCCGCTCACCGAGGAGCGCCGCCGCGAGATCACCAAGGTGCTCAAGGCCGACGCCGAGAACGCCCGTGTCGCGGTGCGCAACGTGCGCCGCGATGTGATGAACGACGTGAAGGAGATGCTCAAGGAGAAGCTGATCACGCAGGATGACGAGCGGCGTGCGGAGGCGGACATCCAGAAGCTCACCGACAAGCACGTTGCCGACATCGAGCAGCTTCTGGTGGCCAAGGAAAAGGAAGTCATGCAGGTCTGATGGGGCGCGCCGTGTCCGACAACGCCGTGTCCGCAGCGCTGCCCCGTCACATCGCCATCACCATGGACGGCAATGGCCGCTGGGCGGCCGCGCGCGGCCTGGCGCGCCCGGCGGGGCACAAGGCGGGGCTCGGGCCGGTGCGGCTGTGCGTGCGTGAGTGCTCGCGCCTGGGCATCGAGGCGCTCACCCTGTTCGCGTTCTCGAGCGAGAACTGGTCGCGCCCGGCCGAGGAGGTCGCGAGCCTGATGGGACTGTTCCTCGAGACGATCGACCGCGAGGTCAACGAGCTCGAGCGGCAGGCCGTGCGGCTGCGCATCATCGGCAACCGCCAGGCGCTCTCGGTGCGGCTGCAGGCGCAGATCGCCGCCGCCGAGCAGCGCACGGCCGGCAACACGGGCCTGAAGCTGCAGGTCGCGGTCAGCTACGGCGGCCGCTGGGACATCGTGCAGGCGGCCCGCGCGCTCGCCGGGCAGTGCGCGAGCGGCGCGCTCCCGCTCGCCGCGATCGACGAGGCGCGCTTCGCCGCGGCGCTCGAGCTCGGCGGGCTGCCCGATCCGGATCTGCTGATCCGCACCGGCGCGGAGCGGCGCATCAGCAATTTCCTGCTGTGGAACCTTGCCTATGCGGAGCTGTATTTCAGCGACCGGCTCTGGCCGGACTTCGACGCCGAGGAGTTCGCCGCCGCGCTCGCGTTCTTCGCCGGGCGCGAGCGGCGCTTCGGCCACACGGGGGGACAGCTCGGCGCGCCGGCCCCCGAGCGCAGCGGCGCGGCGTTGAAAGCGGCACCGTGAGCGAATCGCTGCGCAAACGCATCGCCACCGCCGCCGTTCTGATCGCGCTGCTGCTCGCGGTGCTGTTCGCGCTGCCCGAGGCGGCCACGCTCGGGCTGCTCACCCTCGTGGTGCTCCTCGGCGCATGGGAGTGGTCGGCTTTCCTCAAGCCGCGCCGGCGCGCGGTGCGCGCGCTGTACGTTGCGCTGATCGCGCTCGCGCTGCCGCTCGCCTGGCGCCTGACCGCCACGCGCGAGGGACTGCAGCTGCTGCTCGGCGCGGCAGGGCTGTGGTGGGTGCTCGCCCTGGGCTGGATCGTGCTCGCCCCGCAGCGCGTGCGCCCCTGGTCGGCCGCGCTCGCCGGGGTGTGCGCGCTCGTGCCCGCCTGGCTCGCGCTCGCGCGGCTGCGCCTCGGCGGGCTGCGCGGGGCGGAGTGGGTGCTCTTCTGTCTGCTGCTGGTGTGGATGGCCGACATCGGGGCGTACTTCGCCGGCCGGCACTTCGGGCGGCGGCGCCTCGCCCCGGCGGTCTCCCCGGGCAAGACCTGGGAAGGGGTCCTCGGCGGCACCGCGGCGTGCATTCCGGTGGCGATCGCCGGCAGTTTCTGGTTCAGTGTGCCCCTGGGATGGTTTTTGGTGCTGTGCCTGGCGGCGGTGGCGTGCTCCATCGTCGGGGATTTGACCGAGAGTCTGCTGAAGCGCTTCGCGGGAGTGAAGGACAGCGGCACGCTCTTTCCCGGGCACGGCGGGGTCATGGACCGTATCGACAGCCTGACCGGGGCCGCTCCGGTGCTGTTGCTCGGTCTTACGTTTTTGGGAGTTCTGCCATGATGGGCGTGGTCGTTCTCGGTTCCACCGGCTCGATCGGCGAGAGCACCCTCGATGTGCTCGCACGCCATCCGGATCGTTTCCGCCTGGTCGGGATCGGCGCTCACCGCAGCGTCGAGAAGCTCGCCGAGCAGATCCTGCGTCACCGGCCGGCCTACGCCGCGCTCGCCGACGAGGCCGCCGCGCGTGCGCTCGCCGAGCGTCTGGGGGATCGGGCCCCCGGCACGCGGCTGCTCGCGGGGAAGGACTCGCTCACCGCGCTCGCCACGCTGGCGGAGGCCGACTGCGTGATGGCGGCGATCGTGGGGGCGGCGGGACTGCCCTCGACGCTCGCGGCGGCGCGCGCCGGCAAGCGGCTGCTGCTCGCGAACAAGGAGTCGCTGGTGATGTCCGGGCCGCTGCTGATGCAGGCGGTCCGCGACGGCGGGGCGACGCTGCTGCCCATCGACAGCGAGCACAATGCCATCTTCCAGTGCCTGCCGCACGGCGCGAGCGCCGGGGCCACCCCGGCCGGTGTGCGCCGGGTGCTGCTGACCGCCTCGGGCGGCCCGTTCCGCGACTGGAGCGCCGAGGCCATCGCCGCGGCGAGCCCGGAGGCGGCCGTCGCGCACCCCAACTGGGTGATGGGCCGCAAGATCTCGGTCGACTCCGCGACGCTCATGAACAAGGGCCTGGAGCTCATCGAGGCGTGCTTCCTGTTCGGCCTGCCGCCGGCGCAGGTCGACATCGTCGTGCACCCGCAGAGCATCATTCATTCGCTGGTCGAGTACGTCGACGGCTCGCTGCTCGCGCAGCTCGGCTCGCCCGATATGCGCACGCCCATCGCCTATGCGCTCGCCTGGCCCGAGCGCATGGACTCCGGTGTGGCGTTTCTCGATCTGATCAAGACCGCGCGTCTGGACTTCCGGCCGCCCGATCCGCAGCGCTTCCCGTGCCTGCGGCTCGCCGGGCAGGCCGCCCGCGCCGGCGGACTCGCGCCGGTGACGCTCAACGCCGCCAACGAAATCGCGGTGCACGCCTTCCTCGAGCGGCGGTTGAACTTTCCCGGGATCGCCTCGGTCATTGAGGAGGTGATCACACGCTCTACCGCGGGGCCAATCGGCGGATTGGATGATGTCCTGGCCGCCGATGCCGAAGCGCGGCGGCTGGCGCACGAGTGCATCGCGGCGCGTGCCCGAGGGGGCGCGCAAGTGGCCGTCGGGGGCGCGTGCGCATGACCGTGCTGTGGTACCTGTTGTGGTTCGCCGTCGCCGTGAGCCTGCTCGTCACGGTGCACGAGTTCGGCCACTTCTGGGTGGGCCGGCGGCTCGGCCTGAAGGTGCTGCGCTTCTCGGTGGGCTTCGGCAAGCCGATCCTCTCCTGGCGCGGCCGCGACGGGGTGGAGTACTGGATCTGCCCGATCCCGCTCGGCGGCTACGTCAAGTTCCTCGATGAGCGCGAAGGGCCGGTGCCGACGGCCGAACTGCCGCGCTCGTTCACGCGCGTGCATCCGTTGCGGCGCGTGCTGGTGCTGCTCGCCGGCCCCGGGTTCAACTTCCTCTTCGCGGTGCTCGTGCTCGCCGGGATGTTCTGGGCGAGCGGGCTGACGCGCTGGCTGCCGGTGGTCGGTGACGTGAACGCCGGCTCGATCGCCGCGCGCGCCGGCGTGCGCAGCGGGGACCGGATCGTGGCGATCAACGGCGTGCCGGTCGACAGCCAGAGCCAGGTGCGCATGCAGCTGCTCGAGGTGATGAGCGGCAGCGGCAATGCGCGGCTCACCGTGCGCGCCGGGGACGCAGCGCCGCGCCAGGTCGACCTCGACGTGCGCGATCCGGCGCAGCGGCGGCGGCTCACCGGGCCCTCCGGCCCCATGGGCGGACTCGGCATGCACTTCTGGGAGCCGAGCATCCCGCCGGTGCTCGGACGGGTGCTGCCCGGCGGGCCGGCGGCGCGCGCAGGCCTCGCGGCCGGGGACCGGATCGTGGCCGTCGACGGGCGCCCGATGAAGGATTTCCAGGACGTGGTGGCGGCGATCAGCCCGAATCCCGGCAAGACGCTCGCCATCACCTACCGGCGCGGCGGGGCCGAGCGCACCGTGGAGGTCACCACGGCGAGCGTGACGGTGGCCGGCCGGCGCATCGGGCGCATCGAGGCCGAGGAGCCCCTCACGATGCACTATCCGCCGGGCATGGTGCGCCACGTGCCGCTCGGGCCGATTGCGGCCCTCGGCAAGGCCTCTGCGCGGATCGGGACGCTGACGGTGCTGCAGGTGCGGCTGCTGTGGCGCATGATGCTCGGGCGGGTGTCGATCAAGAATCTCGGCGGGCCGCTCACCATCGCGCAGGAGGCGGGCCAGTCCGCCAGCGCCGGGGCGAGCTCGTTTCTCGGCTTTCTCGTACTGATTTCGCTCGAGATCGGCTTTCTGAACCTGCTGCCGATTCCGATTCTCGACGGCGGGCAGGTCGTCTTTCAGCTGCTCGAGTGGGTCAAGGGGGCGCCGCTGTCCGAGCGGGCGCAAATCATCGGTCAGCAGGTCGGGATCGCCCTGCTGATCCTGCTGATGGGAGTGGCGCTGTTCAATGACATCGCCCGCCAGTTCAGCTGACTGTTGCGCACACTAAAGCCGGATCGCACTTGAGGTCCGCTCGTCTCCGCGCGGCGCTGCCGTCCGGGGCACCGGGGGTTACATACGTGATCGATGCAGAAGATTGGGGCCAAATGTTTCGCTACGTGACAAATCGGATGGTTGCCGTATGAGGCGGCGAATCGGGCTGCTTGGCGTGGCGCTCGCCGTTCACTCGGCGCTCGCGCTCGCGCAGAACGGCGTCTCCTCCTCCACCGCGGACTTCACCGTCGGCAACATCAAGGTGGAGGGCCTGCAGCGCATCTCCGAGGGCACGGTCTTTAACTATCTGCCGGTGAACATCGGCGATACGCTCGACCCGCGCAAGGTGCGCCAGGCGATCCGCGCGCTGTATGCGACCGGGTTCTTCCGCGACGTGGAAATGCGCCGCCAGGGCAATACCCTCATCGTGGTGGTGGCCGAGCGGCCCTCGATCGAGAGCTTCACGATCAAGGGCAACAAGGCGATCAAGACCAAGGCGCTGATGAAATCTCTGCGCAACGTCGGACTCGCCCCGGGCAAGATCTTCGACCGCTCGGTGCTGCAGCAGGTCACCGAGTACCTCACCGACATGTACTACGGGCGCGGCAAGTACGGGGTGCGCATCAACACCAAGGTGATCCCCGACACCGACAACCGCGTCAAGATCAACATCAACATCGTCGAGGGCTCGCGCGCGGTCATCCGCTCGATCAACATCGTCGGCGCCACGCATTTCCCGCAGAGCGAGATCCTCTCGCATTTCCACCTGAAGACGCCGGACTGGCTGTCGTGGTACAAGGACGACGACCGCTACTCGCGCGCGACCCTGAAGGGCGATCTGGAGCGGCTGCGCGATTTCTACATGAACCGCGGCTACGCGAACTTCGCGATCCGCTCGACGCAGGTGCAGATCAGTCCCGACAAGAAGAACATCTACATCAACGTCAGCATCAGGCAGGGCGGGGTGTTCCGCATCTCGAGCGTGAAGCTCGCCGGCACCTTCGTGGTGCCGGAGGCGCAGCTCGAGCGCCTGGTGGTGGTCAAGCCCGGGCAGGTGTTCGACCGCGAGCGCATCACCGCCACGCAGAAGCTCATCCAGGACCGCCTCGGCGAGTACGGCTATGCCTTCGCCAAGGTCGATCCGGTGCCGACCCCGAATGCCAAGACCCACAAGGTCGCGCTCACCTTCTTCGTCGACCCGGGCGACCGGGTGTACGTGCGCAAGATCACCTTCTCCGGCGAGACCGCCATCAACGACGTGGTGCTCAGGCGCGAGCTGCGCCAGCTCGAGGGCGGGTGGCTCTCGAACGTGGCGCTCGAGCGCTCGAAGTTCTTCCTGCAGCGCCTGCCGTACGTCAAGCACGTGAGCTACTCCACCCACCGGGTGCCGGGCTCGCCCGATGAGGTGGACGTCGACTACAAGATCAAGCAGGGGCCGGCCGCGCAGCTGTCCGGCGGCATCGGCTACTCGGCGATGTACAAGCTGATGCTGAACGCGAACTTCGCCGACGCGGACTTCCTCGGCACCGGCAACCGCCTGTCGGTCAACCTGCAGGGCGGGGCGTTCGACAAGCTCTACAGCGTCAGCTACACCAACCCGTACATGACCATGAACGGGGTGTCGCAGACGCTCTCGGTGAGCTACAACGACGCCACGCAGTTCGTCTCCTCCTCCTCGAGCTTCGACTCGAAGACGATCAACCTCGGTCCCACGTGGTCGTATCCGATCAGCGAGTTCCAGTATCTGTCCTTCGGCGCGGCGTTCGAGGATGCGCAGCTGCTCACCAGCTCCATCGGCAGCGCCGAGCAGGCCCAGCAGTGGGTGCGGGAGAACGGCAACTCCTACAGCCGCCTGGTGCACGAGGACTACAGCAACAACGACTTCGTGTTCTACGGCACGAACTACCACGACGTGCAGCTGCTGCTCGGCTGGCAGATCGATGACCGCAACCGCACGCTGTTCGCCGACCGCGGCATGCGGGCGGCGCTGAACGCGAGCGCCACGATCCCGGGCAGCAGCTCGGTCAAGTACTACGTCGCGAGCGCGCTCTATCAGCAGTACGTTCCGCTGTGGCGGCACTACCTGACGCTCTCGTTCCACGAGCGCGTCGATTACGGCGCCGGCTTCGGGGGCACCACGGGTCTGCCGCCCTACCGGCTGTTCTTCGGCGGCGGCCCGGACTCGGTGCGCGGCTTCCGCGAGAGCTGGCTCGGGCCGCGCGACAACTTCGGCAACCCCTACGGCGGCAACTTCGACATCATCAGCCAGAACGAGCTGCTGCTGCCGATCCCGGCCAAGTGGCGCCAGACCGCCCGGGTGAGCCTGTTCTTCGACGTCGGCAACGTCTTCTACACCGGGAGCCTGGTGAAGTTCTACGAGCCGGACAACGTCACGCCGGTGACCTACCACCTGCGCGGCTGGGGGTCGCTGAAGCGCTCGGTGGGCCTCGCCGTGGAGTGGCTCTCGCCCATGGGCCTGTTCCGTTTCAGCTACGGGGTGCCGCTGAACGCCACGCACGCCACGCAGAACACCTGGGGGGATCAGACCAGCGGCTTCCAGTTCACGGTGGGCCAGGCCTTCTAGAGGCCCGGGCACGTCCCGGCGAGGGATGGTAAGATCGGTCGCTTAGCCGCCCCGATGAGGGGCGGATGTGCATTACACATACCTTTTTTCTGCAATTTTCGAGGTGGGTTTCCGTGAAGCGCTTGAGCAGAAGCCATTCGTTCGTTTGGATGATCGCCGCCGGCTTGCTGGTGTCGGCACTGGCCGCCGCGAGCGCCCAGGCCGCGGCCTTGAAGATCGGGGTGGTCAATTACGGGGTGCTCGTGCAGTCCTCGCCGCAGTACAAGGCGGCCATCGCCTCCCTGCGCGCGGAATTCCTGCCCAAGCAGAAGCAGCTGCAGGCCGAGGCGAAGACGCTGCAGGCCAAGCAGCAGAAGCTGCAGCGCAATGAGGCGACCATGACCCAGGATCAGGTCGCCCAGGCCGAACTGGATCTGCGCGAGAAGGTCGAGTCCTTCCGCCAGGAGTCGGGCAAGGTCCAGGATGCCCTGAACACGCGCCGGACCGAGCTGTTCACCAAGGTGCAGAACGCCATCGCGCTGGTCGTGCAGCGCTATGCCAAGCAGCACGGCTACAACCTGGTGATGATGAACGACGGGGTGATCTACGCCGACTCGGGGCTCGATCTGACCCCGGCGATTCTGCAGATCCTGAAGGCCGCTCCGGCGGGCAAATAACCGCCGTCCGCCATGAGCGTCTCGATCGGGGAGCTCGCCGTCCGTTTCGGCTGTGAGCTCAGGGGCGATCCGGGCGTCCAGGTCGAGCGGGTGGCGAGTCTGGCGCAGGCCGACGCGCAGTCGGTGGCCTTTGTCGCCAACCCCCGCTATCGCGCACAGCTCGCGGCGACGCGGGCGGGGGTGGTGGTACTCGATGAGGCGAGCGCCGCGGCCTGTCCGGTCGCGGCGCTCGTGTGCGCCAATCCCCATGCCCTGTTCGCGCGGATTGCGGCGGTGCTGCATCCGGCGCCCGCCGGCCCTCCGGGGGTGCATCCCTCGGCGGTGGTGGCCGCCGATGCCGTGCTCGACCCCAGCGCCCACATCGGGCCCCTGAGCGTCATCGGCAGCGGGGTGGTGGTGGGCGCACGCGCCTACATCGGCCCGCAGTGCCTGCTCGAGGATGGGGTGCGCGTCGGGGAGGACGTGCGGCTCGTCGCGCGGGTCACTCTCTGCCGCGGCGTCACGCTCGGCGAGCGCTCGATCGTGCAGCCCGGCGCCGTGATCGGCGGGGACGGCTTCGGCTTCGCCCAGGAGGCGGGGCGGTGGCTGAAGGTGCCGCAGACCGGCAGCGTGCGCATCGGTGCGGACGTGGAGATCGGCGCCAATACCACCGTCGACCGCGGGGCGATCGAGGACACGGTGATCGAGGAGGGCGCCAAGCTCGATAACCTGATTCAGATCGGGCACAACGTGCGCATCGGCGCGCACAGCGCGCTCGCGGCGTGCGTCGGGGTATCCGGCAGCACCAGCATCGGCCGGCGCTGCATGATCGGCGGTCAGGTGGGCATCGGCGGACACCTGAGCATCTGCGATGATGTGATGATCACCGGCTGCACCATGGTGAGCCATTCGGTTACGCGGCCCGGCGTATACTCCGGCGGCATCCCACTCGAGGAGGCGCATACCTGGCGCCGCCTGGTCGGGCGCTTCAAGCGCCTCGAATCCCTGGCACAGCGGCTCAAGGCGCTCGAGCGCCATTTCGTCTCCGCGCAGGATCTGGAAGAGGACGATGACTGAAGCGCAAATCGACATTCACGGCATCCTCAAGCTGCTGCCGCACCGCTATCCGTTCATGCTGGTCGATCGCGTGCTCGAATGGCACGCCGGGCAGAGCATCCGCGCGCTGAAGAACGTCACCTACAACGAGCCGTTCTTCCCGGGGCATTTCCCCAGCCGGCCGGTGATGCCGGGGGTGATCATCATCGAGGCGCTGGCGCAGACCGCCGGCATCCTCACGTTCCTGAGCACGGACATCGTGCCGCACGAGGACAGCCGCTTTTATTTCGTCGGCATCGACAAGGCGCGCTTCAGAAAGCCCGTCGAGCCCGGCGATCAGCTCATTCTCACCGCCACGGTCGATCGCTGTCTGCGCGGCATCTGGCGCTTCTCCACCCGCGCCTCGGTCGGCGAGGACGAGGTGGCCCACGCGGAAATCATGGTCACCCCGGAGGCCGGGAAGTGATCGATCCGCATGCCATCGTCTCGCCGCGCGCCGAACTCGCCGCGGACGTCTCGGTGGGCCCGTTCAGCATCATCGGCCCGGACGTCACCATCGGCCCGCGCACCGTGATCGGTCCGCACGTCGTGATCAACGGCCCGACGCGCATCGGCGCGGACAACCACGTGTTTCAGTTCGCCTCGCTCGGCGATGCGCCGCAGGACAAGAAGTACCGCGGCGAGCCGACGCGGCTCGAGATCGGCGAGCGCAACGTGTTCCGCGAGAACACCACCGTCAACCGCGGCACCACGCACGACCACGGGGTGACGCGCATCGGCGATGACAACCTGTTCATGGCCTACTCGCACGTGGCGCACGACTGCACGGTCGGCAGCAACGCCGTGTTCGCCAACTGCGCGGCCCTCGGCGGGCACGTGGAGATCGGCGACTGGGTGATTCTCGGCGGGCTGACCGCCGTGCACCAGTTCACCAAGATCGGCGCGCACGCCTTTCTCGCCGGCGGGGCGATCGTCACGCGCGACGTGCCGCCGTTCGTGATGGTCGCAGGTAACCCGGCGGTCCCGCACGCGGTCAACTCCGAGGGCCTCAAGCGCCGCGGCTTCACCGCGGCGCAGATCCGCAACATCCGCGAAGCGTACCGCACCGTCTACCGCAGCGATCTGCGCCTGATCGAGGCGCTCGAGCAGCTCGATGCGCGCGCCGCCGAGCAGCCCGAAGTGCAGCTGTTCGCCGCCTTCATCCGCAACTCCGGCCGCAGCATCGTGCGATGAACACGCCGGTGCGCAGCGCGTGCGAGGCCGTCCTTGCGCGCCCGGCGCTGCGCGTGGGGCTGGTGGCCGGGGAGGCCTCGGGCGATCAGCTCGGCGCGGCGCTGATCGAGGCGCTGCGCGAGCGGGTGGGGCGGCTCGAGTGCTTCGGGGTCGCCGGACCGAAGATGGCCGCCGCCGGGTGCGAGGTCTGGGAGAGCGCCGAGTCGCTCGCGGTCATGGGCTTCACCGAAGTGCTGCCGCATCTGCCGCGCCTGCTGCGCCTGCGCGCCGAGCTCACACGGCGCTTCACCGAGGCGCGCCCCGACGTCTTCATCGGCATCGACGCGCCGGCGTTCAATCTCGGGCTGGCCGCGCGCCTGCACGGCGCGGGCATCGCCACGGTGCAGTACGTCGCGCCGCAGGTCTGGGCGTGGCGGCAGAGCCGGGTGCGCAAGATCGGCCGCGCCTGCGATCTGGTGTTGTGTCTGCTGCCGTTCGAGACGGGCTTCTATGCCCGACACGGGGTGGCCGCGGAGTTCGTCGGGCATCCGCTCGCCGATCAGATCCCCCTCGAGGCCGACCGCGCCGGCGCGCGCGCCGCGCTCGGTCTGCCCGCCGAGGGCACCGTGGTGGCGCTGCTGCCGGGCAGCCGGGTGGCAGAGGTGGCCCGCCTGGGCGGGGACTTCCTCGCCGCGGCCGCATGGATCGCCGCCCGCCGGCCCGAGGTGCGGTTCGTCGCTCCGATGGCGAGCGCGCGCGCACGTGAGCTCTTCCAGAGCAAGCGCGCGCAAGTTCCTGAATCCCCTGAAATCCTCATCACCGACGGGCAGGCGCAGCGGGTGCTGGCGGCCTGCGACGGCGCGCTGGTGGCCTCCGGAACCGCTACACTGGAGACGCTGCTCTCGAGGCGCGTGATGGTGGTGGCGTATCGGCTGGGCGGCCTCACGGCGTTTCTCCTGCGGAGACTCCGGCTGGTGAAAGTCCCCTATTTCTCACAACCGAATCTGCTGCTCGGCCGCGCGTTCGTGCCGGAGTTCTTCCAGGACCAGGTGCGCCCCGCGGCCCTCGGTGAGGCACTGCTCGCGCGCCTCGAGGATGCCGGCTACCGGCGCGAGCTCGCGGTCGAGTTCGAGCGCGTGCATCGCGAGCTGCGCCGCGGGGGAGCGGGGCGGGCGGCCGATGCGATTCTGCGCCGCCTCGAGCGCGCCCCGCTCCCGCAGGGGCAGTCGTGAACGGGTGCGAGGCGATCGAGTGCGTCGCGGGCGTCGATGAGGCCGGCCGCGGGCCGCTCGCCGGGCCGGTGATCGCCGCGGCGGTGATCCTCGATCCGTCGCAGCCGATCGAGGGGCTCGCCGACTCCAAGACGCTCAGCGAGGCGGCCCGCGAACGCTTAGCGCCGCTCATCCGCGCCCGCTCGCGCGCCTGGGCGCTCGGCAGCGCCGAGCGGGCGGAAATCGATTCGCTCAACATTCTGCAGGCGACGCTGCTGGCGATGCGCCGGGCGCTGCTGGCGCTGCCGGTGAGGCCGCGGCACGTGCAGATCGACGGCAACCGCGCCCCGGCGCTGGCGGATCTGGGCTGCAGCGTCGAGACGGTGGTGCGCGGCGATGCCACGGTGGCGGCGATCGGCGCCGCCTCGATCCTCGCCAAGACCCACCGCGATGCGCTGATGCGCTCGCTCGACCGGGTGCACCCGGGCTACGGCTTCGCCCGCCACAAGGGCTACGGCACCGCGGCGCACCTGGCGGCGCTGCGCGCCCTCGGACCCTCCCCGGAGCATCGTCTCTCGTTCGCGCCGGTGCGCGCAGCCCTCGGAGGGCAGCGGCGGTGAGCGCCGGGTTCGTCCACCTGCGTCTGCACACCGAGTACTCGCTGATCGACAGCGTGGTGCGCGTGCCGGAGCTGATGGAGGCGGTCGCCGGCGCCGGCATGGCGGCCGTGGCCCTCACCGACCAGAGCAACCTCTTTGCGATGGTGAAGTTCTACCGCGCGGCGCTCGCGCGCGGGGTCAAGCCGCTGATCGGCGTCGATCTGCTCATCCGCGAGGGCGGGGAGCGCGAGCCGCCGAGCCGTCTGACGCTGATCTGCCAGTCCCAGAGCGGCTACCGCAACGTGACGCGGCTGGTCAGCCGCGCCTATCTCGAGGGCCAGCAGCGCGGCGTGCCGATGATCGAGCGGGAGTGGCTCACCGCCGAGGCGCTCGAGGGACTGATCGGCCTCTCGTGCGCCGCCGAGGGCGATGTCGGGCGCGCGCTCGCCAACGGCCGCGAGGCGGACGCCGCCGCGGCGCTCGGGCGCTGGCTCGAGCTGCTGCCCGATCGCTACTACATCGAGCTGCAGCGGCTCGGCCGCCCGGGCGAGGAGGCCTACATCGGCGCGGCGGTGGCGCTCGCGGCGCGCCGCGGCGTGCCGCTCGTCGCCACCAACGACGTGCGTTTCCTCAAGCGCGAGGACTTCGAGTCGCACGAGGCGCGGGTGTGCATCCACGACGGCACGCAGCTTGCCGACCCCTCCCGAGCGCGCCGCTACACCCCCGCGCAGTACCTGCGCAGCCCCGGGGAGATGGCCGAGCTGTTCGCCGACATTCCCGAAGCGCTCGCCAATACCGTGGAGGTCGCCCGCCGCGCCTCGCTCGTGCTCGATCTGGGCAAGCCGCAGCTGCCGCGCTATCCGGTGCCCGGGCAGATGAGCACCGAGGAGTTCCTGCGCGAGGAGGCCGCCGCGGGGCTCGAGCGGCGCGTGCAGGAGCTCGCGCGCGCCGCCGCACCGCCCGATGCGCTCATCTACCGCGAGCGCCTGGCGCGCGAGCTCGATGTCATCTGTCAGATGGGGTTCGCCGGCTACTTTCTCATCGTCGCGGACTTCATCCGCTGGGCGAAGGGCAACGGCGTGCCGGTCGGCCCCGGACGCGGCTCGGGCGCAGGCTCGCTCGTGGCCTACTGCCTCGGCATCACCGACCTCGATCCGCTGCGTTACGATCTTCTCTTCGAGCGCTTTCTGAACCCCGAACGCGTCTCGATGCCGGACTTCGACGTCGATTTCTGCATGGCCGGGCGCGACCGGGTCATCGAGTACGTCGCCACGCGCTACGGGCGCGAGCGGGTCTCGCAGATCATCACCTACGGCACCATGGCGGCCAAGGCCGTGGTGCGCGACGTCGGGCGCGTGCTCGGCATGAGCTACGGGTATGTCGACAAGATCGCCAAGCTCATTCCCTTCGAGCTCGGCATCACGCTCGATGAGGCGCTCGAGAAAGAGCCGGAGCTGAAGAAGCTCTACGAGACGGAGGAGGAGATCCGCACGCTGATCGACCTCGCCCGCTCGCTCGAGGGCCTCACGCGCAACGCCGGCATGCACGCCGGCGGCGTCGTCATCGCCCCCTCGGTGCTCACCGACTTCACGCCGCTTTACTGCGATGAGGCGGGCGGCAGCCTCGTGACCCAGTTCGACAAGGACGACGTCGAGGCCGCCGGGCTCGTGAAGTTCGACTTTCTCGGCCTGCGCACCCTCACCATCATCGACTGGACGGTCAAGGCGATCAACGCGCGGCGCGCGCAAAGCGGCGAGCCGCCGCTCGACATCGGGAAGATTCCGCTCGATGACGCGCTCACCTACGAGCGCGTGTTCAAGAGCGCGCAGACCGTGGCGGTGTTCCAGTTCGAGTCCGGCGGCATGCGGCGGATGCTCAAGGACGCCAAGCCCGACCGCATCGATGATCTGATCGCCCTCGGGGCGCTGTACCGGCCGGGGCCGATGGACCTGATCCCCGAGTACATCGCCTGCAAGCACGGCAAGAAGCCCGAGTACCTGCATCCCGAGATGCGCCAGGTGCTCGGGGTCACCCACGGGGTGTTCGTCTATCAGGAGCAGGTGATGCAGATCGCCCAGCGCCTGGCCGGCTACACGCTCGGGGGGGCCGATCTGCTGCGCCGCGCGATGGGCAAGAAAAAGCCCGAGGAGATGGCCAAGCAGCGCGGGGTGTTCATCGCCGGCGCCGCCGCGCGCGGCATCGCCGAGCCGATCGCCAACGCCATCTTCGATCAGATGGAGAAGTTCGCCGGCTACGGCTTCAACAAGTCGCACGCCGCCGCGTACGCGCTGCTGTCGTATCAGACGGCGTACCTGAAGGCGCACTTCCCGGGGGAGTTCATGGCGGCGGTGCTGTCGGCGGACATGGACCACACCGACAAGGTGGTCACCCTGATCCGCGAGTGCGCCGAGATCGGCCTTCAGGTGCTGCCGCCCGATGTGAATCACTCGCAGTACGCCTTCACCGCCGAGGGGCGCGTGATCCGCTACGGGCTCGGCGCGGTGCGCGGCGTCGGGCAGGGCGCGGCCGAGGCGCTGATCAGCGAGCGCGAGGCGCGCGGTCCGTTTGCGAGTCTGGAGGATCTGTGCCGGCGGCTCGATCTGCAGAAGCTCAACCGCCGGGTGCTCGAGGCGCTGCTGCGCTCGGGCAGCTTCGATGCGCTCGGGGCCAATCGCGCCACGCTCATGGCGCGGCTGCCGACCGCGATGCAGCTCGGCGAGCAGGACTCCAAGGCGAGCCGCGCCGGGCAGGACGACCTGTTCGGCCTCGGCGCGCAGGAGACGAGCGCGCCGGCGCCGAGCGAGCCGGCCGAGCTGCCCGAGTGGCCCCAGTCGGTGCGCCTCGCCGGGGAGCGCGAGACGCTCGGGCTGTATCTGACCGGCCACCCGATGGCGGCGTTCGAGTCCGCTCTGGCGCGCCTGGTGAGCCACCGCATCGGGGACCTCGTCGGCGAGCGGCCCGTGCCCGGGATGGACAGCGGCCGCGGCCGCGGCGGCCGCACGGTGACCGTGGCCGGCCTCATCGACGAGGTGCGCAAGCGCGGCCCGCGCGTCATTCTCACCCTCGATGACGGCACGGGACGGATCGAGGCGAGCCTGTTCGACGAGCAGTACCAGCAGTACCGCGCGCTCATCGGCAAGGACGCGCTGGTGCTCGCCGAGGGCCAGCTGCGCTTCGATGAGTTCTCCGACGGCTGGCGGATCGGGGTGCGCCGCCTGAGCGACCTCGCCAAGGTGCGCGAGCAGCAGGCGCGGCGCATCGTGCTGAAATGGCCCGCCCGCGCCGATGCCGCCGCGCTGCAGCAGCGCCTGGCGGAGCTGCTCGAGCGCTTTCGGCCCGGGCCGTGCGCGCTCGCCGTGGAGTACACCTGCGCCGGGGCGCGCGGCATGCTCGCCTTCGGCGCCGAGTGGGGCGTGCAGCCGCTCGCCGAGCTCATCGAGGGGCTCGAGCAGCTGCTCGGCGGCTCGGCCGTGCGCGTGCTCTACAGCGCGCCGGGCGATGCCACGCAGCGCTCGGCCGACGGCAGCTAGGCCGGGCCCCGCTTGCGCGGCGCTCGCCCCGCCCGTACCCTCGCGCCCAGCACGAGACAACCCCCGGGAAACCGCATGGCCGTCGCCTTTCTCGATTTCGAACAGCCCATCGCCGAGCTCGAAGCGAAGATCGAGGAGCTCAAGCACGTCACCTGCGACCCGGAGGTCAACATCCAGGAGGAGATCGCGCGGCTGCAGGCCAAGAGCCGCCAGCTCACCACCAGCATCTTCGCGAACCTCACGCCCTGGCAGATCACGCAGCTCGCGCGCCATCCGCACCGGCCCTACACGCTCGATTACATCGGCGCGATCTGCACCGACTTCAGCGAGCTGCACGGGGATCGGATGTACGCCGACGATGCGGCCATCGTCGGCGGGCCGGCGCGCATCGACGGGCGGCCGATCATGCTGATCGGCCACCAGAAGGGGCGCGACACCAAGGAGCGCGTGCGGCGCAACTACGGCATGCCGCGCCCGGAGGGCTACCGCAAGGCGCTGCGGCTGATGCAGATGGCCGAGCGCTTCGGACTGCCGCTGGTGACGCTGATCGACACGCAGGGGGCCTATCCGGGCGTCGGCGCCGAGGAGCGCGGGCAGAGCGAGGCGATCGCGCGCAACCTGCTCGAGATGTCGACCCTTGCGGTGCCCATCGTCACGGTGGTCACGGGCGAGGGCGGCTCGGGAGGCGCGCTCGCCATCGGCGTGTGCGACCGGCTGTTGATGCTGCAGTACAGCACCTACTCGGTGATCTCCCCGGAAGGCTGCGCCTCGATCCTGTGGAAGAGCCAGGACAAGCGTGAGGCGGCCGCCGAGGCGCTGAACCTCACGGCCGACCGGCTCGAGCGGCTGGGCCTCGTCGATCAGGTCATCGAGGAGCCGCTCGGCGGCGCGCACCGCGATCCGGCGGCCACCGCCGCGAGTCTGAAGGCGGCCATCCTGACGCATCTCGATGCGCTCGAGGCGCTGTCGCGCGAGCAGCTCATGGCGGCCCGCGCCGAGCGCATCGCCGCCTTCGGCGTGTACGGCGAGAGCTCCGCGTGAGCAAGGCGGAGCGCCCCCGTTGAGCGAGGCGGCGCGGGCCCGCGCAGCGCGGGCGTTTTCCTCCGCGCGGCTCATCGAGCGGCTGCAGGGGCTGCTGCCGCAGTTCCCCGACGTGCAGCTGTGCGTCGCCTTCAGCGGCGGAGTGGACTCGACCGCGCTGCTTGCGGCGCTCGCGCGCGTCCGGCCGCGCGCGTTCGGCCTGCGCGCCGCACACATCGATCACGGACTGCATCCGGACTCCTCGCTCTGGAGCCGCCAGTGCCGCCAGCTCGCGCGCCGGCTCGGCGTGCCGCTCACCGTCAGGCGGGTCACGGTGAGCCAGCCTCCGGGGGCCTCGCTCGAGGAGGCCGCGCGCCGCGAGCGCTACCGGGCGCTCGGGGCGCTGCTCAGAAGCGGTGAGGTCCTGCTGACGGCGCACAATCAGGACGATCAGCTCGAGACGGTGCTGCTGCAGTTGTTTCGCGGCTGCGGCCTGGCGGGGCTCGCGGCCATGGCGCCGCTTGCGCCGTTCGGCGCGAGCGCGCTGGCCCGCCCGCTGCTCGGGTTCACCCGCGCGCAGCTCGCCGAGTGGGTCCTCGCCGAGGGCCTGCCGGTGGTCGAGGATGAGACGAATGCCGATGAGCGCTTCGACCGCAACTACCTGCGCCGCCAGGTGCTCCCGGCGGTGCGGGCCCGCTGGAGCGGAGTGGCGAGCGCGGTGGCGCGCACGGCCCGTCTGGCTGCCGAGGGGCAGCAGCTGCTCGAGTCGCTGGCCCGCGCCGACGTCGAGCGCGCCAGCGACGGGCCCGCGCTGTCGGTGAAGGCGCTGCGGGCTCTGAGCGCGGCGCGGCGGCGCAACGCGCTGCGGCTGTGGATCGCCAGCCGCGGCCGCAGCCTGCCCGATGCCCGCCGGCTTGAACAGCTCGCCGGCCCCGTGATCGACGCGCGGCCCGATGCGCATCCGCAGGTCGCCTGGGGCGACACCCGGGTGCAGCGCCATGCCGATCGGCTCTCGATCGAGGCGGCCGGCGGCGTGTCAGATCGCGCCGTGCCGGCCGCAGAAATCCTCTGGGACGTGCGCGAGCAGGCGCGCTTGGAGCTGCCGGAGGGCTGCGGCGCGCTCGAGCTGCGGCCCGATGCGCACGGTCCGCTCGATCTGGATGCGCTCGGGGCGCCCGTGACGGTGCGCTGGCGGCGCGGCGGGGAGCGCCTGCGCGTGCGCCCGGGGGGCGCGCGCCGCGCGCTGAAGAGCCTGCTGCAGGAGGCGCGCGTCCCGCCGTCCGAGCGGGCGCGTCTGCCGCTGCTGTTTCGCGACGGGACGCTCGTAGCGGCCGCCGATCTGTGGCTCGATGAGAGCGTGCGCGCGCGGCGCACCTCGCGCCGGCGGGCGCGACTGCTCTGGAAGAAGGCCCCCCACGCGGGGCGCTGATGTGATACGCTGTCCGCCCGTCGTTCATGCAGCCATGAACTCCCGGCAGCGGTTCCAACGGCGGATCACCAAAAACTATTCATTCCTATGACGCGATTCGTATTCGTCACCGGCGGTGTCGTGTCCTCGCTCGGCAAGGGCATTGCCAGTGCCTCGCTCGGCGCGATTCTCGAGGCGCGCGGCCTGAAGGTCGCGATGGTCAAGCTCGATCCGTACATCAACGTCGATCCGGGCACCATGAGTCCGTTTCAGCACGGCGAGGTGTTCGTCACCCGCGACGGCACCGAAGCGGACCTGGATCTCGGCCATTACGAGCGCTTCGTGCGCACCACCACGGGGCGCAACAGCAACTTCACCACCGGGCGGATCTACGAGCGAGTGATCGCCAAGGAGCGCCGCGGCGATTACCTCGGCGCCACCGTGCAGGTGATCCCGCACATCACCGATGAGATCAAGCGCAGCATCCAGCTCGGCGCCGAAGGGGCCGATGTGTGCATGGTGGAGATCGGCGGCACGGTCGGGGACATCGAATCGCTGCCGTTCCTCGAGGCGATCCGCCAGCTCGGCGTCGAGCTCGGACGCGGCCGGTGCGTCTACCTGCACCTGACGCTGGTGCCGACGGTGGGCGGCTCGGGCGAGATCAAGACCAAGCCGACCCAGCACTCCGTCAAGGAGCTGCGCGGCATCGGCATCCAGCCCGACGTGCTGCTGTGCCGCTGCAAGCATCCGCTGCCGGAGGAGCAGCGCCGCAAGATCGCGCTGTTCACCAACGTCGAGGAGCGCGCGGTCATCTCCGCGGTCGACGCGGAGGACATCTATCAGATTCCGATCCTGCTGCACGAGCAGGGGCTCGATGACATCGTGGTGGGCAAGCTCGGCCTCGAGGTGCCGGCCACCGACCTCACCGAGTGGCGCCAGGTGGTCAGCGCCAAGGCCAACCCCGACGGCCAGGTCGACATCGCCATGGTCGGCAAGTACGTGCAGATCCGCGACTCCTACCTCTCGCTGCACGAGGCGCTCATGCACGGGGGCCTCAAGAGCCGCACGCGGGTCAACATTCACTACATCGAGTCGACCGACATCGAGACGCACGGCACGCACGCCCTGAAGGACATGGATGCGATCCTGGTGCCGGGCGGGTTCGGCGAGCGCGGCATCGAGGGCAAGATCCTCTCGGTGCGCTATGCGCGCGAGCACGGCATACCGTACCTCGGCATCTGTCTGGGCATGCAGGTGGCGATCGTGGAGTTCGGCCGGCACGTGCTCGGGCTCACCGGCGCGAACAGCACCGAATTCAACCGCGGCACGCCCCATCCGGTGATCGCGCTGATCAGCGAATGGCAGGATCAGGCGCGCGGCACGCAGATGCGCGATGAGAGCTCGGCCAAGGGCGGCACCATGCGCCTCGGCGCCCAGGAGGTGCTGCTCGGGGCCGGCACGCGCGCGCGCGACATCTACGGTGAGGACGTGATCCTCGAGCGGCACCGCCACCGCTACGAGTTCAACAACAATTACCTCGAGCGCTATCGCGAGGCGGGGCTGCGCTTCTCGGGCTTCTCGCGTGACGGGCTCGTCGAGGTGATCGAGCTGGCGAACCATCCGTGGTTCGTCGCCACGCAGTTTCATCCCGAGTTCACCTCCACGCCGCGCGACGGCCATCCGCTGTTCACCGGCTTCATCCGCGCCGCCCGCGCCCAGCGTACCGCGCATCTGCCGCAGGCCGCGCTCGCCTGAGGGGGCCATGCAGCTCGCCGGCGCGCACATCGGGATCGATCAGCCGCTGCTCGTCATCGCCGGCCCCTGCGTCATCGAGAGCGAGACGCTGGTGCAGGAGGTGGCCGGGCGGCTGAAGGAGATCACCACGCGCCTGGCGCTGCCGTTTCTGTTCAAGTCCTCCTTCGACAAGGCGAACCGCTCCTCGGGCAAGAGCTTCCGCGGCCCGGGCCTGGAGCAGGGGCTGAAGGTGCTCGAGGGCGTGCGGCGCGCCTTCGGCGTGCCGGTGCTCACCGACGTGCACGAGGACACGCCGCTTGCGGAGGTCGCCGCGGTGGTCGATGTGCTGCAGACCCCGGCGTTCCTGTGCCGGCAGACCAACTTCATCCTCGGCGTGGCGGCGTGCGGCAAGCCGGTCAACATCAAGAAAGGCCAGTTCCTCTCGCCCTGGGAGATGCGCAACGTCGTCGACAAGGCGCGCTCGACCGGCAACCGGGACATCATGGTCTGCGAGCGCGGCTTCACCTTCGGATACAACAACCTCATCGCCGACATGCGCTCCCTCGCGATCATGCGCGAGTGCGACTGTCCGGTGATCTTCGATGCGACCCACTCGGTGCAGCTGCCGGGCGGGCGAGGGCAGAGCTCGGGCGGACAGCGCGAGTTCGTGCCCGTGCTGGCGCGCGCGGCCGTGGCCGCCGGCGTCTCCGGCGTGTTCATGGAGACGCATCCTGATCCCTCGCGCGCGCTGTCCGACGGGCCGAACGCCTGGCCGCTCGAGCGTATCGAGCCGCTGCTCGCGACGCTGAAGGCGCTGGATGCGGCCGCCAAGGCGCGGCCATTTGAAGAGTCTGTGCTTGCGCAAGAAGGAAAGTGAACGATGAGCCGAATTGCCGACATCCGCGGCCGTGAGATCCTCGATTCCCGCGGCAACCCCACCGTCGAGTGCGACGTGATTCTCGACAGCGGCGCGCTCGGCCGCGCGGCGGTGCCCTCGGGCGCCTCGACCGGCACGCGCGAGGCGGTCGAGCTGCGCGACGGGGACAAGAAGCGCTATCTCGGCAAAGGGGTGCTCAAGGCCGTCGAGCACGTCAACACCGTGCTCCGGCAGGCCGTGCTCGGCGCCGATCCGCGCGAGCAGGCCGCGCTCGATGAGCGGATGATCAAGCTCGACGGCACCGAGAACAAGGGACGGCTCGGGGCGAACGCGATCCTCGCGGTGTCGCTCGCGAGCGCGCACGCGGCAGCGCGCGATGCAGGGCTGCCGCTGTACCGCTATCTCGGCCAGCGGCTCTGCGCCGGCCGCGAGCCGGTCATGCCGGTGCCGATGATGAACATCGTCAACGGCGGCGCGCACGCGAACAACAGCCTCGACATCCAGGAGTTCATGATCCTGCCGGTCGGCGCGCCGAGCTTCCGCGAGGCGCTGCGCTACGGGGCGGAGGTGTTCCACGCGCTGAAGAAGCTGCTGAACGAGCGGGGGCTCGCCACCTCGGTCGGGGACGAGGGCGGCTTCGCGCCGAACCTCGGCTCGAACTCCGAGGCGCTCGAGGTGATCCTCGAGGCGATCGAGAGGGCCGGCTATGCGCCCGGCCGGGACATCTATCTGGGGCTCGATGCGGCCAGCTCCGAGTTCTACCGCAACGGCAGCTACGAGCTGAAGGCCGACGGGCGGCGCTTCTCGAGCGCGGAGTTCACCCGCTACCTCGCCGACCTCGCCCACCGCTATCCGATCGTGAGCATCGAGGACGGCATGGCCGAGGGCGACTGGGACGGCTGGGAGCAGCTGACGCGCGCGCTCGGGGAGCAGTATCAGCTGGTCGGCGATGACGTGTTCGTCACCAACACCCGCATCATCCGCGAGGGCATCGACAAGCACGTGGCGAACGCCGTGCTCATCAAGCCCAACCAGATCGGCACGCTCACCGAGACGCTCGCGGCCATCGACATGGCCGATCAGGCGCACTACGCGGCGGTGGTCTCGCACCGCTCCGGGGAGACCGAGGATGCGACGATTGCGGATCTGGCCGTGGCGAGCGCCGCCACGCAGATCAAGACCGGCTCGCTGTCGCGCTCGGACCGCATCGCCAAGTACAACCAGCTGCTGCGCATCGAGGCGGAGCTCGGCAAGGTGCGCTACGCGGGCCGGGACGCCTTCCCGGTGAAGATTTGATCCGCGGGCCCGGGGCTCGTAAGCTCTCGCCGTGCACCTCGCCGGCCAGATGATCGGATCGGGTGCCCGTCACGGGCGCGCAGCGCCTGCGCGCTGCGCGCCGTCGCAGGCCTCAAGCGCATGAAACTGCTCACCGCTGCATTGATCGCCGCCCTGGTGCTGCTGCAGTACCGGATCTGGATCTCGAGCGACGGGGTCCGTCCGGTGTACCGGCTCGAGCGGGCCGTGGCCGCGCAGGAGAAGCTCAATGCGCACCTTAAGCGGCGCAACGCGCGGCTCGCCGCGGAGGTGGCGGATCTGAAGACCGGCACTGCCGCCATCGAGGAGCGGGCGCGCAGCGAGCTCGGCATGATCGGGGCGCACGAGACGTTCTACATGGTGGTCGAGCCGCCGCGCTTCCCACCGGCGGCCTCGCACTGAGCCATGCGGTATTGGCTGGTGATGCCCGCCGCCGGCATTGGCCGCCGGTTCGGCGCTGAGCGCCCCAAGCAGTACGCGCCGCTGCGCGGCCGCACCGTGATCGAGTGGGCGCTCGCGCCGTTTCTGCGCGATGTGCGCTGCGCCGGGGCGATGGTCGCGCTCGCCGAGGGCGATCCGTACTGGCGCGAGATCGCCCCGCCGCAGGTGATGACCGCCGCAGGCGGTCCGGAGCGCAGCCACTCGGTGCGCAATGCGCTCGCGGCGCTTGCGCCGCACGCGGGCGGGGAGGACTGGGTGCTGGTGCATGATGCGGCGCGGCCCTGCCTGCCGGCCTCCGATCTGGAGCGGCTGCTCACCGAGCTCGCCGCCCATCCCGTCGGCGGGCTGCTCGCGGTGCCGGCGGCCGATACGCTCAAGCGCGCCGATGCATCCCTCTGCGTGGCCGAGACCGTCGACCGCACGGGCCTGTGGCGGGCCCTGACGCCGCAGATGTTCCGCTACGCACCGCTGTGCCGGGCGCTCGATCGGGCGCACGCAGCCGGGCGCTGCCCGACGGACGAGGCGCAGGCGCTCGAGTGGCTGGGCGGGGCACCGGCGCTCGTGAGCGGCTCGGCGGCGAACCTGAAGATCACCAGCGCGGCGGATCTCGCCCTCGCCGCGGCATTGTTGGAGGCGGCTGAATGAGAGTCGGATCGGGTTTCGATGTGCATGCCTTCGGTCCCGGCGAGCACGTGATGCTCGGCGGGGTGCGCGTGCCGCACACCCACGGCGTGCTCGCGCACTCCGATGGCGATGTGCTGCTGCATGCGCTGACCGATGCGCTGCTCGGCGCCGCGGGGCTCGGGGACATCGGCCAGCATTTCAAGGACACCGATCCGCGCTGGAAGGGCGCCGACAGCGCCCACTTCGTGCAGGCGACGCTCGCGATGCTGCGCGCGCGCGGCCTGCGCGTCGGCAATGCCGACCTCACGCTGCTCGCCGAGCGGCCCAAGCTCGGCGCGTTCCGCGAGGCGATCCGCGCGCGCATCGCAGAGCTCCTCGAGGTCTCGCCCGAGGCGGTCAACGTCAAGGCGACCACCACCGAGCAGCTCGGGTTCCTCGGCCGCGCCGAGGGCATTGCGGCCCAGGCGGTGGTGCTGCTCACCGATTCGCCTTGAGGCCCGGCATCCCTTGGCGCCTGGCCGCGTGCCGTGGTAGCGTTCAGCCTCGATGAGGGCGCGCTAACCATAACTCGAATGCGGGCCGGCCTCCCGGGGGTTGCGACCCGCGCGTGCAAGGGGGGCTTATGCGTGGATCTGCGAAATTCTCGCAACTCACGGTGCTGGGGGCCGTTGTGCTCGGCTTGCTGCTGCCGCTCGCCGCCGCGCGGGCGCGGGATGGGGGAGCGGGGGAGGGACTGAACATCCCGCCCGCCCCGCAGATCGGGCAGCAGAACGTGGCGAGCGCGGATCTGCTGGTCGCGCATCCGCCGACCCGCCCGTGCATCGTCACGCTCTTTGCGTCCGACACGTTCAACGACTACGCGCCGCGGCCGTTCGCCTACAGCCCGCCGGCCGATTGCCCCGGCCTGTGGGCCAAGGTCGTGTTCGTGGCGCATTTCAACGAGAACCCAGGCGTGCAGTTCGACCGCACCGCCTATGTGTTTATCGGCAACGCGGCGCTGTATTTCGGTACCACGCCCGAGCCGACCTCGACCGTGGGCCCGGTCTGGACGGTCGAGCGCGACGTGACCGCCTACAGCGCGCTGCTCGCCGAGCCGCACTCGGGCGCGGCCACCATTTTCAATATCGTCAACAGCACCTACACCGGCGTGATCCACGGCAGCGGCTATCTCTACTTCTATCCGCTCGCCGGGCCGCGTGGTGAGCGCGGCAGTGACGATGCCGCGCGCCTGGCCTCCGCGGACGTGCCCTCGGCGGTCTATCCGCTCAACAGCGGCAATCAGCCGAGCTATCTGGACTCGCCCGCGAATGCGCTCGCCAGACAGTTTGTGTTTCCCACCAACATGACGCGCATGTACCTGCTGATCACCGCGCAGAGCCAGATCGGCGATGAGTTCTGGTACACCTGCGTGCCCGATCAGTACGCCGCCGAGCTGCAGAACTGCGGCAACACCGGCTATCGTCAGGTGGTGGTGCAGGTCGACGGGCGCACGGTAGCCTATGCGCCGGTGTCTCCGTGGATCTACACCGGCGGTATCGATCCGTTCCTCTGGCAGCCGACCCCCGGGGCGCAGACGCTGAACTTCACGCCCTACCGCGTCAATCTGACGCCGCTCGTGGCGGAGCTCGACGACGGTGAGCCGCACACGATCTCCGTGAGCGTGTACAACGACGGCAATTACTTCTCGGTGGCGGCCAACCTGCTCGTGTACCAGGACCGGCAGGTGCGCGCGCTGAGCGGTGCGGTGACCGCAGTGGACGTGCCGGCGCTCGATCCGACGGTGAGCGCGGATCTGTCGAGCGGCAGTGCCGGCCTCATCAGCGGCTCGGTGACGGTCAGCTCGGCGGTGCACACGCGGCTCGCCGGCTATATCGATCTGCCGGACGGCCTGCGCCGCACCGAGGTCGAGCAGGACTTCAACTTCGCCAACCGCCAGAATTACACCATCAACAGCACCGTCTACGATCAGCAGATCGCCCTCGCCAGCTCGGTGCGCACGCTCACGCGGGTGAGCGGCGCGGATGGGCGCGCGGCCGTGAAAGTGCGCACCTGGAGCTTCCCGCTCAGCCTCGACTACGATCAGGTCGAGCAGGCAAATGGTGATTACGACATTACAAGCACCGTGCTGCAGCATTACGCGGCGAGCCGCTTGCCGTCCTTCAGCGCTGCGGCGGGCCGGGCGGTGAGCGACCGGGTGCAGGCCGAGGACACCCTCGAGCTCGATCCGAGCTTCAATTTCCTCGGCCATTCGGGCATGTCCGGTTCGCAGCAGTTCGAGTTCCAGAGCCGCGGCCGCGGCGAGCCGCTGTGCTACGAGCGCACCATCACCAACCTCGCCAATGCCGTCGCCGCCGTGCACGACGCGCGGCACTGCGAGCTGTTGAGGGGCGATGACGGGCGGCACTGACTGGCGGCGGATGCAGCGCGTGTGCCGCCGGGGCGCCGATGCGCCCTGAGGCGGCGTTCGACCCGCCGCGCGCGCACGGGGAGCCGCTCGCCCGGGTGAGCGTGCGCACCGAGCCCGAGGACTTCCACGTGGAGGAGTCCCTGGGGTTCGCGCCCGACGGTGCCGGCGCGCACGTGCTGCTGCAGGTGCGCAAGCGGGATGCCAACACTGCGTGGGTGGCGCGAGAGCTGGCCAGGCTCGCCGGCTGCCGGCCGGGCGACGTCGGCTACGCCGGGCTGAAGGACCGGCGCGCGGTGGCGGTGCAGTGGTTCTCCGTGCCGCGCGGGCCGCGCCCGAGCGGGCAGTGGCCGGGCGTGAGCGGGGAGGGCTTCGAGGTGCTCGCCGCCCATGAGCACGCGCGCAAGCTGCCGCGCGGAGCGCTCGAGGGCAACCGATTCCGCATCCGCGCGCGCGGGGCGCCGCCGCCGCCGGAGCTGCTCGAGGCGCGCATCGCGCTCATCGGCGCGCGCGGCGTGCCGAACTATTTCGGGCCGCAGCGCTTCGGGCGCGGCGGCGGCAATCTCGAGCGCGTCCCGCCCGATGCGCGCAGCCTGCGCCCCGCGGAGCGCGGCTTCGTGCTCTCGGCCGCGCGCAGCCTGGTGTTCAACGCGGTGCTGGCCGAGCGGGTGCGCACGGCCCGCTGGGCGCAGCTGCAAAGCGGTGATCGCGCCATGCTCGATGGACGCGGCAGTCATTTCGCCGTCGAGGTCCCCGATGCGGCGCTGCGCGAGCGGGCCGAGCGGCTGGAGATTCACCCGAGCGGGCCGCTCTGGGGGCGCGGGGAGCCGGAGTGCCAGGGCGAGGTGCGCGCGCTCGAGGCGCGTGTGGCTGGGCAGTATCCGCAGTGGTGCGCCCTGCTCGAGGCCGCCGGCATGCGCCAGGAGCGGCGCAGTCTGCGCCTGGCGGTGCGCGAGCTGAGCGCGCACATCGAGGCGGACTCGGTGGTGCTTCAGTTCCGTCTCGCGCGCGGAGCGTTCGCCACGGCGGTGCTGCGCGAGCTGTTCGCGCTCGGGGATTACGAGGAGAGCAGCACGTAGATGGCTCCGGTACCGCCATCGACCGCCCGCGCCGAGACGAAGGCGACCACGGGTGCGAACCGGCGCAGCGCCGAGGCGACCATGCCCTTGAGGACCGGCCCGCGGTGACCGGAGCGCAGCCCCTTGCCATGGATCACCCGCACGCAGCGCCAGCCCCGCCGCAGCGCCTCGGCCATGAACTCACGCAGGGCCTGCTTGGCCTGCGGCATGGTCAGGCCGTGCAGGTCGAGCTCGGCCTGCACGCGGTATTCCCCGCGGCGCAGCCGCCGCAGCACACCAAGCTGCACGCCCTCGCGGCGGAAGACGAGCTCGTCCCCGGCCGCGAGCGCCGGATCGAGCGGGTCCTCGCTGAGGCTCTCGGCGAGCACGGCCCGCCGGTCGGCCCGCGTGAAGCGCGCCGCCGGGGCCGGCTTGGGCCGCTCGCCCGCTCCGGCGGGGCGCTCGAGCGGCTTGACGTCGCGCACGGCTTGCCGGAAGAGCCGCCGCTCATCTTCGGGGTCCGAAGCGCACACGCTACCTCCGCGGATTTTGCTTCCAGTATAGTCGCGGCCTTCCCGGGGAGCGTCCTCGCCGAGACTTTGTTCCGCACGTGAAAATACTGCTCAGCAACGACGACGGCTACCTGGCCCAGGGTATCCGCGTTCTGCGCCGCCGGCTGGCCGATCTGGCCGAGGTCACCGTCGTCGCCCCCGACCGCAACCGCAGCGGCGCGAGCAATTCGCTCACGCTCGACATGCCGCTGCGGGTGCTCGAGATCGAGCCGGGGCTCTACTGCGTGCAGGGCACGCCGACCGACTGCGTGCACCTGGCGATCACCGGACTCTTTGACTTCGAGCACGACATGGTGGTCTCGGGCGTCAACGACGGGGCCAATCTCGGCGACGACGTGCTCTATTCGGGCACCGTTGCTGCGGCGATCGAGGGCCGCTTCCTCGGCCTGCCGACGCTGGCGGTCTCGCTGTGCACCCGCCCGGGCAGCGGCGGGCACTTCGAGACCGGCGCCGCGGTGGCGCACCGGCTCATCGCCGAGATGCTCGCCCGGCCGCTCGATGCCTCCCTCATCCTCAACGTGAACGTTCCGGACGTGCCGCTCGAGGCGCTGCGCGGCTTCCGCGGCACCCGTCTCGGCTACCGGCACCGCTCCGAGCCGATCATCCCGGCGCGCGACCCGCGCGGCCGTCCGGTGTACTGGGTCGGGCCGGCCGGCTCGCAGCAGGACGCCGGCCCCGGCACCGACTTTCACGCCATCGACGCAGGCTACGTCTCGGTGACGCCGCTGCAGATCGACCTGACCCGCCACGCGGCGCTCGCGCCCCTGCAGGGCTGGCTGGAGGGGATCGATGGCTGACCTGCGCTTCGCGGGCATCGGGATGACCTCCGCGCGCACGCGCGACCGGCTGGTGCAGCGCCTGCGCGAGCAGGGCATCAGCAACCTCGCCGTGCTCGATCGGATCCGCAACGTGCCGCGGCACATCTTCGTCGATGAGGCCCTCGGCAGCCGCGCCTACGAGGACACCGCGCTGCCGATCGGCTTCGGCCAGACCATCTCCCAGCCCTACATCGTGGCGCGCATGAGCGAGGCGCTGCTCGAGGGCGGTCCGCTCGGCAACGTGCTCGAAGTGGGCACCGGCTGCGGCTACCAGACCGCTGTCCTGGCGCCGCTCGTGGAGCGGCTGTTCACCATCGAGCGCATCGCCGGGCTGCTCGATCGGGCCAAGGAGCGCCTCAAAGAGCTCGACATCCGCAACGTCAAATTCCATCACGGCGACGGCACGCAGGGCTGGAAGTCCCAGGCGCCGTTCGAGGGCATCCTGGTGGCCGCCGCGCCGCTCGCGGTGCCGCAGGCGCTGTTGCGCCAGCTCGCCCCGGGCGGGCGCCTGATCGTGCCCGTGGGCGAGGACGGCAAGCAGGAGCTGATGCGCTTCACGCGCCGCGAGCAGGGCGTGACCCGCGAGTCGCTCGGCCACGTGGCGTTCGTGCCACTGCTCGGCGGCAAAGGCTGAGCGCGCGCGGCGGGGAGCTCCCGCGTGCCGATCGACGTGAGCTTATCCAGATAACTGATTGAAATCAGGAATCCGTTCGATCAGGAAAACGCTGCGGGGCCGTGCGCCGCCGAGTGCACCCGCGCCCTGGCGCGGCGGCACCGTCGCGTGCGGAAAACGCTTGCCACCGCGAAACGCCCATGGTTAACATACCCCCGTCTCTGCTCGGCGACATGCGTGTTGCCGCAGAGGCGGAAGGAGAGGGCACAGGGAGGAGGGGAGCTGGCAGAAAAGCAACAAATCGATCGCGACCCTCAAAAGCAATAATACGCCAGCGCGCCACAGCAGCGTTCGGCGCGCCGGGTCGGCGGGTTGAGTGCCTCTCCCCCTGTGCCTTCTTTATCCCCGGGTGCGCCGCAGCGCCGGCGCTCACGAAAAAAACAACGCCGCGGCGACTCGCCGGTCCTCGTGCACCAGGATGTTGAAGGTGCGGCAGGCGGCCCCGAGATCCATCATTTCCAGTCCGATGGCGCGCGCGCTGAAGGCGGCGCGGAGCGGCGCGGGCGCGAAGCGCTGGCGCGCGCCGGTGCCGATCAGCACGATCTGCGGCTCGAGCGCGAAAATATCCTCCAGATGCGCCGCCTCGAGCGCCTCGAAGCGCACCGGCGCCCACTCGGTGATCAGCCGCTCGGCGGTGATGATGCAGCTGGCGCGCACCACCGTCTGCCCGACGCGCAGCTCCTGCGGCGAGTAGGCCCGGACCGTATTGATCTGCGTTGCGCTCTCTAAGGTGAATCGCATGACGGTACGATAGCGCCCGTGAGCGAACTCGTCATCGTCATTGCGGATCTGTATCTGGACCCCGACGCGGCCTCGCCGGCCCCCCGGCCCGGCGGGGCCGCGCTCGAGGGCATCGGGCCGCTGACGCGCTTTGCGCGCCGCGAGCCGCTCGAGCGCTCCTGGCGCGAGTGGGCGGCGCGCTGGCTCGGGCTCGAGCGCTATGCCGCTCTGCCGCCGGCGAGCGTGGCGGCCGCCGCGCTGCCCGCTCCGCCCGCCGCTCAGAGCGTGTGGCTCGCCGAGCCGCTGCACCTGACCGAAGGGGTCGGCCGGGTGCACCTGGAGCGGCGCGGACGGCTGCGCCTCGCTCGGGCGGAGCGCGAGCGGCTCGCCGAGCAGTTCAACGCGCTCTACGCCGGCTCCGGATGGAGCCTCGCGGCGCTGCAGTGCGGCGGGTTCGTGCTCGGGGCGCCCGGGGCCGAGCCGGTCGAGACCTGCGAGCCGGCGCGCCTGCCGGCGCGCACGCTCGCCGAATGCCTGCCGAGCGGCCCCGGCGCGCCCGCCCTGCGGCGCCTCGGCGCGGAGCTCGAGATGTGGCTGCACGACCATCCGCTCAATGCCGAGCGGGCCGCGCGCGGCGAGCCGCCGGTCTCGACGCTGTGGATCTGGGGCGGCGGGGCGCCGCCGGCCACGCGCCTGCCCGGCGCTGCGGCGCGCGGCGCCATCCACGGCGCCGAGGGGTATCTGGCGGGCCTGGCGCACCTGGCGGGCAGCGAGTGCCGGCAGGCGCCGCCGCAGTGGCCGTATGCCCCCGGCGCGCCGATCGGGCGCGCGCTGCAGGTGCTCGAGGTGAGCGAGGCGCTGCGGCGCGAGGGGGACTTCGATCTGCTCGCGGCGGTGGCGGACCTCGACCGCCGCTGGATCGCGCCGGCCGTGGCGGCCCTGCTCGACGGGCGGCTCGATCGGCTCTGGCTGCTCGCCAACGGGCGGGCCTGGTGCCTGCGGGCGCGCGATCGCTGGCGGCGCTGGCGGCGCGGCCGCGCGGGGCTGGGGGCGCTCACATGATGCTGCGCGTGGTGCGCCGCCCGAGCCGGAGCGATGCGGGCCCGCTCGGCGCCGGACTGCATCCGGTGCTCGAGCGCGTGTACCGCGCGCGCGGGGTCAGCAGCGCCGAGGAGCTCGATACCTCGCTCGAGCACCTCACGCCCGTCGGCACGCTCGAGTCGGTGGAGGCGGCGGCCGAGCTGCTGCTCGCCCAGCGCGACGGCGGGCGCATCCTGGTGGTCGGGGACTTCGATGCCGACGGGGCGACCAGCACCGCGCTGATGCTGCGCGCGCTGCGCGCCTGGGGCTTCGAGGCGGATTTTCTGGTGCCGAACCGCTTCGAGTTCGGCTACGGCCTGACCCCTGAGATCGTGCGCGTCGCCGCCGAGCGCGCGCCGAGCCTGATCGTCACGGTGGACAACGGCATCGCGAGCCTCGCCGGCGTCGCCGAGGCGCGCGCGCTCGGCATCGAGGTGCTGGTCACCGACCATCACCTGCCCGGCAGCGAGCTGCCCGCCGCGCGCGTCATCGTCAATCCCAACCTGCCGGGCAGCCGCTTCGCGAGCCGTTCGCTCGCCGGGGTGGGGGTGGCCTTCTACGTGCTGGCAGCGCTGCGCCGGCGGCTCGAGGCGGCCGGTCTCGGCGGGGCACAGCGGCCGGGGGTGGCCGAGTGGCTCGATCTGGTCGCCCTCGGCACGGTGGCCGATCTGGTGCCGCTCGATCAGAACAACCGGGTGCTCGTCGAGCAGGGCTTGAAGCGCATCCGCGCCGGACGCTGCGTCCCCGGGATCCGCGCGCTGCTCGAGGCCGCGTCGCGCCCGAGCACGCGTCTGACCAGCGCGGACCTGGCGTTCGCGGTCGCGCCGCGGCTGAACGCCGCCGGACGGCTCGATGACATGTCGATCGGCATCCAGTGCCTGCTCGCCGAGGCGGATGCCGCCGCGGGGCTCGCCGCGCGGCTCGATGCGCTCAACCGCGAGCGGCGCGAGATCGAATCGCGCATGCAGACCGAGGCGCTCGCGGCGGTGCGGGGGCTCGATGAGGCGCGCACGCGCGCGCGCGAGCGCAGCGCCGTGTGCCTGTTCGACGAGAGCTGGCATCAGGGCGTGGTCGGGCTGGTGGCGAGCCGGGTGAAGGAGCGCGTGCGCCGGCCCGTGATCGCCTTCGCGGTGGCGAGCGACGGGGAGTTGCGCGGCTCGGCGCGCTCGGTCCCCGGCGTCCACATCCGCGACGTGCTGGCCCAGCTCGATGCCAGCCATCCGGGACTGATCGGCCGCTTCGGCGGGCATGCGATGGCCGCGGGCCTGTCGCTGCCGCGCGCGCGGCTCGATGAGTTCGCCGCGCTCCTCGATGCGCAGGTGGCGCGCTGGCCGCAGCGCGGCGCGCTCGCCGATGCGATCGAGACCGACGGGGAGCTCGATGTGCAGCAGATCGCGCTCGAGACCGCCGAGGCGCTGCGCTCGGGCGGGCCCTGGGGCCAGGGGTTTCCCGAGCCGAGCTTCGATGGGCTGTTCACGGTGCGCAATGCCCGCGTGGTCGGGGAGCGGCACGTGAAGATGTGGGTGCAGGGCCCGCGCAACCGCGCCTTCGACGCCATTGCGTTCAATTTCCGCGATCCGCAGGCCGATGCGCCGCTGCCGCAGGGCGAGCAGCGCCTGGTGTACCGCCTGGACATCAACGAGTATCAGGGGGAGCGGCGGCTGCAGCTGCTGGTCGATCACGTCCTGCCCCCCTGAGCGGTTCCCTTCCCGGCCTGTGCCGCGTCACTTGTCATGGAGTGCGCGCGGCCGCGCTGGCGGCGCGTGCCCGCCGCCGCATCCCCCGCGGGACGCGCGGCGAGGGATGGGCGTGGCACGACCCCGGTCGGCGGCGCGATGTTGTGTTGCAGGAGACGGGCGGGGCCGAGGCCGCGCACGGAACGGGCGCTCGAGGCGTGCGCGAGCGGCGGGCACCGCGTGGCGCAACGCACCTGATTGCGCGCTCGCATGAGCTCATCACTGCAACGCCGTCGCGGCTCGCGGCACGGAGCGTCATGATCGCGCTCAATCCTGCTTGGGTGGCGCGCCGGATCAACGTCTGATCCGGCGCGCAAACGGCGTCATCACTGGAACAACACGCGGGCAGCCGGCATCGCCGCCGCTCGGGCGCGGGGCGGGCCGGCGCCGCCTGCGCCGGGCGGGGTGTGTCGATCATGGAAGCCATTCTGGATTTCGCGCAGCGGCTGTACCGCATCGCGCAGCAGGCCGAGACGGAGCGCTTCCAGGACCTGGCGCTCGCGGCGCTCGGGGAGCATCTGCGCTTCGAGGCGGCGCTGTGGCTCACCGGCCAGCTGCACGCCGGGCAGCTGCAGGTGCACCGCATGCACGCCTACCGCATGCCGCTCGCGGCGCTCGAGGAGCTCATCGCTCTCATGCGGCAACATCCGGATGCGCTCGAAGTGACCGCAGCGGCCCCCGGCTGCGCGCACGTGTTCGAGGCCGCGGAGCTCTACGCGCGGCCGGCCGGCCAGGCCGCGCTCGCGCAGGTGCGCCGGTGGCGCATCGAGCGGCAGCTGCTCATCGCCACGACCGCGTGCGGCCTGCCCGGCGGGCAGTGGCTCTCGCTGCACCGCCCGCAGAGCGATGCGCCGTTCGAGGCGGGCGAGCGTGCGGCGCTGCGGCTGCTGATGCCGCACCTGGCGGAGTCCCGGGCGGTGAACCGGGCGCTGTGTCTGCGCCGCGCCTCGAGCGAGCCGCTGATCGCCCCCGGTCCGCATCGCGCGCTCACCCTGCCGGACGGCACGGTGCTGCACTGCGGGCGGCTGGTGAGCGAGGCGATCGGCGCCACCTGGCCGCAGTGGAGCGGGCTGCGCCTGCCGCCGCCGCTGCTCGGGCGGGTGCTGCGCGAGGAGGCGGTGCCGCTCGCGGGCCGCGGCGAGACGCTGCGCGCGCGCCGGTTCTCCGATTCGCTCGTGCTCAGCATCCACAGCGTGCCGGTGCGCGAGCGGCTCACGCGGCGCGAGTACCAGGTGATGCAGCTGCACGCCGCGGGCAGCGACTGCCGGGCCATCGCGCGCCGCTGCGCGCTCGCGCCGGGCACGGTGCGCAACATCGTGCGCCTGTCCTACCGCAAGCTCGGCATCAACAGCAGGGCGCAGCTGCTGCGGCTGCTCGCGCGCGCATCCGGCGATGCGTGAAGCGCGCCGGGGCCGGCCTGAGGCTGGAAATTCCCCCTGCGGGCCGTTAGCATGACCCGCTCAGTCGCGTATTTCACCCGGACGGCACCGCACGATGGAACTCAATCCCCTCAAACGCCAGCTCAAAGACCTCGAGGAGCGCATGAGCTCCCTACGGGGGTTTCTTTGAGTACGATCTCAAGAAAGAGCGTTTGGAGGAAGTCGCGCGCGAGCTGGAGGATCCGGGCGTCTGGTCGCAGCCGGAGCGGGCGCAGCAGCTCGGTCGTGAACGCGCCCGCCTGAGCGGGCAGCTGCAGGCGATCGAGCAGGTCGATGCCGGCCTGCGCGACGCGGCGGAGCTGCTGGCGCTCGCCGAGAGCGAGAACGACGCGGCCACGGCGGCGGAGATCGGCCGGGAGGCCGGGCAGCTCGAGGCGGCGGTGCGCCGGCTCGAGTTAAAGCGCATGTTCCGCGGCGAGATGGACTCGCACAGCGCGTACCTGGACATTCAGGCCGGCGCGGGCGGGACCGAGGCGCAGGACTGGGCGCAGATGCTGCTCAGGATGTACCTGCGCTGGGGCGCCGCGCGCGGCTTCGCTTGCGAGGTGATCGATTCGAACCCGGGAGAGGTCGCGGGCGTGAAGAGCGCCACCATCGAGGTGAAGGGCGAGTTCGCCTACGGGTGGCTGCGCACCGAGACCGGCGTGCACCGCCTGGTGCGCAAGTCGCCGTTCGACTCGGGCAACCGCCGCCACACCTCGTTCGCCTCGGTGTTCGTGTCGCCTGAGGTCGATGAGGACATCGCGATCGACATCAACCCGGCGGACCTGAAGACCGACGTGTACCGCTCCTCGGGCGCGGGCGGCCAGCACGTCAACAAGACCGAATCGGCCGTGCGCATCACGCACATCCCCACCGGCATCGTGGTCGCCTGCCAGAACGAGCGCAGCCAGCACAAGAACCGCTCGACGGCCATGAAGATGCTGAAGGCGAAGCTGTACGAGCTCGAGGTGAACAAGCGCAACGCCGCCGCCAAGGTGCTCGAGGACTCCAAGTCCGACGTCAGCTGGGGCAATCAGATACGCTCCTACGTGCTCGATCAGTCGCGCATCAAGGATCTGCGCACGGGGGTGGAGGTGGGCAATACCACCGCGGTGCTCGACGGGGATCTCGATCAGTTCTTGGAAGCCTCGCTCAAGGCGGGGCTGTAGGCAGGTTATGACAGACACTCACGCGGAACGCGGCGGCGCCGAGCGCATCGACGAGAACAAGCTGATCGCCGAGCGGCGCGCCAAGCTCGCCGCGCTGCGCGCGCGCGGGGCGGCCTATCCGAACGATTTTCGCCGCGATGCGCTCGCCGGGCAGCTGCAGGACGCCTTCGGGGAGCGCAGCGCGGAGTGGCTCGAGGCCAACCCGACGCACGTGACCGTCGGCGGGCGGATGCTGCTGAAGCGGGTGATGGGCAAGGCGAGCTTCGCCAACATCGCCGACCGCACCGGGCAGATCCAGCTGTTCCTGCAGAAAGGAGCGCTCGGCGAGGAGCTCTACGAGGCGTTCAAGGGCTGGGACGTCGGGGACATCGTCGGGGCGAGCGGGGTGCTGTTCCGCACCAAGACCGGGGAGCTCTCGGTGCGCGTCGAGCGGCTGCGGCTGCTGGTGAAGTCGCTGCGGCCGCTGCCCGACAAGTGGCATGGGCTCGCCGACGTCGAGACGCGCTACCGGCAGCGCTACGTCGATCTGATCGTCAATGAGACCAGCCGCAGCGTGTTCCGCGCGCGGGCGCGCATCGTGCGCTACCTGCGCGACTTTCTCGATGCGCTCGATTTCATCGAGGTCGAGACGCCGATGATGCAGCCGATCCCCGGCGGGGCGAGCGCCCGGCCGTTCGTCACGCACCACAACGCGCTCGACATGGACATGTACCTGCGCATCGCCCCGGAGCTGTACCTGAAGCGCCTGGTGGTCGGCGGGCTCGAGCGCGTCTACGAGATCAACCGCAATTTCCGCAACGAGGGGCTCTCGACCCAGCACAACCCCGAGTTCACCATGCTGGAGCTGTATCTGGCGTACGCCGACTACCGCGACCTCATGGACTGGATCGAGAAGGCGATCCGGGGGCTGGCGCAGAGCCTGCACGGCAGCGAGCAGCTGACCTATCAGGGGCGCCGCTACGATCTCGCCAAGCCCTTCCGGCGCGTGACGGTGGAGGAGGCGATCCTCGAGCACAACCCCGAGCTCGAGCGCGCCTCGCTGCGCGAGCCGGGCTATCTGCGCCGCGTGTGCGAGCGGCTCGGCATCCCGGTGCAGCCGCACGACGGGCCGGGCAAGCTGCAGATCGAGATCTTCGAGAAGACCGCCGAGCACACCCTGTTCGATCCGACCTTCGTGTGCGCGTATCCGGCGGAGGTCTCCCCGCTCTCGCGCGCCAACGAGCAGGATCCGTTCCTCACCGACCGATTCGAGCTGTTCATCGCCGGACGCGAGCTCGCCAACGGGTTCTCCGAGCTCAACGACCCGGAGGACCAGGCCGCGCGCTTTCGCGCCCAGGTCGCGCGCAAGGACCGCGGCGACGAGGAGGCGATGTTCTACGACGCCGACTATGTGCGCGCCCTCGAGTACGGCATGCCGCCGACGGCCGGGCTCGGCGTCGGCATCGATCGGCTGGTGATGTTCTTCACGGATTCCCCTTCGATCCGCGACGTCATCCTCTTCCCGCACCTGCGTCCGGAGAGCGTGTGACCGTGCCGCCAGGCGCCCCGGCGCGCCCGCCTCGAGGCGGCGTGCCTCGGCGGACCTCGCTCGATTCTCTGCGCAGCGCATGATCGGGGTGTTCGATTCCGGCGTCGGGGGTCTGACGGTGCTCAAGGCGCTGATGCGCGAGCTGCCGGCCGAGCAGTTCGTATATCTCGGCGATACGGCACGGCTGCCGTACGGCACCAAGAGTCCCGCCACCGTCGCGCGCTATGCGCTGCAGGCCGCCGAGGCGCTCAGCGCTTGCGGCATCAAGTGCCTGGTGGTCGCCTGCAACACCGCCTCGGCGGTGAGCCTGCCGGCGGTGCGCGCGCACCTCGCTCCGGTGCCGGTGATCGGGGTGATCGAGCCGGGCGCCGAGGCCGCCTGCGCCGCCTCGCCCTCGGGGCGCATCGCGGTCATCGCCACCGAGGGCACGGTGCGCGGCGGGGCCTATCAGCAGGCGATCCTGCAGCGCCGTGCGCAGGCCGAGGTGCGCGCGCTGCCGGCGCCACTGTTCGTCGCGCTGGCCGAGGAGGGGCTGACCGACGGGCCCATCGCCGAGGCGATCGCGCACCACTATCTCGATGCGCTGTTCACGCCGGCCGGCGCGACGCCCGCGGCGGACACGCTGGTGTTGGGCTGCACGCATTTCCCGATGCTCGCGGGAGCCATCCGCGCCACGGTCGGCCCCGAGGTGCGCATCGTGGACTCGGCCGAGACCACCGCGCGGCACGTGCGCGTGACGCTCGCGCAGGCGGGGCTGGCGTGCCTCGGCGGGCAGGGCGGCCTGCGGCTGCTCGCGACCGATGCGCCGGAGCGCTTCGCCCGCATCGGCGCGCGCTTTCTCGAGCGGCCGATCCGCACGGACGAGGTCGAGCTGATCGATCTGTAGGGGCGGGCGGCCTCACTCCGGCAGCGCGTAGGGCATCTCGAGCGGCTCGGCCTGCACCGAGGGCGCATCGCCCGCAGCGCCGCTCTCGGCGCCCGCGAGCGGCGCGACCGCGAGAAACTCGCAGCGGCCGTCGGCCCGGCGCGCCGCCTCCACCACGTTGAAGGCGCGCCCATCGGGCAACACGCCGCTGTCTCCGGGCGCCAGTGCGAGCGGAGCGCGCGTAAGGAAGCGCTGCGCGCGGCGTTTGACGCGGCCGCGGTAATGCGCCCGCGCGATGACTTCCTGGCCGGTGTAGCAGCCCTTGTCGAAGGCGATGGCCCCGAGCACATCGAGATTCAACATCTGGGCGACGAACTGCTCGGAGGTGGCCGCGTAGACCTGCGGCATTGCGGCGCGCACATCGAGCAGCCGCCAGGCCTCGCGCGCCGCGGCGTGAGCGGCGTGCGGCTCGCTTGCGCGCGCGGCGATCTCGAGCCAGCGGACCGGCTGCTCGCTGACGGTGAGGTAGAGCCGATCGCCGAGCCGCCGCTGTGCGCCGGTGTGCGGCGGCGGCAGCTGATGCGCGAAGACGCCCGCGGACTCGCCGTGCTCGAGCTCGGCGCGCGCGGCGAGCGCGCTGACGCGCCACTCATCCGAGACATCGGCGAGGCTGACCTTGGCGCGCAGGACGTACTTCGCGAGCCGTTGGCTGACCGGCGCGGCGAGCTCGCGCGGCAGCAGCGCGAGCAGCTCGTTGTCCGAGCGCAGCACCAGGCGCAGCAGCGCGACGGTGCGGCCCTGGGGAGTGTGCAAGCCGGCGAGCAGCGCGCGCTCGGGGCCGAGGCGCGTCATGTCGTTCGACAGCTGTCCCTGCAGGAAGCGCAGCGCATCAGCCCCGCCGATGCGCAGCACGCCCAGATCCTCGAGCGCGGTACAGTGCAGTTCGTCATTCATATGACGATATCTTAGACTGATATGGGTACAGGCTGTGCCATGGCGGGAACAGCGCGATTCTGGCAAAATTGTTGCGCATGCAGGACGATTCGAAGAACGCCCAACCGCCGTCCGCATCCCCAGCCGGCGCGAGCTCCGGCAGGGAGGCGAGCGCCGCCCCGGAACCCCCCAAGAGCGTCCCGCGCGAAATCGGTGGCCCCGCAGGGCCGGAGCCGACGCGCTTTGGCGATTGGGAGCGCAACGGCCGCTGTATCGATTTTTGACCTCCGAGCACTTATGGCTGCACGTCCCACTTCGCCTCATCTGTCCGTGTACCGGGTGCACCGCTACACGCTCCTCACCTCAGGCCTGCACCGCATCAGCGGGCTGGTGCTCTCCCTCGGGCTGATCGTGCTCGTGTACTGGCTGATGGCGCTTGCGGCCGGGCCCGCCGCGTACGCGCACGCCGCGGCGCTGCTCGGGCTCGGCGTGTTCAAGATTCTCTGGCTGGCGCTGCTTGCGGTGTTCTCCTACCACCTGTGCGCGGGCCTGCGCCATCTGGTGTGGGATACCGGGCGGGCCATGGAGCGCGCGCACTCGCGCGCCAGCGCCTACCTGGTGCTCGGCGCGAGCGCCGTGCTGTTCGTCGGGCTCGCCCTGTGGCTGCTCGGCCGGGGGCACGCATCATGAGCCTGCGCAGTCCGCTCGGGCAGGCGCTCGGCCGCGGCGCGGCCAAGGAAGGCGTGCATCACTGGCTGATGCAGCGCATGACGGCCGTGGCGCTGGTGCCGCTGGCGATCTGGCTGCTCGTGTCGCTGCTGTCGCTGCCCGCGCTCGATTACGCGACGGTGTGCGCCTGGCTGCGCCAGGACTGGACGGCGGTGCTGCTGGCACTGTTCGTGGTGAGCGCCGCCTGGCATTCGCAGCTCGGCGTGCGGGTGGTGATCGAGGACTACGTGGGCAGCCGCGGCCTGCGCACCGTGCTGCTCGCGCTCGTGACCTATCTGCACGTGCTCGCCGCCGCCGCCGGCGTGTTCGCGGTCCTTAAAGTGGCGTTGGGAGGCGCCGCATGAGCGCATACGAATTCATCGACCATACCTACGACGTGATCGTCGTCGGGGCGGGCGGCTCGGGGCTGCGGGCCACGCTCGGGCTCGCCGAGGCGGGCCTCTCGACGGCCTGCATCAGCAAGCTGTTCCCGACGCGCAGCCATACCGTTGCGGCCCAGGGCGGCATCAGCGCCGCGCTCGGCAACATGGGCGAGGACGACTGGCGCTGGCACATGTACGACACCGTGAAGGGTTCGGACTGGCTCGGCGATCAGGACGCCATCGAGCTGATGTGCAAGGAGGCGCCCGCGGCGGTGATCGAGCTCGAGCACTACGGCGTGCCGTTCTCGCGCACCGATGCGGGTCGGATCTATCAGCGCCCCTTCGGCGGGATGACCACGCACTTCGGCAAGGGCACCGCGCAGCGCACCTGCGCGGCCGCCGACCGCACCGGGCACGCGCTGCTGCACACGCTCTACCAGCAGTCGATCCGCCGCTCCGCGACGTTCTTCGTGGAGTTCTTCGCCATCGACCTGATCATGGACAACGGGCAGTGCCGCGGGGTCATCGCGCTCGACATGACCGAGGGGAAGCTGCACCGCTTCCGCGCGCACATGACCATCCTCGCCACCGGCGGGTACGGGCGGGCGTATTTCTCGTGCACCTCGGCGCACTCGTGCACCGGGGACGGCAACGCCATGGTGCTGCGTGCCGGGCTGCCGCTGCAGGACATGGAGTTCGTGCAGTTCCACCCGACCGGCATCTACCGCGCCGGCTGCCTGATCACCGAAGGGGTGCGCGGGGAGGGCGGCTATCTCACCAACGCCAAGGGCGAGCGCTTCATGGAGCGCTACGCCCCGAACGCCAAGGATCTCGCCTCGCGCGATGTGGTCAGCCGCGCGATGACGATCGAGATCCGCGAGGGCCGCGGCGTCGGGCCCGAGCACGATCACATTCATCTGCACCTCGAGCACCTCGGGCCCGAGGTGATCCACGAGCGTCTGCCGGGCATCGCCGAGACCTCGCGCATCTTCGCCGGCGTCGATGTGACGCGCCAGCCGATTCCGGTGCAGCCGACGGTGCACTACAACATGGGCGGCATCCCCTGCAACTACCACGGCGAGGTCGTCCGGCCGCGCGACGGCAATCCCGACAGCGTCGTGCCGGGGCTGATGGCGGTCGGCGAGGCGGCGTGCGTGTCGGTGCACGGCGCGAACCGCCTGGGATCGAACTCGCTGCTCGACCTCGTGGTGTTCGGTCGCCAGGCCGCGCGGCGCTGCGCCGAGGTGGTCAAGCCCGGCGCGCGCCATGCGCCGCTGCCGAAGGACTCCGCCGACCTGGCGCTCTCGCGCCTCGACCGCCTGCGCAACGCGCAGGGCTCGCGGCCGACCGCCGAGATCCGCCTGGAGATGCAAAAGACCATGCAGATCGACGCGGCGGTGTTTCGCACCGGGGAGTCCCTCGCCGAGGGCGCGCGCAAGCTCGCGCAGACCTACGAGTCCTTCGCCGACGTGCACGTCACGGACCGCTCGCTGGTGTGGAACACCGACCTGATCGAGACGATGGAGCTGGAGAACCTGCTCATGCAGGCCACCGCGACCATCCACTCGGCGGGCAATCGCACCGAGAGCCGCGGCGCGCATGCGCGCGAGGACTACCCCAACCGCGACGATGTGAACTGGATGAAGCACACGCTGGTGACGGTCGAGGGGCCGGGCCGGGTGCGCTTCGAGTACCGGCCCGTACACCTGAACACGCTCACCGACGAGGTCGAGAGCATCCCGCCGAAGGCGCGGACTTACTGAGCAAGGGTTTCCGATGGCTGAGTTCCGACTGCCTCCCAACTCGCGCATCCGCACCGGCGTCACCCACAAGGCGCCGGACGGGGCGCGCGAGGTGCGCACGTTTCGCATCTACCGCTTCGACCCGTCCTCGGGCGAGAACCCGCGCGTGGACACCTTCGAGCTCGACCTCGCCGACTGCGGCCCGATGGTGCTCGATGCGCTGATCCGCATCAAAGGCAGCGTCGATGCGTCGCTCACCTTCCGCCGCTCGTGCCGCGAGGGCATCTGCGGCTCGTGCGCGATGAACATCGACGGGGTCAATCGTCTCGCCTGCACGACCTCCCTGCAGGATCTGGGGCGCGAGATCCGCATCTATCCGCTGCCGCACATGCCGGTGGTGAAGGATCTGGTGCCGGACCTCACCCAGTTCTACGCCCAGTACGCTTCGGTCAAACCGTGGCTCGTGGCGGACACGCCGGCGCCGCCCGACAGCGAGCGGCTGCAGTCGAAGGAGGATCAGGAGAAGATCGATCGGCCGGCCGCGTGCATCCTGTGCGCGTGCTGCTCGACGGCCTGCCCGAGCTACTGGTGGAACAGCGACCGGTACCTCGGGCCCGCGGCGCTGCTCGCGGCCTACCGCTGGATCATCGACAGCCGCGACGAGGCGACCGGCGAGCGGCTCGATGCGCTCGAGGATCCGTTCAAGCTGTATCGCTGCCACACCATCATGAACTGCACGGACGTGTGTCCGAAGGACCTCAACCCCGCCAAGGCCATTGCCGAGATCAAGAAGATGCTCGTGCAGCGGCAAAGCTGACGGCGATGCCGGCCGTGCTCGATGCCGAGGGACGGCGGTTGTTGTGGCGCTGCCGGCGGGGTCTGAAGGAGCTCGACGTGTTGCTCGAGCGCTACGCGGCGGCCGCGCTGCCCGGGGCGAGCCCCGCGGAGCGGGCCGTTCTGGCCCGCCTGCTCGAGCTGCCCGACCCGCAGCTCGCCGGCTATCTGCTCGCGGGGGCGGTGCCCGCCGATCCGCAGCTGGCGGCGCTCGCCGGGCGGATCCGGGACACCGGTGGCGCGGCGTTGCCCCCTCGGGCATGATCAGGGTCAGATTCCCGGATCAGGATGCGGGAAGAAAGTGAGGACATCTGAACTTATCCAAAGATTCAGGGTCTATTCAGGTCGCGGCGCGAGCGGCCTTCCTTATTCAGGAGCAGAGGGCGCGCAATGAGCGCCGATGTCAGCGATTTGAGCCTGGTTCGCCGGGTACAACGAGGCGATAAGGGCGCTTTCGACGTGCTGGTGCTGAAGTACCAGCACAAGTTGGTCAAGCTGGTGACGCGCTATGTCCGTAATCCGGCCGAGGCCGAGGATATCGCCCAGGAGGCCTTCATCAAGGCCTACCGCGCACTGCCGCAGTTTCGCGGCGACAGCGCCTTTTACACCTGGCTGTACCGCATCGCCATCAATACCGCCAAGAACGCGGTGGTTTCCCGTGACCGTAGTCCCGTCGACTACGACTTCGACCGTGACAGCATCGATGAGTCCTACGATATGCAAGGCCGACTGAAGGATTCCGAGACCCCTGAGGGGCTGGTGCTCACCGACGAGATCCGCCAGACCGTCAACGGCGCAATCGAGCAGTTGCCGGAGGATCTGCGCACCGCGATCGTGTTGCGCGAGCTCGAGGGGCTGTCCTACGAGCAGATCGCGGCCACCATGGGCTGCCCGGTCGGCACCGTCCGGTCGCGCATTTTTCGGGCGCGCGAGGCGATCGACCGCCAGCTGCGCGAGGTGTTCGAAGGGGGACTCGGCCGTACGGAGGAACTCGGATGAACGAGGAACTCGACAGTCAGCTTTCCGCCATGTTCGATGACGAGCTGCCGGCCGCCGAATGCGAGCTGCTCGCCCGGCGCCTCTCGCGCGACGAGGGGCTCAAGGCGCGCTGGGGCCGCTACGCGCTCATCGGCGCGGTGATCCGCGCCGAACGCGGCGTGGTGCTGCAGAGCTCGCTCGCCGGACGCGTCAATGCCGCCCTGACCCACGAGCCGCTGCTCGCCTCGGGAAGCGGTGCGGCGCGGTGGTCGGTCTCCCCGTGGATGCGCATGGTCTCCGGGGCGGGGGTGGCGGCGGGCGTCGCGGCCCTGTCGATCCTGTGGCTGCGCGCGCACGCCCTGGCGCCCTCGGGCGCTGCGGTGATGAGCGTTGCCAGCGTGGCCGCCCCCGCGGCCGCGGCGCAGGGCGGTGCGGGCGGCGCGAGCGACAGTTATGTCGTGCCGCCGGCATCCGCGCAGCCCGTGACGCCGATGCCGCCGACCCAGCTGGCCGATTATGTCGTGGCGCACAGCGCCTACTCCTGGCCGATCAGCGGCGGGAGTCTGTTGTCCTCGCTGATGGTCAGTGAGGCGGGCTCCCTGAGTGCGCCGGCCCCGTCCCATCGGCGTGCCGCCGGGCATGGCCATGCGACGCGCCATCCGCACTAGCGAGCGGCTCGGCGCCTGGGCGGTGCTGTGGGTGTTCGGCGGCGCCGTCGCGCTCGCCGGCCAGCCGGCGCAGTGGCTCGAGCGCATGAACCACGCGCTCACCACTCTTGATTACGAAGGCACCTTCGCCCATTGGGACGGCGGACGGGTGCAGATGCTGCGGATCATCCATCGCCTGAAGAACGGGGTGGTCTCCGAGCGGCTCGTGTCCCTCGACGGCTCCGGCCGGGAGTTTATCCGCACCGGCTCGGATCTGACCTGCTACCTGCCGGACAAGCGCGAGGTGCTGGTCGAGCACATCCCCTCCAAGCGCTCGCTCATCGGCACCGTCCCGATCCTCAACAAGGAGACCACGCGCTTCTATGCGCTGCACGAAGGGGCGCAGGAGCGCATCGATCAGCACCTCACGCGCCTGATCACCGTCATGCCGCGCGATCAGTACCGCTACGGGTACCGGCTGTGGATCGACCGGGCCGGGATGCCGCTGAAGATCCAGCTGTGGGACGCCCGCCACGGCGGGCGGGTCATCGAGCAGATCGTCTTCGCCACCCTCAGGATCGACCGGAACATCCCCAATTCGGCCTTCCAGCCGCACCTCTCGACGGCCGGCTACCGCTGGCTGCGCACCCAGAGCCCGCCGGCGCAGAAAAACAGCGGCCTGGTGTGGCACGCGCTGTGGCTGCCGCCGGGCTTTCACATGGCCACGCACGTGGCGCAGAGCATGCCGGGGGCCATCGGGCCGGTCGAGCACCTCGTGTACACGGACGGCCTGGCGTCGGTGTCGGTGTTCGTGGCGCGCCCGGCGCACGCACACGCGCATCCTCCGGCGGTAGAATCGGCGCACATGGGCGCCTCCTACGTGTTCTCGACGTTCGTCGACGGCCACCGCGTCACCGCGGTGGGCGAGGCGCCGGCGCGCACCGTGCGCTCCATTGCCGTGTCGGTGCGGGCCCGGCGCGCCTCGTACTCGGCGCTGCCGGGCGGTCCGTTCGCCCATGCGGTGCCGCCGCCATGAGCGGGGCCGGCCTGACGCTGATCTACCGCCGCGACTGCCTGCTCTGCGACGAGATGCTCGCGGCGCTGCGCGCGTTCGGCGAGCAGGCCAGCCTGCCGCCGCTCGAGCAGCTCGACGTCGACAGCGATGCCGAGCTGCAGCGCCGCTACGGGCTGCAGGTGCCGGTGCTGCTGCTCGATGGGGCGATGGTGTGCCGGTTCCGCTTCGACGGCGCCGCCCTGCAGAAGCGGCTTGCGGGCGCCTGAGCGGCGGCGCGCCCCGGGCGGCGCGAACGGGCGCAAGTAGAGCTTAATCAGCGCCAATCAGCAGGTATAATCCGCCCGCCGCTGACAATCTGGCGCGGCAGAAAACGCGGCCCGGATTCATGCGGCTCATACGTAATTTTTGCATCATCGCTCACGTCGATCACGGCAAGTCCACGCTGGCCGATCGGTTCATTCAGCTCTGCCGCGGCCTGGAAGAGCGCGAGATGCAGTCCCAGGTGCTCGATTCGATGGACCTCGAGCGCGAGCGGGGCATCACCATCAAGGCGCAGAGCGTCACGCTCTATTACGACGCGCAGGACGGGCAGCGCTACCAGCTGAACATGATCGACACGCCCGGGCACGTCGATTTCTCCTACGAGGTGTCCCGCTCACTTGCCGCCTGCGACGGGGCGCTGCTGGTGGTCGATGCCTCCCAGGGCGTCGAGGCGCAGAGCGTTGCGAACTGCTACACCGCGATCGAGCAGGGCCTGGAAGTCGTGCCGGTCATCAACAAGATCGACCTGCCGTCGGCGGATCCCGAGCGGGTGATGCGCGAGATCGAGGAGATCATCGGCATCGAGGCGCGCGATGCGCTGCGCGTGAGCGCCAAGACCGGCGAGGGCGTCGGGGCGCTGCTCGAGGCGCTGATCCGGCGCATTCCGGCCCCGCGCGGGGACCCCGAGGCGCCCCTGCAGGCGCTGATCATCGACTCCTGGTTCGACAATTACGTCGGGGTTGTCTCGCTGGTGCGCGTCGTCAACGGCAGTGTGGCGAGCGGAGAGAAGATCCGCGTGGTGTCCACCGGGCGCGCGCACACCGTCGATCGGCTGGGGCGCTTCACGCCAAAGCCCATCGTCGAGCAGCGGCTCTCGGCCGGGGATGTCGGCTTCATCGTCGCCGGCATCAAGGAAATCGACGGAGCGCCGGTGGGCGACACCATCACGCTCGAGAACCGGCCCGCGCCCACGGCGCTGCCGGGGTTCCGCCAGATCAAGCCGCGGGTGTTCGCCGGACTCTTTCCGGTCAATTCCGAGGACTATGAGAGCTTCCGCGACGCGCTCGCGAAGCTCAGGCTGAATGACTCGGCGCTGCACTACGAGCCGGAGGTCTCCGGCGCGCTCGGCTTCGGCTTCCGCTGCGGCTTTCTCGGCCTGCTGCACATGGACATCGTGCAGGAGCGGCTCGAGCGCGAATACCACCTGGACCTCGTCACCAGCGCCCCGACGGTGGTCTACGAGGTGGCGCGCACCGACGGGGAAGTCGAGTACATCGACAACCCCTCGAAGCTGCCGCCCCTGAACCAGATCGAGCAGATCCGCGAGCCGATCATCATCGCCAACATCCTGGTGCCGCCCGATCACGTCGGGGCGGTGCTGAAGCTGTGCACGGACAAGCGCGGCGCGCAGAAGAAGATGCAGTACCTCGGCACGCAGGTCTCCCTGCAGTACGAGCTGCCGCTCGCCGAGGTGGTGCTGGATTTCTTCGACCGGCTGAAGTCGGTCAGCCGCGGCTACGCCTCCTTCGATTACGAGTTCTCGCACTTCCAGCCCGCCCCGCTCGTGAAGCTCGACATCCTGATCAACGGCGAGCGGGTCGATGCGCTCTCGATCATCGTGCACCGCGACAGCGCCTATCAGCGCGGCCGCGAGCTCGTGGACAAGATGCAGGAGCTCATTCCGCGGCAGATGTTCGAGGTCGCCGTCCAGGCGGCGATCGGCAGTGCGGTCATCGCGCGCGCCACGGTCAAGGCGCTGCGCAAGAACGTGCTCGCCAAGTGCTACGGCGGCGACGTCAGCCGCAAGCGCAAGCTCCTGGAGAAGCAAAAAGAAGGCAAAAAGCGCATGAAACAGGTCGGTCGGGTCGAGATTCCCCAGGAGGCGTTCCTCGCCGTGCTCAAGGTCGGCCGCAAGTAGCGTGGCGGTCCGGTGTCCTCTACCAGCGTTCCCTCGCTTCCGGGCAATGGACTGGCGCACGCCGTCAGGTGCTGCCGATTCGTGCCCAAACTCGTCAATGGAGTTGCCATGCCGTCTATCGTGATGCAGCTGATCATCGTCCTGTCCTGGCTGGCGATCCCGGTGGGATTGGTCTGCGTGATCGATGACTGGCTGTTCAAGCCGCGCCGCGCGCTCGGCGCCTCGCCCGCGCCGGACCCGGCGCTCGCCGCCTGGTGCTACCGCGCGCTGCCGGTGCTGCTGGTGGCGGTGGTGCTGCGCATCTTCGCGGCCGAGGCGCTGAACTTCAGTGCGGTGCTGCTCATCATCTGCGTGGTCACGGGCATCGTCTGGCTGCTCGATGCGGCGCTGCTCTCGCGCCGGCGCACGGCCGCCGCGCGCGCCGCCGGGCGCGATCCGGCCACCCAGCCCGAGCCGACCACCGTCGATTACGCGCGCAGCTTCTTCCCGGTGGCCCTCGCGGTGCTGCTGGTGCGCTCGTTCCTGTTCGAGCCGTTCCGCATCCCCTCCGACTCGATGATGCCGACGCTGCTCGACGGGGACTTCATCGTGGTGGAGAAGTTCGCCTACGGGCTGCGCCTGCCGATCACGCACACCAAGATCCTCGACACCGGCGAGCCGCACCGCGGGGACGTGGCGGTGTTCCGCTATCCGCTCAATCCGCGCGAGGACTACATCAAGCGGGTGGTGGGCCTGCCGGGGGACCACGTGGTGGTGCGCGACGATCGGCTGATCATCAACGGCAGGAAGATACCGCTGAAGGTCACGGGCCTGTACAACGACGGCTGCTACCGCAACATGCAGCTCGCCACCGAGGACCTGGACAACCACGTGCACCAGGTGCTGCTGTGCCCGGTGCCGCTCGAGGTCACCGCCGACCCGCTGCCGACCTGTCCGCGCTCGGACGCGCGCGGGTACATCTGCGGCGGCACGCCACCGCCGGATGCGCTGCCGCTCTACGAGCAGAAACTCGTCGAGATGAACGTGCCGCCGCGAAACTATGTCATGATTGGCGACAATCGGGACAATAGCGACGACAGCCGGGTGTGGGGCTTCGTGCCCGAGCGCAACCTCGTCGGCAAGGCGACCTACATCTGGTTCAATTGGGACATCCACCGTAAAGGGGGGCCGATCTGGAGCCGGATCGGCATGAAGATCAAGTAGCGGAGGGCGTGGCGATGCGGCGAGAACGCGGGATCACTCTGATCGGCTGGCTGGTGCTGCTGACACCGTTCGCCGTGTGCCTGTACGCCGGGATGCGCCTGGCGCCGGTGTACCTGAACTACATGAAGGTGTCGCACACGCTCGATGAGGTGCAGCGGCAGTTCCGGGGCGGCGGGGCGAGCGTGTTCAACATCCAGACCGCCATCTCGCGCCACTTCGAGATCGACAGCGTCAATTACCCCTCGGTGCAGGACGTGATCATCCGGCGCACCGGGACCGGCTGGAAGGTGCAGGCGGCCTACTACGACTACGCGCCGCTCTTTGGCGATATCACGCTGCGGGTGGCCTTCGACAAGACGGTGTCCGTGAGCGGCAGTGGATAACGGGCAGTGGCCGCAGCGCTGGCTGCTCGCGCGGCTCGGTTATGCGCCGCGCGATCCGGCGCTGTTCCGCGCGGCCCTGACGCACCGCAGCGCCGCCGGGCCGAACAACGAGCGGCTCGAGTTCCTCGGCGACGCGGTGGTCAACCTCGCGGTGGCGCGCCACCTGTTCGAGCGCTTTCCCGAGGCGACCGAGGGGGACTTGAGCCGGCTGCGCGCCCGGGTGGTCAGCGCCGAGCCGCTCGCCGAAGTGGCCGGGCAGCTCGGCCTCGGGGAGGTGCTGCAGCTCGGCTCCGGGGAGCTCAAGAGCGGCGGCTTTCGCCGCCAGTCGATTCTTGCCGATGCCTTCGAGGCGCTCTGCGGGGCGATGTTCCTCGATGCCGGGCTCGAGGCCGCCGAGGCGCTGATCCTGCGCCTGCTCGCCCCGCGCGTGGCGGCGCTGCCGCCGCCGGAGGCGCTGAAGGATCCCAAGACCCGCCTGCAGGAGCACCTGCAATCGCGCGCGCTCGCCCTTCCGCTCTACACTGTCGAGCGCGTCGAGGGCGAACCGCACGCGCAGACTTTCGAGGTGAGCTGTGCGGTCGAGGCCCTGGCGCTGAGTTCGCGCGGGCGCGGCTCGAGCCGCCGCCGCGCCGAGCAGGAAGCCGCCGAGCGTATCCTGGAGATGATCGAGAAGGGTGCCGATGAGCGCCACAGCTGATTCCCCCCCGCCGATGCTGCGCTGCGGGTTCGCCGCGCTCGTCGGGCGGCCGAACGTGGGCAAATCGACGCTGCTCAATGCCCTGGTCGGCACCAAGCTCAGCATCGTCACCCCGCGCCCGCAGACGACGCGGCACCGCATCCTGGGGCTGGTGCAGCGCGAGGATGCGCAGATCGCCTTCGTCGACACGCCGGGGCTGCATCGCCATGCGCGGCGTGCCCTGAACAAGGCGATGAACCGCACCGCCGCCGCCGCGCTCGCCGACGCCGACGTGGTGGTGCTGGTGCTCGAGGCGCTGAAGTGGACCAGCGAGGACGAGCTTGCGCTCGAGCGCGTCGCGCGCGCCGGGCGGCCGGCGATCGCGGCGGTCAACAAGGTCGATCAGGTGCGCCCGCGCGATCGGCTCCTGCCGTATCTGGCCGAGCTCGGCGCGCGCCACCCGTTCCTCGCCCTGGTGCCGGTCTCGGCGCTGAAGTCCGACGGCCTCGAGCCGCTGCTCGCGGCCATCACCGCCGAGCTGCCGCTGTCCCCGCCGCTGTTCGAGCGCGATGCGCTCACGGACCGGGGCATCGCGTTCCGCATTGCCGAGACGGTGCGCGAGAAGCTCACCCTTGAGCTGAACCAGGAGGTGCCCTACGGCATCGCCGTGGACATCGAGCGGATGGCCGAAGAGGACGGGCAGCTGGTCGTGGATGCGGCCATCTGGGTCGACCGCGAGGGCCAGAAGCCGATCGTGATCGGCGCCCAGGGGGAGCGGCTGAAACGTGTCGGCACCTCCGCGCGGCGCACGCTCAATGCGCTGCTCGGCCGGCGGCTGCACCTGCGCCTGTGGGTCAAGGTGCGCGAGAACTGGGCGGACAGCGCCCGCGCGCTGCAGGATCTGGGCCTGGAGCCATGAGCGCGCACGCGCGCCGCGTCCAGCTGGCGCCGGGCTATCTGCTGCACCACCGTCCGTACCGCGAGACCGGGCGGATCCTGGAGGTGCTGGTGCGCGAGCAGGGGCGCCTGACGCTGTTCGCCCGCGGGGTGCGCGGCCCGAAATCCCGCCTGGCCTCGGTGCTGCAGCCGTTTCAGCGGCTGCTGCTCACCTTCACCCTGGGGCGCGAGGCGGGCCAGCTCACCGGTGCGGAGTGCGCCGAGGTCCCGGCCGCGCTGCCGGCCGCGAGCGTGATGAGCGCCTTTTACCTCAATGAGCTGCTGCTGAAGCTCACCCTGCGGCACGATGCGGCCCCGGAGCTGTTCGACGCCTACGGCGCGGCGCTGGGCCGGCTGCGCGAGGGCGGGGACATCGAGGCGGCGCTGCGGCGGTTCGAGCTTGAGCTGCTGAGCGGCGTCGGCTACGGACTCGACCTCGCCGCGCAGGCGAGCGGGCGGCCGATCGAGCCGGAGGGCTTCTATCGCTTCCGACCCGCACAGGGCCTCGTTCGCGTGGCCGCTGATGAGCCCGGGGCGCTCTCGGGCCACTCGCTGCGTGCGCTCGAGCACGGCGATCTCGCCGCCGCCCGCACGCGTGCCGATGCGCGCATCCTGCTCGCCGCGGCGCTCGCGGAGTGTCTCGAGGGCCGCGAGCTCACCACACGGCGCGTGGCGCGGGCGGTGCAGCGGGGGTCGCATCCGGCGCGCCCCTACGGGAAAATGACCGACTGAGCCCCCACTCGGGGCGCCACTGTGCGCGGAGGCCCCTGTGTCCCATCCCCCTATCGCCCTCGGCGTGAACATCGACCATATCGCGACGCTGCGTCAGGCCCGTCGCGGCCGTGATCCGGATCCCGTGCACGCGGCGCTCGAGGCCGAGATGGCCGGGGCCGACGGCATCACGCTGCATCTGCGCGAGGACCGCCGGCACATCCAGGATGCCGACGTGCGCACGCTGCGCACGCTGTTGAAGACCCCGATGAACCTCGAGATGGCGGTCACGGCCGAGATGCTGGACATCGCCAGCGAGGTGCGCCCGGCGCACTGTTGCCTGGTGCCGGAGAAGCGCCAGGAGCTCACCACCGAGGGCGGACTCGATGTCGCCGGCCAGAGCGCGCGGGTGGGCGCGGCGCTCGAGCGCCTCGGCGCCCGCGGCGTGCAGGCAGCACTGTTCATCGATCCGGACCCGGCGCAGATCGAAGCGAGCGCGCGTGTCGGGGCGCCGGCGATCGAGCTGCACACCGGCGCGTACGCCGAAGCGAGCGGCACCGAGCGCGCTCGGGAGCTCGATCGGCTCGCGAGCGGCGCGCGCCTGGCGGCGCGGCTCGGCCTCGAAGTGCACGCCGGGCATGGCCTCGACTACCACAACGTGCAGCCGGTGGCCGCCATCGCCGAGATCGTCGAACTGAACATCGGACATGCCATCGTCGCACGCGCGCTCTTTCACGGGCTGCCGGCGGCCGTGCGGCAGATGCGCGCGCTGATGTCAGCTGCGCGCGGATGATCTTCGGGATCGGCATCGATGTGCTCAAGGCTGAGCGGATCGACGGGGTGCTCGCGCGCCGCGGGGAGCGGTTCATCGAGCGGCTGCTGATGCCCGAGGAGCGCGCGCAGCTCGCGCGCACGCAGCGGCCGAAGCGATTTCTCGCCATGCGCTTTGCGGCCAAGGAGGCCATCGTCAAGGCGATGGGCACGGGGTTCGCCAACGGGGTGTGGATCCGCGACGTCGGGGTGGTGCAGAACCGCCTCGGCAAGCCCGAAGTCGTCTACTCCGAGCGCGGGGAGCAGGTGCGGCGCGCGCTCGGCATCGGCGAGGGCCACGTGACCCTCACCGATGAGGCCGGTCTGATCGTGGCGGTGGCGGTGCTGCTCAGGGCAGAATGATCCCTGCGGCAGCGAAACGGGTGACCCGATTCATATGAACTGTCTGGTGTTTGACATCGAAACCGTCCCGGACGTGGCGCTCGGACGGCGGCTCTACGGCCTCGAGGGCCTCAGCGATGAGGCGGTCGCCAAAGCCATGTTCGCGCTGCGCCGCCAGGACTCGGGCGGGGAGTTTCTCTCCCACGAGCAGCACCGGGTGGTGGCGATCTCCTGCGTGCTGCGCCGCGCCGATACGCTCAAGGTGTGGAGTCTCGGCGATGAGCAGGCTCCCGAGCACGAGCTCATCGAGCGCTTCTTCGACGGCATCGAGCGGTTCTCCCCGGAGCTGGTGTCGTGGAACGGCTCGGGGTTCGACCTGCCGGTGCTCACCTATCGGGCGCTCGCCGCCGGGGTGCAGGCGGGCCGCTACTGGGAGACCGGGGAGTCCGACCCGGCGTTCCGCTACAACAACTATCTCAGCCGCTTCCACTGGCGGCATCTGGACCTGATGGACGTGCTGTCGGGCTTTCAGGGGCGCGGGCGGGTGTCGCTCGAGAACATCGCGCAGCTGCTCGGCTTTCCGGGCAAGCTCGGCTTCTCCGGCGCGCAGGTCTGGGACGCCTACCAGGCCGGCAACATCACCGGCATCCGCCGCTACTGCGAGACCGACGTGCTCAACACCTATCTGGTGTATCTGCGCTTTGAGCTGCTGCGCGGGCGGCTGACCCGCGCCGCGCACGAGGCCGAGTTCGAGCGGGTGCGCGCGCTGCTGCGCGCGGGGGAGGAGCCGCACTTCGCGCAGTTTCTGCAGGCCTGGGAAGGGACCCGATGAGCAGACCGGCCGCGCTGCGGGCGCAGGCGCAGCCCGCGCTCGAGGAGTGCGGCCGCGTCGCCGCGCTCACGCACGAGGGCGAGGGCATCGTGCGCGAGGGCAAAACGGTGTTCATCCCGGGCGCGCTGCCCGGCGAGACGGTGCGCTTCGTGCGCACCCGCCGGCACCGCCAGCACGATGAAGGCCGGCTGCTCGAGGTCCTCGAGCCGGCCGCCGCGCGCGTGCCGCCGCGCTGTGCGCATTTTGGGGTGTGCGGCGGGTGCGCGCTGCAGCACCTCTCGAGCGAGGCGCAGCTCGCGCTGAAGCAGACCGAGCTCACCGACAACCTCGAGCGTCTGGCGCGCGTGGCGTGTCCTCGCTGGCTTGAGCCCCTTGCCGGTCCGGCGTGGGGGTATCGGCGCCGCGCGCGGCTCGGCGCGAAATACGTGGCCAAGAAGGGCAAGGTCGTGGTCGGCTTTCGCGAGCGCAACGCGCCGTATGTCGCCGACCTGCAGCACTGCGATGTGTTGAGTCCGCCGGTGGGCGAGTGGATCGCGCCGCTCGCCGAGCTCATCGGCTCGCTCGATATCCGCGAGCGGCTGCCGCAGATCGAGGTGGCCGTGGCGGACAACGCCACCGCGCTGGTGCTGCGGGTGCTGGCGGCGCCGTCGGCGGCCGACAGGCAGCGGCTGCGCGCGTTCGCGACCCGCTACGGGGCGCGCCTGTATCTGCAGCCGGGCGGCCTGGAGAGCATCGAGCCGCTCGAGCCGGGCGGGCCGCTCGAGCCGCTGTACTACGCGCTCGCGGACTTCGAGCTGAAACTTGAATTTCTGCCGAGCGATTTTGTGCAGATCAACGGCGCGGTCAACCGCGCGCTGGTGTCCCGTGCGGTGCAGCTGCTCGCGCCGGGGCCGGGCGATGCGGTGCTCGATCTGTACTGCGGTCTCGGCAACTTCACACTGCCGCTCGCGCGCTCGGGCGCGCGAGTCCTCGGGGTGGAAGGCGAGGCGCGGCTGATCGAGCGCGCGCGGGGCAACGCGGCGCGCAACGGCATCCTGAATGCCGAGTTCCACGTCGCGGACCTGTCGCGGCCGCCGGACCCGCAGACCCCCTGGCTGCGCGGCCCGTTCAGCCACGTGCTGCTCGATCCGCCCCGGGTCGGCGCGCGCGAGGTGCTCGCCACCGTCGCCGCCCTGCGCCCGCGCCGCGTGCTGTACATCTCATGCCATCCCGGCAGTCTCGCACGCGACCTCGGCGTACTGGTGCACGAGCATGGCTTCACGCTCGAGGCCGCCGGGGTCATCGACATGTTCCCGCACACCGGGCACGTCGAATCGATGGCGCTGCTCACCGGGCGCCCAGGCACACACGCATGACGCTCGGCCCGCTGATGATCGACCTGACGGGCACGGCGCTCACGGACGAGGAGCGCGCGCTGCTCGCCCATCCGCTGGTGGGCGGGGTGATTCTCTTCTCGCGCAACTATGCCGAGCCGGCGCAGCTCGCCGCGCTCACCGGGGCCATCCACGCGGCGCGCAGCCCGCCGCTGCTGGTCGCGGTCGACCACGAGGGCGGGCGCGTGCAGCGTTTTCGGGAGGGCTTCTCCGCGCTGCCCGCGGCGCGGCGCATCGGCCGGCAGTTCGATCTCGAGGCGCGGCGCGGGCTCGCGCTCGCGCGCGAGATGGGCTGGCTGATGGCCGCGGAGCTCGGCGCCTGCGGGGTGGATCTGTCGTTCGCGCCCTGCGTCGACATCGATTACGGTGTCAGCTTCATTACCGACCGGGCGTTTCACAGCCGCCCGCAGGCGGTCAGCCAGCTCGCCGCCGCCTACGCCCAGGGCATGCGCGAGGCGGGCATGGCCGCCACCGCCAAGCACTTTCCCGGACACGGCGCGGTGACGGCCGACTCGCACGCGGCGCTGCCCGTCGACCGGCGTGAGTTCGCCGACCTCGAGGCCGATCTGATGCCGTACCGGCGGCTGATACCCGGCGGGCTGCCGGCGGTGATGGTCGGTCACCTGCTGTTTCCCGCGGTCGATGCGGCACCGGCGAGCTTTTCCCACCGTTGGATCGGACAGGTGCTGCGCGGGGAGCTCGGCTTTCAGGGCGCGGTGTTCGCCGATGACCTGTCGATGGGCGGTGCGGCGGCGTACGGCGACATCGTCACCCGCGCCGAGCGCGCGCTCGCGGCCGGCTGCGACATGCTGCCGGTGTGCAACGACCGTGCCGCGGTGGAAACGTTGCTCGATCGCCTGAAAGTCACGCCGGCGCCGGCCTCGGGGGTGCGTCTGGCGCGGCTGCACGGGCGGGAGCGGCAGGGGCCGCAGGCGCTGCGCGCCTCGGCGCGCTGGCGCGATGCGCAGGCGCTGCTGGCCGAGTGCGCGGCAGTGCCCATGCTCGATCTCGACGTCGGCAACACGTAGGTTGCTGACGGCGGCGCGCGCCGAGGGCCGCGGGTGACAACTGTCACCCGCGGCCGGTGACGCATTCCACTGGGCGCTCGCAACGGCCGAGCCGATGATGCGTCCCGCCCACGGGCTCCGCCGCAGGTGGCGGGGTTCGGCGAGGGCTGAATTTACCTGGACCGGACGCTGTCGTAGAATGTGTCCATCGTCGTGCTGCGCGTTGGGTTCCGACCGGTCTGGGGGAGGGAAACTACAGTGGGTATGGCCGGTCGGCGTGGACTCGAACAATAACAACGAACTGCTGGCCCAGCTGAAGATCGATCGCGGGCAGCGCGAGGCGGTGCACGCGCCGAACACGGCGTGGCTCGTGGCATCGGTCCTGGTGGTGCTCGCGGCGCTGGCCGCGGGAGCGTATTTCCTGCTGGCGCGGGACCGGGTGATCACCGTCAAGACCGCGACCGCCATCGCTCCCTCCGCATTGTCGGCGCCCGCGGCGGTGCTGCAGGCGAGCGGCTACGTCACCGCCGAGCGCGAGGCGACCGTGTCCGCGCAGATCGCCGGCATGCTGACCCACGTGTACTTCCAGGAAGGCGAGTATGTGCACCGCGGGCAGATACTGGCGCGCCTCGACGACAGCGCCACGCTTGCCGCTCTGCATCAGGCGCAGGCGCAGCAGCAGGCGGCCCAGGCGCTGCTGCAGCAGTACCGGGTGCAGTGGGCCGAGGCGCGGCGCGACCTGGCGCGCGATGCGGCGCTCATCGGCCAACACCTCGTGTCCGTGCAGGCGCTGCAGCAGGCCCAGACGCAGGCCGCATCGCTCGGCGCCCAGGTCCTCTCCCAGAGCCGCCAGGTCGCGGTGGCGCGCGCGGCGGTGCAGGCCGCTCAGGTGCAGGAGGACTATACGGTGGTGCGGGCGCCCTTCAGCGGGGTGGTCGTCGACAAGGCGGCGCAGATGGGCGAGATGATCTCGCCGTTCTTCGGCGGCGGCGGCTTCACGCAGACCGGCATCGCGACCATCGTCGACATGAATTCCCTCGAGGTCGATGTGGACGTCAACGAGGCGTACATCGATCGCGTGCACGCGGGCCAGCCGGCGGTGGCGGTGCTGGATGCATATCCGAACTGGCGCATACCGGCGCACGTCATTGCCATCGTGCCGACGGCCGACAAGAGCAAGGCGACGGTGCGGGTGCGCGTGGCGCTTCAGAGCAAGGACCCGCGCATCCTGCCGCAGATGGGAGTGCGCGTGTCGTTCCTGCAGCGCGCGAGCGCCGCCGCCACGGCGCACTCGATCGTGCCGGCGGGCATGGTGTGGGTGCCGGCCTCGAGCGTGGCGCACCGCGGCGGCCGCGTCGTGGTGTTCGCCGTCAAGAACCGACGGGCCGAGGCGCGGACCGTGACCTTGGGTCCGCTCCGCTCGGATCTGAGGGCCGTGGGCGGAATCCCCGCCGGCAGCGCCGTGGTGCGCGCGCCGCCGGCGGATCTCGCCGACGGCGAGCGCGTGAACATCGGGAAGGAGTGAGGCGTATGAGCGCATTGGTCGAGATCCGCTCCCTGAGCAAGGTGTATCAGCGCGGCCGCCAGCGCATCGAAGTGCTGCATCACATCAACCTCGATGTCGCGCCGGGGGAGTTCGTGGCGCTGATGGGCCCCTCGGGCTCGGGCAAGACGACGCTGCTGAACCTCATCGGGGGACTCGATACGCCCACCGAGGGCACTCTTTCGGTCGCCGGCGAGCGCATCGATCAGCTCGGGCAGGGGGCGCTCGCGCGCTGGCGCGCCGCGCACGTCGGGTTCGTCTTCCAGTTCTACAACCTGCTGCCGATGCTCTCGGCGCAGCGCAACGTGGAGCTCCCGCTGCTGCTCACCAAGCTCAAGGGCAGCGAGCGCCGGCGCAACGCGAGCGTCGCGCTGCAGCTGGTCGGGCTCGCCGACCGCGCCGCGCACAAGCCCGGCGAGCTCTCCGGAGGACAGCAGCAGCGCGTGGCGATCGCCCGTGCCATCGTGTCCGATCCGACGTTGCTGGTGTGCGATGAGCCGACCGGCGACCTCGACCGCCAGTCGGCCGAGGAGGTGCTCGCGCTGCTGCAGCAGCTCAATCGCGCGCACGGCAAGACCATCGTCATGGTCACGCACGATCCGAAGGCCGCCGAGCACGCCGGCCGGGTCCTGCACCTCGACAAGGGTGCGCTGGTCGAGAGCGAGCAGGCGGTCGCGTGAAATTCCTGCACCTGGTCTGGGCCGCACTCACGCGCCGCAAGGCGCGCACGGCCTTCACGCTGCTGTCGGTGGTGGCGGCGTTCCTGCTGTTCGGGCTGCTCGAGTCGGTGGGCAGCGTGTTCAACCAGGTGGGCCAGAGCATCGACGCGGCGCACCGGCTGGTCACCGTCTCGAAGACCGGGCTGATGTCCTCGCTGCCGTTGAGTCTGGAGAGCCAGATCCGCACCGTGCCGGGGGTGCAGCGGGTGACCAGCGAGACCTTCTTCGGCGGCACCTACCAGAAACCGAGCAACTTCATCAACGTGCTCGCCGTGGGGCGCGGTTTCTGGCACCTGCACACCAGCATGAGGCTGTCGGCCGATGCACGCCGGGCGTTCGATACGACGCAGACCGGCGTGATCGTCGGGGCGGCGCTCGCCAAGCGCTTTCACTGGAAGGTGGGCGATGAGATCCCGATCAAGGCCATGATCTACCCGCGCAAGGGCGGCTCGTACACCTGGACGTTCGACATGGTCGGTGTGTTCCACGATCGCATGAAGCTGCGCGAGCAGGTGATGTTCTTCCGCTGGCGCTATTTCGACGAGGCGGCGCTGTTCGGCAACGGCACGGTGGGCTGGTACGTCGAGCAGATCGGCGAGCCGAGGCAGGCCGGGCGCATCGCTCGGGCGATCGATGCGCTCTCGAGCAACTCCGGCCATGAGACCAGGACGCAGACCTCGAGCGCCTTCGCGGCCGATTTCTACAGTCAGTACGTCGACCTCGGGCTGATCGTGCACGCCATCATGGGGGCGGTGTTCTTCACGCTGATGCTGCTGACCGGCAACACCATGGCGCAGGCGGTGCGCGAGCGCACGCCGGAGCTCGCGGTGCTGAAGACCCTCGGCTTCTCCAACCGCACGGTGCTCGCGCTGGTGCTCGCCGAGTCGGTGCTGCTGCTGCTCCTCGGCGGTGCGCTCGGGCTGCTGCTCGCCGGCGCCACGGTGCATGCCCTGCAGGCGCAGATGGGCTCGCAGCTGCCGATGCTCCCGGTGGCAGGGGCGATCTGGCTGCGCGGCGTGGCGCTGATGGTGGCGATCGGGCTCGCAGTCGGGGCGCTGCCGGCCCGCCGCGGCATGCGCCTGAGCATCGTCAATGCCCTGGCGGGGCGGTAAGGAGGCTCGATGCTGAAGAAATTCCTGTTCGGGGCGGGCGTGCTGCTCGCGCTCGCGCTCGGTGTCGCAGCGACCATCGTGCTGCCCTGGGCGGGCATCGCTTTGCTGGCGGCGCTGCTCGCGCTCTGGCTCGCCTTCACGCGCACCGGCCGGCAGATGAGCTCCGTGACCGCCTCGGGCATCTCCACGCTGCCGCAGCGCTGGGGCGGCGCCTCGGTCGTGATCGTGGGCATCGCCGGGGTCGTCGGTGTGCTGGTGGCGCTGCTCGCCATGGGCCAGGGCTATGAGGCGACGTTCCGGGCGACCGGCAGCGAGCAGCGGGCCATCGTGCTGCGCGGCGGGGCGCTCACCGAGGCCTCATCGAGTCTGACTCAGCAGAGCGTCATGCTCATCGGGCAGCTGCCCCAGGTCGCCCGCAATGCGCAGGGTGAGCCGCTCGCCTCGGGCGAGGTGGTGGTGTCGGTGTCGCTGCCGAAGCGCGGCGGGCAGGCGGGATCGGCGCAGATCCGCGGCGTGGGGCCCGAGGTGTGGGCGGTGCGCGATCACGCCAAGATCATCGCCGGGCGGCGCTTCCGGACCGGGATGCGCGAGCTCATCGTCGGCAAGAACGCCCTGCGGGAGTTCGCGCACACTTCGGTCGGCTCGACGATCACGATCAACGGACAGCCGTGGAAGATCGTCGGGGAGTTCGCCCACGCCGGCGCGCATGATTCGGAGCTCTGGGGCGACGTCAACGTCGTCGGCACGGCGTTTCACCGCGGCAACAGCGTGCAGTCGGTGACGGTGCGCCTCACCAACGCCAAGGCCTTCGCGGCCTTCAAGGCGGCCCTCGCGAGCGACCCGCGCCTGAAGGTGCAGGCGCAGACGACCCAGGCGTACTACGCCGATCAGTCCAAGGGCATGACGCACATCATCGGAATCCTGGCCGCGGTGGTGGCGGGCATCATGGCCATCGGTGCGGTCGCGGGCGCGCTCAACAGCATGTACGCGGCCGTCGCGGCGCGCACGCGCGAGGTGGCCACGCTGCGCGCGCTCGGGTTCCGGGGCGCTGTGGTGGTGTTCTCGATTCTCGCCGAGACCGCCCTGCTGGCGCTCGCCGGCGGTGTGGTCGGGGCGCTCATCGCCTGGGTGCTGTTCCGGCATTTCACCGCCTCGACTCTGGGACCGAATTTCGGCGCGGTGATCTTCCAGTTCCGGATCACGCCGGCTCTGATCGGGGAGGGACTCAAATGGGCACTCGTCATCGGATTCGTCGGCGGCCTGTTCCCGGCTCTGCGCGCGGCACGCATGCCGGTCACGGACGGACTGCGGGAGCTGTAGCGCGCACGGTGAGCTCGCCGTGAAGTTCCTGCCCCTGGTGTGGGCGGGGCTGACGCGGCGCAAGGCGCGATTGACGCTGACGGTCGTGTCGGTCGCGGCGGCATTCCTGCTCTTCGGGCTCCTCGCCTCGGTCAACGACGCCTTCAGATCGGTCGGACAGAACGCGGCGGCGGCGCATCGGCTGGTCACCCTGGCCCGGGGCAGCTACATGTTCGGCCTGCCGGTCGGCCTGTACGGGGAAATCCAGGCGGTGCCGGGCGTGCGGGCCGCGAGTTATGTCAGTGGCTTCTTCGGCACTTACCAGACCGTGAAGCACCCGGTCGGCGGCGAGGCGATCGGACCGCATTACTTCCGCGTGTTCCCCCAATACACGATCTCCCCGGCCGCCTTGCGTGCCTACCGAAAGACGCAGATGGCGGTCCTCGCCGGCAGAATGATGGCCCGGCGCTATCACTGGAAGGTGGGACAGCAGATCCCGATCCGCTCACCGGGCTTTCTTCGCCGCAATGGCTCGGATGTGTGGACGTTCCTGATCGCCGGCCTCTACACCTCCAAGCCCCGCCCCATGGAGAACGCGATCCTTCTGCACTGGAGCTACCTCGATCTCGGCCGCGCCACGCACCGGGGCCGGGTGGATGCGTTCCTCGAGCGCATCGCGCACACCCGCCAGGCGGGCGCGATCGCGCGGCGCATCGATGCGCTGTCGGCGAACTCCAGCCATGAGACCAAGACCCAGCTCTCGAGCGCCCTCGCGGCGCGCACGGTCCGCCAGGTGGCCGATCTCGGGCTCATCGTGTACGGCATCATGGGTGCGGTGTTGTTCACGCTGGTGCTGCTGACCGGCAACGCGATTGCGTACACGGTGCGCGAACGGACGCCGGAGTGGGCGATCATGAAGACCGTAGGATTCTCGAGCCGGGCGATTCTGGCGGTCGTGCTCGGCGAATCGGGCTTGGTGCTCGCCCTCGGTGCGCTCGCCGGGCTGCTTCTCGCCCGTGGCGTCGTGGTGGGCGTAAACCTGCGGCCCGGGCCGCATGTGCCGCTCGCGCCCGTGGCGGAGCGCATTTGGGCGCAGGGACTCACCCTGGCGGTGCTGGTTGGCCTCGTGGCGGGCGTGCTGCCCGCTGTGCGCGCCGCGCGTCAGTCGGTCACGGACGGATTGCGCAACCTGTAGGCCGGTGGGGCGCGTGAGATTCCTGCACCCCCTTGCCAAGAACATCGCTCTGTACTACTCGAGCCTCGATGATGTGGCCTTCACTCCAGTCTATGACCTCATCACCACGCAGGCTTACGACGGTTTCCGGGACAGCGCTCCTGGACTGTCCATCGGGGGCCGCAAGAGCTGGACTCCCGGCAACACACTGCCGCACTGCTTCGCCTCGCGCCTTGGGATCTCCTCGCGGCGGTATGGGCGTATGCTCGAGGAGCTGTGCGACTCGGCTGTTGAGGTCGGGCGTGAACTGACTGAGCTCGCCCGCAGTGAGCAGCGCTGGCGCAGCATCATCAAGAACATGCTCTATGCCTGGGACCGCGGCATTCGGGATGTGCGCAGCTCGAATTCGGCCGTGCGATTGGCCCCGCTCAGCGAGGGGGCTGGATTTTCCGGCCACGACAAACCGCCGACCGCTCCACGAACCGGAGAGTCCCCGCTGCTTGCCAGGCGGCGCAGCAGCCCCCGCGTGCGCAAGCGCAAGGGTGAATCACAGTAACCGGCCGATGCAGGAGGCGTTCGTGCTCGAACGCCAGGGGCCGGCCTTACTGCCCCGGCGTCTGTCCGGCGTGCACCGGCAGCACGAGCGCGATGACGCCGAAGGCCGGGTGGTCGTAGTAGTTGCGCTGATAGAAGCGCACCCGGCGCGTCTCGTTCATCACGAA
>JAJYUL010000011.1 GCA_021792555.1 Pseudomonadota bacterium
TTCGCGTAGGCCTGCCGGTAGGTCGGGTCGTTGTGCAGCGCCTCGTGGTAAACCTCGAGGAAGTTCGTCGCCGAGGCGCCCGAGGCGGCCCCGAGCGCCAGCACGCCGCCAAGCAGCGCGAGAAGGAGCGCCGAAGGGAGCCGCCCCCGGCCCCATCGAGCCCGATACCGCACCGGCCGGGGTGCCCGCTGGACATCCTGCGCCGCCGCCCGTGGGGCCACGATGGCTGCGGGCAGATGCGAAGCGGCGGAATTTTCGTTCGTGGACATTCAGACGGTGCGCGTCGCGACCGACGGCGGTATGAGTGCGGCGCGCCGGGCCGGCTGCCAGGCGGCGAGTTCCCCCACGCCCGTCAAGGCAAGGATGCCCGCGAGCAGGTAGGCGAGATTCAGTCTCGGCAGGGCATAGTGTGCGGTGAGCCAGTTGCCGATGAGCAGCGCCAGAATGCTCCCGAGGAGCGCGCCGCCGGCGAGAACGAGAGCGCCTTCGACAAGGAAATGTGTCACGACGTCCCGCTGACGGGCCCCGAGCGCCCGGTGCGTGCCGATCTGTCGGGTGCGGCTGCCGACGTTGAACGTGGTGAGTCCAAATATTCCCAGGCAGCACACCGCCACCATGAGCGCGGTCACGATGACGAGCAGGATGGCAACGTTGCGGTTGGCGGAGTGCATCTGACGCTTGGCCGATGCAAGGGTCTGCGTGTACTGAACGACGCCGTAGCGGTGCGCGGCGCCGATGTGGTGTTTGGCCTCATGCAGAACCGCATCGCGCTTTCCCGGCTGAGTGCGGACCAGCAGGTAGTATCCGCCGTACTGACCGGGCAGCGTCGGGTAGATGACGGTGTCGTAAGGCGGCGTGCCGAGCTGCGGTCCCATGAAATTGCTGACGATGCCGATGATGGTCTTCGGCGTGCCGCCGTAGACTGTCTTGCCGAGCGCGCTGCCCTGGGGAAACAGTGTGCGCGCCAGCGCTTGGGTGACGATGACTTCGGCGGCCGGAGCCTGCTTGCCCGGCGTATAGGGCTCGATTTCATCGGGGCGGAAATTCCGTCCGGCGAGGAGCGAGACCCCGAGGGTCTTCAGACCCTGCTGGTCGAACGACATGTCGGCGGCTTCGACGAGCCGGCCGCGCTCGCCGGGGTGCAAATAAAGTCCCGTGTCTCCGCCGTTGCCGGTCAGCGGGATCCCATTGGTCACGGTGGCGGCCGCAACGCCGGCAAGGCCGCGCAGATACGAGAGGTCCTCGCTCTCGGCCGCCGCGATGTCGAATTTGTTGGAGGACCCGGAGACCACGAGCACGAACGTGTCGCGCGTGTTGATGCCCGCGGGCTGCTCGATCTTCTCGATGCGCTGATGCACGATCCAGGCCGCGTTTACCAGGACCGCAAGGGTGATCGCGACCTGCAGCGCGACCAGCAGAGCGCCGGTGGGGTTGCGCTTCAAGGCGGAGAGCAAGGGGCGGATGTTCAGACTCATCGGTTCACCGGATGAAAATCGAGTTCATTGGCTCTTGAGGTACCGGGCCGGGGAGACCCGGCCGATGCGCCACGCGGGATACAGTCCGGCGATCAGGGTGGAGGCGGCAGCGAGCGCAAGCGCCCAGGCGATGCCGATGAGGTCGAAGTGGGCCAGAGCGCCGTAGGCGCTGTAGCTGTGCGCGTAGAGGGCCCGCACTCCGGCGAGCCCGGCGGCACCCAGCGCAAGGCCCAGGCACGATCCGGTCACGGCCAATACGGTGACCTCGATCAGGTGCTGCGCAAAGATCTGCCGCCGAGTCGCCCCCAGTGCGCGCCGCACGCCGGCGAGCGGCGCGCCGCGCAGGAACTTGGCGAGCAGGATGCCTATGGTGTTGATGAGGCACACGGCGAGGAAGGCGAATGCCACCCGCAGCAGCAGGCGGCTGTCGTTGCTGACGATGTGATGGAGCTTCAGCCACTGACTCACCTTCCAGAGCCGATTGTCGCGTGGGCGCTGGAAGCGGCCCATGGTGCGCTGCTCGGCCCAGTAGGCGTTCATGAAGTTCAGGAAGCGCTCGCGTTGGGCCGCCGTCGGCAGCTCGACCCACATGGTGATCCACACGCAGTTCGAGCCGAGCATCTGCCGGTACGTTTCGATCGGCTTCGCCCCGGGCGCTTGCCAGCAGCTGACGTGGCCATTGGGGAACAAATGCAACATCGGGCCCCACTTGAAGGGCACGAAGGCGGGCGCGGGCCGGCCGAAGTTTCCAGTGCCGCCCCCCGAGAGGTCGTAATATCGCGGCTTGGGGTCCCAGTGATTGAGCACCCCGACGATCCGGAAGCGCAAATTGTTCCACAGGATGGTGCGACCGACGCTGTTGCGCCCGCCGAAGAGCCGCTCGTTGGTCCGGCGGCTGAGCACGATGACGGGCTTCGGTCCGCGATCGGCGGCCGCACTCCATGGACCGCCGTACTCGAACGGCACGTCGAACATGTGGAAGAAGCCCGAGTCGGTGGCGCGCGTCATCGCCCACAGCGGCGCGGTTTGCCCCGGGGCTCCGGCGAGGACGCCCTGCACGAAGGCGAGCAATGCCTTGCGCTTCGGGATGTCCGAGCCGTAGAGATACGTCGCATCGCGGTAGGTGAGCATCGTCGGGGAGTGCTCGGGGTCGGCTGGATCATAGGGATGTTCGGGGGTCCAGGAGTCCATCGTCACCGCGTACAGCACGTTGTTCTTCCACCAGATGGGATTGCGCCCCATGGCGTGATGAACGGTGAGCGTGACGATGCAGGCGGCGATGCCGAAGGCGATCGCACCGACCATGAGCGCGGTGAGGCCCGGCGTGCGGCGGAAGCTCTTGAGGGCCAGGCGGATGTAATAGCCGAGCATGGGGGCGCCTCTGGTCTCAGTCCGCGGCGCCACTCACCTGCGGTGCCGGCTGCGGCAGGTGGCTCTGCGAGGCCGGATCGAGCACGACGCCGTCGACGATGTGGATGTTGCGCTCGGCGCGCCGGGCGAGCTCCGGATCGTGGGTGACGAGCACGACGGTGGTGCCCATGGCGTTGATCTTCTCGAGCAGGTCCATGATCTGGCGGGCCATGAGCGAGTCGAGATTGCCGGTGGGCTCATCGGCGAGGATCAGCGCCGGGTCCCCGGCGATCGCCCGCGCGATGGCCACGCGCTGCTGCTGGCCGCCGGAGAGCTGCGAGGGCAGGTGCTTCATGCGGGCGGCGAGGCCGACGAGCTCGAGGCTGCTCTCGATGCGCTTGCGCCGCTCGGGGGCCTTCATGCGCCGGTAGCGCAGCGGCACATCGACGTTGTCGAAGATATCCAGGTCCGGGATGAGATTGAAGCCCTGGAAGATGAAGCCGATCTTCTCGTTGCGGATGCGCGAGCGGGCATCGTCGGACAGCCGGCTGACATCGCGCCCGTCGAGCTCATATGTGCCGGTGTCGAAGGTCTCGAGGAGCCCTGCGATGTTGAGAAAGGTGGTCTTACCCGAGCCCGATGGCCCGCTCACGGCGACGAACTCGCCCGCTCTGACCTCGAGCGACAGCTCGCGCAGCGCGTGGGTCTCGATCAGATCGGTACGGTAGATCTTGCTGATGTCCTGCATCCGGAGCATGGCGGCCTCGCTGAGCGTCATTTCGAGAGTTTCACTTCAGGTGCATCGTGCAGTCTGGTGGGATCTGAGATCACGACGGTCTCACCGGCCGTCAGTCCCTGGAGCACTTGGATCTCCGCGATCGACGCGGCGCCGAAGGTGACGGGAACGCGTACCGCCTCGCCGCCGCGCACGACGTAGACGAACCGTGTCTGCGGACCGATGTAGGCGCCGCGATCCATGTACAGCACGTTCGCGTGCTGACCGAGAATGATGCGTACCGAGGCCTGCTCGTTCTGGCGCAGACCCGGCGGCGGCGCGCCATCGAAGCGCAGCCGGCCGGTGACCCAGCCGTCGCGCACCGACGGGGCGATGTCGGTGACGACGCCTTTGACGGTCTCACCGCCGAGGGTGATGGCGGCCGGGACCCCAGGGGTGATTCCGCCGGCGAGGGATTCGGCGACCTGGAACTGAATCGCGAGCGCCGACAGATCCACCACCGTCACGAGCGGGACGTTCTGCGCGACATAGGATTCGTCGGGCTGTGCGATGTCGGCGACCAGCCCGGTGACCGGCGAGCGCACCTGAAGCGCGTGCATCCGGCTGCGCAGTTCGGCGACGCGCAGCGCCTGCGCGTCGCGCGCCAGCGTACGCGTGCGCAGATCGAGCAGGATCTGCTGGCGGGCGAGATGGGCGTTCTCGCGCGCGTGCTCGAAGTTCAGCCGAGCGATCGAGAAGGTGTCGTAGGCGCCCTCATAGCTCTGCTCACTGATGACGTGCAGTTTCCATGCGGCCTGCGCACGCTGCAGATCGCGCAGCTTGGCGTTCATGCGCACGGCATCGAGATTGGCGCGCTGCTGGCTGGTGAGCAGCTCCTCCTGCAGTTTCACCCGTTCCTCGGCGAGCCCGGCGTTCATGCTGTTCAGGGTGGCGAGCTGACGCTGATATTCGTTGCGCAGCAGAGGACTGGCCACGATCGCCAGCACCTGCCCTTTGTGCACATGATCGCCCGCATGCACCAGGTAGCGGACGGTGCCGGCGGCGGTGGCAAACAGCGTCGGGCTGACGGCGGCGATGACCGTGCCCCGCGCGGCCACGTCCTGCACGAACTGTCCGCGCCGCACGGTGGTCGTCTCCAGGCGCCTCAGGGAAATCACGTTGCTCGATTGCGACCAGTCATAGACGAGCCAGACGGCGCTCACGAGCAGGACGGCCAGGGCGGCGGCGATCCACAGCACGCGGGGGCGGCGATGCCAGGGCGGCTGTCCGCCTGAGGCGACGTCCTGCGCGGCCGTGCTGCGGATGGGCTCGGGCGCCGCAGACTCGGCGGCGGCTCTTGCGGTTTTGAGGTCGAGGATGCTCATAGCGGCTTGAGCACCCTATTGCACGCGCTGTGCCAATGACGCCGCGGCCCTTGAACCCATTGAAATGAAAGAAAAAACCTGCATACGCAAGCCATTCGGCTTTGGCGCGGAGTGTCCGCCGCGCGGACAGCGGACAGTGTGCGGACAACGGACGCGGACAGACGGTGCCGCTTCAGCGACTTGGCGCGCAGGGAGGATCGGGCCTATCCTGTAGACCTGTCGCGTCGGTTGGCCAGGGCGTCAGCCGAAAGGGGGGGCACAGCCTTGTGCCGCATTTCGCGCACGGAGCCATTGTGAGGAGGAGTTATGGCCAATCGACGTACCGATCCCGCCCCCGTACCCAAAGCTGAGCCGGCCGCTGCGGCCAAGGCGCCCGCGCGCCGCGCACGGCGCGCCAAGCCCAAATCGAATTCCGCGGCGACGGCCGTGAGCGTCTCCGAGGATGTGCGGCGCGCGATGATCGCGGAAGCGGCGTACTTCCATGCGCAGCGGCGCGGCTTTGCGCCGGGCGACGAAGTGCAGGATTGGCTGAAGGCGGAAGCGGAGATCGACGCGCTGCTCGGGGCCGAGCACGGCGAGCGCCCTCAATAGCGCTCCCGCCGGCGCGAAATGCTCCCGTCAGTGCTTGCTGCGCTTCGGCGCCGGCAAGGGGGCTCTTGCGGGCGAGCGCGGACCCTCAGTTGAGGACCATCGAGAGCCGCCTGCGGTAATCGGATACCATCGCCGGGCGGTCCGCCGCGAGCTCGAGCACGGAGAGAAAGGTCTGCCGCGCAGCGCCGTTGTTGTATTGGCGGTTGCGCTTGATGACCTCGAGCAGCTCATCGAGCGCCTTGTCGAGTTCCCCGCCGGCGATGTAGCGCTGGGCGAGCGCTGAGCGCGCCGCGAGATCATTTCCGTTGGCCGCCACTTGCGCGCGCAGCGTGGCCAGGTCCGGTAGCGCGGCGGCGTCGCGCAGGCTCGCGAGGCGCAGCTTCAGCGCCGCGCTGCGCGCATCGGCCTGGCCGCGCGGGCCTAGGGCGGCGAGGGCGCGGTCGGCTTGCTCGAGCTGCTGCGCATCCGGTGTGCCCGGCAGGCGATTGAGCACCACATCGGCCAGATCGAGCTTCGCCTCGTCGTTTTCGGCATCGGCGCCGATTGCGCTCAGCAGCGCGGCGATGGCGCCGGTGAACTCTCCCTGTCCGATCAGCTTGTGCGCGCGGCGCCGTTCGGCTTCCGAGGATCCGGGCAGCAGCCGGTCGAGGAATTCTCGCACCTGGCTCTCCGGCAGCGCGCCGACGAATCCGTCGACCGGGTTGCCGTCGGCAAAGGCGAGCACGTACGGAATGCTGCGCACCATGAACTGCTGTGACAGCTCGGGGTTCTCGTCCGAGTTGACCTTCACGAGCTTGAAGCGGCCGGCGTAGGCGCCCTCCAGCCGCTCGAGCACCGGCCCGAGGGCGCGGCACGGGCCGCACCAGGGCGCCCAGAAATCCACCAAAACGGGAACCTGGCGCGAGGCCTCGATGACTTCGCGCTCAAACGTGGTCAGGTTGACTTCGATCATGATTCCTCTCCGTGCCGGCCCGTTCCGTAATCGGGGCATCGGGCGGGGATTTCAACCGGGTGCGGGGCCGAGAGGCGCTCTCCTCAGGAGCGGCCCCGGGCAGCTCGACGATGATGCGGCCCTCGCCGGGCACGAAGCGGGCATCGCCCCCGTGGCTGCGGGCCACCTGGCGCACGATCGCAAGCCCGAGCCCGGATCCGGGCGCCTGGGCATTGAGACGGTGGAAGCGCTCGAAGACCGACTCCTCCTGCCCGGTGGGCACCCCGGGGCCCTCGTCGCGCACTTCGATGCGGATCATCCCGCCTTCGGCCGGGCAGGGCAGGATGCGCACACTCACCGCGCCCTGACCGTGCACCAGGGCGTTGTCGAGCAGATTGCGCACCATGTCGCGCAGGTCATCGGCCCGCCCGCGGACGCGCACCTCGGCGGGCACGCGCACCTCCAGTCGCCGGCCCTGAGCCTCCATCAGCGGCAGCACCTGCGCGGCCGCTTCGCGTGCGAGCCGCGAGAGGTTCAGCAGCGGCAGCTGTTCGGTGTGCCGCTCGTACGAGAGCGACTCCTTGCGCGCCAGGTCGATCAGCTGATCGACCAGGCGCCCCATCTGACTCAACTCGCGCTCGACCGCCGGCCAGTCGGTGCTGCCGGTGAGGCGTGCGCGCTGCAGGCGCAGATTGAGCACCGCGAGCGGCGTGCGCAGCTCGTGCGCGGCATCGGCCGTGAGCCGCCGCTCGACCGCATATGCGCGCGAGAGCCGGTCGAGCGCGCCGTTGACCGCTTCCACGAGCGGCTGGATCTCCCGCGGCAGGCCGCCGGCCGAGATGCGCAGGTCCGGCTGGCTCGGGCCGACCCGCGCCGCCTCGCGCGAGGCGCGCTCGATCGGCTGCAGGCTCCAGCCGCTGATCAGCCACATCAGCCCGAGGGCGAGCACGGCGAAGACGATGAGCACCGAGACATGCTCGGAGTCCTCCTCGAACAGGCTGTCGACCAGCGTGTCGCGGCTCATGCCCCGGCGTGCGACGACGACGCTGTAGCCCTGCGGGCCCCGCGCCGCCACGATCGGCTGCTTGTCCGAGCCGACGCCGATGAACTCCACCGGGCCGACCGGCCCGCGGGCATCGACCGGGATGTAGGGCAGGGGGCGGCTGAGATTGGCCGACCAGAGCCGCGGCCGGTGATCGGCGCCGAACACGGTGAAGGTGAACTGCCGGGAGGGATCGGCGTAGACGCGCCGCCAGTCCCTGCGCAGGCGCAGCCGTACGCCGCCGGAATCCAAGCGCAGCGCATCGAGGAGCTCGCGGGCCTGATTCTGCAGGGTGCTCGCATGCAGCCCGGCGATGACGTCGTGGACCTCCAGGCGGTAGGAGGCGAAGGAAGCGCCGAGCCCGAGCGCGAACAGCGCGAACATCACCCCGAGCAGGCGCAGCCGCAGACTGTGCGAGCGGCTCATCGGGACTCGGCCTCGATCAGCCGATAGCCGATGCCCCACTTGGTCTCGATCGACAGCGCGGCATGCGCGCCGGCGAGCTTGCGCCGCAGGCGCGAGACGGCCGCCTCGAGCGCATTGGTGCTGCCGGCGTCCTCCAGCGCGTACAGCCGGTCCTCGAGCCGGTCCTTGGTGATGACCTGGCCCGGGACCCGCAGCAGCTCCTCGAGCAGCGCCGCTTCGCGGCGCGTCAGGTCGAGCGGCTTGCCGAATGCGGTTGCCTCGCGCGTGACGGTATCGAAGGTGACGCCCCCGAGGCTGTAGCGCGTCTCGCGCCGGCTGGCGGCGCGACGCAGCACCGCGCGCAGCCGCGCCTCGAGTTCGAGCAGGTTGAAGGGTTTGACGATGTAGTCGTCCGCGCCGGAGTTCAGCCCGAGCAGGCGCTCATCGACGCCGTCGCGCGCCGTGACGATGATGGCCGGCACTTGCGGCTGCACGGCGCGCAGCGCAGAGAGCAGCTGCATGCCGTCCGTATCGGGCAACCCGAGGTCGAGCACCACCGCGTCCGCGGGCGCGATGCGCGCGGCCGCGAGCGCCCGCTCGCCGCGGTCGACCGCATCGACCGCGAAACCGCGCTCGCGCAGATGATCGGCGATCATCTCGCGAATGGCCTGGTGGTCCTCGACCAGCAATACTCTCATGGCGCTCGCGTCCGCCGCGGGGGATTCGTACCATACATATTATCCGCGCCGGGCCCGCCGGTCGCTCGTCAGGACTTGGTCAGCAATGGCTGGCAATGTGTCGGCGCCGGCCGCGCAGCGGCTCCGGCCCCATGGGTAATGCACTGGAGAGACGGAACGCGCAATGTACCGGATTGGCGGTAGTGGCCCCGCTGCGGCCCGATGGGACGGCGCTCTCGCCCGCCGGCCGGCCTGGTCAAGATGCGTGCCTGGACGGCTGGCCTGCCTCGGCGCGCTCGCCGCCGCGGCGCTCCTCGGCGGGTGTGCGACCTACCATGCGCTGCCGCTCGCGCGCCGGGCGGATCTTGCCGCCGGGCTCGCGGGTCTGCGCACCGAACTGCCGCCGCTGCGCCCCGGTGCGCCGCCGCGGCGCATCAATATCGACCGGCCGCTGCAGATCGATGACATCGGTCTGCTCGCGGTGCTGAATGACCCGGCGCTGCGCACCGAGCCGGGCACGCTGGCCGAGGCCGAGGCGGGTCTCGAGCAGGCTTCGATCCTGCCGAACCCCTCGGCGAGTCTGACCTACGAGGCCCTGCTCGGCGGGGCGGGCGGCGTCTCGCCCACCTGGTCGGCGTCCCTCACGCAGGACGTCGGATCCATCCTGACCTATCACACCCGTGTGAACGCGGCCCGCTATGCGCTCGGGCAAGTGAACGCCGATCTGCTCTGGCGGGAGTGGCAGGTGGCGCAGCAGGCGCGGCTGCTCGCGCTCGATCTGTACTGGGGCCGGGCCTCGCTGCGCGCGAGCGCTCGGGAGGCGCGGCTGCTCGATGCCGAGGCGCGCGCCGCGCAGGCGGCCGCCGCGAGCCGCAGCTTCGATCTGACTGCCTTGGCGCCGATCCTCGCGGCCAAGGCGGCCGCCGATCAGAACCTGGCGAGCCGGACCCTCGCGCAGCTGCGCGCCTGGCAGGCGCTCGATGCGTTGCTCGGACTCGAGCCGACCGTGCGCTTTCCGATAGCGCCGCCGGCACTGCCGCCGCTGCCGTCCTCCCTGCACACCCTGATCGCCCATCTGCCCGAGCGGCGCCCCGATCTGGTGGCCTTGAGGCTCGGGTACCGCTCGGCGGACGAGAACGTGCGCACGGCGATCATCGGCCAGTTCCCCGCCATGGTGCTCGGCGGTCAATGGGATCAGGACAACACCAATACCCGCGCCGCCGGTCCCATCGCCTCTTTCGGCGTGCCGATCTTCGACCGCAACCAGGGCCAGATCGCCGCAGCGCGCGCCACGCGCCTGGTGCTGCATGCGCAGTATCAGGCCCGGCTCGATGCGGCGGTGGGCGCGGTGCGCGGCCTGCTCGTGCAGGCCCGCCAGCTGCGCCGGGAGCTGCGCCAGGCGAGCCGCTCCGCCGCCGCGGCGGAGCGGCTCGCCCGCTCGGCGCGCGGCGCTTACGCGCGCGGAGATATCGATGAGCGCGCGCTCACCAATTATCTGACCGCCTCGCTCGAGCGGCGGCTCGAGGTCAATCGTCTCGAGCGCACGCTCGCCGCGGCGCGCGTTGCCATCACCCTTGAGCTCGGACTCGGACTGCCGCAGGTCCGCATTGTTCCGGCCGCACAGAAGTAAAGAGGATGCCATGAGCCGCCGAATGATCGCCTGGGTCGTCTGTGTTGCGCTCGCCCTCGCCGCGCTGCCGCGGCTGGTGCGCGCGGCGGCCGACCCGACACCGAGCGTACTGGTGACACTGACGCCGCTGCGTACAGGAAGCCTGCCGCACGTGGTGGTCGCGTACGGCACGGTGCAGCCGAGCAACACCGGCGGGCGGGTCCTGATGGCCGCCGAGTCCGGTGTCATCGGAACGGTGTACGTGCGGGTCGGGCAGCGGGTCGCGGCCGGCGCGCCGCTCGTGCAGGTGCTGCCGAGCCCGCAATCGGCCGCCGCCTATCACCAGGCGCTCTCGGCGCTGAAGGTGGCGCGCTCGCTGGTGCGCAGCACGCGCAAGCTTTACGGGCTGCATCTGGCGACCAACCAGCAGCTCGCGGCGGCCGAGAAGACCGAACTCGATGCGCAGGCGAACCTCGCTGCGCTGCGCGCCGCCGGCGCCGGCGGACCGGACGTGCTGCGCGCGCCGTTCGCGGCCGTGATCACCGCGCTCTCGGCAGAGACCGGCAGCATCGTGAGCGAGGGCTCGCCGCTCGCCGCGCTCGCCGCGCCCGACCGGCTGGTGCTCGCCGCCGGGGTGGTGCCGCCCCAGGCGCTCAGCATGGCGGTGGGCGATGCGGCCGTCGTCGAGGCGACCGGCTCGGATCAGTGGGTGGCCGCGCGCGTGGCGATGCGCGGGGCGGCGAGCATGCCGAACAGCGGGCTCGTGCCGGTGCAGATTGCGCTGCCGCCGGGGAAATTCATGCCCGGGGAAGTCGCCAAGGCGCGCATCACCACCGCCCAGGTGCACGGCTTTCTCGTGCCGCACGCGGCGCTTCTGGTCAACGGCCGGGGCGCCCCCTACGTGGTGCAGGCCGTCAACGGGATCGCGCACAAGGTGCCGGTGAACGTGCTCGATGAGTACGATGATCAGGACATCATCGCCGGGGCGCTCGATCCGCACGCACCGGTGGTGCTGGCGGGGGACTATCAGCTCGCAGACGGCATGCACATCCGCGTGGCGAAGCCGGGCGCTGCGGGGACGGGCCAGTGAGTTTTGCCGATTGGGTCGAGCGGCACCGCCGCTCGCTCCTGACCATCGCCTTCGCGCTCGCGCTCGCCGGGGTGTTCGCCGCCATCTCCCTTCCCGTGGGGCTGTTTCCGGTCACGAGTTTCCCGCGCATCCGCATCGAGGTGAGCACCGGCAGCATGCCGGCGCGGCAGATGCTGGTGGACGTGACCGAGCCGCTCGAGCAGGTCACGCGCGCCATCCCGGGGGCGCAGGACGTCAGTTCCACCACCTCGCGCGGCGCGGCGCAGATCTACGTCGATTTCCCCTGGGGCTGGAACATGAACCAGGCGTTCCTTGCGGTCGACGCCGCCCTGGCCCAGGAACTGCCTTCGCTGCCGAAAGGCACCACCTACGATGTGCTGCAGATGAGTCCGACGGTCCTGATGCCGTTCGTCTCCTATGCGCTCATCTCCAAGACCGTGCCGCCGACGGCGCTGCGGCAGCTTGCGCTCTATCAGATCACCCCGCTGCTCAGCGGCATCCCCGGTGTGCGCCGGGTCGGCGTGCTGGGCGGCGCGACTCCCGAAGTGCAGGTGTCGGTGGATGAGGAGAAGCTGCGGGCATACGGCCTGACGCTCGCCGACGTCTCGCGCGCTCTGTCCTCGACAAACATCGTCTCGGCGGTCGGGCGGCTCGAGGACAACGATCTGCTCTACCTGGCGATCAACGACAACGCCTTCACCTCGCTGCGCTCGGTGCGTCAGGTGGCGCTGCAGACCGCCGGTCACGGCATCGTGCGGCTCGGGGCCATCGCCAAGATCAGCATGGGGACCGTGCCGCAGTGGCTGCTGGTCGACGACAACGGCCGACCGGCCGTGACCTTCGACGTCTATCAGCAGGACAGCGCCGACTCGATCAGCCTGGCGCGCAAGGTCAAGGAGCGCCTGGCGGCGTTCATGAAGACGCAGCCGAAGTCGATTCGTCTTTACAAGTGGTACGACCAGACGAAGATGGTCGGCTCCTCGATCGCCGCGCTCGAGGAGGCGATCCTGATCGGCCTGGTGTTCGCCGCGCTGGTGCTGCTCGCGTTCCTGCGCAACTGGCGGGTCACCCTGGTGGCGATGATGGTGGTGCCGCTGTCGGTGCTGATCACCGTGCTGCTGCTCTCGCTGCTCGGCATGACGTTCAACATCATGACGCTCGGCGGCATTGCCGCGGCGATCGGACTGCTGATCGACGATGTGATCGTCATGATCGAGCACATCGCGCGGCGTGCAGGCGCGCCGGGGGTGGAAAACCCCCACCAGAGCGTGCTCGCCGCGGCGCGCGAGTTCCTCACTCCGCTGCTCGGCTCGAGCCTCGCCACCATCATCATCTTCATCCCGCTCGCGTTTCTCTCGGGCATCACCGGCGCGTTCTTCAAGTTCCTCTCGCTCACCATGGCCTCGGCGCTGATCATCTCGCTCATTCTCACCGCCTTTGCGGTGCCGGTGCTGGCGCGGGGTCTGATCGACTTCAAGACCTTCCACGATCCGTCCCACGGCAAGGAGACGCGTCTGAAGCGCCTGCACGGGCAGGCGCTGGGCCGGCTCTTCGAGCGGCCGGTGCTGCTGGTGCCGGCGCTGCTCGCGCTGCTGCTCATCGGCTTCATCGCCTACCTCAACGTCGGCAGCGGCTTCCTGCCGCGCATGGACGAGGGCGGCTTCGTGCTCGATTACCAGGCCGCGCCGGGCACCTCGCTCACCGAAACAAACCGCGAGCTCGAGGAGATCGAAAGCATTCTGCACAAGGATCCCTACGTCTACACCTTCTCGCGCCGCACCGGCGCGGGGCTGGGCGGGGATCTGAACGAGGCGTATCAGGGCGATTTCTTCGTGCGGCTGATCCCTGCCTCGAAGCGGCCGAACATCTGGTCGGTGATGGACGAGATCACCCGCAAGGTGACGCGCGACGTGCCCGGCATCCAGTTCGATACCCATCAACTGATGGCGGACATGATCGGCGACATGGTCGGACGCAGCCAGCCGGTGGTGATCACCCTGAGTGCGAAGAACCCGGCGGTGCTCGGCGCGGTCGCGGTCCGGGTCGCCAATGCGATCAAGAAGGTGCCCGGCATCGAGCCGGCCTCGGTCAACGATGGGGTGGTGCCGGCCGGCGATGCGCTCGATATCCACGTCGATCCGGCGGCCGCAGCGATGGAGGGACTGACCGTCGCGCAGGTGCAGAATCAGGTCTATCACTATCTGCACGGCGCGGTGGTGACGCGCTACCTCGGAACGGTGCAGGACATCGGCGTGCGCCTGTGGCTGAGTCCGCCGGAGCGGCGGATCTACCGCAGCCAGCTCGGGGATCTGCCGATCCGCGCGCCGAACGGCCGGGTGCTGCGGCTCTCGAGCGTCGCGAAGGTGACCTTCGTGGCCGGCCAGCCGGAGCTCACCCGCAACAACCTCGCGCAGATCGTGCCGGTGACCGCGCAGATCGGCGGCGGCTACGCGCTCAGCACGACCATCGATGGCGTCAAGGCGGTGCTCGAGAAGCCGGGCCTGCTGCCGCCGGGCGTGATGTACACGCTCGGCGGGCAATACAAGCAGGAGCAGCTGGCCGTCCACGGCATGATCCGCGTGTTCGGCGCGGCCCTGGTGGCGGAGATCATCCTGCTGCTGTTCCTCTACGAGCGCTTCACGATTCCGATCATCATCGTGTTGAGCTCGCTCATTTCCACCGGCGCGGTGTTCGTCGGACTGTGGGTGACGCGGGTGGAGCTGAACATCACCGCCATGATGGGCATGGTGATGATCGTCGGCATCTCCACGGAGATGGCGGTGTTCTACGTGTCGGAATACCAGGCGCTCGAGAAGACGATGCCGCCGCGTCAGGCGCTGTACGAGGCGGCGCTCAACCGGCTGCGGCCGATCACCATGAGCACCCTGGCCATGATTCTGGCGCTGGTGCCGCTCGGGGCGGCGATCAGCGGCTCGGGCGATCAGATGCTCCAGCCGCTCGCCATCGCGATCATCGCCGGCGCGGTGGTGCAGCTGCCGCTGGTGCTGCTGGTGATGCCGGTGGTGCTGTGGCTGACCGGGCGCTTCGAGCGCGCGCCGAACTGATCGGGCGCGCTTACGGCGCAGCGAGCCACAGATCCCCGCGGCGGTGCGCGCGGCCGTCGCCTTCCAGCTTCAGCAGGTGCGCAAGCAGCGAGCGCTCGGCGAGGCCGTGCAGCACGGCCGGCACCTCCGCGTAGACGTGCTCGCACAGGGCGGCGAGCGACTGCGCCTTGTGCACGCTCAGCGCCGCGTGCACGCGGGACTCACGGTTCAGGCGGTGCGCGATGAGCGCGCACAAGGCGTCGTGGGGCTCGCAGATGAGCATCCCGTGTCCGGGGGCGATCATCGTCAGATCTTCCGTGAGCAGCCGCTCGAGTGAAGCGAGGTACGCGCGCATGTCCCCATCGGGCGGATCGATCACCACGGTCGAGCCCTGGATGATGTGATCGCCGGTGAACAGCAGCCCCTCGGACTCGAGCAGATAACAGAGGTGATTGGAGGCGTGCCCCGGCGTGTGCATCACGCGCAGCGTGGTGCCGGCCGCTAGCCTCAGCGTATCCCCCTCGCCGAGCTCACGGTCGGGAGCGAAGGTGCGGTCCTGCCCCTCGGCGTGCGCGCTTACCCGGCCGAGCAGCTCCGCGCCCGTGAGCCGCCGCAGCGGCACCGCGCCGGGGGAGTGGTCCGGATGGGTGTGAGTGACCAGTATGTGCCGGATGGGGCCGGGCGCGGCGAGCTGCAGGGCCCGCAGGTGCCTGGAGCTCGCCGGTCCCGGATCGATGAGCGCCCAGTCGTCCCCTTCGCCCACGAAATAACTGTTCGTGCCGGGCCCGGTCATCAGGCCGCCGTTGGCGCAGGTCAGGCGCCAGACTCTCTGCGAGAGGCGCACGGGCACGCCGGGCTTGACCGCAGCGCTCGCCGAGACCTCCGTGGGCTTGCCGCTCTCGTGACTCATCGCGCTGCGATGCTAGCATGCGCGGGCCGGGTCATGAGGAGCGCTCCATGACGAGTCTCGTACGCCAGCCGACGGTGTTTCTCACCCACGGCGGCGGTCCCTGCTTCTGGATGGATTTCCCCGCGCCCATGGGGCCGCACGCCTATGACGGGCTCAGGGACTACCTGTCCGCGCTGATCGGCGGCCTGCCGGCCGCCCCGCGGGCCATCGTGATGGTCTCGGCGCACTGGGAGGAGGCCGCACCGACGGTGAGCGCCGCCCCGGCCCCCGGGATGCTGTTCGACTACTATGGCTTCCCGCCCCACACGTATCGCCTGAGCTACCCCGCGCCGGGCGAGCCGCAGCTGGCCGAACGGGTGCGCGGACTGCTCGGGGCGGCCGGCATTGCAGCCGGCACCGACGCTGCGCGCGGCTTCGACCATGGCGTGTTCGTGCCGATGCTCATCGCCGACCCGTCGGCGCGTATCCCCGTGGTCATGCTCTCGCTCGAGGCCAGCCTCGACCCCGCGCGTCACCTGGCGATCGGCGCGGCGCTGGCGCCGTTGCGCGCCGAGCAGGTTCTCATCATCGGCAGCGGGAGCAGTTACCATAATCTTCGCGCCATCTTCGACGGCGGGGAGGCCGGTTCGGTGGCGTTCGACGATTGGCTGAACGAGACCGCCACGGCGGTCGATCCGGCCGCGCGCCGCGCGCGGCTCATCGATTGGCGCCGCGCGCCCAATGCGCGCGCCTGCCACCCGCGCGAGGAGCACCTGATCCCGATGATGGTGGCGGCGGGTGCCGCCGGGGAGGATCCGGGCCGCGCCACGTTCCGCGGCCGGATCGGCGGGAAGGCCTACTCCTGCTTCAGCTTCGGCTGAGGGCGTTCAGGCCTTGCGGCGCGGGGCGGCCTCGCACGCGAGTGCCGGGTAGTCGGTGTAGCCGGCGGGGCCGCCGTGGTAGAACAGATCCGGCCGCGGCTCGTTCAGCGGGGCGCCGGTGCGCAGCCGCTCCACCAGATCCGGATTGGCGATGAACAGCTTGCCGAAGGCCACTGCGTCGGCTTCGTCGCGCTCGAGCAGCCGGGTGGCGCTCTCGAGCGTGAGTTTCTCGTTGGCGATGTAGACCCCGTTGAATGCGCGCTTCAGCTGCGGGCCGATGCGCTCGCCGTCGGGATGCTCACGCGCGAACACGAACGCGATCCCGCGCCGCGAGAGCTCGCGGACCACGTAGCCGAAGGTCGCGGCACGGTCCGAGTCGCCCATCGAGTGCGCGTCGCCCCGCGGGGCGAGGTGCACACCGACCCGGCCCGCGCCCCAGACCTTGATCGCCGCGTCGGTGACCTCGAGCAGCAGCCGGGCGCGGTTCTCGAGTGCACCGCCGTAGTCATCGTCGCGCCGGTTGGCGCTGTCCTGCAGAAACTGATCGAGCAGATAGCCGTTGGCGCCGTGCAGCTCCACGCCGTCGAATCCGGCGCGCTCGGCGTTCTCGGCGCCGCGGGCGAACGCCGCAATGACGCCCGGGATCTCCTCGCGTGCGAGCGCGCGCGGCACCACGTAAGGGGTCTGCGGGCGCACCAGGCTGACGTGACCGGCGGGCGCGACGGCGCTCGGGGCGACGGGCAGCTGACCGCCCAAGAAGATCGGATGAGACACCCGACCGACGTGCCAGAGCTGCAGGAAGATCCGTCCGCCCTCGGCATGCACGGCGCGCGTGACCTGCCTCCAGCCCTGCACCTGCTCATCCGACCAGATGCCCGGGGTATCGGCGTAGCCCACGCCCATCGGGGTGACCACGGTGGCTTCCGAGAGGATCAGGCCCGCCGAGGCGCGCTGGCGGTAGTACTCGCACATCAGGGCGTTCGGCACGCGCTCGGCGCCGGCGCGGCTGCGCGTCAGCGGCGCCATGACGATACGGTTCGGCAGAAGCAGCTCGCCGACCTGCAGCGAGTCGAACAGTCCGGGCATGGGGTTTGGAGAAATCTGCGGTGGAAACCGCGTATTGAACCACGGGGGGTCAGACGCCGCAAAATTCGTCGTGCAGGACTCCCAGCAGGCGCGTGACGATGCCCGGAGCGAGCGAGTAGTAGACCGTCTGCGACTGGCGCTCGGTGCGCACCATGCCCGCCTTGCGCAGCACCGCCAGATGCTGCGAGAGGGCAGACTGGCTGAGATTCACCCGCTCGTTCAGCTGACCGACCGACAGGGGCTGGGGCACGAGATGGCACAGGATCATGAGGCGCTGTTCGTTGGCCAGTGCGCGCAGCACGCCGGCCGCCTCAAGGCAGTGTGGCTGCATGTCACGGGCGGCGTGCAGCAGCGAGGCGCCCGCCGGCGCCCCGGGCTTGCGGCTTCTCGGTACGGATGGCTGCGGCGTTCGCATGCCAGGGCAGTCTAAACCACCATGCAGGAAATTACCACTTGCTAAATTAGCAGTCGCTAATATACTAGCGGCCCGTCGGCTGGTCCGAGCCGACGCATTTCGTGGGAGAAAGTCATGTCAGTCGATCGGTTGGTATTTGCCTTTGCGGGCAGCTTCGTGTTGATCGGTGTGCTGCTGGCGTGGCTCGCGAGCCCCTGGTGGCTGCTCGTGCCCGCGTTCGTCGGGGTGAACATGCTGCAGTCCGCCTTCACGGGCTTCTGCCCGCTGGCGAGGATTCTGAAGCGCTTCGGCGTGAAGCCCGGCGCAGCGTTTTAAGCCGAGCGGAGTGCACGATGAACGGACGTGGACTTCTGGCGGTTGTCGCGGCGTGCGCTGCAGCTGGCGCACTGGCCGCCTGCAGTGCCAAGCATGCGCCCCCGCCGCGCTCGAGCGCTGAGCCGCTTGCCTCGGTGCGTGTCGAGTTCGAGCGCACGGCGGCCGAGCAGCGCTTCGACGGCGTCGTGCAGGCGGTCGATCGCGCGACCCTGACCGCACAGACCGCCGGCCGCGTCGCGGCGATCTACCACCACGTCGATGACTTCGTGCCCTCCGGCGCGCTGCTGATGCGGCTGCGCGCGACCATCCAGCGTGCGGATCTTGGCCAGGCCCGCGCCGCGCTGCGTGCCGCGCAGGCCCGCGCCACGGAAGCGCAGAAGCGCTATCGGCGCATTCGCGCCATGTACGAGCAGCAGGTCGTGCCGAAGGCGGATCTGGACAGCGTGACCGCCGCGCGCGATGCGGCCGTGGCGGCGCTCAACAGCGCGCGTGCGGCGGTCGCGAGCGCAACCGAAGGCGTCGACTACACCGAGATCCGTGCCCCGTATGCCGGAGTGCTGACCCGGCGGCTGGTCCAGGTGGGCGAGGCGGTCGCCCCGGGCACGCCATTGCTCGGATTTGCCTCGCTGCGCTCGCTGCGTGTCGTGGTGAGCATTCCGGAGTCGCTCGCCAACACCGTGCGGCGCGTGGGCCGGGCGACCATCTCCTTCGACGACAGGACCATTCCCGCGGCGCACGTTACGGTCTTTCCGGTCGCCTCGCCCCAATCCAACACCTTCAAGGTGCACCTGGCCATGCCCGGCCCGGTGCCGGGCCTGTACCCGGGAATGGTGGTGCGCGCCGCCTTCGACACCGGCGAGCACGCACAGTTGCTGGTGCCGCAGCGCTCGATCGTGCGGCGCAGCGAGGTCACGGCCGTGTACCTGGTGCAACCGAACGGCGAGACGCTGCTGCAGCAGGTGCGGCTCGGAGAGCCGGTGGGTGAGCGCATCGAGGTCCTCTCGGGTCTGACCCCGGGGGAGCGGGTGGCGCTCGATCCGATCGCGGCCATGCGGCGGCTCGAGCCGTTCCCGGTGCTCACCGGGAGCGCGCAGTGAGCACGGAACTCGGATTCAGCGGGCGGCTCGCCCGACGCTTCCTGCACAACCAGATCACCCCGCTGCTGGCGCTGCTCGCGGTGGGGCTCGGCCTGTTCGCCCTCGCGATCACCCCGCGCGAGGAAGACCCGCAGATCAACGTCACCTTCGCCAACGTCTTCATCCCGTTCCCGGGAGCCTCCCCGCGCCAGGTCGCCAGCCAGGTGACCACGCCGATGGAGCAGGTGCTCGGGGAGATCTCGGGCGTGAAGCACATCTACTCCGAGTCGCGCCCGGGGCTCGCGGTGCTCACGGTGCAGTACGAGGTCGGCCAGCCGCGCAACCAGGCGATCGTGCGTCTGTACAACGCCATCTACTCGCATCGCGACCTGTGGCCGCCGAACGCCGGGATATTGCCGCCGCTCATCAAGCCGATGGGCATCGACGATGTGCCGATCGTCGCGCTGACGCTGTGGACGAGCGACCAGAACCGCGGCTCATACCAGCTCGGCCAGGTGGCCCAGGCGATCGAGACGCAGCTAAAGCGCGTTCCCGGCACCCGCAAGGTGTACACCATCGGGGCGCCGCAGAGCATCGTGCGCGTGCGGCTCGAGCCTGGCCGGCTCGCCGCCTACGGCCTTGCCCCCGGGGACATCGCCCGCGCCCTGCAGGCGGCCAACATCGTGCGCCAGGCCGGCGATGTGATCGGCTCCGACCGCGTCGAGCCGGTGCAGGCCGGCGTATTCCTCGCCGGCGGCGACGATGTCGCGAACCTGGTCGTCGGTGTGCACGACGGCAAGCCTGTGTACCTCACCGACGTCGCCGACGTGTCGGCCGCGCCCGACGCGCCGCAGTCGTACGTCTGGTTCGGCACCGGGGCCGGCGCGGCCGTGCGTCACCTGCCCAAGGTGAGCTATGCCCCGGCGGTGACCATCGCCATCGCCAAGAAGACCGGCACCAATGCGAGCACGATCGCCGATGCGGTGATACAGCGCCTGCATGAGCTGCGCGGCACGTACATACCCGCAGGCGTGCACGTCACCGTCACGCGCAACTACGGGCACACCGCCGATGAGAAGGCGATGGAGCTCATCGAGAAGCTCATCGAAGCGACCCTCTCGGTCGTGCTGCTCGTGATGCTCACCATGGGCCGACGCGAGGCGGTGGTGGTCGGCGCCGCGGTGGGTGTCACCCTGATGGCGACGCTGTTCGCCTCGTGGGCGTGGGGCTTCACCATCAACCGGGTGTCGCTGTTCGCGCTGATCTTCTCCATCGGCATCCTTGTCGACGATGCGATCGTGGTGGTGGAGAACGTCCACCGCCACATGCGTCTCGGCGGGGGCACGCTGAGCGATCTGATTCCGGTGGCCGTCGATGAGGTGGGAGGTCCGACCATTCTGGCCACCTTCACGGTCATCGCGGCACTGATGCCCATGGCCTTCGTCGGCGGCATGATGGGGCCGTACATGAGCCCCATCCCGATCAACGCCAGTTCCGGCATGCTGATCTCGCTCGGGGTGGCGCTGATGTTCACCCCGTGGCTGTGCCGCAAGCTGCTCGGCAAGAGTCACATCGATCCCACCGAGCACCGCCAGCAGCTGCCGCTCCTGCCGCTCTTTCAGCGTCTGGTCGGACCCTTCCTTGCCGGCCCCGAGGGGCGCCGCCGCCGCCGCTGGCTGTACGGCGGCATCGGTGCGGCGATCCTCGTGGCCGTGAGTCTGGTGGTCACCGAGGCGGTGGTGCTGAAGATGCTGCCCTTCGACAACCGCTCCGAGTTCCAGGTAGTGGTCAACATGCCGGTGGGCACGACGGTCGAGTCCACCGCGCACGTGCTCGATGCGCTCGCCCAGGTCGTCGCGCGGATGCCCGAGGTCAGCGATTATCAGGTTTACGCGGGAACTGCGGGCCCGGTGAACTTCAACGGCCTGGTGCGTCAGTATTATCTGCGCAGCGGTCCGCGCCTCGGCGAGATCGACGTGCAGCTCGTGCCGAAGAGCGCGCGCAGTCTGCAGAGCCACGCCATCGCGATGGCGGTGCGCAAGAAGCTCGCGCGGGTGGCGCGCCGCTACGGCGCGGCGATCTCCGTGGTGGAGATCCCGCCCGGTCCGCCGGTGCAGGCGCCCATCGTGGCCGAGATCTACGGGCCGAGCTACGCCGAGCAGCGTCAGATCGCCCTCGCCGTGCACAAGGACTTCGAGGATACCGCCGGCATCGTGGACATCGACGATTCGGTCGATGCGCCCGCGCCGCGTCTGCTCCTTGAGGTCGAGCGGCAGAAGGCGGCGCTGCTCGGGGTCTCGCAGGAGCAGATCGCGCGTACGCTGTCGCTGGCGCTCTCCGGGTACGACGCCACCTATGTGCACATCGGCCGGGAGCGCAAGCCGATTCCGGTGCGGCTCGAACTCTCGCCGGCTGATCAGGCGCGCATCTCGAAGGTGCTGGCGCTGCGCGTGCGCGCCGCGAGCGGCGCGCTGGTGCCGCTCGCGGCGCTGGTGCGGGTCGAGCACAAGACCTGGGAGCAGCCGATCTTCCATCGCGACCTGCTGCCCGTCACCTATGTGACGGGGGACATGGCCGGGCGGATCGACAGCCCCCTCTACGGAATGTTCGAGATCGCCGCGAAGCTGCGCCGCCATCCGCCCGCCGGGATGCATGTCGTGCAGCACTTCGTCAGCCCGCCTTCCAATCCCAACGAGTTCGCGATCAAGTGGGGCGGGGAGTGGCAGGTCACGTACGACACGTTCCGCGACATGGGCATCGCCTATTCGGTGGGGCTCGCGCTGATATACCTGCTCATCGTGGCGCAGTTCGGCTCGTACTTCGTGCCGCTCATCATCATGGCGCCGATTCCGCTCACCGTCATCGGCGTGCTGCCGGGGCATGCGCTCTTCGGGGCGCAGTTCACCGCGACATCGATGATCGGCATGATCGCGCTCGCCGGCATCATCGTGCGCAATTCGATTCTGCTGGTCGATTTCATCGACGGGGCGGTGCGCTCGGGCTTCTCGCTCGAGGAAGCGGTGGTGCGCGCCGGGGCGACCCGCGCCAAGCCGATCGCGCTCACGGCCGTGGCGGCCATGCTCGGGGCGGTGTTCATCCTGTCCGACCCGATCTTCAACGGCCTGGCGATATCGCTGCTGTTCGGGGTCTTCGTCTCGACGCTGCTGACGCTGGTGGTGATCCCGGTGCTGTATTACGCCTATCTGAAGCGGCGGGAGGCGCGCGCGGCGCGCGCAAGCGCGGAGGGCGCCCATGAGTGACGGGTGCCGTTTTGCGCCGGTTCGGCGAGTCACTCGCCTCGGAGAGTCTCTCCATTGGGGGTTGTCATGGCACACATAGCCATCATCGGAGCCGGTCTCGGCGGAGTGCCGTGCGCGTACGGCATGCGCAAGCGCCTCGGCAGGGCGCATCGCGTCACGCTCATCGGTTCCTCGCCTTACTTCGAGTTCACCCCGTCGAACCCCTGGGTGGCGGTCGGCTGGCGCGATCAGACTCAGACCCGCGTGGCCATGCGCGAGCCGCTCGCGGCCCACGGGATCGACTGGATCGAACAGCCGGTCCGGACGATCGACGCCGAGCACCGGGTGCTCACGCTGAACGACGGCAGCACGGTCGATTACGATTACCTGGTGATCACGACCGGCCCGAAGCTCGCCTTCGAGGAGGTGCCGGGGCTCGGGCCGGACGGGCATACCGAGTCGATCTGCACGCAGGCGCACGCGGTGCGCGCCTGGGAGAACTACCAGAAGTTCCTGCGCGAGCCCGGGCCGGTGGTCATCGGAGCGGCGGCCGGCGCGAGCTGCTTCGGCCCGGCCTACGAGTTCGCGATGATCGTCGATGCGGATCTGCGCCGGCGCAAGCTGCGCGACCGGGTGCCGATCACCTTCGTCACCAGCGAGCCGTACATCGGCCACATGGGCTTGGGCGGCGTCGGGGACAGCAAGGGCCTGATGGAGGCGGAGCTGCGCCAGCGGCACATCAAGTGGATCACCAACGCGAAGGTCAGCTCGGTGGCCGAGGGTGCGATGAGCGTCATCGAGCACGGTGAGGACGGCAAACCGAAGCAAGAGCATCAGCTCGGCTTCCGCTTCGCCATGGTGCTGCCGGCGTTCAAGGGCGTCGAGGCGGTCGCGGCCGTGCCAGGGCTGTGCAACCCGCGCGGGTTCGTGCTGATCGACGAGTTCCAGCGCTCGACGAAGTACCGCAACATCTTCTCCGCCGGCGTGTGCGTGGCGATTGCGCCGGTGGAGCCGACCCCGGTGCCGACCGGCGCGCCGAAGACCGGCTACATGATCGAGTCGATGGTCTCGGCGATCTGCGAGAACATCGCCGCGGACCTGGAGGGCCGGCCGGCCGAGGCGCGCGCCACCTGGAACGCGGTGTGCCTGGCGGATTTCGGCGACACCGGCGCGGCGTTCGTCGCGCTGCCGCAGATCCCGCCGCGCAACGTAACCTGGACCAAGGTGGGCAAGTGGGTGCACCTTGGCAAGATTGCGTTCGAGAAGTACTTCCTGCGCAAGGTGCGCACCGGCTCGATCACGCCGGTCTACGAGCGCTATGTGCTGAAAGTCCTCGGCATCACCTCGTTGAAGGGCACCGAGTCATGAGGCAGCGCAGCCGGATGCCGGTGGCGGCGATGCTGCTCGCCGCTAGCGCGGCGCTCGCCCTGCAGGCGCACGCCGAGACGCTCGAGGAGGCCTGGCGGCTCGCTGCGGCGCGCAATCAAACGCTGGCCGCCGCAGCTGCCGAAGTGCAGGCGGCGCGCGCGGGTGAGCGGGCCGCGCGCGATCGGCGCTGGCCGAGCATCGAGGCCGAGGCGAGCTATACGCATCTCGGCCAGGCGCCGGAACTCGACGTGGTCACGCCGACGCTCGCATTCCGCTCCGGGCCGATCTTCAAGGACAATCAGTACGTCAGCGGCACCGTGCAGATGCGCGTGCCGCTGTACACGGGCGGTGCGATACGCGCCGGCATTGCAGCGGCGCGCGCGGGTCTGACCGGTGCATCCGCCGAACGGACCGCCACCGCCGCTGATGTGAAGCTCGCCGTCGCGCAGGCGTACGTGACCGTGCTGCGCGCCCAGCGCCAGCTGCGCGTCGCGCAGGCAAGCGTAACCAGTCTTGCGGCGCATCTGCGCGACGTCGAGGCGATGTTTCACCGGCAGATGGTCGCCAAGAGCGACCTGCTCGCCGCCGAGGTCGCGCTTGCCAACGCACGCTCGAGCAAGGTGAGCGCGCAGGATGCCGTCGAGGTCGCGCAGGAGGAATACAACCGGCTGCTCGGCGAGCCGCTCAGCCGCGTGCCGCATCTCGATCCGGTCCTGCCGACGTTTTCCGTGGACGCTCTGCCGCTGAAGGAGCTCGTGCAGCGCGCGCTCGCGAGCCGTCCTGAGCTGCGCGCACTTGCCGCGCGCGCGGGCGCACTGGCGGATCGGGCGCGGGCGGCGGGCGCCAGCCGCCTGCCGCACATCGCGGCCATGGGCGGCTATACGCATTTCGACAACCAGATCCTCAACCGCGAGAATTTCTCCTCCGTGGGCGTCGGCTTCACATGGAAGCTGTTCGACGGCGGCGCGGCGGCCAACGAGGCCGACGCGCTGCGCGCGCGCAGCCGCGCCGACCGGAGGCGGCTCGCCGATCTGCGCTCGCGCATCGAGCTCGAGGTGCAGGCGGACTGGCTCGCGCTCGGGGCGGCGCGCGAGCGCGTGAGCGCCTCGCGCGCTGCAACCGCCCAGGCCGCGGAGAACCTGCGCATCTCGCGTGAGCTCTACGGAGTGGGACTGGCCTCGAACACCCAGGTGCTCTCGGCGGTGACGCTGCGCACCCAGGCCGAGGAGAATTACAACAACGCGGTGCTCGATGCCGCGCTCGATCAGCTGCGCCTCGCCTACGCGGTCGGCGCCCTGTGAGCGCGCAGCGCGCCTAGCCGAGCTTCAGCAGCTGGGCGATCAGCGCATCGGTCTGGATCGGCTCGCCGCTCAAGGCCATGGCGAGCAGCTCGCCGCCGAGCAGCGGCAGCGTGAGCAGCACATCGGGCCGTGTGCGGGCGATGCGCCCGGTGTTGCGTGTGTCGCTGACGGCCGCGACGGTGCGCAGCTCGGGATTCATCTCCTTGGCGGCGAGCACCACGAATGCGTTGTAGGAATCGTCCTCGCTGAGGGCGAGCACCGCGCGCGCCTTGGCGATATCGGCCTTGCGCAGAATCTCGGTGTCGCTGCCGTCGCCCACGATCACATCCTCGGTGTGCTCCTCGCCCTCCGGCGGCTTTTCCGCGACGATGCTGGTGACGAGCAGGCCACGGGCCACCAGGGCCCGCGCCGTGTCTTGAGCGAGCGGGCCGTCGCCCACCACGATGACATGGGACACGCGTTTCATCTTGCCTATTCTCCGCGGCTGCAGCAGGTTCATCAGCCGCTTGTCGATCAAAGGGCCTGCGATGGCCGGCAGGGCGGTGGCGAACACGCCGAGGCCGAGCATGATGAGCGAGATCGTGAACACCCGGGCGTCGCTCGCGACGGGCGTGATATCGCCGTAGCCGACCGTCGACATGGTCTCTACCGCGAAGTACGTGGCGTTGGTGAGATTGGTGATGTGCGGCTGGAAGCCGCTGCCGAGGACCAGCGCCCCGAACGTGCCGTAGCCGAGGGTCAGCAGCAGGCCGGTGAGCGCGTACAGCGTCGCGGTGGCGAGGCTTGCGCGCGTGAAGGCGCCGCGCGCGGCAAGCAGCAGCAGCAGCTGCAGGATGCTGAACCCCTGCAGCAGCCGCGAGGCGCTCGAGAGCGGCGAGAACTCCAGTGCCACCATGGCGAGGGTGAGCAGGAACGCCAGAAGCCACGCGAGGCGCGAGCGCCAGAGCATGCCGAAGGCCACCAGCACGAGCAGCACGCCGATGCCGATGTGCGAGGCGGCACCGAGCTGCAGCACGCTGACGCCGCCGGCCAGGGTGCTGATCGGCGGAGTGGCGAGCTCGTGCAGCAGCGGACGCAGCGAGCCGGAGGCGAGCAGGATGTGCAGCAGGCCCTGCGCGCCGACCAGGACTGCGAGCGGCACCTGCGGAAACCACGCGCGCGTATGCAGCAGACGGGTCATGCGCTGCCATTCCTTGCGCAGCCAGGTGCGCTCGGCGGCGAACCATTCGCGTTTCATGCGTTGCTCCGTCGCACGATCCGCACCGCTTCAGCAGCCGCTCTCGCCCGCCATATCGGGGGGCTCGCGCCGCGGGCACTCTTGCCGGCGCTGCGCGTCAGCTCCCGCACTCGCCAGACAGCGAGATACATCTGTTGGCACGTTCATTCTCCCGAAGTTTGCGCGGATGCTATGCTCGGCCGGTTGCACCCCTTTACTCGCCAACACTATAGCAGGATCCGCGCGCCCGGGACGTCCGCCGCGGCGTGCCGCGGGCGATTCGATGTGCTGTTCGTGCAGGGCGGTCTCGCATGACCTGGCCGCTTGCGCTGTTCGCGGTGTTGGGCGGCGCGGTCGCGGGGCTGTCGCTCGGGCTGCTCGGGGTCGGCAGTTCCATTCTGGTCGTGCCGCTGCTCGTTTACGGGATGCACGTTTCCCCTCATCTGGCGATCGGCACCTCCACGGTGGCTGCGACGGCCAGCGCGCTGTGGAGCCTGAGCGCGCATGCGCGCGCCGGCACGGTGCGCTGGCGGTACGGCGTAACGTATGCGCTCGCGAGTGTGCTCGGCGCGGTAAGCGGCGCCCACCTGGGCAAGGCGACCGACAGCCGCATCCTGCTGGCGCTGCTCGGCCTGCTGATGATGGCGGTGGCCGGGCTGATGCTTCGCGGCTCGTGGCGCGCGCGTCCGGCGCAGCACGCCGCCGAACGGCGCGAGCGCAGCTGGGTGCTGCCGGTGCTCGCGGCGACGGGCTTCGGCATCGGTTCGCTGGCGGGCCTGGTCGGTGTCGGCGGCGGCTTTCTCACCGTGCCGGCGCTGATGTTCACCACCGGCATGCCGCTGCTGAACGCGGTGGGCTCCTCGCTGGTGTCGGTCGCGGCGGTGTCGGCCACCACGGCGGCAAGCTACGCCAGCTCGCAGCTGGTCGAGTGGCCCATCTCGGTACTGCTGATGATCGGCGGGGTGCTCGGCGGTTATGTGGGGGTGAAGCTCGCCGGCGTGCTCGCGGCGCGCAAGCGCGCCCTCACCATTCTCTTCAGCGTCGTGGTGGCCTTCGCCGGACTCTACATGGTGCTGCACGGGTTCGCGAGCCTGCGCTGAGGGCCGCCGAGCGTGCGACGGAGCGCTGCGCCGCCGCGGCCGGCATGCCGCGCGGCCGCTGGCGGCGCTGGTGCGTCTCCGGTACAGTCCTGCGCTTTCGGCCAATGCCGCGCGCCGGTACGGATCGCCTGCCCCGGGGCGCGAAAGCGAGGTTGCGCGATGAAGGTTGTCAGTTCCTTGGTGGCTGCGGCGGCTTGTCTGACGCTGGCATCTCCGTTTGCACTGGCCGCGCAGGCCGGTCCCCAGCAGGAGAATTCCCACGGTCGCACGCTGCTGCCGATGCCGCTCAGCAGCACGTTTCATTTCCGTCAGCTCGGGCCGGCGCTCGCCGGCGGGCGGGTGACCGCCGTGGCCGGGGTGCCCGGCAATCCGGACATCTATTATGTGGGCGGTGCGGACGGGGGCGTATTTCGCACCGAGGACGGCGGGATCACCTGGAAGGCGCTCTTTCAGCACCGGCCGGTGGCCGCGATCGGCGCGCTGGCGGTCGATCCGCACAACCCTGCGGTGGTGTGGGTCGGCACCGGCGAGGCCAATATCCGCAACGACATCTCCTTCGGCGACGGGGTGTACGAGTCGACCGACGGGGGCGTGCACTGGCGCCACCTCGGCCTTGACGGCACGATGCAGATCTCGCGCATCCTGATCGACCCGCACCATCCGGACACGGTGTTGGTCGGCGCCATGGGCGATCCGTGGAAGAACAGCACCGAGCGGGGCGTGTACCGCACCACCAACGGCGGGGCGAGCTGGCAGAGGGTGCTTTACGTCGGTCCCGATGTGGGCATCGCGGACATGGCGATGGACCCGCGCAACCCCAACATCGTGTATGCAGCGACCTACCGCTTCCGGCGCGAGCCCTGGCACTATTCGGCCGGCGGCCCCGAGGATGCCATCTACAAGTCGGTCGACGGCGGGCTGAGCTGGAAGCGCCTCGCGGGTCACGGTCTGCCGAGCGGGGCGGTGGGGCGCATCGGGCTTGCCGTGGCGCCGAGCGCGCCCAATGTGGTGTACGCGGTGATCGGCACCCATCAGGGCGTGCTGTGGCGGTCGGAGGATTCGGGCGAGAACTGGACGCTGGTCAGCAAGGATCAGTCGGTCGATGCGCGGCCGTTTTATTTCTCGCACATCGCGGTCGATCCGAAGAACCCCAATCATCTCTTCGCGCTCTCGATGCGCCTGCTCACCTCGTACGACGGCGGGCGCACCTGGCACAAGATCGCCCGCTCGATCCACGTGGACAATCACGCGATCTGGATCGATCCGACCGGCAGCGGCCGGATCATCGAGGGCAACGACGGAGGCGTGGCACTGTCGCTCGATAACGGCCGGCACTGGGCGTTCGTGCACAACCTCGCCATCGAACAGTTCTATCACGTTGCCGTCGGCGGCGGCTTCTTCTATCAGGTCTGCGGCGGGCTGCAGGACAACAATTCCTGGTGCGGCCCGGGCGTGAGCAAGGACCCGAGCGGCATCTCGAGCCGCGCGTGGTACGGCTTCAACGGCGATGACGGCATCTACGGCATGCCGGCCGCCGACAATCCGAACCTGATCTACAACGAGGGGCAGAACGGGGCGTACTTCATCTACAACCGCTCCGAGGAGCAGCTGCACGACATCCAGCCTTACCCGCGCGACGACAACGGCCGGGGCGCGGACGGTGCGCGCTACCGGTTTGCCTGGGAAGCGGCGTTCGCGGTCTCGCCCGCGAACCCCAAGGTGCTCTACGCCGGCGCCAATGTGCTGTTCAAGAGCAGCAACCGCGGGCGCACCTGGAAGGTGATCAGTCCCGATCTGACGCGCAACGACAGGGCCAAGCAGGGCCCCTCCGGGGGGCCTGTGATCCAGGACAACTCCGGCGCCGAATACTATGACGCGATTCTGACCATCAGCCCAGCCGAGTCCGACCCGCAGGTCATCTGGGTCGGCACCGATGACGGGCTCGTGCAGGTGACCCGCGATGGGGGCAAGCACTGGAGCAACGTCACGGCGAACATTCCGCACCTGGCCGGCTGGGGCCGCGTCGAGTCGATCGACGTTTCCCCGACGGACCCCGGCAGCGCGCTGATCGCGGTGGACCGGCACTTCAGCGGCGACTTCCGGCCGTATCTGTACCGTACGAGCGATTACGGCAAGCATTGGACATCTGTGAGCGGCAACCTGCCGTCCGACGTCTATGCGCACGTCGTGCTGCGTGACCCACATAACCCCGACCTGTATTACGCAGGCCTGGAGAATGGCCTGTACGTGTCATGGGACGCCGGGCGCAAGTGGTACAAGTTCGGTCTCGGCCTGCCGGATGCGGCCGTTTACGACCTGGCCCTGCAGCGCCGCACCGACTCGCTGGTGGTCGCGACGCACGGCCGCGGCGTGTGGATCCTCGATGACCTCACGCCCTTTGAGCAGTGGAACGCGCACGTGGCGCACAGCGCGCTCACGCTGTTCAAGCCCGAGGATGCGGTGCGCTTCTGGCCGTTCCAGCAGACCGAGTCGATGGGCGATGGCGCATTCTTCGGCCAGAACCCGCATTACGGTGCGGCGTTCAACTACTATCTGGCGCACTCGGTGAAGCGGCCCGGGGAGCTCATCATCACCAACGCCAGCGGCCGGGTGGTGCGCATCTACAAGGGTCTGCACAAGGGCAAGCCCGTGCCGATGACTCCGCAGCCGGCCGGGGCGGCGCCGGCCGCGAACGGCGAGGTGCCGTGGGTGCCGGGCCAGGCCGGTCTGCACCGCATCTACTGGAACCTGCACGCGCAAGGTCCGGTGCGCTGGAGCTCCGCGCCGCAGTTCAACCGCGGACCGCACAACGGGGCGCTGTTGCCGCCGGGCACCTACACCGCGACCCTCAAGATCGGCGGGGCGAGCGCCTCGCAGACCTTCAGGGTGGTCAATGATCCGGCTTCGCACGGCACGCTGGAGGGCATGACCGAGCGTTATCGGGTGACCGAGGCGGTGCTGCACGAGATCTCGCAGATCGACGTGGCCCTGAACCGGCTGCATGCGCTGGCCGTGCAGCTGAAGGGCCTGAAGGCGGCGGTGCGGGGGCTGCCCGAGCAGCGCTCGGCCGACGCGGCGATCGCCCAGCTCGAGCGGGCCCGTCACGCGGTGCTCCTGGAGCTCACCAGCGACGCCGGCTCATCGGAGTCGACGCTGTGGGTGCCGGATGGCATTCACGAGAAGCTGATCTCGCTGGAGGAGCTGCTGTGGGGCTCGGACAGGCCGGTCGATGCGGCCACGCTGCACGAGAAGGCGCACTACGACGCCGAGTACCGCAGCGCGCTCGGCGCTTACGATGAGTTCCTGAGCACGGCGGTCGCGAGCTTCAATCAGACCATGACCGGCGAGGGCCTGTCCGGAGTGGTCGGCGGGACGCCGCTCTCGCCCTGAGCGCGTGAAGCGGCATGCGGCCGCACGCTCGGCGGCGCCTGCAAGGGCGTCCGCCGAGCGTCTCCTCGCGGCACGTGTCAGCGTGCTCAAGGGGCGCGCAGGCTTCAGCCCTCCGGCCCGCCGCCGCTGCAGCCGTCAACCACGTTCGGCCGAGCTTGCCCGGCGGGCTCGCCGTGCTCTGCCGCCAGACGCGGCGCCCAACCGCCGGGGCGTTTGCCGAGGGCGAATCGGTACCACAGCAGCGCAGCGGCGAGCAGTGCGCCGAGGGCGAGCAGGCTCGGCCGCCCGATCGAGGCATCCGCCCAGTCTGCCGCGCCGAAGGCGAGCGCGAGCCCGAGACCGAGCAGCGGGGCGAGCGGGAACAGCGGCGAGCGCCAGCGGCCCTCACCGCCGGTGAGGCCCCTGGCCCGTCCGAGGAGCACCGCCACGCTGACGAGCCCCAGCCCGTAGACCACGAGTCCCGAGATGAACACCAGCAGCACGCGCTCGCTCAGCAGACAGCACGCCGCCGACAGCGCCCCGACCGTGAGGGTCGCGATCCGCGGCGCACCGGAGCGTGCGTGCACCTTTGCCAGAGCCGCATTCACGCGGGCAGGGAAGACGCGATCGCGCGCGAAGCTGTAGCACAGTCGCGCGGCGAACATCATCTGGGCGATGAGCGCGTTGAATACGGCCAGGGCGACGACGGCGCTGAGCGCGATATCCGCTGCGCGGCCGCAGATGATGCGGATGAAGGCGCTGAAGGGTGCGCGGCTGCGGAAGACTGGCGCGTGGGCGCCTGCGCCGATGACCACCGCGAGGACCGGCAGCGCGATCGCGAGTGCCCCGAGCAGGCAGGCCGCGAGAATCACTCGCCCCATGTTGCGGTGCGGATCGATCAGTTCCTCGCCAAAGGCAATGGCCTGATTGCCGCCCACCGTGGCGAATGCCGCATTCACCGCCCCGAGCGCAAGCGCGCCGGCTCCGACCGGCACCCAGCGCGCGCCCACGGGCAGGCGCGGATGCAGCACGGCGGCGAGCGCGCCGGGCGCCGGATGCGTGAACCCCGCGATCACCAGGGCGAGCACTGCGGCGAACTCGATGGTCAGGAACACTCCCGTGAGCAGCGCGCTGGCGCGCACGGCGAGCAGCGCGGCGGCGACCGAGAGCAGGACCGACCCATAGACGATCGGCGCTCGGGAGATCCCAGGCAGCACCTGGGCGCTGTAGGTGCCGATGAGCTTGGCCAGGTAGGCATTGGTCGGCAGGACGATCGCCGCCCACAGCACGAGGCAGGCAAAACCCGCCGCAGGCCCGAGAATCGAGCCGACTGCGACATAATCGCCGCCGGCGTAGGGATACGCCGAGCCGAGTTCCGCGTACACCATTGCCCACACCGCCGCGACGGCGATGCCGAGCGCAAACAGCGCCGCGGCTCCCGTGCCGCTCTGGCGCAGCACGTCGGCGCCGGGGCCGTAGACGGAGAAGACCGGGGAGAGGCACGAGAGCGTGAGCAGCAGCGCATCGAAGGGAGTCAGGCGGCGCTGCAGGTGGGTCTCACAGGCCATTGTGCTCATAGGGGACTCGGATCCGGACCGATTGAGCGGAAGCTCAATTGCCCCCGCGCTTCGTCCCGTCGCGCGCACGGCTCATCGCAATCATGCGCCGGAACGACACGCCCGTCTCCCGTCGCCGTGGCATAGTGATCTTTTTTCGCGCCGGCGGGCAACACGAGCCGGTGAACCATAACTGATGGAGGGGTAATCCGTGAAGCAATTCTTGATGCGCTCCGCGTTTGCGGCTGCGGCGCTCGGGCTGTGTGTCTCTGCAGGCGCTGCGGGCCTGATCCCCGAGCCCAACGCCAATGCCGTGCCGTACGCCACCAAGGCCGATCCGGAGATTCTGGTGTTGGATGCCAGCACCGCGGGCCGGGGGTTTGCGACCTCGACCATGCAGATACCGGTCCGCCCCGGCCCGTTCACCTTCGTGTATCCGCAGTGGATTCCCGGCTACCACGCGCCGCACGGCCCGCTCGCTGATGTCTCGCAGATCAAGGTGAGCGCCGACGGCAAGCCGCTCACCTGGCGTCGCGACAAGGTGGACATGTACGCCTTTCACGTGACGGTGCCGCAGGGTGTGCACACGATCAAGGTGCAGTTCACCGTGCTGCTGAATGGCGGGGGAAGCCTCAGAGCCTCGCCCAACACCGCAGTGATAACCTGGACGCGCGTGCTGTTCTATCAGAACAACATCAATTATCACCATTACTACGTCAAGCCGAGCATCATCCTGCCGAAGGGCTGGGGCTACAGCACGGCGCTCACCACGACGAGCCGCGAGGGCGAGCGCGTCAACTTCGCCGAGGAGCCGCTCACCTACGTGGGAGACTCGCCGCTTGACATGGGCCGCTACTACAAGAAGGTGCTGCTGTGGCATCACGGCAACGCCCACATGTGGCTCGACATGTTCGCCGATGCGCCGCAGGACCTCGACGTGCCGGCGAAGCTCCTCGCGGCCTACAAGAACGTGGCGCCTGAGGCGTTGGCGCTCTACGGCTCGCGGCACTGGTACAATTACCACGCGCTGCTGACACTTTCGAACAAGATCAGCTTCGAGGGCGTCGAGCATCACCAGTCGAGCGACAACCGGGCGCCGGCGGACTTCATGACGAACCCGAGCCAGCAGCTCGTCGGCGGTGATCTGATCACCCACGAGTTCTCGCACTCCTGGAACGGCAAGTACCGCCGGCCGTGGGACCTCACCACGGACAACTACCAGATCCCGCAGCGCACCGACCTGCTGTGGGTGTACGAGGGCATGAACCAGTATCTGGGCGATCTGCTGTCCTTCCGCGCCGGCATCCGTAAGCCGAGCCAGTATCCGCAGTACCTCGCGATGATCTACAGCCAGATGGCCACCGAGCCGGGGCGCGACACCACGCCGCTGATCGATCTGACCACCGGCGCGCCTTATTACTACGATCAGGCAAGGGGAGAGTACTCCTCGATCCGGCGCACGGCCGGGGACTTCTACACCGAGGGCGAGCTGCTGTGGCTCGATGTGGACACCATCATCCGCGCCAAGACCCACGGCAAGAAGTCGCTCGATACCTTCCTGCACCTGTACTCGCAGCCGAAGTTCACAGGCCCGATCACCAAGACCTACACGCGGGCGGACATCGAGCATCTGCTGAACGAGGTGGTGCCGTACAACTGGCATGCGTTCTTCCAGCGGCACGTCTATGAGGTCGCCAAGCTCCCGCCGACCGGGGAGCTGCGCCGCTCGGGCTGGCGTCTGGTGTACACCTCCAAGCCCAATCCGTTCATGGCGGCCGCGGAGGCGATGTATCACTTCGACAGCCAGTGGCTGACCTACGGCTTCACCATCAACAAGATGGGGGTGCTGGCCGATGTGCGCGAAGGCTCGCCCGCCTGGAAGGCCGGGATGGCACCGGGGATGAAGATCGAGGCGGTCGACGGTCAGACTTTCACGCCGAAGGTGCTCAACTACGTGATGGTCCAGGCCAAGCGCCACGCCAAGCCGACGAAATTCGTCGTCTCGCAGGACGGCTGGTTCCATACGATCTGGGTCAGCTATTTCGGCGGACCGCGCTACCCGCACCTGGTGCGCATCCCCGGCACCGTGAACATGCTGGCGAAGATCATGGCGCCGCACGCCAAGCACTGAGCGCCCGCAGCGCGTTGCAGGACCCGGACCTTGCGGTCCGGGTCCTGCTTTCTCTGCGCCGCCGATGCGCAGAGCGTCTCCCATCAGACCAGCTCCGCGACCGCAGCGGCCCGGGCCGCAAGCGGATCGGGCCGGACGCACCGTCCGGGCCTCTCGGGGACGTGTCCCCGCGGCAACATTCCTCGGATGAGCGTGCGGCGCGGCGCTCGCTCGGCAGGCTATGTACAAGAGCCGGCGCAACGCGCGCGCGGGCCGGTTCATGCCGGGACGGCGCGGCAAATCCTTCCTGTTGACTTGCGTGTGAGCCTGGCCTGGCTGGCGCGTGCGTGCCTTCCGAAGTAAGCTTGAGGATTATTCACGGCCGGTCGTTGCCGGCGGTGAGCCACAATGGAAAGGGGTTTATCGTGAAGTCCAAGTCCATTTGCTCGATGCTGGCAGTCGCCTCGCTCGGGCTGTGCGCGGCGGCCAGCGCCGCCGGCCTGATCCCCGAGCCCAATGCCAACGCCGTACCGTACGCGACGAAGGCCAATCCCGAGACGCTGGTGTTGGATGCCAGCACCGCGGCCCGCGGGTTCATGACCTCGACGATGGAGATTCCGGTCCGTCCCGGGCCGTTCACGTTCGTCTATCCGGAGTGGATTCCCGGCGAGCACGGTCCGACCGGTCCGCTGGCCGACATCTCGCAGTTGAAGGTGAGCGCCGACGGCAAGCCACTCACCTGGCGCCGCGACAAGGTGGACATGTACGCGTTTCACGTCGAGGTGCCGCGGGGCGTCACCTCCATCAAGGTGCGCTTCACGGTGCTGATGAACTCCCCCGACGTGATGTCGACGCCGAACGTCGGAGTGGTGAACTGGAACCGGGTGCTGTTCTACCAGAACAACATCAACTACCACAATTACTACATCAAGGCGAGCATCATCCTGCCGAAGGGCTGGGGCTTCGGCACGGCGCTCACCACGGCGAGCCGCGAGGGCGAGCGCGTCAACTTCGCCGAGGAGCCGCTCACCTACCTGGTCGACTCGCCGCTCGACATGGGCCGTTATTACAAGAAGGTCCTGCTGTGGCACGAGGGCAATGCCCATCAATGGCTCGACATGTTCGCCGATGCGCCGCAGGATCTCGACGTGCCGGCGAAGATCCTCGCGGCCTACAAGAACATGACGCCCGAGGCGCTGGCGCTGTACGGCTCGCGACACTGGTACAACTACCACTCGCTGCTCGCGCTCTCGAACAAGATCGGCTTCCAGGGCATCGAGCATCACCAGTCGAGCGATGACCGCGCGCCGGCGGATTTCATGACCAATCCGAAGTGGCAGCTGGTGGCCGGTGATCTGCTCACCCACGAGTTCTCACACTCCTGGAACGGCAAGTACCGCCGGCCGTGGGACCTCACCACGGACAACTACCAGATCCCGCAGCGCACCGACCTGCTGTGGGTGTACGAGGGCATGAACCAGTATCTGGGCGATCTGCTGTCCTTCCGCGCCGGCATCCGTAAGCCGAGCCAGTATCCGCAGTACCTCGCGATGATCTACAGCCAGATGGCCACCGAGCCGGGGCGCGACACCACGCCGCTGATCGATCTGACCACCGGCGCGCCTTATTACTACGATCAGGCAAGGGGAGAGTACTCCTCGATCCGGCGCACGGCCGGGGACTTCTACACCGAGGGCGAGCTGCTGTGGCTCGATGTGGACACCATCATCCGCGCCAAGACCCACGGCAAGAAGTCGCTCGATACCTTCCTGCACCTGTACTCGCAGCCGAAGTTCACAGGCCCGATCACCAAGACCTACACGCGGGCGGACATCGAGCATCTGCTGAACGAGGTGGTGCCGTACAACTGGCATGCGTTCTTCCAGCGGCACGTCTATGAGGTCGCCAAGCTCCCGCCGACCGGGGAGCTGCGCCGCTCGGGCTGGCGCCTGGTGTACAACGCCAAGCCCAATCCGTTCATTCAGGCGCGCGAAGAGCTGATGCACATGAATTACCAGTGGCTCACCTACGGGTTCAACATCGGCAGGGGCGGCAAGCTCCTCGATGTGCGCGAGGGCTCACCGGCCTGGCAGGCCGCGATGGTGCCGGGCATGAAGATCGAGTCGGTGGACGGCCAGAGTTACACCCCGGGCGTGCTGAAGTACGTGCTGGTGCAGGCCGAGCACACCCATCAGCCGACCACCTTCATCGTTTCGAAGGACGGCTGGTTCCGCACCATCAAGGTGAGCTACTTCGACGGTCCGCGTTATCCGCACCTCGTGCGGATCCCGGGCACGCCGAATCTGCTGGCGCGCATCATGGCGCCGCACGCCGGGCACTGAGGGCGGCATGCGATTCGCACGGCCCGGACCGAAAGGTCCGGGCCGTGCTTTCTCGCCCTGCCGCCGGTGCCATCCGCAGCGGCGCAATCTGCTCGAGCAGCACTGTCCCGCGGGCACGCGCACGGCTCTTGCCGTGCGCTGCGCCGAGCGGCGGCTGTTCAGCGCGATTCGGCGTCGTCCGCGAGGGACGGCGGGTCGGTAACGTCGGGGTTGATGACCCCGAAGCGGGCCGGCGTGTAGGCGTAGAAGAGCCGCACTTTCTCGGCGTGCAGCAGATCGAGCAGCTTCTGCGCCTCCTCGGGGGTGGTGATGAACTCCACCTCGACGGTGAGCGAGCCGGCGAGCTCGAAGAACCGCGCCTCGTGCAGCATGTGATGACGGCCGAAGCCGGCCATCGCCTTGAACGCCGAGCCGCCGCGGATGCCGAGACGGTTGCCTTGCTCGAGCAGCCACTCCCACACCAGTCTGCCGTGGTGGCGGTGATCCTCGTGCACGTAGAAACGGAACAATGAACCCTGCATGGATGGCCCTGAATTCGTGTTGATGCGCTGCGCTCAGGGAGTCTATGCGTGCGCTGCGGCCGGTTCAAATCCGCACGCTACGGCCGGTGGCGCGGGCGGGCCATCCGAAGTAAGCTAAAAGTTTGCCGATGAGCGCACCACGGGAGCTCGATGTCCTGATGCCCAAGCACGAACTGCGCGCCGCCACCTCCCTCGCCGCCGTCTTCTCGGTCCGCATGCTCGGGCTGTTCATGATTTACCCGGTGTTCGCGCTCGCCGCGCGCGGCTTGAGCGGCGCCACGCCGTACACCATCGGGCTCGCGCTCGGGATCTACGGGCTCACCCAGGGGCTGCTGCAGATGCCCTTCGGGCTGCTCTCCGACCGGCTCGGCCGCAAGCCGATGGTGGTCGCGGGCCTGATCCTCTTCGGGCTCGGCAGCGCCTGGGCGGCGAGCGCGCATTCGATCGCCACGATGATCGCCGGGCGGGCGCTGCAGGGCGCCGGGGCGGTCGGCTCGGTGATTCTCGCGCTGGTGGCGGATCTGACCGCCGAGGAGAACCGCACCAAGGCGATGGCGATGGTCGGCATGACCATCGGCCTGTCGTTCCTCGTGGCCATCGTCACAGGTCCTCTGCTCGCCGCCTGGATCGGGGTGTCCGGCATATTCTGGATGATGAGCGTGCTCGCGCTCCTCGGCATCGCGATCACGCTGTTCGTGGTGCCCTCGCCGCGGCAGGTGCGCGTGCACCGGGAGACCGAGCCGGTTCCCGCGCTCATCGGCGCGGCGCTGCGCAATACGCAGCTGCTGCGCCTGGATTTCGGCATCTTCGCCCTGCACGCGATGCTCACCGCGAGCTTCCTCGTGGTGCCGGCGCTGTTCGCCTCGACGCTGCGCCTGCCCAGCCGCAGCGAGTGGCTGGTGTATCTGCCGATTCTGCTGTTCTCCGTGGTGGTGATGCTGCCGGCGATCATCGTCGGGGAGCGCCGGCGGCGCATGAAGGGCGTGCTGGTCGGTGCGGTGGCGGCCCTCGCGGTGAGCCAGTTCATGCTCGCCTTCGCCGGTGGGAACAGTGTGATGCTGCTCGCCGCGCTCGCGGTGTTCTTCGCCGGCTTCAACATCATGGAGGCGAGCCTGCCCTCGCTCGTGACCAAGACCGCCCCCCCGGGGGCCACGGGCACGGCGACCGGGGTGTATTCGAGCTCGCAGTTCCTCGGCATCTTCGTCGGCGGGGTGGCCGGCGGCTGGATCCATCAGCACGGCGGGACCGCCGAGGTGTTCGAATTCGCCGGCGCGCTCGCGCTGGTGTGGCTGGTGCTCGCCGCGACGATGCGGGCGCCGAGCTATTTCGCCTCCCGCGTGGTGCGCCTCGGTGAGGGCAGGGCCGATGCGGCGCGCCTCGCGGCGGCGCTGCGCGCGCTGCCCGGCGTGGCCGAGGCCGTGGTGGTCGCGGATGAGGGCGTCGCGTACCTCAAGGTCGACTCCAAACTCTACGACCCGCAGAAGGCCGCCGCGGTGGCCGGCGCGCCGCTGCCGGCCGCCGCCGGCTGACTCGGCGCCGCAGCGCTCCGATCCAACACGCACCTCTCTCCCTTACGGGAGCTTGACATGTGCGCGCGCACGCATAAGATGCGCGCCAACGCAACCACCCCGGAAACTCTATGGACCCTGGCCCTAGTAGCCGCTTCATCGCCGACTGATCGGCGGAACGTCTCCCCGGGCGCAGGATCCACATCCCACCGGCGGCCGTCCCGCGATCTGCAGCGGGACGGTGCGCACTGCGCGGCAGGCCTGCCGCGCGCCGACCACGTGAGCCGGTCGGCCGCATCCTCCAGAAGCGTACTCGAGCGGGCGAGGCCAGCTTGGCCTCGCCAGTGAACGTGATGCGAGGAACGACCGATGTCCTTCTCCGAGACTGAAGCTGCGCCCGCCGAGGCGCTGCTCTCTGATGCGCATGCCGGTGATATCCGCGGCGCGTTCGGCACGATTGCCCGCCACGACACCGGGCCGCGCAGCGGCTGGGGGCCGCGGCTGCGCACGCTGCTCGCGATCCTCGGGCCCGGGCTCATCGTCATGGTCGGCGACAACGACGCTGGCGCGTTCGGCACCTATGCCCAGGCCGGCCAGAACTACGGCACGGCGCTGCTGTGGACGCTGCTGCTGCTGGTGCCGGTGCTCTACGTCAATCAGGAGATGGTGCTGCGGCTCGGGGCGGTCACGCGCACCGGGCATGCGCGGCTGATCCTCAAGCGCTACGGGCGCTTCTGGGGCGCGTTCAGCGTGATCGACCTGTTCCTGCTGAACGCCCTGACGATCGTCACGGAGTTCATCGGCATCAGTCTGGCGCTCGGTTACCTCGGGCTGTCCCGTCCGCTCGGCGTGCTCGCCGCCGCGGTGCTGATCGTCGCGGCCGCCGGCACCGGGGACTTCCGCCGCTTCGAGCGCTTCTCGATGGCGCTGGTGTTCGGCAGCCTGCTGCTGATCCCGGTGTTCCTCTGGGTGCACCCGCCGATGGGGCAGGTGGCGCACGATCTGCTCGTGCCGCACCTGCCGCCGGGCCACCTCGGCAGCATCATGCTGCTCATCATCGCCATCGTCGGCACGACGGTCGCGCCCTGGCAGCTGTTCTTCCAGCAGAGCTACGTGATCGACAAGCGCATCACACCGCGCTTCATCTCCTACGAGCGGCTCGACCTGTGCATCGGCATCGCGCTGGTGCTCATCGGCGCGGTGGCCATGATCAGCTTCACCGCCGCGACCTTCGCCGGCCGGGCGCAATTCGGGGCCTTCCAGGACGCCGGGGCGGTGGCCGCGGCAATCGGCCAGTACGTCGGACGGGCCGCCGGTGCGTGTTTTGCGGTCGCGCTGATCGACGCGAGCGTGATCGGCGCAATGGCCGTGTCGCTCTCGACGGCCTACGCGGTCGGGGACGTCTTGTCGCTCGGACACTCGCTGCACCAGCGGCCGCGAGAGGCCAAGGCGTTCTACGTCATCTATGCGGGGCTGATCGGGGTGTCGGCCGCGCTGGTGCTGACGCCGGGCACGCCGCTTGGGCTGCTGACCAATGCGGTGCAGACCCTCGCCGGTGTGCTGCTGCCGAGCGCCACGGTGTTCCTGCTGCTGCTGTGCAACGACGAGGAGGTGCTCGGGCCCTGGGTGAACGGCCCGTGGCTGAACCTGTTCACCGCGCTGGTGATCGGGGCGCTGCTGCTGTTGTCGATCATCCTCACCGCCGCGGTGCTGCTGCCCGGTCTTGGCGCGCACGTGATGCTGATGGTGCTCATCGGCGGGGCGCTCCTGGCGCTCGTTGCGGCGGTGCCGACGTTCGTGCGCGCTCTGCGCACGCCGCCGCGGCAGTTTGCCCCCGGAGTGCGCGAGAACTGGCGGATGCCGCCCCTCGGCGCGCTCGGCCGGGCGCGCGTGACGCCCTGGACGCGGCTCGGCATGGCGGCGCTGCGCGCGTACCTCTTCATTGCCGGGGGCCTGGTGCTGGTGCGCATCGCGCTGCTCGCCGGGCTGCATCTGTAGGCGCCGCAGCGCCCGGGCGTGCTAGGCTCTGCCTCGCGTCCGGGCGAGCCGTCTGGGCGCAAGGGGGAGCACATGATGAGTATCCGGCTGAGATGCCTCGCGCTGGCTGCCGTGCTGGCCGCGACGAGCGGCCTCGCGCAGGCGCGCCAGTGCGACGGGGTTGCCTTCCCGGAGCACGTGACGGTGCACGGGCAGACACTCACGCTGAACGGGCTTGGCATCCGCAAGGCGACCTGGTTCCGGATCAAGGTGTACGTCGGGGCGCTCTATCTGGCGCATCCCTCGGCCGATGCGGCCGCGATCCTCGCCAGCGACGCGCCGAGCGAGATCGTGCTGCACTTTCTCTGGCACGTGACCACCGGGCAGCTGCGCAGCGCGTGGCGTGACGGATTCAAGAAGAGCGCGCCCGCCGAGCTGCCCGCGCTGCGCGCGCGCATCGCCGAGCTCAACGGCTGGATGCACGGTGTCGGCTCGGGGCAGAGCATGACGTTCGTGCATCTGCCGGGGCAGGGCATCGAGTACCTCTTCAACGGCGTGCCGCAGGGCTCGATCCCCGGGGGCGACTTCGCGCGCGCGTTCCTCGGCATCTGGCTCGGGCCGCATCCGCCGGGGCGGGCGCTGAAGGCCGGCCTGCTCGGCGGCGCGTGCCGCTAGGGACGGATCAGCCGCGGTACTCGCAGCCGCTCGTGCAGGTCTCGCGCACGGTGATGCGGCTCAACTGGGGCAGGGCGGGCTTGATGCGCTGCCAGACCCACTCGGCGAGCCGTTCGCTGGTCGGGTTCTCGAGTCCCGGGACCTCGTTGAGGTAGCGGTGATCGAGCGCCTCGTGCACCGGCGCGAAGGCGCTCTTCAGCACCGCGAAATCGCACACCCAGCCGTGCACCGGGTCGAGCGGCCCCTCCACGTGCACGCCGATCCGGAAGGAGTGCCCGTGCAGCCGGGCGCACTTGTGCCCCGGGGGCACGTGCGGCAGGCGGTGGGCGGCCTCGATGCGGAATTCCTTGAAGATTTCCATGGGCGCGACTGTACCGAACTGACCGGTCCGCGTCATGGCCCGCACGCGGCGGCGCCGGCGCACATCCGGGCCGAGTGAAGGGGTAGCATTGCGGGCATGAACGCGCGATTCCGTCCGCTGCTGCTGATCGTCACGGTGTTCTGGATCTACGTGGCGCTCTCGGATGTGCTCTACGCCAATCAGATGCAATCGAGCCTCACGGCCATGCACGTCGGGCACCTGTTCGCCCCGTGGCAGGCGCGGCTCCTGCAGCACCTGCTGCTGTATCCGGTGCTGCTCAGCTGCGTGTGGACCTCGCTGCGCATGGGCTGGCAGCCGATCTGGCGCCGCCTGCCGCTGCAGATGCTGCTCGCGGTGGGGTTCGCGGCGCTGGCCGAGCCGACGCTCTGGCTGGGCGACTCGGTGCTGGTGGGCGTGCGCGAGGTCATCCGTCAGATCACCCATACCCCCGGGCGGGTGCACCTGCCGGTGGCGCCGCTCACCCAGATCTGGATCGCGAGCGCCACGAGCTTCCTGCTCACCTACGGGTTCGGCCTGGCGCTCGCGACCGGCTTTGACGTCTACCGTCGGCTGCGCGATACGCAGATCCGCTCTGCGGCCCTGGAGCGGGCGCTGACGGCGGCGCATCTGGCGGCACTGCGCATGCAGCTCTCACCGCATTCGCTGTTCAACCTGCTCAACACCATCCATGGACAGATCGACGGGGATCCGGCCGACGCGCGCAGCATGATCGTGCAGCTCGCCGACCTGCTGCGCCGGCTCCTGCACGCCGGGGAGCGCGAGTTCACCCGCCTCAACGACGAGCTGCAGTTCGCGCGGCTGTACCTGACTTTGCAGCAGCGGCGCTTCGCCGACCGGCTCACGGTGCACGTGCCGGCTCCGGAGCGCGCCCCGAGCGCCTGGGTGCCGAGCCTGATCCTGCAGCCGCTGATCGAGAACGCGGTGGTACACGGGCTCGCCGGCCATCCCGATCCGGTCGAGATCCGGGTCGAGGCGCTGCAGGAGGGGCAGATGCTCACGCTGCGCGTGAGCAACACCATCGACCGCGACGAGCCCAACCGCCGTGAGGGCATCGGCCTGAAGAACGTGCGCGAGCGGCTCGCGATCCAGTTCGGCGACCGCGCCACGTTCGAGGCCGCGCCGCGCCCCGGCGGCCAGTGGGTTGCCGAGGTCCGCCTGCCGCTGCTCGCGCAGGACAGCGACCCGGTGCTGGCAGCGCCCGTGGCGGCCTGAGCCCCTCGCCCATGGAGGACTCCTCCCGCACGCTGCGGCGCGCCTCGACGCTCTCGCTCGCGGTGCTCTCCGGCATCAATCTGCTCAACTATCTCGACCGGTACGTCGTCTCGGCGGTGCTGCCGGAGTTGAAGCATGCCCCGCTCGGGCTCGATGACTTTCAGTTAGGCACGCTCATGAGCGGCTTTCTGATCGTGTACATGCTGGCCGCGCCGCTGTTCGGGCGGCTCGGGGACCGCGGCTCGCGCACCCGCCCGATCGCCATCGGGGTGTTTCTCTGGAGCCTCGCGACGGGACTGACGGGCCTGGCGCGCAACTACCTGCAGCTGCTCGGCGCGCGCGCGGCCGTCGGCGTCGGCGAGGCGGCCTACGGCACCATCGCCCCCTCGCTGCTCGCCGATCATTTTCCGCTGCGCACGCGCGGGCGGGCGTTTGCGCTGTTCAACATGGCGATTCCCGTCGGTGCGGCGCTCGGCTACATCGTCGGCGGCCTGGTCGAGGCGCACTACGGGTGGCGGGCGGCGTTCTTCGTGGCGGGCGTGCCGGGTGTGGCGCTCGCGCTGTGGGTGTGGCGGCTGCCCGATCCGCCGCGCGGCGCGCAGGATGAGCCCTCGGGCGCGGCGCCCGCCCCGGCGGCGCCCGCCGGCTCCTGGCGGGTCTACGTGAAACTGCTGCGCCAGCGGGCATACCTGCTCACGGTGCTCGGTTACGCGGCCTACACTTTTGCCCTCGGCGGCATGGCGTTCTGGATGCCGACCTTCCTCGAGCGCGTGCGCGGCGTGCCGGGCGTCACGGCGACGGCCGGGTTCGGCGAGATCGTGGTGGCGACGGGATTCCTCGGCACCTTCGCCGGCGGGTGGCTCGGGGATTACTGCCTGAAGTTCTCGCCCCAGGCGTATCTGTGGCTGTCGGGCTGGGTGACGGTGCTCGCCGTGCCTGCGACCTATCTGGCGCTCGCCTCGGGGATCCCGTGGGTGTTCTACGGTGCGCTCACGGCCGCGCAGCTGCTGCTGTTCATGTCGACCGGGCCGATCAACACCGTCATCGTCAATCTGGTGAGCCCCCTCGAGCGCGCCTGCGCCGTGGCGCTCAGCGTGTTCGTCATCCATGCGCTCGGGGACGTGATCTCACCCTCGATCATCGGCGGGATCTCCGATGCGAGTTCGCTCGGTACCGCGGTGATGATCGTGCCGGTGGCGGTGGCGCTGAGTGCGCTGCTGTGGCTGCTGGCAGCCCGGGCCGACCGCGCCGCTCAGCGCGCGACGAATGCCCGCTCGATGACGTAATCGCCGCTCTCGCCGATGTGCGGGGACATCTGAAAGCCGCGGCCATCGAGCAGCGTGCAGGTGTCGGTGAGCATCGCCGGGCTGCCGCACACCATGGCGCGGTCCTCGCCCGGATCGAGCGGCGGCAGGCCCAGATCATAGGAGAGCCGCCCGGAGTCGATCAGCGTCGTCAGCCGGCCGCGGTTGACGTGCGGCTCGCGGGTGACGGCTGGGTAGTACAGCAGCTTCTCGCGCACCCACTCCCCGAGCAGCTCGTGGGACTTGAGCTCCTCGATGCGGTGCTTGAGCACCGCCGTCTCGCGCGCCCAGCGCACGCCGTGCACGAAGATGATCCGCTCGAAGCGCTCGTAGGTCTCCGGGTCCTTGATCACGCTCATGAAGGGCGCCGCGCCCGTGCCGGTCGACAGCAGATACAGGCGCTTGCCCGGCTTCAGGTCGTGCAGCACCAGAGTCCCGGTGGGCTTGCGGCTGACCAGCACCTCATCGCCCTCGCGGATGTGCTGCAGGCGGGAGGTGAGCGGACCGTCGGGCACCTTGATGCTGAGGAACTCCAGGTGCTCCTCGTGGTTGGCGCTGGCGATGCTGTAGGCGCGCAGCAGCGGGCGCGAGTCGACCTCGAGCCCGACCATGACGAACTGGCCGTTCTCGAAACGCAGGCCCGCATCGCGGGTCGTCGTGAAGGTGAATTGCGTGTCCGTCCAGTGCTTGACCGAGAGCACCCGTTCGCTGCCTATCGCCGCCAAGTGCGTGTACCTCTCTGTTCTGCCGGGAGATTCAGCGGGCGGCATTGTACCGGGGACGGGCCGCGGCGGGGGTGATTTTGCGGTATTTACTGATGCTTGTGCGACATGTCCCGCCGCGGCGCGCTGTTGGGTCCGTGCAACATCCGCGGCTGCTATGATGCTTGCGGCCGCGCCACGCGGCCACGGCACACGGGGCGCACATGGGGACACCGGAGCAGGGGAGTCTGCGCGGGCGGACGCTGTTCATCACGGGGGCGAGCCGCGGCATCGGGCTCGCGATCGGCCTGCGGGCGGCGCGCGAAGGCGCGAACGTGGCCGTGGCAGCAAAGACCACCGAGCCGCACCCGAAGCTGCCGGGCACGATCTTCAGCGCCGCCGAGCAGATCGAGGCCGCCGGCGGCCGGGCGCTCGCGCTGCCGCTCGATGTGCGCGACGACGAGCAGGTGCGCGCGGCCATCGAGCGGACCGCCGAGGTGTTCGGCGGCATCGACATTCTGGTCAACAACGCCAGCGCCATCAGCCTCACGCCGACTCGGGCGACGGACATGCGCCGCTTCGACCTGATGCACTCGATCAATACGCGCGGCACGCTGCTGTGCAGCAAGCTCGCCGCGCCGCTGCTCGCACGCGGCGTCAACCCGCACATTCTCGTGCTCGCGCCGCCGCTGCACCTCGAGCCGCGCTGGTTCGCCCCGCACCTGCCGTACTCGCTGGCGAAGTTCGGCATGAGCCTGTGCGTGCTCGGGCTCGCCGGGGAGTTCGCGGCCGAGGGCATCGCGGTGAACGCGCTCTGGCCGCGCACCATCATCGGCACGGCCGCCCTGAAGGTGGCACTCGCCGGGGCGCCCCCGGAGGCGCTGCGCCGCGCGCGCTCGCCGCAGATCGTGGCCGAGGCCGCCTGCGCGATCCTCAAGCGCGACAGCCGCGCCTTCACCGGGCAGTTCTGCATCGACGAGCAGGTGCTGCGCGAGGAGGGAGTGAGCGATTTCTCGGCCTACCGGCAGAGCGGCGTGCGCGAGGAAGACCTGCTGACGGATCTGTTCGTTTAGGACGGCGTACCTGTCCCGCGGCGCTCTGCCCGGGGGCGGCGGGCGCAACGTGAGGGGCGGGCAGCGCAGTGCGCGGCGGGACCGCTACGGCGGGCAAGCCCTGCGCCGCGTCAATGCCGCCCCATGATGAACCAGCCGGCGGCACTGTCCGCCAGGGCCGAGACCCCTCAAGCGCCGCCGGCAGCCGCGTGAGGCCGGGTCGGGGCGGGGCTCTGACAGCCGATGCGGTGGCTGAGGTCGATGCCGGCGAGCTCGTAGCCCTTCCTGAAATCGCGGATGTGCCGCGCCATCCATTGCCGGGCCGCTTCCGCGTCGCGCCGCTCGAGGGCCTCCAGGATGCGCCGCTGCGCGGTGGCGATGCGCGAGCGGGCCTGAGGGACCTGATCGATCATGTCGCGCAGCGAGGGCTCGAGCAGCTGGATGAGCGGCTCGTGCACGAGCGCAAACACTTGGTTGTGGGTCGCCGCGCCGAGGGCCCGGAAGAACTCGGCCACGTGGTGCACGGCTTTGTCCGTCAGTGCGTTTTCCGATTCGAAGCGCGCGCGCACCGCGGCAAGGCGCTCAAGGTCAGCGTCGCTGCGCGCATGCGCTGCGCTCTCGGCGATGGGCGGCTCGAACTCCGTGAGTGCCGTCCAGACCTCGAGGAACGTCACATCGTGCAGCGCCAGCGCGCGGCTGACGTCCTTGGCGACCGCGAGATGGCGCGGACGGCTGACCGTCATGCGCTTGGAGCCCGGACGCCGCTCGAGCAGCCCGCTGCACTCGAGCTCGCGCAGCGCCTCGCGCACCGTGGAGCGGTTCACCCCGAGCTGGCGGGCGAGCTCGGTCTCCGGCGGCAGCCGCTCGCCCTCGCGCAGGGCGCGGCTGAGGATGCGCTCGGTGATCGCGTCGGCCACCTTGCGGTAGGCGGGCGTCAGGGCGATCTGATCGAATTCAACGCTCATGCGCGCTCAGTCGGCCGCTTCGAACAGCTCCCGCCCGATCAGCATGCGGCGGATCTCCTGCGTGCCGGCGCCGATCTCGTAGAGCTTCGCATCGCGCAGCAGCCGTCCGGCCGGGTAGTCATTGATGTAGCCGTTGCCGCCGAGCGCCTGGATGGCCTCGAGCGCCACCCGTGTGGCGTGCTCGGCGCAGAAGAGGATGCAGGCGGCGGCATCGCGCCGCCGCACCTGGCCGGCGTCGCAGGCGCGCGCCACGCTGTAGACGTAGGCGCGACTCGCGCCGAGCGCCGCATACATGTCGGCGAGCTTCGCCTGCATCAGCTCGAAGGTGCCGATCGGCTGGCCGAACTGTTTGCGCTCGCGCACGTAGGGCAGCACCAGGTCGAGCGCCGCGGCCATCAGCCCGAGCGGTCCGCCGGAGAGCACGACGCGCTCGTAGTCGAGTCCGCTCATCAGCACGCGCACCCCGCCGTTCGGCTCACCGAGCAGGTTCTCTCGCGGCACGGCGCACTGCTCGAACACGAGCTCGCAGGTGTTCGAGCCGCGCATGCCGAGCTTGTCGAGCTTCTGCGCGGTGCTGAAGCCCGCAAAGCCCCGCTCGATGATGAACGCGCTGATGCCGCGGCTGCCGGCGGCCGGGTCGGTCTTGGCGTACACGATGAGCACATCGGCGTCCGGGCCGTTGGTGATCCACATCTTGCGCCCGGTGAGCACGTAGTGATCGCCCCGCCGCTCGGCGCGCAGCTGCAGGGAGGTGACGTCCGAGCCGGCCTGCGGCTCGGACATCGCAAGCGCCCCGACGTGCTCGCCGCTGATGAGCTTCGGCAGATAGCGCTCGCGCTGGGCATCCGAGCCGTTCAGCCGCAGCTGATTGACGCAGAGATTGGAGTGCGCGCCGTAGGAGAGGCCCACAGAGCCCGATGCGCGCGAGATCTCCTCCATGGCGATCACGTGGGCGAGGTAGCCGAGTCCCGTGCCGCCCCAGCGCTCCGGCACGGTGATGCCGAGCAGGCCGAGTGCGCCGAGCTCGGGCCACAGCTCGCGCGGGAACGCGTTGTCGCGGTCGATCTCGGCTGCGCGCGGAGCGATGCGCTCGCTCGCGAAGCGGCGCACCTGCGCGCGGATTTCCCCTGCGGCCTCATCCAGGCCGAGGCCGCTGTCGATCGGATCGTGGGCGGACATGAGCTTGTCTTCCATTGAAACAGGACGGTATGATTGTCCGACAATCCGGCTATCGTGACAAGCCCATGCCCCGCATCGAATCCCGGCTCGATACCCGCTCGGAGGATTTTCAGGACAACGCGCGCGCGCTCAGCGCGCTGACGAGCGAGCTGAAGCGCGAAGTCGAGCGCGCCGCCCAGGGCGGCTCGGCCGCCGCGGTGAGCCGCCACCGGGCCGCGGGCAAGCTCACCGCCCGCGAGCGCGTGCGCCAGCTGCTCGATCCGGGCAGCCCCTTTGTCGAGCTCTCGCAGCTGGCCGCGCACGGCCTGTACGGCGGCGGCATCGCCTGCGGCGGGATCATCACCGGCGTCGGTCGGGTGAGCGGACGGCAGTGCGTGATCGTCGCCAACGATCCGACCGTCAAGGGCGGCACCTACTACCCGGTGACCGTCAAGAAGCATCTGCGCGCCCAGGAGATCGCCCGCGAGAACCGTCTGCCGTGCGTGTATCTGGTGGAAAGCGGCGGGGCGTTCCTGCCGGCGCAGGATGAGGTGTTCCCCGACAAGGAGCACTTCGGGCGCATCTTCTACAACCAGGCGACGCTCTCGGCGCTCGGGGTGGCGCAGATCGCGGTGGTGCACGGCTCGTGCACCGCAGGCGGCGCCTACGTGCCGGCGATGGCCGACGAGAACGTCATCGTGCGCAACCAGGGCCGGGTCTTCCTCGGCGGCCCGCCGCTGGTGAAGGCGGCCACCGGGGAGGATATCGACGCCGAGTCGCTCGGCGGGGCCGACGTGCACTGCCGCGAATCGGGCGTGTGCGATCACTATGCGGAAAACGACAGTCATGCGCTCGCCATCGCGCGCAGCATCGTGGCGCGGCTGCGTCCGCCGCCGTGCACTGACCCGCCGTGCGCGCCGCGCGAGCCGCACTACGCGCCCGAGGAGCTCTACGGCGCGGTGCCTTCGAGCCTGCGCCGGCCCTACGACGTGCGCGAGGTGATCGCGCGGCTCACCGACGGCTCGGAGCTCGAGGAGTTCAAGCAGCTCTACGGCACGACTCTCGTGTGCGGCTTTGCGCACCTCGGGGGCTATCCGCTCGGCATCCTCGCCAACAACGGGATCCTCTTCTCGGAGAGCGCGCTGAAGGGCGCGCACTTCATCGAGCTGTGCTCGCGCGAGGGCATTCCGCTTCTGTTCCTGCAGAACATCACCGGCTTCATGGTGGGCCGCAAGGCCGAGGCGGGCGGCATTGCCCGCGACGGTGCGAAGCTCGTCACGGCGGTCGCATGCGCGCGCGTGCCGAAGTTCACGGTCATCATCGGCGGCAGCTACGGCGCGGGCAATTACGCCATGTGCGGCCGCGCCTACGGGCCGCGCTTTCTTTTCCAGTGGCCGAACGCGCGCATCTCGGTGATGGGCGGGGAGCAGGCCGCGAGCGTGCTCGCCACCGTCAAGCGCGGACAGATCGAGTCCGGCCGGGGCAGCTGGCCTGCCGAGGACGAGGAGGCGTTCAAACAGCCCATCCGCGAGCAGTACGAGCGCCAGGGGCACCCGTACTATGCCTCGGCGCGGCTCTGGGACGACGGGGTGATCGACCCGCTCGAGACGCGCCGCATCCTCACGCTGTGCCTCGCGGCGGCGCGCAATGCGCCGCAGGAAGAGACCCGTTTCGGCCTGTTCAGAATGTGAGTGCGCCCATGTTCCAGCGTCTCCTGGTGGCCAATCGCGGCGAAATCGCCTGCCGGATCCTGCGCACCGCGCGGCGTCTGGGGCTCCAGACCGTCGCGGTGTATTCGGATGCCGACGCGCCCGCCCGCCACGTCCGCCTCGCCGATCAGGCGGTGAGGATCGGGCCGGCGCCGGCAGGGCAGAGTTATCTCGACGGCGAGGCGATCATCGCCGCGGCGCGCCTCGCCGGCGCCGAGGCGATTCACCCCGGCTACGGCTTTCTCTCCGAGAACGCGCGCTTCGCCGCGGCCTGTCAGCAGGCCGGGATCACCTTCGTCGGCCCCCCGCCCGAGGCGATCGAGGCGATGGGCTCGAAGAGCCTCGCCAAGGCGCGCGTGCGCGCCGCGGGCATCCCGGTGCTGCCGGGCTACGAGGGGGCGCGTCAGGATCCGGCCTACCTCGAGGCGCGCGCGCTCGAGGCCGGGCTGCCGCTCATCGTCAAGCCGGCCGCCGGCGGCGGCGGCAAGGGCATGTACGTGGTGCGCGAGCGGGCCGAGCTGCGCGCGGCGCTCGAGGCGGCCCGCCGGCTCGCCGAGAGCAGCTTCGGCGACGGCACCCTGCTCATCGAGCGCTTCGTGCCCGAGCCGCGCCACATTGAGGTGCAGGTGTTCGCCGACCAGCACGGCGCGTGCATCCACCTGGGCGACCGCGACTGCTCGGTACAGCGGCGCCATCAGAAGCTCATCGAGGAGGCGCCGGCGCCCGGCCTGAGCGGCCCGCTGCGCGAGCGGCTGCGCGCCGCGGCGGTCGAGGTGGCGCGCCAGATCGGCTATCGCGGCGCCGGCACGGTGGAGTTTCTCTTCGACGGCAGCGAGTTCTACTTTCTCGAGATGAACACCCGGCTGCAGGTCGAGCACACCGTCACCGAGGCGGTGAGCGGTCTCGATCTGGTCGAGTGGCAGCTGCGGGTGGCCTCGGGCGAAGCGCTGCCGCTCACGCAGGAGCAGGTGCGCCTCAGCGGCCACGCCATCGAGGCGCGCGTCTGCGCGGAGGATCCGTGGCGGGAGTTCCTGCCGAGCGCAGGGCGCCTGCAGCTCGCCGAGTGGCCGCAGGGCGAGGGCGTGCGGGTCGATGCCGGCTTCGAGAGCGGGGACAGCGTGCCGGCGGCGTACGACTCGCTGCTCGCCAAGGTCATCGCCTGGGCGCCCGAGCGCGCCGAGGCGGCCGGCGTGCTCGCCGGCGCGCTCGAGCGCGCCCGCCTTGCCGGCGTGCGCAGCAACGAGCGCTGGCTCGCGCGCATTCTGCGCTCGCCGGTGTTCCTCGAGGCCCGCCACAGCGTGGCGCTGCTCGCCGAACGGGGCGCCGAGTTCACCGCGCCCGAGGCGCTCACCGATGCCATGCTCGCGCTCGCGGCGCTCGCGCTCGGCGCCGAGGGGCGCGCCAACAATCCCTGGTCGGCCTGCGATGGCTTCGCGCCGAATCTGCCCGCCGCCTTCGAGGTGACGCTGCGCACGGGCGGGACCGTGTGGCGCGTGACGCTCGGCGGGCAGGCCGGTGAGGCGCGCACCGCACTGATCGAGCAGATCGGCCCGGATGGCACACCTGCGCCGGACGGAACGCGGCGCGTGAGTCTCGCCGAGACACGCAGTACGCACGAGACGGTCGAGGCGCGCATCGAGGCGGCGCTTGAGCGCGCCCGGTTCCTGCGCGTGGCAGAGCGGCTGCATCTGTGGCTCGGCGCGGCGCACCACGAGTTCGAGATCGACGATCCGCGCACGCGCTCCTTCACCGCCGCGCATGCCGCCGGGGGCCTCACGACGCCTCTGCCGGGGGTGGTCGCCGCAGTGAATGTCGAGGTCGGCCAGGCGGTGCGCCGCGGGCAGACGCTGATGGTGATCGAGGCGATGAAGATGGAGCACGGCATCAGCGCGCCGTTCGACGGGCGGGTCACGCGCATTCACTTCGCGCTCGGGGAGCGCGTGCCGGAGGGCAGCGAGCTGCTGGCGCTGTCGCCGGCCGACGACGCCGCGAGTTAGATTCAAGTTGGGTTCAGTTTTCCCGGACGAGAATCCGCCTCGTCCCGAGAACTCAAAGGGAGCTGAAGCCCATGAACAAGTCCTTCTTGATCGGCGCGAGCACCGGCGGCGCGCTCGCGGTCGTGGTGGGCGCGGGCGCGATGGTCAGCCACAAGCTGATCCACACCGCAGCGCGCTATGCCGAGGTCGTGCAGGTGGTGCCGCTCACCCGCACGGTGGTCACGCCGCGGCGCGTGTGCCGCGAGGTGACGCTCGAGCGCACCCGGCCGGCGCGCGACACCCATCAGATCATCGGCAGCATCGCCGGGGCGCTGGTCGGGGGCCTGCTCGGCCATCAGATCGGCGATGGCAGCGGACGCGCGCTCGCCACGGTGGCCGGCGCGGCCGCGGGCGGTTACGCCGGCAATCGCATCGAGGCGCGCATGCAGCGCGGGGACACCTACACGAGCACCGTGCGCCGCTGCGCGACGGTCTACGACCGGACCGTGCGCCCGGACGGTTATCAGGTCCGCTATCGCCTCGGCACCAAGACCGGCACGGTGCGCATGAGCCACGATCCGGGTCAGCGCATCCCGGTGCGCAACGGGCAGCTCGTGCTGAGCGCGGCCCAGCCGCGCTGAGGCGCCGCACGCGCTAGCGGCGCGCGCCCGGTGAGCGCCGGCCCGAGACGAAGGGTGAGTCGCGGTCGAAGAATCGCCAGGGCCGCTGCGCCCACTCCCCGGCGTACTCGACCCCGATGCGCGCGCTGCGCCCGAGGCGCACCGGCCGGCGCGTGCGCGGCGGCTCGATCCACAGGCTCGCGCCGCGCAGATCCACGCCGTTCGAGCGCCGGTCGATGCGCAGGGCCCGACACAACAGTCCGGGCCCGGAGGTGCGCTCGGTGAGACCCTCGAGCGGCTCGAGCGCGCGCAGCAGCACCGCGTGCGGAACGCCTTGCGGGGCGGTGACCACGTTCAGGCAGTGCCACATCCCGTAGATGAGATAGACGTAGGCGTGGCCGGGCGGACCGAACATGACTTCCGTGCGCGGCGTGCGGCCGCGCGAGGAGTGCGCGGCCCGGTCCTCGGGGCCGAGATAGGCCTCCGTCTCGACGATGCGCCCGACGCGCCGCTCGCCCTCGAGCCGGTGCACCAGGTGCATGCCGATCAGCGAGCGCGCCACCGTGAGGGTGTCCTGTAGGTAAAAACCGTGCTCGAGCCGAGGGGACGAGGGCATGCGGGCGCATGTTACAATGCCTGCGCACCGCCTCGCGGGCGTACTCACTCGGAATCCTCGACCCATGCCTGTCTGCTCATGCTCCAGGGGAGCCTTGGCCGCGTGGCTGCTCGTTGCGCTGACGCTCCTCGCCGCGCCGTTCGCGCCCGCCGCGGTCTATCCGCTGCCGGCGCACGGCTCGCTGATCGGCCGCGACCGGACCGTGCGCTCGAAGGCCTCCGATACCCTCCTCGGCATCGCCCGCCGCTACAGCGTCGGCTACTGGGAGATCCAGGCGGCCAATCCGCACGTGGACATGTGGCTGCCGGGGCAGGGCACCCGGGTCGTGATCCCCGGACGGTTCATCATTCCGCCGGTGGCGCACGTCGGCATCGTCGTGAACCTCGCCGCGCACCGTCTCTTCTACTTCCCGCGCCCCGGCCGGCACGACCGGCCCGTCGTGATCACCTACCCGGTGAGCCCCGGGGAGAAGGGCTGGGACACCCCGACCGGGGTGACACGCATCGTGCGCAAGGTGCCCCATCCGGTGTGGATCCCGACGCCGTCGATTCTGCGCGCGCACGCCAAGGCGGGCGATCCGATCCCGCGCGTGTGGCCGGCCGGGCCCAACAATCCGATGGGCGAGTGGGCGCTCGAGACGACACTGAGCGGCGGGGAGATCTACATCCACGGCACCAACAATCCGATGGCCATCGGCATGGCGGTCACGCACGGGTGCGTGCGCCTGTATCCGGAGGACATCGCCGCGCTGTTCCCGGTCGTGCCGGTGGGCACGCCGGTCACCATCGTCAATGACCCGGTCCTCGCCACGCTGCAGCACGGGCGGCTGTACCTGTCGATCCACCCGCCGCTGCACAGCCAGGATGTGCCGGGCAAGCCCGACTACGCGGCGATCTCCAAGGTCATCGAGCAGGCAGTCGGCGGGGCGCAGGTGGCGGTCGACTGGGCGCGTGTGCGCCGCATGGCCGAGCGGGCGAACGGCATGCCCGAGCTGATCGGCGTTGCGGCCGGCGCGGCGCGCCTCGCGGGTCCCGGGCAGCGCAAGGGGACCTGAGCGGGCGGCCCTACTGCTGCTCGCTGTCGAGCACCATGCGCACGAGCTGGGCGAAGGAGGATGCGCCCATCTTCTCCATGACGCGCGCGCGGTGGATCTCGACGGTGCGCTGACTGACGCCGAGGTCCGCCGCCACCACCTTGTTCGGCTTGCCGCGGGTGATGAGGGTGAGCACCTCGCGCTCGCGCGGGGTGAGCGAGCCGAGCCGCTCGCGGATGCGGTCCTGCTCCTTCAGCTCCAGGCGCGTGCGCTGATCCTTCTCGAGCGCCCGCTGCACGCGGTCGAGCAGGTCCTGGTCGCGGAAGGGCTTCTGCAGGAAGTCGAACGCCCCGTGCTGCATCGCCTCGACGGCCATGGGGATATCCCCATGCCCGGTGATGAAGATCACCGGCACCGTGGCTCCGCGCAGATTGAGCAGCTGCTGTAGCTCAAGCCCGCTCATGCCCGGCATGCGCACATCGAGCACGACGCAGCCGGGCTGGCGCGCCTCGTATTGGGCAAGGAACTCCTGGGCGCTGCAGTACACTGTCGCCGGCAGGCCGACTGATTTCAGCAGCAGCCGCAGTGATGCGCGCACGGCCTCGTCATCATCGACGACGAAGACGGTGGGTTGCAGATCGCGGACAGTTTCCATCAGGCGTTCACCGTTGACTGGGCGGGGCCGCTCGGGGCCCGCGATGTGCTGGATGGGTGACAATGGACACGGATTGCTCACATGGGAGAGTATGTTGCCGTTAAGCCCCTGAGCGCGCTAGGTATTTTCCGCAAGCGCATGCGGGGCAGTCAATGGCGGGCGCGGCGCGCCGGAGCGCAGCCGCGCGGGTGAACCGGCGGAGGCTCCTGTGGACACAGAGGCGGTACGAGCGCGTCTGCTGCGGCGGCGCGAGGAGCTCGAGAGGCGCGCCAGCAGCGCCAAGGCGGATCTGCGCCACGAGTCCGATCCCCTGAGCGCGGATTTCGCCGAACAGGTGACGCAACGGGAAAGCGACGAAGTGCTCGATGCGATCAGCGAGTCGGCCCGCGAGGAGCTGCGGCAGATCCAGGCCGCGCTGCGCCGGCTGGATGAGGGCTGCTATACCGACTGCGCGGTGTGCGGTGAGCCGATCGAGGAGGGGCGGCTCGCGGCGGTGCCCTACACCGACCGCTGCCGCAACTGCGCCGAGGGCGAGCGCGCCGCAGGGCCCCGGCGCCGATGAGCGCGGCGCTCCGCGTCCCGCCGAGCGGGGTCATCACCATCACGACCGACTTCGGCCACCAGGGCCCGTTCGTCGGGGTGATGAAGGGCCGCATTCTCGGCCGCTTTCCCGAGGCGCGGCTCGTGGACCTCACGCACGAGATCCTGGTGCACTGGCCGGCCGAGGCCGGCTTCTGGCTGACGCGCTCCTTCGAGTACTTTCCGGCCGGCACCGTGCACGTCGCCGTGGTCGACCCCGGGGTCGGCACCGCGCGGGACATCGTGATCGTGAGCGCGGCCGGGCACGTGTTCGTGGCGCCGGACAACGGGCTGCTCGCGCCGCTCGTCGCCCGCCACCGCGAGGCCGAGGTGGTGCGGCTGCGCGCCTCGGGTCTCTCGCGTCTCGGCATTGCGCGCGCGAGCGCGACGTTTCACGGGCGGGACATCTTCGCCCCCTTGGCCGCGGAACTCGCCGCCGGCCGCTGCCGCGCACCGGAGCTCGGAGAACCGAGCCCGCCGCAGTCCCTCGTGCCGGCCTGGGTGGATGAGCCCGTGCTCGACGCCGGCGGGGTGAGCGGCGTGGTGATCACCATCGATCACTTCGGCAATCTCATCACCAATATCGACGGAACGCTGATCGAGCGGTTCCGCCTGCCGCTGGTGCACGCCGGCCACCACGCCTTCCCGCTGCTGCGCACCTATGGGGAGAGCCGGCCGGGAGAGTACCTGGCGCTCATCAACTCTTTTGGGGTGGTGGAGATCGCCCGGGCCGAGCAGAGCGCGGCCGACGGACTCGGTCTGGGGCGGGGCGCGCCGGTCACGGTGCGCGACCGGACCAAGTAACTCTCACGGCCTATTGCTCCGGCGCTGGATTTCATTATAGTTCGCTGTCTTGCTCCATGCCGAAATTGCACTACCTAATTGATTTAACTAAGGATTTGCACCGCTAGATGTCGGAACGAGACACCGAGAGCTTCGAGCTCGACGAGGAATTCCTGAGCGGGAGCGCCGAAGACAGCACCGATTACGATCGGCTGCTCGATCGGGTAGACAAGCGCCGGCCCCACCCTGGCAAGCGCGGCAAGGCCGCGTGGAGCCGGCTCGAGGAAGTCCTGGCAGACAGGAAGCTCGAGAAGGATCTTCGCGATTTCGACGAAGAGCTCTAGCGCCCGCGCGTCCATAGAGCGGATTCGTTCGACCCGAGCAGGGCGGCCGGCACTCGGCAGCGCCCGGGGGTCTGCTCGGCCCGAGTATCTGTAGCGGCTGCCCCCCGCCGTTCGGCCAGGAACCGTCGTGACCCGCACCGCTTCCGAGTGGATCGTCTTGAAGTTCGGGGGGACCAGCGTCTCCTCCGTGGCCAACTGGCGCAACATCGCCCAGGTGACCCTCGCCCGGCGGGCCGAGGGCGCACGGGTGCTGATCGTGCACTCGGCCTTGAGCGGCATCACCGATCGCCTGGAGCGGCTGCTCGATGTCGCGCGCGCCGAAGCGCAGGAAGAGGATCTGCGCGAGATCGAGGCGCGCCACCGCCGGCTCGCCGCGGACCTCGGCATCCCGCTCGGGCAGGCCTGCGAGCGCTGGCTCGCCGAGCTGCGCCAGATCGCCGCCGGCGTCGCGCTCATCGGGGAGGTGAGCGAGCGCACCCGCGCGCGCGTCATGTCTGCCGGGGAGCTGATGGCGACCGACCTCGGCGCGCGCTTTCTCGCCGTCCAGGGGATCGAGGCCGAATGGGCCGATGCGCGCACCATGCTCACCGCCGAGGAGCGCGCCAACGCCTCCGCCAAGGCGAGCGTGCTCTCGGCGGTGTGCAGCTTCGCGCCCGATCACGTGCTCGAGCAGCGCCTGCGGGCGATGGCGCCCATCGTCGTGACGCAGGGGTTCATCGCGAGCGATAGCGAGGGCAGCACCGTGCTGCTCGGGCGCGGCGGCTCGGACACCTCCGGGGCGTACTTCGCGGCCAAGCTGCGCGCGCGGCGGCTGGAGATCTGGACCGACGTGCCGGGCATGTTCAGCGCCAACCCGCGGCAGGTTCCCACCGCGCGGCTGCTGCGCGCGCTGCACTACGACGAGGCCCAGGAGATCGCCACCAGCGGCGCGAAGGTGCTGCATCCGCGCTGCATCCTGCCCGTGCGCCAGTACGGCATTCCGCTGCATGTGTACGCCACTCAGGCGCCCGAGCTCGAGGGCACGGTGCTCTCGGCGGACGGCGACGGCACGGCGCAGGTGAAGGCGGTGTGCACCAAAAAGGGCATCACGCTGATCTCGCTCGAGAGCCCGGGGATGTGGCACCAGGTGGGATTTCTCGCCGACGCCTTCCAGGTGTTCAAGGCGCACGGCATGTCGGTGGACCTGGTCTCCACCTCCGAGACCAACGTCACCGTCTCGCTCGATCCGGCCGCCAACACGCTCGACAGCGCGCTGCTCGGGGCGCTGGTGAGCGATCTGTCGCGCCTGTGCCGCGTGCAGGTCATCGGGCCGTGCGCCTCGGTGAGCCTGGTCGGGCGCAACATCCGCGCCATCCTGCACCAGCTCGGCGGGGCGTTCGAGTTCTTCGCCGAGCAGAAGATCTACCTCGTCTCGCAGGCGGCCAACGATCTGAACTTCACGTTCGTGGTGGACGAGAACCAGGGCGACCGGCTCGTCGATCAGCTACACGAGCTGCTGATCCGCCCGGCCGCCGGCGAGCGGGTGCTCGGTCCGACCTGGGAGCAGCTGTTCCGCAATGCGCCGGCCTCGGCCGTCCCGCAGGAGCCGTGGTGGCGCGCGCGGCGCGAGCAGCTGCTCGAGACGCTCGGGGCGCGAGAGAGCGCCTATGTCTATCACCTCGAGAGCGTGCGCGCCGCGGCGCGCGCACTGCGCTCGATCGACTCGCTCGCGCGCGTGCACTATGCGATCAAGGCCAACCCGCACCCCGATGTGCTGCGCGCCGTCGCCGCCGAAGGGGTGGATTTCGAGTGCGTCTCGCGCGGTGAGCTCGAGCGGGTGCTCGGTCTGTTTCCGGCGCTGGAGCCGGCCAGGGTGCTCTATACGCCGAACTTCGCCTCGCGGGAGGAGTACCGCTGGGCGCTCGAGCGTGGCGTGCAGGTCACCGTCGACAGCCTGTATGCGCTCACCGAGTGGGGCGAGCTGTGGCGCGACCGGGACATCTTCGTGCGCATCGACACGGGGGTGGGGGCCGGGCATCACCACCACGTACGCACCGCCGGCGCGCACGCCAAGTTCGGCGTGCCGGTCGGCGACCTCGAACAGCTCGCGCGCGAGGCGAAGCGCCACGGCGCGCGCATCGTCGGTCTGCATTCGCACGTCGGCAGTGGGATCTTCGAGGTGGCCACCTGGGAGCACACCGCCCGCCAACTGGCGGATCTGGCGCAGCGCTTCGAGTCGGTCCGCGCCATCGACATCGGCGGCGGACTCGGCGTTCCGGAGCGCCCGGACCAGCGCGGGCTCGATCTGGGCAAGCTGGCAACGCTGCTCGCCGCCGTGCGCGCCGAGCATCCGGGCCTGGAGATCTGGATGGAGCCGGGCCGGTTTCTCACCGCCTCCGCCGGCGCGCTGCTCGCCCGGGTCACCCAATTGAAGCACAAGGGCAGCGTGCGCTACGTGGGCATCGCCACCGGCATGAACTCCCTGCTGCGTCCGGCGCTCTATGGTTCATACCATGAGATCGTCAATCTCACCCGACTCGATGAGCCTGCGGGCGATCTGGTCAACATCGTCGGGCCGATCTGCGAGAGCGCCGATGTGCTCGGCCACGACCGTCTGCTGCCGGCGACGCGCGAGGGCGACGTGCTGCTCATCGCCAACGCCGGCGCCTACGGCCACTCGATGAGCTCGCGGTACAACCTGCGCGAGCCGGCCGAGGAGCTCGTCCTCTGAAACGCTCCTCCGGCCGCAAGAGGCCCGCCCCGCGCGCCGCCCGCCCGGCATCTCCCCGCCGCAAGCGCACGCGCGCGCTGTGGCGCGCCCTCGGGGTTGGCGCGCTCGCCGCGCTGCTGGTGTGCGGCGGGTACGTCTGGTACCTCGACCGGCTCGTGACCCGGCAGTTCCGCGCCCTGCACTGGACGCTGCCGGCGCGCGTCTACGCCGCCCCGATGCAGCTGTACGCGGGGCTCGATCTCGACGAGGCGCAGATCGAGCATGAGCTGCACCGTCTGGCCTACCGGCAGGTCGCGGCGCTGAAGGGGCCGGGGACCTATACCGCCGGGCCCGATCGGCTCGCGATCGTGCTGCGGCCGGTGCAGTTTGCCGACCGCAATCGCCCGGCGATGCTCCTGCGCGTGCGCTTCGGGGCCGCGGGAATCACCGATCTGCGCAACGCGGCCGGGGCCGAGGTCCCGGTGATTCGGCTCGATCCGCTGCTCATCGGGAGCATCTATCCGAGCGACGGAGTCGATCGCATCGTCGTGACCCCCAAGCAGGTCCCGCCGCTGCTGCCGGCGGCGCTGAAGGCGGTCGAGGACCGCACCTTCGACACCAACTGGGGCATCGATCCGCGGGGGATCCTGCGGGCCGCTTGGGTGGATCTGCGCGCCCATCACATCGAGGAGGGCGGCAGCACGCTCACCCAGGAGCTGGTGCGCAGCTACTTCCTCAACAACCGGCGCACCTTCTGGCGCAAGATCCGCGAAGCCATCATGTCCGTCGCGCTGACCGCGCATTTCAGCAAGGCGGACATCATGAACGCCTACATCAACGAGATCTTCCTCGGCCAGGACGGCTCGCGTTCGGTGCACGGGTTCGGGCTGGCGAGCGAGTTCTACTTCGGCGAGCCGCTCGATGAGCTCGATCTGCCGCAGATCGCCATGCTGGTGGCGATCGTGCGCGGTCCGACCTATTACGATCCGCGCCGCTTTCCGGCGCGCGTGCTGGCGCGGCGCAATCTGGTGCTGAAGATCCTCGCCGAGCAGGGCGTCGTCTCGCGGGCGCGCGCCGATGCGGCCATGCGCGCAGCTCTCGGGGTCACCCGGCAGGCCTCCGGGGCCTACTACCCGGCCTATCTCGATCTGGTGCGCCGCACGCTGAGCCGCGATTATCCGGAACGGGAACTCACCCGCGCGGGGCTGCGGATCTACACCAGCCTCGATCCGCGCGTGCAGGAGATCGCCGAGCATGCGCTCGATGCGCAGCTGCACCGGCTCGACCGCACGCATCACTACGGCAGCGAGCATCTGCAGGGCGCCGTGGTGGTCACCTCGCCGCAGACCGCAGATGTGCTCGCCATCGTCGGCGGCCGCGACGCCGACTTCGATGGCTTCAACCGCGCGCTCGATGCGCGCCGCTCCATCGGCTCGCTGGTCAAGCCGTTCGTGTACCTGACGGCGCTCGAGAGCGGGCAGTACACGGCGGCGACCATCATCGAGGATGAGCCGATCGCGGTGCGGCTCGGGCCCGGCCGCTACTGGCGGCCGCGCAATTACTCGCGCATCTTCCACGGCCCGGTGCCGCTGGTGCGCGCGCTCGGGGACTCGCTGAACGCCGCGAGCGTGCGGCTCGGCATGCGCGTCGGACTGGGGCCCGTCACGCACACGCTGCAGCGCTTCGGACTGAGGCACCTGCCCGATGAGGTGCCGGCGATGCTGCTCGGCGCGAGCGATCTGTCGCCGTTCGAGGTGGCGCAGCTGTACAACGGGCTCGCCGACGGGGGCTTCCGCGAGCCGCTGCGCGCCGTGCAGGCGGTGGTCAGCGCCGACGGCAGGCCGCTGAAGGCCTTCCCGGTGCGCGTCACGCCGGTCGCCGCGCCCGCCGACGTGTATGAGATCACCACCATGATGGAGCAGGTGCTCACCCATGGCACGGGACAGCCCTCGCAGGCCATCCTCCCGCCGGGGCTGGTGGCGGCGGGCAAGACCGGCACCTCGCAGCATGACCGCGACAGCTGGTTCGCCGGGTTCACCGGCAGCGATCTGGCGGTGGTGTGGGTGGGCTATGATCACAATCAGCCCACCGGGCTGCCGGGCGCGCTCGGGGCGCTGCCGGTCTGGTCGCATATCATGGCGTCGATCGGCACGCAGCCGCTCAGCATGCCGCCGCCGCAGGGACTGACGGACGTGTGGATCGATTTCCAGACGGGTCTTGCGACCACCCCGGCCTGCGATCCGGCGAACGCCGTCGAGGTGGCCGTGCCGACGGGCACGCAGATCCCGCCGATGGCCGGATGCGGCCTGCTGAGTGGAGGTGACTGATGAGTCCTCGGCGATTGGGGCTTGCGCGCATCCTGGTGGCCGCGCTCGGCGGCGCCCTCGCGCTGTCCGCGTGCGCGCTGGTCGGACCGCCGTACACCGCAACGCACCCGCAGACCGCGGCGAGCGCGCGCCGCGGCGTCATCCAACAGCCGAACGGCGTCGGGCAGTCCGAGCCGCCTGCGGCCAGCGCGGCGCAGCAGCCGATTGCGGGCACGAACGCGGCGCCGCCCGCTGCGATCCAGTATCAGCTGGGGCCTGCCGCACAGGCGCTCGTGGCCACGGCGCAGACGCAGGAGCGCGGCGGCAACTATGGGCTCGCCGCCGAGACGCTCGAACGGGCGCTCTCGATCGAGCCGCGCAACCCCCTGGTGTGGCTCGCGCTCAGCCGCGAGAGCCTGTCCTCCGGCAACGCCGCGCAGGCCTACGGCATGGCGCGCAAGGCGCTGTACCTGGCGAGCGGGGACGCCTCCGTACAGGCCTCGGCCTGGGGGCTGATCGCCGCGACGCTGCGCGCCGAGGGTCGCAACCAGGAGGCGCTCGCGGCAGAGCACAAGGCGGCGCTGCTCGCGGTGCAGTGAGCAGGCGCGGCGCGCCTCACAGATCGAGCGTGATGCTCACCGGGCAGTGGTCCGAGCCCATGATGTCGGGGTGGATGTCGGCCGACTTGACCGCCTTGCGCAGGCTGGCGGAGACCAGCACGTAGTCGATTCTCCATCCGATGTTGCGCGCGCGTGAGTTGGCGAAATGGCTCCACCACGTGTAGTGGCCGTTGCCTTGTTTGAACAGACGGAAGGTGTCGATGAAGCCGGCATCGATGAAGCGCTGGAAGCCCTCGCGCTCCTCGTCGGTGAAACCCTTCTTGCCGCGGTTCGGGCCGGGGTTGGCCAGGTCGAGCTCCGTGTGCGCCACGTTCAGATCGCCGCAGAACACCACCGGCTTTTTCTTCTCGAGCTGCTGGCAGTGGGCGAGGAAAGCCCGATCCCAGTGCTTGTGGCGCAGCTCGAGGCGGCTGAGGTCATCCTTGGCGTTCGGCGTGTAGACCGTGACCACGTAGAACTTCGGGTACTCCGCGCTGATCACGCGGCCTTCGCCCAGGCTGTCGCGGCCCGCACCATCGGTGAAGTGGTACTTGCGGGCGATCGCGCTGGAGAAATCGTTCGTGACCGACAGCGGCTCCGGGCGGGTGAAGATCGCCGTGCCCGAGTAGCCTTTCTTCGTGGCGGAGTTCCAGTACTCGTGGTAGCCGTTGACTTCGATGTCGGCCTGGCCGCGCTCGGCCTTGGTCTCCTGCAGGCACAGGATGTCCGGCCGGTGCGTGCGCACGAAGCTCTGCAGCGTGCCTTTCTTGGTCACGGCACGGATGCCGTTGACGTTCCAGGAATAAATTTTCGTCATGGTCGGCGCTGGGTGCTGTACGGGTGCGGTAGCGCGCAGCGGGTCTCGCCAGCCGTCGCGGGTGCCCCACGGTACAGGCACCCGGCGCAGCGCTCAAGCTTCTGCGGGTTTTTCTCTCAGGCGCCGGGCACCGGCCAGACGCGCACCCCGGGGGTGCCCTGCATGCGCTGCCAGACCTGTGAGTGCCCGAAGAGCGGGATGCCGAGATAGCCCCGCATGACGAGCTTGCGTCCGGCATCGATCAGGCGCAGTTCGCAGCCGAACACGTGGCCGTTTCGCGGGTCGAGGATGTCCCCGCCGACGTACCGTCCGTCCTGGTAGCGCAGATGGCGCATCAGCACCAGGCCGATCATCGGCTGATCATGACGGCTGCCGGTGCACGCGGTGCAGCGGGCGGTGCGGTCATCGTGGGCCGAGACCGGCTCGATGCGCCCATAGTACAGGCCATGCGCCTCGTAGATGGAGATCAGGCCGAGCGGCTTGCCGGTGGCGCTGTCGATCGGGGCCCACAGGCCCACCGGGCTGGTCCAGTTCTGCGCGGCGGCGGTGTGAGCCGAAGCGGCGAGCGGAGAAAGCGAGAGTACAAGGAGGAGGAGGGCCCGCATCAGGCCCCGGAGCTTCAGGGAATGCATGGCGAAATTTTAACCGATTTGCGCCCCGTCCGCCCTGCCGCGCGTGCGATGCGCGTCGCGGTTTGCGCCGCCCGGCGCTCTAGCGGGCGCGGTACGCCTCGATGTGCACCCGCCGCAGCAGCCGATGCATCACCGGATAGACGAGGATGGTCGTGACCGACACGAAGAACACTCCGCTGTAGAGCGCGTAGATCATGGCGAAGAGCTTCGCCGCGGGCGTGTGCAGCTTCGTAAGCGGTCCCATGCCGGTGAGAATCATGCTGGCGTTGAGGTAGCTGTTGAGCCAGCCGAGCGAGGCCGTCAGGTGATAGCCGATCGCCCCTGCGCTGAGGGAGGCGAGCGTGAGCGCCAGCGCCCAGCCGAGGTGGCGCGCCAGCCGAAGGGCGAAGCGAAACGGGCTCAGCAGCTCAAGGGGCATGTCGCGCTCTCCGGTGTGGACCCTGCGGGATCGGAAGCGCCGAGTGTAGTACGCATGATCCGCCCTGCGGCAGACCTGAAGCGTTGGACGGCCATTGACCCGGAGCCGGGGATTGCGGATCCTGCGCCCACCGCTGGCTCAAACCGCCGCCTCATCATGCGCGCTCCGCTCGTTCCCCCGCCGCTGTGGATGCTGATGTTTGCCGCCGCAGAGTGGCTCGTGAGCCGCTATGCGCCGCTGCGGCCGCTGCTCGCCGCGCCCTACAACCGCTTCGGCTGGTGGGTGATGGCGCTCGCGCTCGTGCCGGCAGGCGCGGCATTCGTGCAGTTCCGGCGCGCGCATACGACCGTCAATCCGCACCGGCCCGAGAAGGCCACGGCGCTCGTGACGGACGGGGTATACGCCTGGACCCGAAATCCCATGTACCTGAGCCTCGCGCTGCTGCTGATCGGCTGGGCGATCAGACTCGGCGCGCTGAGTGCGCTCATCGTGGCGCTGCTGTTCATGCCGCTCATTGCCCGCGTGCAGATCCGGGCCGAGGAGCAGGCGCTGCGCGGGCGCTTCGGGGAGGAGTACGCGCGCTACTGCCGGCGCGTGCATCGCTGGTTCGGGCGGCGCGCGGGCGTCTGATCCGCACACGGCGCACGCCGGCGCCGGTGGACTCACGGGCGCGCACGCTGCGCTTAAGTCAGGCTCTGCGCACCCGCTCATCTGACGGTGCGCCGAGCGCGGCGGGCAGAGCCGTCCTCAGCGCTCGATCAGCACATCCGTGAGCGGACGGCTGCAGCAGGTGAGCACGTAGCCGAGCTCGATGTGCCGCTGCAGGATGCCGCCCTGGTGGCGCATCTCGACCTGTCCGCTCAGCACTCGCGCGCGGCACTTGCCGCAGGTGCCGTCGCGGCAAGAGGACGGCAGCGCAATGCCCGCCGCTTCGGCCGCCTCGAGCAGCGTCTGGTCGGCTCGGCAGCGCACGGTGCAGGCCGAGACGGTGAACGTGACGGATTTGTCCGCATCCATGGGGACACTCTCGTGCCCGGGGGGAGTGCTGTCAACGGCGGCGGTGCGGGGCGGCCGGTCAGCCCGGCGCGACGAGACGGCTGCAGGCGCGCACCGCACGGTGAGCGGCGAGCAGGCTGCGCGCCGTTTCGACGGCCGCGGTCGCATCGCGGCAATAGGCGTCGGCGCCGGCCGCCTTGGCGAACTCCGCGTTGAGCGGCCCCCCGCCGACCAGCACGATGTGCTCGTTGCGCATGTTGAACTCGCGCATGCGGTCGATGACCGTCTTGATGTACGGCATGCTCGTCGTGAGCAGAGCCGACATCGCGAGGATGTCCGGCTGATGTTCGGCGAGCGCCTGCATGAATCGCTCGACGGGGGTGTCGACGCCGAGGTCGATGACCTCGAATCCCGCGCCCGCGAGCATCATCGCCACGACGTCCTTGCCGATGTCGTGCAGGTCGCCTTTGACGGTGCCGATGAGCACTTTGCCGAGCACCTTGCCGCCGCCCGAGCCGATCAGGGGGCGCAACACCGCCATGGCGGCCTTGAGCGCATCGACGGCGCGCAGGACCTCGGGAACGAACAGCAATCCGGCGCGGCAGTCGCGGCCGACCTCGCGCATGCCCTCGAGCAGGCCCTCATGCAGGATCCGGCGGGCATCCCAGCCGCACTCGAGCAGAATCTGCGTGGCCGCGAGGACTTGCGCCCGCGAGCCGCGGTGCACGTCGGTGCGCAGCTGTCTGAGCAGCTGAGCATGCGTCAGATCCCGTAGTTTCCACTCGCTGTCTTCTGTCATGCGCGTTCCGGGCGAGCGTGACAATCCTCAGCATGGTGCGCTTGGGCCCGGCAGCGGACAGATTCGTCCGTTGCGGGCGATCTCACTGTGACGCGCTTCGCACAACCGGCACGGACCCGGCGGCGGGCGGCGCTGCGCTGAGCGAGCCGGCCGCGATGTGCGTGGCGAGCCCCTGCGGCCCGGCGGCAATGTAGCCGCCCTTGAGGTCGGCGGGCACCGGCTCACTGCGCCGCTTGCGCCACAAGTCGAACACCATCAGCAGCGAGGTGAGCCCGGCGAGGGCGCTGAAGTAGGCGCCGGTGCCGAAGCGGGCGATGAGCGCGCCGAGGAGCACGGGACTCACCGCCGCGCCGAGGCCATTCAGACGCAGCAGCGCGCTGCTCGCGGCGACCATCTGCGCCGGCTCGAGCTGATCGTTCACGTGCGACACCCCGAGCGAATACAGCGTGAAGGACATGGAGGTGAACAGCCCGGCGAGCAGGAAAAAGACACCATGCGCCATCTTCGGGAAGGCCACCAGCGCCGCGGCGCTGAGCGTCGCCACGACGCACACGCCGGCCATCACGGTGCGCCGGTCCATGCGGTCGGAGAGCAGCCCCGCCGGGTACTGGCCGAGCACCGCTGCGAGAATGCTGACGCCCATGAAGGTGGCGACGCCGGTGGTGCCGAGGCCGCTGCGCTGCGCGTAGAGCGGACCCATGGAGTACACGCTCGAGGTGATCATGCCGCCGACCGTCACCGCGACCACCCCGAGCGGGGAGTAGCCGTACAGTTCCCGGTAACGCACCTTGCGCGGCACGGCGATCTCGGGCGCGCGGTGCGCCGCGATCACGATCGGCACCATGGCGAGGGAGATCATCACCGCCGCGAGCATGAACGGGCGGTCGGTGTTGGGATCGGCGGGAATGAGCAGAAACTGCGCGCTGCCAAGCCCGATGTAGAGCACCACCATGTAGATGGCGAGCAGCACCCCGCGCGTGGCGCGGCTCGCGCGGTCGTTCAGCCAGCTCTCGGCCACGACGTACAGCCCCGCGAAGCACAGCCCCGATACCCCGCGCAGCAGGCCCCAGGTGAGCGGATTGACGAACAGTCCCTGGATCAGCACCGAGGCCGAGGCGGTCGCGGCCATGGCGGCGAACACGCGGATGTGCCCGACGCGGCGCACCAGATGGGGCGCAGCGGCCGTGCCAAGCAGATAGCCGAGGTAGTAGCAGGACATCACCAGGCCGGTCACCGGCGCCGGGAAGCCCTCGAGCGTGGCGCGCAGACTGATCTCGGTGCTGGTCAGGCCCGCCCCGAGCATGAGAATGCCCATCCCGAGCAGCAGCTTCCAGGTGGCCGCGAGCGCCGAGGCGGAGGGGGCGCTTGCGCCCGGGCCGCCGTCGGGATTCATTCCGACGGATGAAGGTTCACGCATCGTTTCGATCGGGCGTGCGGTCCACGGCCTGCCCGCCGATCATCCGGGCCGCCCGAGCAGCCGGCGCAGATCGGCGGTGAGCACCGAGGCGGGTGCGCCGGTCTGCGCCAGCAGGCGCGCACGGCCGCGGCGCCCGAAGATGAACACCGCGCTGCTGTGATCGACTTCGTACGCGCCGCTCGCGTCGGGCTTCTCGTAATGATACGAGACGCGATAGCGCTTGATCATGCGTGTCAGCTGCGCGTGCGTGCCGCGCAGACCCACGAACTGCGGCCCGAAATCGTTCACGTAGCGCTTCAGCACCGGCTCGGTATCGCGCCGCGGGTCGACGGTGACGAACAGCACGCGCACCCGGCCGGCTTCGGCGCCGAGGTGCGCGATCGCATCGGCGAGCGTGGCGAGCGTGGTGGGGCAGGCGTCCATGCAGTGCGTGTAACCGAAGTAGAGCATGACCACGTCGCCGCGGTAGTCCGCGGCGCTGACGGGTCTGCCGTCCTGGTCGGTCATGTGGAACTGCAGCGGCGCGACGAGGCCCGAGATGTCGGTCATGTGGTGCGGCAGCTGCCGCTGCACGCAGCCGCACAGCGCGAGCGCCGCGCACAGCGCGCCGAGCGCCACCGGCCGCCCGCTCATGCCGGCGCTCCGGCCGAGCCATCCCTTTGCGGTGGCGCGGCCCGCGCGAGCGCCCGGCGTTCCTCGGCGAGGGCGTGATGCAGGACCACGATGCCGCCGACCGCCGACATCATCGCGCCCGGGATCCAGGTGAGCAGACCGCCGAGCTGCTGGTCGAGCATCGGGCTGATGGCCCACGCCCGGCCGCACACGGCATAGATGCTGTAGAGGGGGTGAGTGGTGAGCGCGATGTAGGCGCCGAGCGCGATCTGCGGCAGCGCGACGGCGGTGAGGATGATGAAGCGCATGCCGTAGCGCACGGCACAGGCGCCCTGCGCCTCGCGCGGCGCGAGCATCAGCCACCAGAAGAGGATGCCGTCGATGAGCATGCTCCAGTTCATCAGCAGGTAGCGGCGCTGATCGAGCATCGCCGTGAAATGCACCGAGGGGATGAGCCAGAAATAGATGAGACCGACGAACAGCACCGGGGCGATCAGCGGGTGCTGCAGGGCGCGCCAGAGCCGCCCGATCGGGCCGCTCACCCCGCGCTTGCGCAGCACGCGCCAGGCCGCAGCGGGAATGCCCGCCCGCAGGACGGGCACGGGCGCCGAGAGAACGAGCAGGACCGGGCCGATGTGATGCAGGATCAGATGCTGCAGCCGGTGGATCCAGAACATGTGCTGTGCGAGGAAATCGAAATACGTCTGCAGCACGGCGTAGTTGAGCGCGAGGCCGAAGAAGAAGACGAGCGGCCGCCAGAGCCTGACGCGCACCGCCTCGCGCCGCAGCACGAGCAGGCCGCGCACGTAGATCACCAGGGTGAGCGTGAACACCGCGCACGCGGTGGGCGAGAACTGCCAGGGCAGCAGATAGAACAGATATCTCACGGCACCCCCACGGAGCCGGGCTGGGCGGCCCAGAGAAGCGGCCCTAGGGTACCAGACCTGCTGCGTGCCGACGCGCGGCCTCGAGCGCGGCAGGCGGCGGCAGCCCGCGCCGCCGGCGCTCAGGGGCTGAGCATACGGTCGATTTCGTTCCCGTCGCGGTGCACCGGGTTCATCGGCATGAGCGTGGCCGTGACGCGGTTGCGGCCGGCATGTTTGCTGCGATAGAGCGCCGCATCGGCGATGCGCAGCATGTGATCGGCGGTCTTGCGCTCCCCGAAGGGCACCTGCTGGAGATTGCACATGCCGAAGCTGGCGGTGACCTCCACCGTATTGCCGGGCACCTGGAACGGCCGGTCCGCGACGCATGCCCGCAGCCTGCGGGCCGCATCGAGCGCCTGATCGTAGTTCGTCTCGGGCAGGATGACCGCGAATTCCTCCCCGCCGAGCCGCGCGACCCAGTCGATGCCGCGCCGCAGAGACTCCTGCAGCCGCGCGCCGAATTGCCTCAGCACCTCATCGCCGCCGGCATGGCCGAGCGTGTCGTTGACGTTCTTGAAGAAGTCGATGTCGCAGAGAATGAGCGACAAGGGTCGCCGGTAGCGCGCCGCGCGGTCGATCTCCCGCGGGAAGTGCTTGCCGAAGAAGCGCCGGCTGGCCACGCGCGTCAGCTCATCGGTGGTGGAGAGCTCGCGGTTCTCGATCAGCGCGATGCGCAGCACCTCCTCGAGCTCCGCGATTCTGCGCGCGGTGCCGAGGCGCGCCTTGAGGAGCGGCTCGCCCGCATGGCGCGCGAGACAGTCGTCGGCGCCGGCGAACAGCCCCGACTCGACTTCCTCGAGGCCCTCGTTCGGCGCGATGTACAGGATGAACGGATCACGCGGCAGCTTCTGCGCGCGGATCCGGCGGATGAGCGGCAGACTGTCGGTGATCACCACTGCGCGGAACTGCTCGCTCAGCTGCTCGATGGCTTCCTGCTCCTCGCACAGGGCGACATCGAGCATTTCCTTGTGGATGCGCTGCTCGAGGTGCTTGCGGGTCTCGGGGGAGCGGATCGCGAGCAGGGCATGCGGCGGCGGCAACACGCGCAGCATCACCGCGACGGTCGCGGTGGTGTCTTCCCGGGCCTCCGGCTCGTGCACGCGCCGCTCGAGGACCCGTTTTATGACTGTTGTGTGTCCGCCAGAAGACATTGAGACCCCTCCGGGCTCATCAGCCCCTGCCGGGCGGATGCACCGGGGCGGCAACGTCTCGGTTCGGGCGCCGGCATCCCGCACAGGCAATTGCGAACCAATGTAAAGGTGACATTGTCTATGCAGTGTGATGAACTTCACGATCCCTTGAACGGGGCTTCGTGCAAAAGAAAATAGAGACGATGACTTCACACGCCGCCGATCCATCCGCGCCTGCGATCACCCGCCGCCGCCGACCCTTCCTGGCGCCGGTCTGGCTCGGCCTGCTCGCCGTGCTGGCCGTGGCGGCGCTCGGGCTCGCCCTGTGGGCCTCGGCGACCAATACCATCGTGGTCGTCGTGCCGTCCGCGAGCGGGGAGCTGGGCTCGATCAGCAATGCGCCGCTGTCGGCCGCCGGCGGACAGCAGGCGCAGATGCTCGCACGGCGCTTCGCCACGGCTTCGGGCCGGGACGGGTTGAGCGCGATCTACGTCAGCGATACGCGCCGGGCGCAGCAGACGGCCGAGCCCCTAGCGCAGCTGCTCGGGCAGAGGCCGATCGTGCTCTCGAGCCGGGGCGGGGAGAGCATCGCCGGGGAGATCCTCGATCAGCACACCGGGCAGAGCGTGCTCGTGGTCTGTGGCCGCCAGAGCGTTGCCGATCTGGTCCATGCCTTAAGCGGCCATCACATCCAGCCGGCGGCCGAGCGGGACATGTACATCGTCACCATTCCGCGCTATGGCCCGGCGCGGATTCTGCGGATGCACAACTGATTCGCCGCGAAGGCTAGCCGGACGCGCTGCCGCGCGAGGCGGCGCGGCTCACGAAACGGGCGTGCACCCCGATGCGCAGATCCGCGGCGACCGCATCGACGATCTGTCCCGCGGTGTCGATGAGGAAGGTGGCCCGGCGCACGCCGAAGCCGAGCGGACCCCTCACTCCGTACATGCGCACCACGCAGCGGTCCGCGTCCGAGAGCAGGATGAAGGGCAGGTGGTACTTCTCCCGGAAGGCGCGATGGCTCTGCGGGCTCTGGGGGCTGACCCCCGCGACCTGCATGCCGGCCGCTTCGATCTGGGGGTACAGGTCGCGGATCTGGCAGGCCTCGCGGGTGCAGCCGGCAGTGAAGTCGGCCGGATAGAAGTAAAGGACCAGCGGGCCGTGGGCCAGCAGGCTCTTCAGAGAGACGGGATTGCCCTGCGCATCGGGCAGGGTGAACTCGGGGGCGCGGGCGCCGATGGCCAGCATGGGCGGGCTCCTAGAATGGCCTTGGCTTCCGTGCGCATCATAGCTAGAATCGCCCGCCTTGCGTGGGGCGGTAGCTCAGCTGGGAGAGCGTCGCGTTCGCAATGCGAAGGTCGAGGGTTCGATCCCCTTCCGCTCCACCACCCATCCCTCTATGAGTATCCGACCGCGTACACACGCGGTCGGATTTATTGATTAAAAATTAATAAGATCAATGACTTAGAATATAACTGAGTCTAAGCCAGTCGATGCGGGCGCAGGGCCAGGGTGCAATTCGATCGGGGTATCTTCTGGGGTATCCATGGATCCCAGCCTAACCGGTACCCCAGTCATGAGACTGAGCGAAGTCAAGATCCGCGCCGCCAAGCCGGGGGGAAAGACAGTGCAAGCTGTACGACGAGAAGGGCCTCTACCTTCTGGTGAAGCCCAACTGAGGACGGCTTTGGCGCTTCAAGTACGTTCACGCCGGGATCGAGAAGCCCCTCTCGTTCGGTGCCTATCCGGACGGTCCCCTCAAGCTTGCCCGTGAGCCACGGAACACGGCTCGAAAGCTGGTCGCGGCGCACATCGATCCGAGCGCCGAGCGGCATGCGGAAAGATCCCCTCGAGTGAATACCTTCTCTGCCGTCGCCGAGGAGTGGCTCGAGACCAATTGGAAGTCCCTGACGGAGAGCACCTGGAATCGGGATCGCGACCAGCTTGTGAAACTGGTGGGGCCCTATCTCGCAAACCGGCCCATTGCGGACACCGAAGCGCCCGAGCTGCTCGCCGTTTTGAAGTGGCTGGAGAAGAAGGGGATCCTGGACACCGCACAGCGGGTCCGCGCGGTCTGCGGTCGTGTGTTCCGCTACGCGATCGCCACAGGACGGGCCACCCGCGACATCAGCGCTCACCTCAAGGGCGCGCTGTCAACAAAGGGGACTGAGAGCTATCCGGCGATTGACGACACGCCGTTCTGAGCTCTTGCCAGCGCCCCTGATGCCGCTCGTCCCCAATCTGCCTCTCGCTCCCAAAATTAAGCGCTTCTACGTCCCCGCCAACACTCGATGTGATCGCTGCGCAGATAGTGAAAACCGAAGTCGGGACGCAGCAGCTTCGCGGCCATCCGATAGGTGCCGGAGCCTTTGAAATTCGGGAGATCGTATAGTGGGGTCCGCGCGCGATGGAATGCCTGATTTAGGCCGCACGCCTCGCCAGGGATGGCGGCCGGCCGCCATCCCTGGCGAGGACCGGTCTGTTGATTCGAACGTGCCACGGTTGGCCCGAGTCGCCTCAGAACGCGTAATTCAACCTGATGTCCCACATGCCCGGCGTATTGTAGTAAACCAGCCCAAGCAGGTTCCCGACGCCGTAGTTGACCATCGTGCAGTTCCGACACCCGGCGGTCACGGTAAACGGTACATGAGCGGGATCGGCGAACGTCACACTGGCATCAACCAAGGTGAGCGCCGGATTCATGCCACCATTGCCCGGATAGGCGACGGCGGGCCCCAGTGTGTTGGCGGTGTCGAACCACTGGCTGCTCAGGTGATGTATGGCGATGAAGGGTGTCAGCGTGACATCGTTGAACCGTAGCAGGTAGCTTCCGTCAACGGTTGCATCCAGGGCGGGTGTGAACACCGGAGTCGCCAGGCTGCCATTCTGCCGAACGATACCGGCGGCGCAGCTCGCGGCTACACCCGCCACGCACTGCGCCTGCTGTTGGCGAATGAGCGGTGCCGGATCATAGTAGGCGGCTTTCATCGAACTGATGTTCGCGCGTAGCGTAAGCCGATTCGTCGGCCGCCACTCGACTGACATCTCCGCTCCATAGCCGTACATGCTTGCACCATTGCTGGTGTCGAAGGAATCCGTGTGCGGATTGTCGTAGAGCAACTGGTCGTTCTTGACGTCTTCGTAGAAGAACGTGGCATTCAAGCGCAGCCGGTCGGTGGGAGTCGAGCGCCATCCGGTCTCGTATGACCAGACGGTCTCGGGCCGAAAGCTGTTGAAATCGACCGGATTGGTACCCGTGAGCCCATTCCAGCCGCCACCCTGGAAGCCCTTGGTGGCCGAAGCGAACACCATCAGGTTAGGCCCAAAATGGTATTGCACCGCAAGCCGCGGGGTGAACTGCGTCGTCTTGAGGTGGGTGGGGTATCCGGCGGCCTGGATCTGCGCGGTGTCGTAGCCTAATCCGGCCTGGTTCGGGTGTGCTGTTACGCCCTTGATCTCGTTGGTGACTCTGCCGCCCAGTGTGAGAGTCAGAGCCCGGGTGACTCTGTAGCTTCCCTGGGCATACGCGGCGAGCGAGGTTGTGTCGTTCGTGACGTACTGATCGTTGAGCGCGAACGCCAGCGTTTTGCTGAGACCAAGAATCTGACCGTAGTCGTTATGGTTTTTGTCGTAGTACGCGAACACGCCGGCGGTATAGGTCAATCGCTTCCCGACGATGTCGTGCCACTTGATTTCCTGGGATATCTGGTAGCTATGCAGGTTTTGGTCGAGCGTGATCTCGCCGGTCGGCACCGCATCGGCCACCGGTAGATAGCCCAGGACCGGGGCGGCATAATCGACCGCCATGCCTTGATGCAGGCCGCGGTATCCGGTAATGAACTCCAGCGTGCCTTGCCCAATGTCAAACTGCAGATGGGAGGCAAGACCGTAGCTCGACACCACGACGCCTTGGCCATAGTTGCCCTTCGAGCCCGTCATATACGGGCGCAGCGCCCCGCCCACGACGCTGAATCCGCTGTAAGAGATTCGGGTGCCGTTGGGGCCCGGCTGATTCAAAACGTTGGCCGCATTGTTTCGCTCGTAATCCGCGGACAGGTCCCAGCGTACGCCCGAGGTGGGCAACAGACGAACCGCTTCGCGTACGCCGAAATTGTTCTTGCTGTTGAGGCGCTCGTGCGTGGTCAGATCATTGACGTAGCCGTTGCCGGTGATTCCATAAAACGAAGTGCGAGTGAGGATCCTTGAGGAGAGCGGGATGTTCACTGATCCTTGCGCCGTGACGAAACTCGACAGCGAGCCGCCTATCTGGCCGTAGCCGAGCTGCGTGTCGCCTCCGAAGTGGCGTCGCGGCTGTCGTAAAGTAACCACGATCGCGCCCCCGGTCGAGTTTCGACCGAAGAGAGTGCCTTGGGGTCCATTTAGAACCTGAACACTCTTGACTCCGAATAGCGCGAAATTATTCGCGTTCTGCCTTCCGAGGTAGATGCCATCTACGTAAGTCGCGACCTGCGGTTCGAACGTGGGGAAGGCCTGCGTCTGGCCGAGACCGCGGATGTAATACACATTCGCGGAACTCTGTCCGACATTGTTGGCCGCAAACATGTTGGGGACATATGCGGCCAGATCCTTGGTGGAAGTGATCTGCTGCACGCCGAGCTGATGTGGCGTGAATGCAGTGACGGAAATCGGCACATCCTGAAGGTTCTGCGCGTACCGCTGCGCTGTTACCGTGATGGTCTCGAGCGTGCCGCTCACGGGCGCCGCATTCTGCGAGCTCGCCTGCGGTGCGGGCGGATGCCTCTGCGCGTGGGCCTCGGCCGCTGCGGCAACGGAGCAGAGCGAGCATGCGCCGATGATCGTTGCGACGGTTGCAGAAATAATTCTATTGGATGTCATGAGACAGATGCCCCCGGGAGCCGCTTGGAATTTGTATTGGCCTTATATCAAATAAAGAAGTGATTTGGAACTGCCGTTTGGCGGGAGAACTTGTCGCACGGGTGGTGTTGTCTCGCGAGCGTTGGCGAATGGTCTATGGAGCGAACTTGCGGTCGCTGCAGATCTCGGGGTCCCGCCCGGTGCGTCGTGTGCTGTCTGATGGGTTGTCGCGCCTGAGGCGCATGCAAGTATTCGCATGCCTGTGCGGCTTGCTTCTTATTTTGGCCGCGGACGGCGCCACGCACCTGATCGGGCGGATCAGTAGCGGCCTGCGACGAGCTGGCACGCAGTAGGCAAACACTCGCGTGGCTCTGGAGGCACGTGTCGCACGCTTTGCCGAGGTCCGCGCGTCCGTGGCGTCCGACCGATTTGATATAGCATAGAGACAATATGCGTGATTGGCAAGTCGAGATTGGTGCCGGCGATGGCGTCGAGGTAACGTGCCGGGACGGCGGTCTCGGCGCGAGCAGATCGGCGGTGCTGGCCATGGCTGCCTGGCGGATCGCGCCGGTCTGCTTGGCATTCGGGCGGGGCGGGAGGTCCGGCGGCTTGAAGCGTGTCGCGCGCAATGCGGTGAACCGCTTTGTGCGGGCGAGCGCCGCTCCCCAGGGGGCGGCGCTGAGGGTCGCTCACCAGCAGTTGGGGGCGGGGTCTGTTTCGCCCTTGGCGTGGCGCAGGGATTCCGGCAGCACGGGATCGTACTTGGGCCACCAGTGAAATGGTCGCGGTGAGTCGACGTAGTGCGTTGACAACGGTCCGCCCTTGGTGCGGAAGAAGTAGAGGTTTCCGCTGAGGGTGCCGTAGGGGCCGTGCGGAATCTGCGGCGGCCGCCAGAAATAGGCCCCGGGCCGCATGACGCCGCGGTTGCCATGCGATTCCCCGCTCAGCAGATACATCTCCTCGACCACCGGATGAACCTCGGCGCGTTCCGCCCAGCGCATGGGTAGGGTGCCGAGAATCCAACTCTGATCGTGGGTGATGGGATCCTCATACAGCGTCTTGCGGCCGGCGCCGGGGGGGAACTCCGGATGAAATTTGCCCGTATACGGCACGGCAAATGCGTCCACGTACTCGACCAGACGTGCCGGATCGTATGTCTGTGCTGGGATCCAGTTCGGTAGATTCGAGAAGAACGTGAGCACTATTGCGCCCGTTTCGCTGCTCATGGAGCCCCTCGGGTAACCAGCCGGGAGGTGGGCGTAGGCCTTATCGCCATAGCGTTGCGTGCCAATCGATAATGCGCCGTGAAGTACCAGAAATTCCTCATCAGCCCCGAGGGCTCCGGTGCGCTCCAGCCGCCAGTGCGGGGGATAGGACACGAGCAGACTTGCCGCTCCGTCGTCGGGATCGAGGCTGAGGACTTTCAGTTTCACCCCGGGCCGCACGCCCCACAAGTCGTCGGCCGACCAGGGAAGACTCTGGGACTGGACGTACTCGATCCACGGTCTGCTCATGCTGATTCTCCCGGTGAACATTTTGGCGATTCGGCTCGCAGCGGAACACGTTCATCGCAGGATTCCAAAAGCGTGCGTAATAGCCGCCGGACCGCCTGATCGGCAGCCTCGCTCGTGCGCCGCTTGAAGCATGCGTCTTCGCCGATGCTCTCGATCTCCCGATCAGTCAGCAGACCTTGAGCGAGAAGTGCGCCCTGCAGCGCGAGGCGCGCGGTCCGCTCGACATGCAGCTGGCCGGCCAGTTCAAAGATCAATGCTGTCAGGGTCGATGTGTCCAGATGACCGAATTCGTCTGGGGTATTCATGAGAGTCGCTCCGCCTCCAGCACCGCCCATGGAAAGTGCCATTCGGGGCGTTCGGGCCACCGCAGCGTCGGCAGGCGTCCAGCCGATCGCTCGTCAAAGGCCGTCCACCTGGGGTTGTGCAGACCCGCAGCGCGGGCCATTGCGATCGTATCAGCGGACATCATTGGCGGCAGGAACGGCTCGTTGTTGCGCCTGCCGTGCTCGCGCATGGCCAAGTCGCGCAGCGGGTCTCCGGTGAACTGAAAATCCAATATACGCAACAGTCCTCCCGGGGCGAGGAGTCGGGCGGCCTCTTTGAACACGGCGTCGAGCACCTCTAGGGGCAGCTCGTGGATCAGCATCGTGGCGGTGACCAGTTCGGCCGAGTGCGTCTCGAGGCCGGTCTCGGCGGCATTCGCCTGCCGAAAGCGAATCTCCAGGCCTTTGGCATTGGCGCGCCGCGTGGCGAGCCTGAGGCACGGTTCGGCGAGATCGATCCCGATCACTTCTGCTTCCGGAAAGCGTACCTTCAGGAACCATGTCGACTTGCCGAATCCGCAGCCGAGATCGACGATGCGCCGATAGGGCCGCGCCGGGATTGCGGTCTCGACGAACAGCCGATGAAACCGGTAGTCGTCGTTTTCGCCCTGCATCACGAGCTTCGCACCGAGTTCGTAGACTTCGGCGGCCGCTGTGCTCGACCAGACTCCACCCGGCTGCACATGAATATCCCATTCGGTATACCACGCGGGCAGTTCGAGGTGCGGGTCGACCTCGACGGTGGACCGGCCGCCGTGCGCCGAGTCGCTCGATGGATCCTCCCGGCGCGCCGCAATCGCCGCGACCGCCGCGCGCCACAGCATCTTCTGCGATCCGCGCTCGAGCCAGGCGAACGGACCGTAGGCGTTCAGATGATGAACCCGTGCCGCGATCTCGGCCGCATCGGTGGGCTGATTATCGGCCGTGAGCTGGCGATATTCTTCGCAGACCCGTGGGTAGAGGACGTCGGCCCAGCGTCGGCGCAACATCAGTACAAAGTCCAATTCGGCCTGATTCTCGATCGGTATTTTCGTCATCTCGCACCCGAGAAATGAAAGTCAGTACGTTGGCTGAAGCTCCGCGATTCGCGTGTCGAGCTGTGTGATGGACTGGCGGTAGGCGGAGAATCCCTTCAGCGTGAGCAACAGAGACGGTAAGCCGACGACTGCCGCCTCCAGCGCGATCGCGTAACGGAGCGCGGCTGGATTGCCAAACAGCACGGTGATGAGGCCGACCAAGGGAGGGCCTAGGAACTGTGCGATCAGGCCGATCACCATGTAGTAGATCGCAGTCGCTTGTGCGCGAATCTGTCCGGGCGCCAGCATGACCAGCGTCGCCGGCCCGGCGGCGGTGGCCATCGCCTGACCGATCTGCGCGATGAAGAACACGGCAAGGCCATATGCCACGTTCGGCATCAGCGGAAAGGCGACGTACGCCGGAACACCGATCAGCAGTCCTGTGAACAGGGCGCGCAGGGTGGCGTCCCTGCGTCCGGCCTTGAGGTCCCGGTTGGTCAGATACACCCCGAGCAGCGTTCCGAGCGGGCCGGCGGTGAACAGGATTAGACCGACAGCGATGCCGACCTGAGCGACGTTCCAGCCCCATGTGCGTCTGAACAAGTCGACGTTCCAGAATCCGAGCGCACCCATCATCACGTTGCATGAGGATGCGACGAACAGTGTCCCGAACGCGCGCCAGCGCAGCGCGATATAAGTTAGTGCATCACGAAATCGAGGCGCATCGAGGGTATGTGCGCCCGCATCGTGCCGCAGCGGTACTCTGTCGCGCCGGGCGGGCTCGCGTACCGCCAGAAGCAGCACGCTGAGGAGCAGTCCCGGTGCCCCGACTAACACGAAGCAGAGCCTCCAAGAAGCCAGGCTGCCGACCAGGGGTAGGGAAATGGGCGGCAAATTCTCGATGTAATGCACTAGCGGGCCAAAGAACAGAAACGAAGCGCCCGCACCGAGAAAGGTTCCCGCCATGAACAGGCTGATGGCACGGGATTGGCGCGCTCGTCCGAAAAAGTCGCCGATGAGCGATACCGAAGCTGGCGCGACGGCTGCCTCGCCGATGCCGACTCCGAGACGGGTGATGAACAAGGGGATGTAGCTCGCCACCAGCGCCCCGGCCGTGGTCATTGCGCACCAGATGGCGACGCCCGCGGCAAGGATGAGTCGGCGGTTGAGACGGTCGGCGAGCCAACCGAGAGGAATCCCCAAGAGGGCATAAAGAACCACGAATGCCGGACCGAGCAGCAGCCCCATCTGGAAGTCGTTGATGTGAAGATCGTGTTCGAGGGGATGAACCAGAAGGCTCGGCAAGAACCGATCGAGGTAGGAGACGATTTGCGTCAGAGTGAGCAGGATCGTCACGTACCAGGCATAGCGGGTCGAATGTCCGGGCAGCGAAGCTTGGCGGGAATTTGTCATGCGAACGATCCGGCGCCGGGCAGTTGCCTGGAGTCGGCGCGCGCGTCTCCTTGAGCTGAGGTGAATGGCGCAGGCCGATTGGCCGGGCGTGGATTGCTCGGCGTCGCCTCGCAAAGTGATCCGCGCCCGCGCGTGGCTCGCGCGCCGGGAAAATCTTGATAGGATGTGCCCAGTGTGAACATTACACGATGTGAGCCAGGTTGCCTGAAATGACTACGAGCACACGCACGCCCGTTGATACTCGGCCTGTTCTCGGCACGATTCGTGCGGTAACGTACGTAGTGCCGGACCTGGATCAAATTGAGGCGGCATATGTGCGGCTGCTCGGTTACCGGATTGTCGAGCGCTCCCGGGTTGCGCAGACTCAGGCGCTCGCCTGGGGAGCGCCCGGGGTCGCGCAACGGCGGATGTTGACGCTGGGTCCGGCGAGCGGCGAGTGTGTCTACCTGCGCTTCATTGAAGGCATGGAGGCGAGCGGTTGGACGGCGCTGACGACTTTCGGCTGGAATGCCACGGAATTCGTCGTGCAGGATGTCGATTTGCTCGCAGAGCGCCTCGCCTCGGGTCCGTTTGAGATCATCGGACCGCCGAAGCCGCTGAGTCGCTTCCCGATGATTCGAGCCATGCAGGCGCTCGGACCGGCCGGTGAATGTTGCTACTTCACACAGGTGGGCGCGGGATCTGGGCTCGAACTCGCGGCGGCGCGCTCGTTCGTCGGACGGGTATTCATCGTCGTCGCGGCCGGGCCAGATGCGGACGCGCTGTTCGAGCCCTATGCGCGCTTCGCGAATAAACAGGACGCGCCGGTTTCGACTGCCGTGCAAGTGATATCCCGAGCACACGGACTGCCGCCGGAAACTCTTCACCGGCATGGCCTCGTGCGTCTGCCCACTGGAACGCTCATCGAACTCGACCAATACCCGGCCTCGGCGGGCGCTCGCCCGGCAGTCTCCGGTGCGCTCGCGGTCGGTATGGCGATGGTCACCTTCGAGGTTGCGGCGCTGGCCGGCTGGCCGCTGCTCGGGCCAGTGGCGAGCTGCGGGCTGCCGGGGGTTGAGGGACGCGCGGGGTGCCTGCAGGGTGCGGCGGGTGAGCTGATTGAGCTGCTCGAGATCGGGGCAGGATGAGTGCTCGGTCGGTCTGCGCGGCGCGGTGGTGGACGTGGGCGGTAAGGACATCTCGCTGCAGCGGTGAAAGCCGCGGCAGGCCTGATCGGCGCGCCGCGCTTCGTCGGTCACCTCGTGCCGAATTGCCCGCGCTGCGGCGCCGCCGACACAGACACGCCCCCGCGCGCGCGTACAGTCGATCCGGCGCAGCATGGCTAGCCGCCTGATGCTCGGCCGCTGCCCACCGGCACAGCGGCGCGTGGTTGAGAGTACGGCGTGGATGTGGAAATCCCCGGACATCGCATGCTTACGCTGGCCGATGAGAGCGAAAGCCAAGGGGCAGGCCCGCCAGGGTGCTGAACCCATACAGTGGCTCCGCGGGCAGTGCGGCAGCGAGGATCTTGCGGACATCGAACAGCGCTTCGAGATCGATGCCGGTATCAAGGCCCATCGCGCTCAACATAAAGCACATATCCTCGGTCACCACGTTGCCGGAGGCCCCCGGAGCAAACGGGCAACCGCCGAGTCCGCCGAGCGAGCTGTCGAAGGTCGTGATCCCCTCATCGAGGGCGGCGAGCACATTGGCAAGGCCTAGGCCCCGGGTGTTGTGCAGATGAATTCCGGTGAGCGCGTCATTTCCGACCGCTGCGCGCACGTCGCGGATGAGTGAACGGACGGAGGCGGGATTCGCATACCCCGAAGTGTCCGCCAGGCCCACCTCGTCACAGCCGGCCCGCATCAGCTGCTCGGCCAGGCGGACAACGCGCCCAACGGGCACAGCACCCTCGAGCGTACAGCCAAACGCAGTCGACAATGAGCCCTCGAAGTGCGGCCGACGTTCCTCGGGAGTGGCGCGCAGTAGCTCGCCAATTGCGCACGCCTCGCTGATGATCTGCGCGTGGGTGCGGCGCAGGTTGCGCAGGCTATGTGTTTCACTGACCGAGCAGGGCAGGGTAATTTTGTGTGCGCCGGCAGCGATGGCGGCCTGTACACCACGCAGATTGGGCACCAGCGCGGCGACCGTCAGTCCGGGAATTGTCGCCGCGAAGCGCACGAGCTCCGCGGTGTCGGCGAGTTGCGGCAGCACTTTTGCCGGGACGAAGCTGCCTACTTCTATCTCCCGAACTCCGGCGGCGGCTTCGGCGCGAATCCACTCCATCTTTACGTGAGTGGGAACGATCGAGTGGATGCTCTGCAGGCCGTCGCGCAGCCCAACCTCGCTCACCAGGATCGCTCGCTCGCCCATGACGCTCTTGCCCTGAGGCCAAAACCAAAATGTAATAGTAATATACCAAATGAGCGATTGATGTGTGATACTAAATTGGCAAGGGTTTATAGCGATGTGGCGCGAACAGTTTGGGGGGATAATGCCGGATCGAGATGATCTGCCGCTAGCCGGAATCCGTGTGGTCGAGTTCACTCACATGGTAATGGGTCCCACTATCGGGCTCATTCTTGCCGATTTGGGCGCCGATGTGACGCGGATCGAGCCTACCGGCGGCGACCGCACTCGCGCGCTGCGCGGATCGGGCGCCGGCTACTTCGCAATGTACAACAGGAACAAGCGAAGTATCTGCCTCGATCTGAAGTCAGGTCCGGGCGTGCAGCTCGCTCGGCGTCTGGTATCTGGTGCTGATGTGCTGGTGGAGAATTTCCGGCCGGGCGCTCTGCAGAGGCTGGGTCTGGGCTACGAGGAGCTCGCGCGGGATAATCCGGGACTGATTTACTGCTCTGCGAAGGGATTTCTCAGCGGGCCGTACGAGAACCGGGTGGCGCTCGATGAGGTGGCACAGATGATGGGCGGACTCGCTTACATGACCGGCCCGACCGGGCGTCCGCTGCGCGCGGGAGCTTCCGTGATCGATGTGACCGGTGGCATGTTCGGCGTAATAGGTATCCTCGCCTTACTCGAACGCCGCCATCGCAGCGGGGGCGGTGGACGGGTCAACTGTTCCCTGTTCGAGACCACTGCGTTCCTGGTCGGTCAGCACATGGCCCAGCTGGCCGTCACCGGCAAGCCGGCGGCGCCGATGCCTGAGCGTGTGTCCGCCTGGGCAGTCTATGATGTATTCGATACCGCGGATGCTCAGCAGATCTTTGTTGCGATCGTCAGTGATGCGCAGTGGCGCTCGTTCTGCTCGACGTTCGAGCTCGCCGAGTTCGAAGCGGACCCGGACCTGCAGACGAACAACGATCGCATCGCGCAGCGAGACCGCATCCTGCCGGTTATCCGCGCGCTATTTGCCTCGCGTGCGCGCGACGAGTTGCTTGCGCAACTGGAGGGTATCGGCGTCCCGGCGGCAAAGATCGCCCGGCCCGAGGACCTTTTTGCCGACGAGCAGTTGAATGCGAATGAGGGACTGGTTGAGGTCACGTTGCCCGGGGGCGGTGCGGCGCGGCTGCCGGCTCTGCCCGTCGAGCTCGATGGACGTCGCTGTGGGCTGCGACTGGACCTGCGGCAGGCGGGTGAAGACTCGCGCGCCGTGCTGAGGGAGGTCGGGGTCTCCGAAGCGGAGCTCGACGCGCTGCAAAGTGATGGCGTCGTCGGCTCGACCTGAAGTTTCAGTGCTGCAGGTCGAGGCGTAGCTGGTAGCGGTCGGACCGGTAATGGGCAACGGTCAGAAGCAGCGGACTGCCCGCGGCATCAAAAACCAGGCGGGTGACGCGCAGAATCGCGGAACGAGGCTCCACCGCAAGAGAACGGCACAGCAGCGGGTCGGCGAGCATCGCCGCCACCGTTTGGCTCGCTTTGCCAAGTCGGTAGCCGGCATTCTTGATTACCTTGAGTATCGGGGTGTGGGCGAGCGCGGTGCGGGTTACGTACTTGGAGAGCGTCACGGGCACGTAGCTGACGATATATCCGAGCGGCTCGTTGTTCAGATAACGGATGCGGACCGCGCGTAGGACTTTCTCTCCGGTGGGCAGGCCCATGGTCTCGGCGACCCACGCATTCGCCTCTTCCTGCTTCAATGACAAGATGCGTACCCGTGTCGTACGACCGAAGTGGATCAGCGAATCCACGGCCTGATCCATATTCGCTTCGATCGGCTTCACCGGCGGACGGTAGACGACCGTAGTGCCAACGCGACGCTTGCGGGCGACGAACCGATGTTGAGCAAGCTCCGCAAGAGCGCGCCGCGCGGTGATCCGGGAGACCGCGTATGCATGGGAGACCTCCTTCTCCGTGCCAAGCACGGAGCCGAAAGCCCGCTGCCCGGAGAGAATTTCATCTCGCAGCTGCAAGAAAATCTGATGATAAAGGGGGACTGCCGCCGATCTATCCAGTGCGCTCACGCGTTTAGCACCTGTTCGCATTCGTTGTTGCACGAGG
>JAJYUL010000012.1 GCA_021792555.1 Pseudomonadota bacterium
TCGGCTCGCCGTCTTCGCTGCCGGTGATGGCGGTGAGCTCCCGGCCGATCAACCGGTCGATGTCGAGCAGCACCACCATGCGCTCGGCGATCGAGACCAGACCGAGCAGGTAGTCCGTCGAGCCCCGGGCGCCGAGCTCGGGGGCCGGCTTGACCTCCGCGGAGTTGACATCGACCACATCTGACACCCCGTCGACTACGACGCCGAAGTCGCGGCGGCCGGCGGATGTCACCACGGACATCACGATGATGACCGTGATTGCGGTGTATTCGGCCCGTTCGAGCGCGAAGCGCATGCGCAGATCGACGATCGGCACGATGGAGCCGCGCAGGTTGAGCACCCCGAGTACGTGTGGCGGGGCGTGCGGAATCTTGGTGACGGCCGACCAGCCGCGGATCTCCTGCACCCGCAGGATATCGACCCCGTAGGTCTCGTTGCCGAGCACGAAAGTCAGCACCTGGCGCGACTCCCCGCCGTGCTGCTGCTCACCGGTTGCATTTGCCGACATTGCTATGACTCCTCGCCCGTACGGGCCTCATGCCGCGATGCGCATCGAAGCGACGCGAATCAGGCCCGGCACATCGAGAATCAGCGCCACCGAGCCGTCGCCCAGAATGGTCGCGCCGGAGATGCCTTCGATATGCCCGTAATTGGTTTCGAGTGACTTGATGACGACCTGCTGCTGGCCGAGCAGATCGTCGACGAACAGGCCCACGCGGCGGCCATCGCCTTCGGCCACCACCACCAGACCCTCGTGCAGCGCGCGCGTGTGCGGCTCGACGCCGAACACATCGTGCAGGCGGATGATCGGCAGGTAGTCGCCGCGGAACGAGAACACCTCGCCTTGGCCGCTCAGGCGGCTGACGTTGCCGTTCTTCAGCTGCATAGACTCGACGATGGAAATGAGCGGCACGATATACGTCTCGCTGCCGACTGCGACCGACTGGCCATCGACGATGGCGAGGGTCAGCGGCAGGGTGATGGTGAAGCGCGAGCCGCGTCCCGCTTCGCTGCTCACCTCGATCTTGCCGCCGAGTGATTTGACGTTGCGGCGCACGACGTCCATGCCGACCCCGCGTCCGGACAGGTCCGTGGTCTTCTCCGCGGTGGAAAAGCCCGGGAGGAAGATGAGTTCGTAGATTTCCGCGTCGGAGAGGGTGTCGTTTGCGCCGATCAGGCCGCGGGCCCGGGCCTTGGCGAGAATGCGCTCCTTGTCGAGGCCGCCGCCGTCATCGCTCACCTCGACCGCGATGTTCCCGCCGCGGTGCGTCGCGTCCAGGTGCACGGTACCGGCGGCAGGCTTGCCGGCGGCCACCCGCTTCTCGGGAGGCTCGATGCCGTGATCGATGCAGTTGCGCACCAGGTGCACGAGCGGATCGCCGATCTTCTCCAGCACCGTCTTGTCGAGCTCGGTCTGCTCGCCGGTGAGCTTCAGTTCGATCTGCTTGCCCAGGCGGTGCGCCAGATCGCGCACCATGCGCGGGAACCGGCTGAACACGAAGCTGATCGGCAGCATGCGCACGCGCATGACGCTTTCCTGCAGCTCGCGCATGTTGCGCTCGAGCTGCGCGAGCCCCGCGCGCAACTGCTCGGCCTGCGGGCCGTCGAACTGGCCGCCGAGCTGGCTGAGCATTGCCTGCGTGATGACCAGTTCGCCGACGGTGTTCATCAGCTCGTCGATCTTGTCCACGCTGACGCGGATCGAGCCGGAGTCCCCGTGCGCGCTCACTGCCGTTTCGGGCTTGCCTGCCGTCTCGGCCCGCGGCGCCGATGCGGCCGCGCTTGTGGCGCCGGGAGCTTCGGGCGGCGTTTCGGGTTGCGGGTCCACCTGCGCCGCGACGGGCTCGGACGGGGTCGGTCCGGCTGCGGCCGGGGTTGCGGGCGCCGGCAGCTGCTCGGCCTGCGGCTCGGCGAGCGCTTCGGCAGCGCGGCCGATCGCAAGGTCGCAGTCGCCCTCGGCCCAGTCGAACACCTGGCGGATCGCCTCCTCGGGGATCTCGCCCGACAACTCGATCGTCCAGGCGAGGTGGCAGTCCTGCGGCTGCAGGTCGGTGAGCGCCGGCAGGCTCTGCGCATCGATCTGCACGTGCATCTCGCCGAGCTCCCCGAGCTCGCGCAACATGCGCAGCGGATCGTTGCCGCGCGCGAGCAGCTCGCGGTATGGGCGAAAGCGGACCTGCCAGCGCGGAGCGATGCGCGGGGCGGCCGTCTGGGGCGCTGCCGCCTGCGGCGCAGCCGGGGGCGGCGGCGCCGCGGGCTTGCGCGCAATGATGACCTCCAGATCGAACTGCAGGTCCGAAACGTGCTGCGCGTCGATCGGCTGCTTGGCCTGCACGGCACGCAGCATGGCGCGCATCACATCCACCGACTTCAGCAGCACGTCCGAGACCTGATCGCTCACCGGCATGGCGCCGCTGCGCAGCTCATCGAGCAGCGTCTCGAGGCTGTGGGTGAAGGAGGCGATATCCGTGAAGCCGAACGTCGCGCTGCCTCCCTTGATGGAGTGCGCGACGCGGAAGATCGTGTTGATGAGCTCGGGGTCCGGCGCGCCGATATCGAGTTTCAGCAGCGCGGCCTCCATGGCATCGAGGGCCTCGAAGCTCTCCTCGAAGAACGCGTCGTGGAATTGGGTCAGATCAACGGTCATTACGCCGCCTCGCTGAGCGAAAGCATCGAGCCCATGCCGAGCAGCTGCGCCGCGCTGTGCATTGCGCGCGAGACGGCGCGCCACTCGACCGCCAGGCCGGCGAGGCGGCGGTCGCGAACGAAGGCCGCAAGGAGCTGCAGCGCGGCGGTGTCGATGCGCTCGACCGAGGCGGCATCGAGGGTCACGGTGGCCTCGTGCGCCAGCAGAGCGCACAGGGCGCTTTTGAGCTCGGCGGCGTCTGCCAGGGTGCACTCGGGCTGCAGAACCAATGGATTGCCCCGCGCAGCCTTGCCGCGGGGAGCGGGGGCAACGCGGGTCTGACGGCCACGCTTCGGCTTGCGGACCGTTTTCGAGCGAGGACGGAGTTTCATATTCAGTGTCGCTATCGGCGGACGGGTGGGTCGCTTGAGCGGGGGTGCTAGGAAACTTGACGCAGTTCCGGTAGCGGCGGCCCGTGCAGGCGCCGAACCAGCTCCGCTTCGGCGCGCGTTAGACCGCATCCAGAGACGAGCTCTTCGGCGCTCGCGCCGCTGCGCGCCAGGCGGATGGCGATCTGGTAGCCCTGGGGTCCTGCCGGTGCGCTCGTGCCCCGCGCGGCCGGTTGCTCGAGGCGCTCGGCGAGCTGCGCAACTCGTTGATCCATCGAGTCCAGACGGGTGACGAGGTCGGTGAGGCGCTCGAGCAGCGCGACGTTCTGGGCCATCATTTGTTCGGATTGCTGGCGCGTGGCGCGCCGCCATCCGGTGAACGTGACGGCGGCGAGCGCGAAGGAGAACACCAGAAATACCGCGCGCCCGAGAATCAGGAAAAATTCTATGTTCGGCAGATTCATGACAGCCATGGCCGCTGCTCCTGTGAAGTCGGTCACAAAACGCCTCTGCGCAGGCGGGCAAGCGACGGAATTCCGCCGGCCCGGCGCGCAGGCGTACCTGACAGGTGCAGCTTCCGTGCCAGTGAGGCGGGCTAGGCGCCGGTCCCGGGCAGCCAGGCCGGGTCGGCGTGCCGGCGCAGCTCGCTGGAGAGAATCACCACAACCACGCGCCGATTGGCCTCGCGGCCTGCGGCCGTGGCGTTGCTGGCGATGGGCCGCTGATCGCCGAAGCCGATCACCGCGAGGCGACTGGGGGCGACGCCGTGTGCGGACAACACGTGCACCACGCTGCCGGCGCGGGCCGCGGACAGCTCCCAATTCGAGGCGAACTGCACCGTTCGGATCGGCACGTTGTCGGTGAAGCCTTCCACCCGAATCGGGTTGGGGTAGTGCATCAGTACGGCCGCCAGGCGTTTGATGGCGGCGACCGCACTCGGGGAGAGCTGCGCACTGCCGCTCGGGAACAGCAGATCGGTGCGGAACTGCACCTCGATCATCCCCGGCTTGCGGTGCATCATGACGACGTGCTGGCGCATCAGCGCCGCCATGGCCCGATCGACGTGGTCGGCCACCCGCGCGAGGGTCGGATCGTTCACGGCCGCCGCGGTCGGCGGCGTGTCCACGTAGGCGCGTGGCTGATGCTTCAGGATGTGCGTCTGCACGACGCCCGTGCCGCGCACGTTGCCCGGTCCGTAGCGCTTAGGGCCGACCTGCACGGGATCAAGCGTGCGCGGCTGGCCGCGGAAGGCCGCGTACAGCGAGTTGGAGAGCACCCGGTATTTGCCGGCATTGACCGAAGAGATCGAATACATCACGACGAAGAAGGCGAGCAGCAGGGTGAGCAGATCGCCGTAGGGGATCGCCCAGCGCTCGTGGTTGGTATGCTCTTCGTGGCGACGTATCCTGCGCATCCGCGCCCCTAGTGCAGGTAGCCCTGCAGTTTCGTCTCGATGGCGCGCGGATTCTCGCCCTGCGCGATGCCGAGCATGCCGTCGATGATCATTTCGCGGAACTGCGTCTGGCGGTGGATGATGCCTTTGAGCTTGGCGGCCACCGGCAGAAAGAACAGATTGGCGAAGCTGATGCCGTACACCGTCGCGGTAAAGGCCGCGGCGATGCCGTGGCCGAGGCGGGCGGGATCGGTGAGATTCTGCAGCACGGCCATCAGGCCGAGCACCGCGCCGATGATCCCGAGCGTCGGCGAATAGGTGCCCGCGCTTTCGAACACCTTGGCCGCGGTGATGTCGGCGTGCTCACGCATGTTGACGTCGACGTAGAGCGCATTGCTGATGTTCTCCGGCTCGCTGCCATCGACCACCATCTGCAGCGCCTTGCGTGTGAACTCGTCAGGCTCCTCCTCGATGATCGGCTCGAGCCCGAGCAGTCCCTGCTTGCGCGCGGTCTGGCTCCATTCGACGATCTTGTCGATCAGGTGCCGTCCGTCGCGCGGCGGCGGGCGCATCACCCACGGGAAGATCCTGAGCGCCCGGCGCATGACCGGCAGAGGCGTCTGCACGCAGATCGCGGCTATCGTCCCGCCGCCGACGACCACCAGCGCCTCGAGCGAGACGAGCGCCATCACGCCGGCGCCCCGCAGGACTGCTCCGACCAGTACGGCGTTGACGGCGAGCACCAGTCCGATGATGCTCAGGATGTCCATCGCCGCACCTTACATGCCAAGACCTGACAGCAGGGCATCCACGTCGGTCTGCGCGGATGCGACCTCTCCCTTGGTGACTCCCGGTATCACCGGTCCGAAGCCGGCGCTCGAATTCTCGCCGAGCGTGGTGTGCTCGACCGTGCCTCCGGACAGGGCGGTCAGGTCACCGAGCGTACGCTCGAGCTCCTCGACCAGTTTGATGACGCTGCGGATGATCTGTCCGGTCAGATCCTGGTAGCCCTGTGCAAGCAGCACGTCGGCGAGATTGCGCCGGATCTGCTCGCAGTCGGTGCGGGCCGCGGGCAGGAAGGCCTCGATGGCGCGCACCACGGGCAGGAAGGCCTCGACCGAGCGCGTGACGCCCTCGAAGCCGGCCGCGGGGGCGGGCCGGTCGCGGAAGGCGTTCAGTGAATCGAGCAGCGCATTCGCTTCGCGCGCGGTGCGCTCGGCGAGCGGTCCTGAGCGTTCGACCAGATCGAGGGTGCGGTGCGCAGCCTCGTCGGTCATGTTGATCACGTGCGTCAGGCGCACGCGCGCGCCGGGGATCTCGTGCTCGGCGATGTCCGCGAGGCGCGACTCGATGCTGAAGCGCTCGAGCGCCTTCTGCAGATCGCCGGTGAGCTTGCGGATCTCGCTGAGCATCTTCGGCTCGCGCATGTGCACGATGTGATCCACGGCGGTGAAGAACGCGGATTCGTCGCCGCGCTGGAACGCCTCGTTCATGGCGTCGAGGCAGGCACCGTATTCGCGCTTCAGCACGGAGAAGTTCGACATGGCAGTCTCACTTTCCGGCTGCGCCCAGGATCTTGTCGAGTTTTTCCTTCAGCGTTTCGGCGGTGAAGGGCTTGATGACATAGCCGTTCACCCCCGCCTGCGCGGCCTCGATGATCTGGTCGCGCTTGGCTTCGGCGGTGAGCATGAGCACCGGCATCTTGGCGAGGCGCGCGTCGGCCCGCACCGCCTTGATCAGATCGAGTCCAGGCATGCCCGGCATGTTCCAGTCGGTGATCAGAAAGTCGAAATCGCCCGCCTGCAGCATCGGCAGCGCGGTCTTGCCGTCGTCGGCTTCCGTTACGTTCGAGTAACCAAGATCGTGGAGGAGATTCTTGATGATGCGCCGCATGGTCGAGAAGTCGTCGACCACCAGAAATTTCAGATCTTTGCTCACTGCCTGCCTCGTCTCGCTGTTTCGGCCCTTTGCGGGTCGTCGCGCCATTCGCTCAAACGCGCCTTCAATCGAACCAGTGCCTGCCCATGCAGCTGGCAGGCGCGCGATTCGGTCACTCTCAATACCGCGCCGATTTCCTTCAGATTCAGCCCCTCGCTGTAATACAGCGACATCACCAGCCGTTCCCGCTCCGGCAGTCCGTCGATCGCCCCGGCGAGGGCCTGGCGAAACTCCTCATCGACGGTCTCGAGAAACGGGTCCGCCTCGCCCTCGATCGTCACCGCCGCGTCGTCGAGCGCCGCCAGGCGGCAGCTCGCGGCGTCCTGCACGATGGCGTGGTATTCCTCGAGCGTCACGCCCAACCGCTCGGCGATCTCCGCATCGCGCGCGTCGCGGCCGGTGTGCCGTTCGATCTCCTGGACCGCCGCGGCCACCGCGCGCGCCTTGCGGTGCACCGATCGCGGCGCCCAGTCGAGCTTGCGCAGCGCATCGATCATCGCGCCGCGGATGCGGATGCCGGCGTAGGTCTCGAAGCTCGCGCCCCGGTTGGCGGCGTAGTTCGAAGCCGCTTCCAGCAATCCCAGCATCCCGGCCTGCATCAAATCATCAATCTCCACCGAGGGCGGCAGGCGCCCCGCCAGGTGATAGGCGATGCGCTTGACCAGCTCGGCGTGCCGAGTCACCAAATCGGCCGCGTCGGGCGTCGCGCCCAGCTGGCGCGGTCCCCCGCCGTAAGCGCTGGCCGCGTTCATGGCACCACCGCCAGCTTCGCCGGTCCGCGCTGCACCAGCCGCTCGACGAAGAACTCGATGTTTCCGCGCGGACCGGGAGGTACTGGCCATTTATCGGCCGCATCGGCGAGTTTCTTGAATGCCCGGGCGGCGCCACTAGCGGGATATGCGTCACAGACTGGACGCTGTTCGCGCACCGAGCGGTGCAGGTAGTCGTCCTCGGGGATCTCCCCGGCGAACTCGAGCACCACGTCGAGGAAGCGCGTGGTGACCCGCTCGAACCGCTCGAACAGCTCGCGGCCGGCGCCCGGGCTGCGCACCCGATTGGCGAGCACCCGGAAACGGCCCACGCCGTGGTTGCGGCTGAGCACCTTGATGAGCGCGTAGCCGTCGGTGAGGGAGGCCGGCTCATCGCAGATCACCACCAGCACCTGCTGGGCGGCCTGCGCGAATTGCAGCACGCCCTGGGCGATGCCGGCGGCGGTGTCGACAATCAGTACCTCGACCTGTGCGGCGAGCGAACTGAAGGCGCGCACCAGTCCCAAGTGCTCGGCGGCGCCCATGCAGGCGAGGTCGGCTGCGCCGGAGGCCGCCGGCACGACCTGAAAGCCCTGCGGCGCCTCGATCAGCACCTCATCGAGCGTGCGCTCGCCACTGAGGACGTGCGCGAGCGTGTAGCGCGGCGAGAGTCCGAGAAACACATCCGCGTTGGCGAGCCCGAGGTCCCCGTCGAGCAGCACGACCCGCTTGCGCGCGGCCATGGCCGTGGCGAGATTGACCGAGACGCTGGTCTTGCCGACACCGCCCTTGCCCCCGGTCACGGCAATGACCTGTACGGGCTGCGCGAGCGCCTTGAGTTTCGCGTTGTTGATCAGGCTGAGCTCAGGTGTTGGCATGGGCAAGCTTTCCGAATCGTCGTCGCAGGAGATCTTCGTCCGCAGCGGCACCGCTCGTCTTGGCGAGCCGCACCGCCTGAGTGATGAGCTCGAGGGCTCGCGCCGGACGCAGATCCTCGGGCACGCGCTGTCCGTCGCTCACGTAAGAGACCGCCAGCCGCGCGCGGATCAGCGCCGAGAGCGCTCCGCCGAGGCTCGCGGCCTCGTCCACCTTGGTGAGCAGGCAGGAGGCGGGCTTCAGCGCAGCGCAGCGCTGAATCGTCTCCTCCAGAGCGCCCGCCTGGGTGCTCGCAGCCAGCACGAGCGCCGGCTCGATCAGAGGGGCGCAGGCGCCGAGCACCGCGAGCCGCGCATCGAACTGCGCGTCGCGCACGCTGGCCCCGGGAGTGTCGATCAGCACCAGCCGGTGCTGGTTCAGGCCCGAGAGCAGCTTCGGCAGGGCCTCGAACCGTTCCGGCACGTGCACCGGCACGCCGAGCAGCTGTCCGAGGGCGTGCATCTGGTCCTGAGCGCCGATGCGCACCGTGTCGGAGGCGACCAGCGCCAGATCCTTCGGCCCGTGGCGCAGGATCCAGCGCACCGCCAGTTTCGCCAGCACGGTGGTCTTGCCGACGCCGGTGGCGCCGATGAACGCCACGCGTCCGCCGCTGTCGAGCCAGCGGTCGCCCGTGACCAGCAGATACTGCGAGAGCCCAGCGACGGTAAACCGACGCCCCTGCGTCAAATCCACGCCTGCCGGCAATTGTCCGACGAGGTGATCGGCCAGATCCTGGGCAATGCCGAGCTCGGACAGCTCACGCAGCAGCTCGATGTGCACCGGATTGCGCCGCGAGCGCTCGTTCCAGGCGAGCTGCGCGAGCTGCGTCTCGAGCATCCGCCGCAGCGTCTTCAGCTCATTGCCCATCGCCTCGGCGGAGCCCTCGGCGGAGGCAGCGGCGAAGGCCGGCGCGGCGCTGAAGGACGGCGCCGCGGCGACGTGCATGTCGCTCCTCTGCGCGGCGCTGTCGAGCCGTGCGGCATCGAAGTCCACCGCCGCGGTGACTTCCACGCCGTGCGGGCCGCGCCGCGAGGAGAGAATGACCGCGTCCTCGCCGAGCTGCTCGCGGATCGCGCGTAGCGCCTGGCGCATATCGGGAGCGGTGTGGCGTACGATCTTCATGGATTACCTGCCGACCGCGGTGACCACGCGGACCTTGCGGTTGTCGGGTATTTCGTTCCAGGCCAGCACGTGCAGGCTGGGCAGCGCCGCGCGCAGGAATTTCGCCATCGGCGAGCGCAGCTGCGGCGGCACAAGCAGCACCGGGGCGCTGCCGGTCGCCTCCTGTTGCTGGGCGGCCTCGTTCACGCGCTGCTGCAGACGCTCGGCGAGCCCCGGCTCGAGTCCGGCGCTCGTGGCGCTCGCGGTGAGCGAGCCCTGCAGCAGCCGTTCGAGGTCGGGCTCGAAGGTGATCACCGGCAGCTCGCCGGAGACGCCGGCGATGTCCTGCACGATCTGCCGGCCGAGGGCGACGCGCACCAGCGGCAGCAGCACCGCCGGGTCCTGGGAGCGGGGTGCGTGTTCGGCGAGTGTTTCCATAATCGTGCGCATGTTGCGAATCGGTATGCGTTCTGCCAGAAGTCCCTGCAAGACGCGTACCAGCACGGCCAGCGGCAGGACACGTGGCACCAGATCCTCGACGAGCTTCGGAGCGCTCTTGGCGAGGGCGTTCAGCAGCTGCTGCACTTCCTCGTGACCGAGAATCTCCTGCGCGTGCGATTGCAGGATGAAGGACAGGTGGGTGGCGATCACGGTGCTCGGGTCGACCACCGTGTAGCCGAGCGCCTGGGCGTGATCGCGGTTCGCCGGTTCGATCCATACGGCCTCCATCCCGAAGGCCGGATCCTGCGTGGCGATGCCCTGCAGCGGTCCGAAGACCCGGCCGGCATTGATCGCCAGTTCCCGATCCGGATGCACGGTGCTCTCCCCGACCGGCACCCCGTGCAGATTGATGCGATAGACGTTCGGGCCGAGATCGAGATTGTCGCGAATGTGCACCGCCGGCAGCAGAAAGCCCAGTTCCTGCGAGAGCTTGCGGCGCACGCCGCGCACCCGGCCGAGCAGGTCCGCACCCTGGCCCTTGCTGTCGACCAGCGAGACCAGCCGGTAGCCGACTTCAAGTCCCACCGGATCGACCGGCCGGACGTCGTCCCAGGTCAGATCGCGCGACTCCGGCGGCGGGGCGGCGGGCTTCGGTGCCGGTGGGGCCGCCTCAGCACGCACGCGGCGCCGGCGAACCAGATAGGCGCCCCCGGCGCACACACCCGCCATCAACAGGAAGGGGACGTTGGGCATGCCGGGAATCAGGCCGAGCGCGCCGAGCAGGCCGCCGGCCACGCCGAGCGTGCGCGGATTGCCGAACAGCTGGTTCCTGAGTTCCCCGCCCATGTCCTGCGGCCGGGACATGCGGGTGACGAGAATCGCCACTGCCGTGGAGAGCAGCAGCGAGGGGATTTGCGCCACCAGGCCATCGCCGATGGTCAGCAGTGTATAGGTGTGCAGCGCGGCGCTGAGCGGCATGCCGTGCCCCAGCGTGCCGATCGCCAATCCGCCGACGATGTTGATCAGCAGGATCAGAATGCCGGCAATCGCATCGCCGCGCACGAACTTGCTTGCGCCGTCCATCGCGCCGTAGAAGTCCGCCTCGGCGCGCACTTCGGCACGGCGCGTGCGCGCCTCGTCCTGGGTGATGAGTCCGGCGCCGAGATCGGCGTCGATCGCCATCTGCTTGCCCGGCATGGCATCGAGGGTAAAGCGGGCGCTCACTTCCGAGACGCGGCCGGCGCCCTTGGTGATCACCATGAAGTTGATGATGGTGAGAATGATGAACACCACCACGCCGACGGCGAAGTTGCCGCCCACCACGAACTCACCGAACGACTCGATCACGTGGCCGGCAGCGCCCGGGCCGGCGTATCCGTGCAGCAGGACCACGCGGGCCGAGGCCACGTTCAGCGCCAGCCGAAGCAGGGTGGCGAGCAGCAGCGCGGTCGGAAAGACCCCGAACTCGATCGGCCGAGAGACGTAGAACACCCCCATCACCACCACGATCGACAGCGCGATGTTGAAGGTGAAGAGAATGTCGAGCGCGATCGGCGGCAGCGGCACGATGACCATCGCGAGCACGCCGAGCACGCCCACCGGCACGCCGACGCCGATGCGCAGCAGGTCACGCAGAGAGGGAAGTGCGGGGGACGCGGGTGAGGTGGCGGTCGCGGTGCTCATGGATCAGTGCCGGATGCTTTCGATCGAGGGGTCGATGACGGGCAGTTCGGGCGGCAGCTGGCCTGCCGCGCGCGCCGCTTTCAGTCGATAGATGTACGTCAGTACCTGTGCTACGGCGACGTACAGCGTCGAGGGGATCTCGCCGCCGATTTCGACGTTGTGGAACAGAGCGCGCGCCAGCGGCGGCGCCTCGAAAACCGGTACCTTGTGCTCGGTGGCGATCTCGCGGATCCGCGCTGCGATGAGATCGGCGCCCTTGGCGACGACGCGCGGGGCACGCATGCGGCCTTCGTCGTAGCGCAGCGCCACCGCGAAGTGCGTCGGGTTCGTAACCACGACGTCGGCCTTCGGAACCTCGTGCATCATGCGCCGGCGCAGCAGGTCGCGCTGCGCGCGGCGCACGCGCGATTTGTTTTCCGGCGAGCCGTCGGTGTCCTTGCTTTCCTCGCGGATCTCATCGCGCGTCATGCGCAGCTGCTTGTGGTGCTGCCAGAGCTGCCAGGGCACGTCCACCGCGGCGATGAGTCCGAGCGTCCCGGACATGATGAGCAGCGCGCTCGAGACCAGTCGCGCCGCATCGCCGAGCGCGGTGGCGAGCGGCTCGTTGCCGAGCGCGAGCATGTGCGCCGCCTGGCTGTGCAGCACGAGGAAAGCGGTGCCCGCAACCAGCAGGAACTTGGCGAACGCCTTGGCAAGCTCCACCAGGCTGCGCAGCGTGAACAGCTTGCCGAACCCGGCGATCGGGTCGAGTCGTGCGAAGTTCAGCGACAGCGTCTGAAGGCTCAAGTTCCAGCCGCCAAGGGCGAGCGGCGCGGCGAGCGCCGCCACGATGGTCAGGCCGAACAACGGTGCGCACGCGATGAGCGCGTGCATGATCTCGGCGCCGGCGGTCGCGAGCGCCAGCTTGGGGTCGAAGTCCTGCGCGCCGGACAGCTCAAGACCGGAATGCATCTGCTCGGCAAGCGTCGCGCCCATGCTCGCGCCGAACATGCGCAGGCCCGCCCCCGCGATCAATAGCACTGCGGCGGTGCTCAGATCGGGTGAGCGCGGGACGCGGCCCTCCTTGCGCGCGTCCTCGAGGCGTTTACCAGTAGGTTGTTCTGTTTTTTCCTGATCGGTCTCGGCCATCGCTTACGCTCCGCTCAGGTGGCGCAGCAACAGGAAAGCCTCGCCGAGCACCCGCACGAATCCGGAACCGACCACCGGGAGGCTCACGATGATCACCAGCAGGCCGAACACCAGGGAAATCGGCAGGCCGGTGGCGAACAGGTTGAGAGTCGGGGCGGCGCGGCTGACGATGCCGAAGGCGAGGTTGGCGACCAGCATCGCCGTGATGCCCGGCAGCGCCACGGCGAGCGCGCCCGAAAACAGAACCGACCCCCATGTGGCCACCGTCCAGAGTCCCTTCGGACCCAGGCCGTCGACGCCCACCGGCAGGGTCCGAAAGCCGTCGACGAGAACGCGGATCAGCGTGGTATGGCCGTCGAGCAGGAGAAACAGCAGCGTGACGAGCACCGTGTAGAGCTGCCCGAGCGCCGGGGTGCTCTGGCCGTTCAGCGGATCGAGGTTGTACGACAGCTGCAGCCCCATGCTGTTGGCGATCATCTGGCCACCGAGGGACAGCGCCTGGAACACCACCTGCAGGCAGAAGCCGAGCGCCACGCCGATGATCACCTGCTGCACGGTGATCAGCACGCCGCTGCCGGAGAGCAGCTGAACGCCCGCCGGCAGGGGCACGAGCGGCGCGATGAGCAGGGCGATCGCCCCGGCGAGCACGATGCGCAGCTGCGCCGGCACCGCCGTCGCGCCGAATACCGGTGCGACCATGAAGCACGAGCCGATGCGCACGAACGGCCAGAAGACCGACGCGATGCCGTGCTCGAGCTCAGCGGTGGTGACGGTGATCATGCGTTCACGCGCCGTCAGTTGACCAGCTGCGGGATGCTCAGGATGAGTTCGCGGGTGTAATCGACCATGGTGCGCAGCATCCACGGGCCGGTAAGCGCCACCACCAGCGCCAGCACCAGCAGCTTGGGGATGAACGACAGCGTCATCTCGTTGATCTGGGTGGCGGCCTGGAACGCGCCGACCACCACGCCGGTGATGAGTGCCGCGAGCAGCAAGGGCGCGGAGAGCGTCAGGGCGAGCTCCAGGGCGCCGGTGCCGAGGTTCATTACGGTAGTGGGGGTCACGCAGTCGTGCTCCGTCAGTGATAGAAGCTCGCCGCCAGCGAGCCCATGACCAGGGTCCAGCCGTTCACCAGCACGAACAGCATCAGTTTGAGAGGCAAGGAGATCATCACCGGCGAGACCATCATCATGCCCATGGACATCAGGACGCTCGCCACCACCAGATCGATGATCACGAACGGGATGTACAGCAGGAAGCCGATCAGGAATGCCGTCTTCAGCTCGCTGGTCACGAACGCCGGCACGAGCACCGACAGCGGCACATCGAGCGGCGCGGCGTAGCCCTTGCCGCCGGCGATGTGCGTGAACACCGCGATGTCGCTCTCTCGGGTCTGGTGCAGCATGAACTCCTTCAGCGGCACCTCGGCGCGCTTCAGCGCAGTGCTCATGTTGATCGTACCCGCCGCATACGGCTGGTAGGCGGCGTGATTGATCTGGCGGATCACCGGCGACATGACGAAAAACGTCAGAAAGAGCGCGAGACCAAGCAGCACCTGGTTCGGCGGCGTCTGTCCGGCGCCGAGCGCCTGGCGCAGGATGCCAAGCACGATCACGATGCGCGTGAAGGCGGTCATCATCAGCAGGATCGCCGGCAGCAGCGACAGCGCCGTCATCAGCACCAGCACCTGCAGCGTCAGTGTGTAGGTCTGTGTGCCGGCGTGCGTCTGGACACTGAAGGCCGGGATGCCCGGCGCGGCGCACGCGAGGACCGGCGCCAGCGCGAGCAGCAATAAAGGCCAGCTCTTGCGCAGTCGGCTCATTTACCGAGACTCCGCTTCAGCAGCGCGCTGAACGAAGGGCGTGCTGCCGCCTCGCCGGCGGGCTTGCCGAGCTCGAGCGGTTGCGCGAGCACGTGCAGCGTATTGACCTGGCCGGGCGCCACGCCGAGGAGAATCTGCGCGTCGCCGACTTTCACCAGCACCGCGCGCTCCTTGGCACCGAGCGGCATGCTGGCGAGGATCTCGAGCGCGCCGGCAGCCCGGTTGCCGAGGACGCGCAAGCGCCGCGCGAGCCACGCGAGCAGGAAGATCGCCGCGAGGATGGCGAGCAGCGCGAAGGTGACCGAGGCGAGGCCGCTGGCGCTGACCGCGGGCGCGGCGCTGCCGGCGGTGGGAGCGGCGAACAAGTGACTCATTTGAGCTTGCGCAGACGCTCTGCGGGGCTGATGACGTCGGTCAGCCGGATGCCGAACCGTTCGTTGACGACGACGACCTCACCGTGCGCTACCAGCGTGCCATTGACGTAGACATCGAGCGGCTCGCCGGCAGTGCGGTCGAGTTCGACCACCGATCCCTGATTCAGCTGCAGGAAGTTGCGGATCGGGATGCGGGTGCGACCGACTTCCATCGACAGCGTCACAGGGACGTCGAGGATGACTTCGAGATTGACCTCGCGGGGAGGCTTGTCGCCGGCCTCGTCGGTCAGGTCTTGGAATTCGGCAGGCTCGGCCTGGACATTGGCATTCATGAGAGGGCTCACTTCGTGTTGGCGGAAATCGGCTCGGCGCCGGCTTTGCTGCGGCGGATGTGCTCTTCGAGCTTCACCGCCTGGTGGCCGCGCGAGGTGCCGAGCGTGCCGCGAAACACCGGCACGTCCTCGGCGATCAGCGTGACCTTGCCGGTGAAGTCGCACGGCAGGATGTCGCCGGCCTTGAGGTTCAGCAGCTCGCCGAGCGACAACGAGGTGTGCCCGACCAGGGTGGTGATTGCGAGCTGCGCGTCCTCCATCTCCTCGCGCAGCGACTGCATCCAGCGTTCGTCCTTTTCCATACGGTCGCTGGCGACCCCCGCGTCGAGCACTTCGCGCAGCGGCTCGATCATCGCGTAAGGCATGGTGATGTAGAGGTTGCCGCCGGTGCCGTCGAGCTCGATGTGAAACGAGGTGACTACGACGATTTCCGACGGCGAGACGATGTTGGCGAAATGCGGGTTGATCTCCGACTGCAGATACTCCAGCTGGATATCCGCCACGTGCGACCAGGCCTCGTGCAGGTCGGCGAACACGCTGCGCAGCACCAGGTGGATGATGCGCTGCTCGGTGGCCGTGAACTCGCGCCCCTCGATCTTGGCGTGGCGCCCGCTGCCGCCGAAGAAATTGTCGACCACGGCGAACACGAGCTTCGGATCGAGCACCACGAGCGCGGTGCCGCGCAGCGGATTGAAGCGCACCAGGTTCAGGCTCGTCGGCACGTGCAGGGTGTGCACGAATTCGCTGAACTTCTTGATCTGCACGGGGCCGACGGCCACCTCCGGCGCGCGGCGCAGCAGGTTGTAGAGGCTGACCCGATTCAGCCGGGCGAAGCGCTCGTTGATCATCTCGAGCGTGGGCATGCGCCCGCGCACGATGCGCACCTGATTCGCAAAGTCGTAGCCGCGCGCTTCTCCGGGCGCCGGGGCCGGCTCGGTGCTCACCGCGCCGGTGTCAACGCCATGCAGCAGGGCGTCGATTTCAGCCTGATCGAGTATCTTCTCGTTGCTCATGGGATTGCGGTCGGCGGTCGGCTACTGCATCACGAAGCTGGTGAAATAGATGGCGGCGACGCGTTTGGGATGGCCACCGGCGTTGGCGACCACTTTGCGGATGGCGGCGAGCACTGCGGCGCGCAGCTGCTGCTTGCCGGTCTCGGTGGCGAGCGTGCTCGCCTGCTGGTTGCCGAGCAGCAGCAGCAGGTTGTTGCGCACGATCGGGTCGTTCTGCTGAATCAGCTTCAGCGTCTTCGGGTCGTGCGACATCACCTGCAGGGCCACCTGCAGGTAGCGCACCTGCTGGCCGGCCTGGAAATTCACCACGAAGGGCTTCAGGGCGAGGAAATGCGGCGGCCCCGACGGGCGTTTGATTACCTTGCCGTGCGCGCCGGGGGCGCTCTTGCCGTGCATCAGCAGAAAGCCGCCGCCCGCGGCGGCGCCGATCAGCACCACGGCGAGGGTGATCGTCAGCCACAGGGGCATGGCGCGTTTCTTCTTCTCAGGGGCGGCGGCCTCTGCGGCAGCGGCTTCGGATGCGGTGGCCATCGGGTATGCAACTCCGGTGCGTGAGATCTCGTGCGAGCAAGGAGTGCAATGCCTGTGCCACCCGTCCGTGTGCGCGCGCAACCAATTGACGGGAAAAGAAATTTCATTCGAAATCGGACTGTGAGGTGCATCACACGCGGGCGGATGCGTCGAACTTCCGGCGCCTGCGTCCCTTGCGCCGTGCGGATCGGACGACGCGACCGGACGTGTCGCCAAATGTGAACAATCTGGAGACCGGTCACAGAAACTGGGCAGTCCGATACGAGACAGTACGCACCCGACGGGGAACGCGGACACGGCTTGATGCGGCGTCCACTGCCCGAAGAACAAAGTCAGCAAGCAAGAAATGGGTACCCCGATGGTTGCCAGCGAATGTGTTGCCGATCTTGCCTACGGCCCCGATGTGCGCACTGAGGGCGTCGTCGGCCCGGGACAGGCGGACGGCGGCGAGTCGGCGCGGCTGCCGAGCGGCAGTTCACCGGCGATCCGTGCGGTGATCGGGCTGATCCGCCAGGTCGCGGTGTTCGATTCGACCGTACTGGTCCTCGGCGAGTCCGGCACCGGTAAGGAAGTCGCCGCGCGCGCCATTCACGACCTGAGCCCGCGCCGCAACCGTCCGTTCGTCGCGGTCAACTGCGGGGCAATCCCGGCGGATCTGCTGGAGTCGGAGCTGTTCGGCCACGAGAAGGGTGCCTTCACCGGCGCGATCGCCGCGCGCAAGGGCCGCTTCGAGATCGCCGAAGGCGGCACGCTCTTTCTCGATGAGATCGGGGACATGAGCCCCTCGATGCAGGTGAAGCTGCTGCGGGTGCTGCAGGAGCGGGTATTCGAGCGGGTGGGCAATCACACGCCCATTCGCTGCAACGTGCGCATCATCGCCGCGACCCACCGCAATCTGGAGGCGGCGATTGCGCAGGGCACGTTCCGCGAGGATCTGTTCCACCGGCTGAACGTCTTCCCGATCGAAATGCCGGCGCTGCGTGAGCGGCGCGAGGACCTGCCGGCGCTGGTGAGCGAATTCAGCGCGCGCAACGCGGCCGAAGGCCGCGGCAGCGTGCGCTTCTCTGCCCGCGCGCTCGCGGCGCTCGCGGCCCATCCCTGGAGCGGCAACGTGCGCGAGCTGTCCAATCTGGTCGAACGGATGTCGATCGTCCGGGCCGGGCAGACCGTCGACATCGCCGATCTGCCGCCGAAGTATCAGCCGCCGCAGGACTGGACGTACGAGACGTCCTCGTGCGAGGCGGCGGGCGAACCGGCCGCCGCGAGCATGGACGAGCCGCTCAGCGACGCCGATGCCCTCGCACTGCTCGAGTCCGCGCCCGCACCGGCCGGCGCGCCGGACGCGTGCGCGCTGCCCGAGCAGGGCATCGACCTGCGTGAGCATCTGCTGTCGATCGAGCGCGCGCTCGTGCAGCAGGCGCTCGATCGCGCCAACGGCACTGTCGCGCAGGCCGCTCGTCTGCTCAATCTGCGCCGCACGACTCTCGTCGAGCGTCTGCGCAAGCTCGGATTCACCGAGCCCGCGACGGAAGTTTGACGCCCCCGACGCGGCGGATTGCCGCGCACGTGATCCGCGTCACGCTTTAGGAGTCGATCGGCGCCAGGCACGGCATTTGCATTCCCCTGACTCAGCATCCCTGCGTTTGGGGGAATCGATGTCTGAAACGTACGCGCCACAATCGTTCGCCAACACCGCCGCGCTCAGCGCGCCTGAGCCAGTCGCATGCGCGGCGAACTCGCAGCGTCTGCTCGAGCTCGCGCGCCGCGTGGCCGGCAGCCACTGCACGGTGTTGATCTGGGGCGAGTCGGGCACCGGCAAGGAGGTTCTGGCCCGCTACATCCATCGCCGCTCGCTGCGCGCCAAGGGTCCGTTCATCGGCGTCAACTGCGCCGCCATCCCGGAGAACATGCTCGAGGCGATGCTGTTCGGCTACGAGCGCGGCAGCTTCACCGGCGCGCACGCCGCCCACCCGGGCAAGTTCGAGCAGGCTCAGGGCGGCACGCTGCTGCTCGATGAAGTGACCGAAATGCCCCTCGGACTGCAGGCGAAGCTGCTGCGCGTGCTGCAGGAGCGCGAGGTCGAACGGCTCGGCGGCCGCGAGACGATCAACCTCGACGTGCGGGTCATCGCCACCACCAATCGGCGCCTTCGCGAGGAGGTGGCCGCGGGCCGCTTCCGTGAGGATCTGTACTACCGACTTAACGTATTCCCGCTGGCGATCGCGCCGCTGCGGCTGCGCCGCGACGATGTCTTGCCGCTCGCCATGCAGCTGCTGACCGCCCATTGCCGCCCGGGTGAGCAGATCCCGGCGCTGAGCGCCGAGGCGGCGCACCGGCTGCTCACCTACAGCTGGCCCGGCAACGTGCGCGAGCTCGACAACCTCCTGCAGCGTGCGCTCATTCTGCTCAACGGCCCGGTGATCGGCGCCGAGCACATTCAATTCGAGCTGGCGAACGAAGCGCCGCCCGGCGAGACGGCGCTGACGGCGCAGTGCTCCGTGGCATCGCTCGCCGGCTCGCTCATCCAGGCCGAGCGCGACCTGATCCTCGATGCGCTGAAGAGCGGCCAGGGCAACCGGCGCGAGGCGGCCGAGCGGCTCGGCATCAGCCCGCGCACCCTGCGCTACAAGCTCGCGCGCCTGCGTGAGGCGGGCGTCGAAGTTCCGGCGGCCTGAGGAGAGCCCCTATGAGCCAGATGGCCATCGATCAGGTGCTTGCCCAGATTCGCGCCATGTCGGCGCAGGTGCGTCTCGATGCGCCGCGGCCGATGCCGCTCACGGGCCCTGCCCAGGGCAGCGCGGCGCCGGCGAGCGGGGCGAGCGAATTCGCTTCGATCCTGAAGAAGGGGATCGACGCGGTGAATACGAGCGAGCAGCGCGCCAGTGCGCTCGCCGACGCGTTTTCGCGCGGCGCGCCCGGGGTGTCGCTGCCGCAGGTGGTGCTGCAGATGGAAAAGGCGAGTATCTCCTTTCGCGCGCTGACCGAAGTGCGCAACCGTCTGATCAGCGCCTATCAAGACATCATGAACATGCAGATGTAGTGAGTCGACATGGCTGCCGAATCCACTGCCTTGCCCACATTGCCGGCCCTCCCGGCCGGTTTGCGTCCCCTGCTGCTGCTGATCGGCATCGCGGCTGCCGTCGCCGCCGGTGTCTGGATCGTGCTGTGGTCACGGGGCCCCACCTACAGTCTTCTCTACGCCAACCTCTCGCCGCAGCAGGAGGAGCAGATCGTACAGGCGCTGCAGGCGGCACAGATTCCCTATCACCTCGATCCCGCCACCAACGGGGTTGAAGTGCCGGCCGAGCAGCTCGATGCGGCGCGCCTGAAACTCGCCGGTCAGGGCGTCACCCAGGGCGACAGCTTTGCCGCGCTCGACAAGGGCTCGGGTTTCGGCGTCAGCCAGTTCATCGAGAACGTACGCTATCAGCACGCGCTCGAGTCCGAGCTCGCCCACACCATTGCCAGCATGCAGCAGGTCGCTGCCGCGCGCGTCAATCTGGCGGTGCCGCGGCAGTCGGTCTTCGTCAGTGATCAGACCGCCGCCAGCGCCTCGGTCTTCGTCCAGCTGCGCGCCGGCAGCGTGCTCGGCCCGGAGCAGGTGCAGGCGATCGTGAACCTGGTCGCCTCGAGCGTGCCGGATCTGTCGCCCTCGCACGTGACCGTGGTCGACCAGAACGGTCAGCTGCTGTCCGGCCCGCAGGGTGACAGCCCCTACGCCATGGACGAGCAGAACTTCGACATGGTGCATCGCATCGAGGCGGACGATGCGCGGCGCATCGTCGCATTGCTGACCCCGCTCGTCGGGCCGGGCCTGGTGCACGCCGATGTGGTCGCCGATCTGAATCTCGGCACGCGCGAGCAGGCCCAGGAGCTGTACAAGCCCAACAGCCAGATCGTGCGCAGCGAGCAGATCTCCGAGCAGGAGAGCGGCGCCGGCGGTCCGGGCGGAGTGCCCGGCTCGCTGTCGAACGAACCGCCGGCCGCGGGCGTGCTCGCGCCGCCCGCGCAGGCGAAGTCGGCCGCCGCCGCGGCCAAGGGCGGCAAGGCAGCCAAGGCCTCCTCCGCCGCCGCCAAGACGAGCGCGACGGCGGTCAAGCCCGCCGTCGAGCCGGTTGGCGGCGCCGGCGGCAGCGGCAACGTGCTCTCGAGCAACGTCACGCGCAACTACGAAATCGACCGTACGCTCGATTACTCGCGTCATCCGCCCGGGCAGATCCGTCGCCTCACCGTGGCGGTGCTGGTCGGCTATCGCGCTGTCAAGGGTGCGAACGGCAAGGTGACGCAGGTGCCGCTGTCGGCGCAGGAACTCGCGCGGGTGACCCAGCTGGTCAAGAACGCGGTCGGCTACAACGCCGCGCGCGGCGACAGCGTGAGCGTGGTCAACGAGCCGCTCGATCTGCCGCACACGCCGAGCGGGCAATTCGAAGCTCCCCCGATCTGGCAGCGGCCGCTCTTCTGGAGCCTGCTGAAGCTCGCCGCGGGCCTCATCGGCGTGCTGGCACTGGTGCTCGCTGTGCTGCGGCCTCTGGTGCGCTCGCTGCTCACGCCGGCGGCGAGGCCCGCCCTTGCCGCCGCGCAGATCGGCGTGGACGCCCCGGGTGAAGGGCCGCCCCAGGCGCAGAAGGACGCGGTGGTCAAGGCGCTCTCGCACGAGCAGCAGCTCGCCAACGCGCGCGCCATGGTGACCCAGGATCCGAAGCGCGTCGCACAGCTCGTGCGCGGCTGGGTGGGCAACGATGAGTGAGCGTAACGGCAAGGATTCATCGCGCAGCGGCACCGAGCGGGCGGCAATCCTGCTGCTCACCCTCGGGGAGGGCGAGGCGGCGCAGGTACTGAAGCACATGGGCGCGAGGGAGGTGCAGCGCATCGGTGCGGCCATGGCGCGCCTCAGCAACGTTTCGGTCGACGAGGTGCGCGGCGTCATCTCCGAATTTACCGCCAGCGTGGAGAGCCAGACGTCCGTCGGCGTCGGCGCGGACGAATTCCTGCGCAAGGTGCTGGTGGATGCGCTCGGCGCGGACAAGGCCGAGAGCATCATCGATCGGATCAGCATCGGCCGCAGCACCAAGGGTCTGGAGGCGCTGAAGTGGATGGATCCGCGCGCCGTGGCGGAGCTGATCCGGCTCGAGCATCCGCAGACCGTCGCCATCGTGCTGGCCTATCTCGACGCCGATCAGGCCGCGGAAGTGCTGATGCTGCTGCCGGCGAACATGCGCTCGGAGGTCGTCGCGCGCGTCGCGCTGCTCGATGGCGTGCAGCCGAACGCGCTGAGCGAGCTCGACGACATCATCGAGAAGCAGTTTGCCGGCAAGTCGAGCGGCAAGACCTCCGTACTCGGCGGCGCGAAGGCGGCCGCCAACATCATCAACTTCCTCGAGCCGAGCCAGGAAAGCGCGCTGATGGAGCAGGTCGCAAAGACCGACGAGGCGCTCGCGGCGCGCATCGAGGAGCTGGTGTTCGTGTTCGACAATCTGATCGATCTCGACGACCGCGGCATGCAGGAGCTGCTGCGCCAGGTGCCGAGCGATCAGCTGCTGCTCGCGCTCAAGGGCGCCGACGAGGCATTGAAGGAGAAGATGTTCAAGAACATGTCGCAGCGCGCCGCCGAGATGCTCAAGGACGATATGGAGGCCAAGGGACCGGTGCGCCTCTCGGAAGTCGAGAACGCGCAGAAGGAGATTCTGAAGCTTGCCCGCAGACTCGCCGAGGCCGGCACGATCGTGCTCGGCGGCAAAGGAGAGCAGTTTGTCTGAGCCACGAGCCCGATTCACGGGCGCCGCCACGGTCGAGCGCTGGCAGCTGCCGGAGGTGAGCGGACCGGTCATCGGCCTTGCCGAGAGCCGGCGCCGCCAGGACAACGAGCTGCAGCAGGCGCTGCAGCAGGCCGAGGCACGCGGCTATCAGGCGGGCCTCGAGCGCGCGCAGGGCGAGGTCCGTGCGCGTCTCGCGGCACTCGAGGAGCGCGCCCAGCGGCTCGATGCGGTATTGCGCGTGCTGGCCCGCCCCCTCGATCAGCTCGATGCCGAGGTCGAGGCGCAACTGGTCCAGCTCGCGCTCGCGATCGGCAAGCAATTGGCGCGGCGCGAGCTGCGCATCGAGCCGGCGCAGATCATTGCCATCGTGCGCGATTCGATCGCGCAACTGCCGCTGGCGGCGCGCGAAGTGCGCGTACACCTGCACCCGCTCGACGCCGCGGCGGTGCGCGAGCACCTGTCCGCCGGGGCGGGCGAGCGCGTCTGGACACTGGTCGAGGATCCAACTTTGGCGCGGGGCGGCTGCCTCGTGCAGAGCGAATCGTCCCGCATCGATGCGCGCCTCGAGAGCCGCATCGCCGCCGTCGCTGCGAGTGCGCTCGGCGATGAGCGCGCCACAGAGCGTGGCGGCGCGGGGCAGACCCCTTGAACGCTCCACTGCAGCTGCAGCGCGCCGCGAACTGGTCGGCCGGACTGCGCCGGAGTCTGCGTGCGGTCGAGCAGACCGAGCCGCCGCCGGTGGAGGGCTCCCTCACGCGCATGGTCGGTTTGACGCTGGAGGCGGCCGGCTGTCAGGCGGCCGTCGGCGACCACTGCGACGTGATCACCGGGGACGGCGCGTGCATCGCCTCGGAGGTCGTCGGGTTCGCCGGCGACCGGCTCTATCTCATGCCGGCGGGCGATGCCCACGGTCTCGGACCCAACGCGCGGGTCATTCCGCGCCGCGGTGCGGGCACGGTTCAGGTCGGCGAACAGCTGCTCGGCCGGATCGTCGATGGCAGCGCGCAGCCGCTTGACGGCCTGGGACCGCTCGGCTGTACCGACACGGTGCGTCTGACCGGCCGGCCGATCAATCCGCTCTCGCGCCAGCCGATCAGCGAGCCGCTCGATGTCGGCATCCGGGCGATCAACTCGCTGCTGACCATCGGGCGCGGGCAGCGCGTCGGACTGTTCGCCGGCAGCGGCGTCGGCAAGAGCGTGCTGCTCGGCATGATGGCCCGCTATACGAGCGCGCAGGTGATCGTGGTCGGCCTGATCGGCGAGCGCGGCCGCGAAGTCAAGGAGTTCGTCGAGCGCATCCTCGGCCCCGAGGACCGCACGCGCGCGGTGGTGGTCGCCGCGCCGGCAGATGCGCCGCCGCTGATGCGCCTTCACGGCGCGTGGCTCGCGACCGCGGTCGCCGAGTATTTCCGCGACCAGGGTGCGAACGTCCTGCTGCTGATGGACTCCCTGACGCGCTTTGCCCAGGCGCAGCGCGAGATCGCGCTCGCGATTGGCGAGGCGCCGGCGACCAAAGGTTATCCGCCGTCGGTGTTCGCGCGGCTGCCGCAGCTCGTCGAGCGCGCCGGCAACGGCCCCGAGGGCTGCGGATCGATCACCGCCTTCTACACTGTGCTCACCGAGGGCGACGACCAGAACGATCCAATCGCCGATTCCGCGCGCGCCATTCTCGACGGCCACATCGTCCTCTCCCGGCGCATCGCCGAGAGCGGCCACTATCCGGCCATCGACGTCGAGGCCTCCGTGAGCCGCGCCATGCACGAGATTGTCGACTCCGGTCACTTCACGAGCGCCCGGCACTTCCGTCAGGTGCTCTCGACCTATCAGCAGCATCGCGATCTGGTGGCGATCGGCGCGTACCAGCGAGGCAGCGATCCGCGCGTCGACCAGGCCATCGCCCTGTGGCCGCACATGCAGCAGTTTCTCCAACAGGACGTGCGCGAGCGCGTCGATCTCGCGGCGAGCCTCGCCGCGCTCGAGGGCGTAGTCGCCGAAGGCACGACATGAAAAAGACCCAACGCATCGACATGGTTCAGCGCGTGGTCGATGACCACGAGCGGCGCAAGGCGCAGGCCCTTGCGCTCTGCGAGCAGCGCGTGCGCGAGGCGCAGTCGCGCCTGGAGGAGCTCGAGGGCTATCGCAGCGCCTATGTGCGCGACTTCAGCAAACGTGCGCAGGCCGGCCTAGACGGGGCGGGTGTGCGCGAATATCAGGTGTTCCTCAGCCGCCTCGACGAGGCGCTGCATCATCAGAGTCAGATCGTGACCCAGGCCGAGCTCGCGCGCACTGCGGAGCTTGAGAACTGGCGCAGTGCCGCGCGCCGCGCCGCCGCGGTGGACACCCTCGCCAAGCACTGGCGCGCCGAAGAGCAGCGGGTGCAGGACCGGCGCGACCAGCACGAGACCGATGAGCGCTCGCAACAGTCGTGGAGCCGCGGGAGTCATCTGCGTGTCACCTGAAACCCTCCTCAGCGTCGGGCCCGCCCCGGCGCCATCCGCCTCACCCTCAGTGCCGCCCGCGGCCCCGTTCGGCTCGGGCAGTTCCGGTGGCGCCGCTGCAGGCGGAAGCGGCGCCGGATCCGGCGGCGCAAGCGACACCGGCGTCTCGAATACATCGCTCGGCGGGCAGCACGGCACCCAATCGGCGCACAGCGCCGGTGCTCGTGCCGCAAACGGCAGCCCGCCTCAGCAGGGCAAGACCGGCGGTGCGCGCACACGCGCCGCGCAGCCGGACAAGCCGGGCAAGGCGGCCAAGCCAGCCGTCGCTCAGGCGCCCACCGGTCAGGATTTCTCGCAGACGCTCGCCCAATCGCTGGCGGCGCCGGCGCAGGCCGGCACATCAGCGGCGGCGAGCACCGGCAAGCTCGCCAAGAGCGCAGCGCCGCAGGGCCCGGACAAGGCCCGCAAAGGCGACCCCGTGAGTGCGGCCATGGCGATGATGAGCCGGGCGGTACCGATGGTGCCGCCGCCGCCGCCGGCGCAGGCCGATGCGGCCAAGGGCGCCGGTGCGCCCAAGGGCGCGGATGCGGCGCAGCCGGCGCAGGCGACGGGCATCGAATCCTCGAGCGCGGCAAGCAGCGAAGAGCGCAAGCTGCTGCAGACAGGGATGCTCGCGCAGTCGGCCGCCGCGGACGGCCGCACCCCTCAGGACCCAGCCGGCCAGGGGCCGAGCCCGGCAGCAGGGGGTGCCGGCACGCTCAACAGCGCGGCCGCGCTGACTGCCGGACAGTTCGCCGCCGGCGCCCATGCGGCCACTCAGGCGCCACCGGCCGCAATGAGCGCAGCGCTGAGCGCGCCGGTCGGCTCGAGCGGCTGGACGGGCCAGCTCGGCGCACAGCTGACTTGGATGGCTCGCCAGGGGGTGCAATCGGCCTCACTGCAGGTTTCCCCGCAGCATCTCGGGCCGGTGCAGGTGAGCATTTCGGTGCACCACGGGCAGGCGAGCGTGTGGTTCGGTGCCGCACAGGCCGAGACCCGCCAGGCTCTTACGCAGGCGTTGCCGGAGTTGCGGGCGATGTTTGCCAATCAGGGACTCACCTTGACCGACTCGGGCGTCTCGCGGGACGCGCCGCGTGACCCGCGCCGGCCGGCCCGGGCGGTCGCGGCGATTGGTGAGACGGGCGGACCGCAAAGCGGTGTGGGCGCTCCAGCCGTGCTGACGGGCACCGGTCTGCTCGACACCTACGCCTGAGCGCTGTCCGGGCGTTGCGCGACCGGAGTCAGGATTTGCGTTTCGGGCCGTGGCGGCCGGCGATCTGACGGCGGTGGCGGCGGAAGGCGATCTTGGCGATCACGGCCGAGAGCGCGTCATCGAGCGGCGCGAACCGCACCTTGACTTCGCGGTTCGGCGTCACGGCCGTCACCTCACCGGCCAGGCGCAGCGGCTGCGCCACGCAGTCGTGTAGATAGATCTCGAGCAACCCCTGCGCGCCGGGCGGCGGCGGCGCTTCCGCGGCGCGCCAGATCGCCCCCCGGGCATTGAAGCGCAGCGGCACCGGGGCCGGCCGCGGCCGGTTCAGCGCCAGCAATTGTCCCACCAGGCCGAGCAGCAGGGTCATCTTGCGGTCCAGGCGCTGGATATCCGCCGCGAGCGGTGCGTTCTCGTCCGGCTTCTCGACGAGGCCGTGATCCTCCAGCGCATCCCAGGCCTGCAGCACCTGCAGATTGCGCTCGGCGAGCGCCGCGGCCGTCGCCGGCTCGAGCGGCTGATTCTGCCAGCGCAACGGCAGCACGTCCTGGAACGCCAGCTCCTCGTACAGAACGATGGTATCGGCGGTGTCGAACATCATGCTGTTAGCGACCCGCACCGGTCAGCGCTTGAGCGCGCGGCTGGCTCAGCCGGCATTCGGCAGCGTGCTGACCCGGGGCGGATTGCGCGCCTCTTCATAAAAGAACCGGCGCACCCGCATGGCCTGCTCGAGCCGGCCCTTGCGCACGTAAGTCTGGTAGAGCAAGTCCTTCATCACCTCGAGCAGCACGCCCGCCTCGTGGCTCTGCAGCAGCGGAATACCGGGCCGCGGGTCGGAGGCGATGCCGAACAGGACGCTCCTGATCTTGGCGAAGGTTTCCGGGGCGAGTGCGGCGAGTTCGCGCACCTCGTTCAGCGAATCGAACAGTTTGAGTTTGCCGGCCTCGCCGAGATCGCTGAACAGCGCCTGCGCGGTGCGCCGGCACATCGAGGCGAATGCATTGTAGGCGCCGCCGGAGAAGCAGGTGAGCGCCTCCTTGAAGAGCATCTCGACCTCTTCGGGCAGATACGTCGCATCGAAGCGCTCGCGCGCCCGCTCCACCTCGGTGAACTGCGGCGCCAGCTCCACGCGTGTCGGCGCATAGGCTCGGGCCGTGAAGCGCAGGAAGATCGGCGCCAGGCACGCATCGCAGCGGAACACGATGCCGATTTGCGCCGGCCGGTAGGACTGCAGCTCCTGGAAGCGCGGCACGGCGGTGGCGCTGATGTGCGCGAGCGCCTGACAATGCGGACAGACCAGCACCAGGCGCTTGCCCTGCTCGAGAATCAGGCGGCTTTCCGGATCGATGTGGGGCATGGCGGCGTTGCGCTGCTCTTGGTCTGATAGCCACTGCCGGGGCTCAATTATAACCCAGAGCGGCGCGAATTGCCGCTGCACGCCCCTTGGGGGGCAGCGCCGGCCGCTGCACGCCGGGTCAGCGCGGCACGCCGCCGCCGATGAGCCGCGCCAGATCAAGCAGCACGCGCGGCAGGGCGATATCGCTGCGGGCGAGCAGATAGCGTGTTTCCCAGTGCGGCTCGAAGCGCTCGAAGTAGGGGCGCATCTGCTCGAGATGCTCGAAATGCTCCCCGTGCGTAAACAGCAGGTGCCCGGCCCGCCGCCAAGCGGGCGCCAGCGGGCCGCGTTCGAGCCCCTCCAGGGGCACCAGGCCGAGATTGGCCCAGCGGTAGCCGTGCCCCCGCGCCCACAGCAGCGTCTCGAGCAGCAGGTAGCTCATCGTGCCGATGGGCACGTCGGGGTGCATACGGATCAGGTCGAGCGCGAGTTCTGCGCGCTCGCCGGCTTGCCACAGGTCGGCGAACGCGACTGCATTGTCGCCGCGGCGGATCACCGCGAGGGGGAAGTGGCGCAGGTAGCGCGGGGAGAAATGACCGACCGAGAAGCGCCGCTCGCCGGTGGCATGGCGAGCGAGCCACGCGTCTGACACGGTGCGCAGCTCGGCGAACAGCGGCCCGGGCGGCGGCGGCGGGTATACCTCGAAGGACAGACCGGCGCGGTGCGCGTGCTGCACGAGATGGCGCAGTCCGGCGCGCTGCGCGCCGTGCAGCGAGAACTGCGCGAGCGGGACGCGGGCCTCGGCGCCGAGCGGCAGCGGCGCGAGCCCGAGATCCTCGTAAGCGCTCAACCACTCGGGGCCGGTCTGATAAAACACCGGCTGACCGCCGTGCCGATCGGCGATCTGACAGAAGCGCCACGGCAGCTCCTCGGCTTCGGCGCGCGTGCCGACCGGATCGCCGAGCGCCACCCAGCTGCGCCCGGCGACTTGATACGTGAGGAATGCCTCACCGGAATCGGCGAACAGCAGACGCTTGTCGCCGCTCAGTACGGCGTTGGCGAGGCTCGTCTCGCCGCGGGCGATCAGGCGGCGGGCGCGAGACAGATCCACGCCGCTCGCGGCGGCCGGCTCCGGCGGGGTCGCCCGCAGCAGGTTGACCGCGAGGTAACCGGCGACGAGCAGCGCCGGCAGCAGCGCTGTGCGCAGCATCGGGCCGCCGCCTCCGGGCGCGCCGATCACCCACCAGTGGGATGTGCCGTGTTCGGTGAGCAGGCCCGTCCAGACGGCGAGCAGAATCACCCCGCCGATGGCCGTGATCCACACCGGGGTGAAGCGCTCATCGAGGATGGCGGTGGGCCGGTAGAACGCATCGCGCCCCAGCCACAACACCAGCAGCACCAGAGCCAGCAGGGGGGTCTCCTCCACGAACAGTCCCTGCGCAAGCGAGATCAGCACGGCGAATGACAGCAGCCGGAACACGAGGTGGTAGGCCGAGCGAACCCGGCGGAACAGTGCGCGCGAGAGCAGCAGCAGGCCGACGCCGAGCACGCTTGCGAGGAGTCCGGCGGCGATCGGCACTGCCGGCGGCAGTGCGCTGCGCAGCCACGGCAGGGATACCCTGACCGGCGGCCACATCGCTGCGACCACGAGCAGCGCGCCGGCAAGGAACACCAGCGACCCTGCGATCTGCGGGGCAACCGGAGTCACCTGGGTCGCGGCCTGGTCGCGGGCGCGCGCCAGATCGTGCCGCCGCGCGGTGAGCTCCTGGTAGGCGAACAGCGCCGCACCGACCAGCAGGGGCGCGAGGTAATACACGGCGCGGAAGGCGAGCAGGGCGCCGAGCACCGAATCGGCCGGGGCATTGTGCAGCGCAAGCAGCATCACTGTTTCGAACACGCCGATCCCGCCCGGCACGTGGCTGATAATGCCGGCGGAAAGGGCAATCACGTAACTGCCCATGAACGGCACCAGTCCGATGTGCGCCGCGGGCGGCAGCAGCCACCACAGCACCGAGCCCTCGACGCAAAGATCGAGCACGCTGAGCAGCGTCTGGGCACCGCCGAGCGCGAAGCCCGGGGCGCGCAGCGCCCAGCCGCGGATTTCGATCGCGCGGCGCGAGAGACCCGCCCACAGCACGTAGGCAGCCACCGCGCCGAGCAGCACCGCGCCGGCGAGTCGGGTCCACTCGGTGCGCAGATGCAGCGCTGCGGCGGCCGCGCCCGGCGCAAACACGAGCGAGAGGCCCGCGATGCAGGTCAGGCCGAGCGCGATCGACAGGCTGTAGAAGACCGTGATGGTGGCCACTTCCACCGCGGTGATGCCCGCGACGGTGTACAGGCGCAGCCGGATCGCCCCGCCGGTGACGGCCGCGAAGCCGAGGTTGTGGCCGAACACTGCGGCGATGAACGAGGTGAACAGCACGCGCCCGTAATGCAGGCGCTTGCGCACGTAGCGCAGCGCCAGCACGTCGTAGCCGCTGATCAGGCAGTAGCTGCCGGCCGTGAGCGCAAGCGCCGCCAGCACGTGAGCGCGGGGGATGCTGCGCAGGTGCACCAGGATGTCGGGGAGGCGCAGCCGCGCGAACTCATCGTGCAGCACGTAGCCGGCCGCGCCGAGCACGATCAGCGCGGCGAGCGGGCCGAGCCAGCGCAGCAGCTCAAGGACGCCGATGGCGCGCGCGTCCGAGCCTGCGGCCGCCGGCTTCGGCACTAGCGCCTCCCGGCTCGGGGCGCAGCGACCGGCCGGCGCCGTGCGGCGGTTTGCTGATCGGGCTTAGGCACGGACCGACATCGAACTCTCAGCGCGTGAGCGGCTTGTAGCGGATCCGATGCGGCTGGGCGGCAGCCTCGCCCTTGCGCCGCTTGAAGTCCTCGACGTACTCCTGATAGTTGCCCTCGAACCACACCACTTGCGAGTCGCCCTCGAAGGCCAGGATGTGCGTGGCGATGCGATCGAGAAACCAGCGGTCATGGGAGATGACCACCGCGCACCCGGGGAAGTTCACGAGCGCCTCCTCCAGAGCGCGCAGCGTCTCGACATCGAGATCGTTGGTCGGCTCATCGAGCAGCAGCACGTTGCCGCCGGAGCTGAGGACCTTGGCCAGGTGCACCCGGTTGCGTTCGCCTCCGGAGAGCTCGCCGATCGTCTGCTGCTGTTGCGTGCCCTTGAAGTTGAACCGTCCGACGTAGCTGCGCGAGGGCGTTTCGTAATTGCCCACCTTGATCATGTCGAGTCCGCCGGAGATCTCCTCCCAGACCGTTTTGCGGTCATCGAGCGACTGGCGCGATTGATCGACGTACGCGAGCTTCACGGTCGGCCCGATGCGGACCTGTCCGGCATCGGGCTTCTCGGCGCCCGTCAGCATGCGGAACAGCGTCGTCTTGCCCGCGCCGTTCGGTCCGATGATGCCGACGATGCCGCCGCGAGGCAGACTGAACGACAGATTGTCGATCAGCAGCCGCTCGCCGAAGCCCTTGCGCAGCCCCTCGGCTTCGATCACCTGATCGCCGAGGCGCTCGCCCGGCGGGATGTAGATCTCGTTGGTTTCGTTGCGCTGCTGGAATTCCCGCGAGGCGAGCTCCTCGTAGCGCTGCAGGCGCGCCTTGCTCTTGGCCTGGCGCGCCTTGGGGTTCTGGCGGACCCATTCGAGCTCGTGCTCGAGCGTCTTGCGCAGCGCCTCGCGCTCGCGCTCCTCGACGCGCAGCCGCTGCTCCTTCTGCTCGAGCCAGGAGGAGTAGTTGCCGTGCCAGGGAATGCCGTGTCCGCGATCGAGCTCGAGGATCCACTCGGCCACGTTGTCGAGGAAGTAGCGGTCATGCGTGACGGCGATGACGGTGCTCGGGTACTGCTCGAGATAGCGCTCGAGCCAGGCAATCGACTCGGCGTCGAGGTGATTGGTCGGCTCATCGAGCAGCAGCATGTCCGGGGCCGACAGCAGCAGACGGCACAGCGCCACGCGGCGCTTCTCGCCACCGGAGAGGGTGGCGATCCTGGCGTCCCACGGCGGCAGGCGGAGCGCGTCGGCCGCGATATCGAGCTTGCGCTCGAGCTCCCAGCCGCCCGCCGCGTCGATCGCGTCCTGCAGTCTGGCCTGCTCGGCGAGCAGCGCATTCATCTGCTCCTCGCCCATCGGCTCGGCGAAGCGGTCGCTCAGGCGGTTGAATGCCTCGACCAGGCCCAGCGTATCGCCCACGCCCTCCATGACGGTGGTGCGCACGTCGCTGTGCGGATCGAGCTGCGGCTCCTGCGGCAGGTAGCCGATGCGGATGCCGGCCTGGGGCCGGGCCTCGCCGTCGATTTCGGTGTCGATCCCCGCCATGATCTTCAGCAAGGTCGACTTGCCCGAGCCGTTCAGGCCGAGCACGCCGATCTTGGCGCCGGGGAAGAAGGACAGGCTGATGTCGCGGAGGATGACGCGCTTCGGCGGCACCACCTTCGACACACGATTCATCGTATAAATGTACTGGGCCATGCAATCTCTGCAGCGGATGGGTGAGGCGATCCGGGCGCCTGGTGCGCCCAGGGCGGCATTATCGCCCGAGCGCGCCGGACTTGGGCAGAGAGTGCGCCGGGCAGCGGCCGGGCCGCCCTCGGGCGCAGGCCTGCTGCGGGCCCATCGCTCCGGTACAATTCGCATTCCTGCCGCGCCTGGTAGGGCCCGCGCGAGCGCGGCTCGCGCCCATCAGTAGAGGCTTCGCATGTTCGCAAAATCCCAGGATATTCGCAGTTTTGACCCCGAGCTGGCCCGGGCCATCGATGGCGAGCGGCGCCGGCAGGAGGAGCACATCGAGCTCATCGCCTCGGAGAACTACGCCAGTCCGCGCGTGCTCGAGGCTCAAGGCTCGGTGCTCACCAACAAGTACGCGGAAGGCTATCCGGGCAAGCGCTACTACGGGGGGTGCGAGTACGTGGACATCGCCGAGCGGCTGGCGATCGAGCGCGCCAAGAAGCTCTTCGGGGCCGCCTACGCCAATGTGCAGCCGCATTCGGGCTCGCAGGCCAACGCCGCCGCCTACTTCGCGCTGCTGCAGCCCGGGGATCCCATTCTCGGCATGAGCCTGGACCACGGTGGGCACCTGACCCATGGGGCGCGCGTCAATTTCTCGGGCAAATTCTTCCGCGCCGCCCAGTACGGCATTCGTCCCGATACCGGGGAGATCGACTACGAGCAGGTCGGAAGGCTCGCCGCCGAGCATCGCCCGAAGATGATCATCGCCGGGTTCTCGGCCTATTCGCGCGTGGTCGACTGGGCCCGGTTCGCCGAGATCGCCAAGGGCGTCGGGGCATATCTGGTGGTGGACATGGCGCACGTCGCCGGCCTGGTCGCCGCAGGTGTCTATCCCAGTCCGGTGCCGCACGCGGACGTCGTCACGACCACGACGCACAAGACGCTGCGCGGGCCGCGCGGTGGACTGATTCTCGCGCGGTCCAACGAGGAGATCGAAAAGAAGCTCAACTCGCTGGTCTTCCCCGGCACCCAGGGCGGCCCGCTGATGCACGTCATCGCGGCCAAGGCGGTCGCGCTGCTCGAGGCGCTGCAGCCGCAATTCGTGGACTATCAGCGTCAGGTGGTCGCCAACGCCCGCGCCATGGCGGCACGCCTGAAAACGAGGGGGTACGACATCGTCTCCGGCGGCACCGACAATCACCTGTTTCTGCTCAGCCTCATCGGGCGCGAGATCACCGGCAAGGATGCCGATGCCGCGCTCGGGAAGGCCAATATCACGGTCAACAAGAACGCCGTGCCGAACGATCCGCGCCCGCCGTCGGTGAGCAGCGGCCTGCGCATTGGCACTCCCGCCTCGACCACGCGCGGGTTCAAGGAGGCCGAGGTCGAGCGTGTGGCCGACCTGGTTGCCGACGTGCTTGATGCGAGCGGGGAGGCGGCGGTCATCGAGCGCGTGCGCGGTGAAGTGCTCGAGCTTTGCGGCCGCTTCCCGGTCTACGAGACGGCGTGAGCGGGCCGGGACCGCAGACGGGACGCTGAAACATGCATTGTCCGTTCTGCGGTCACGTCGAGACCAAGGTGACCGACTCGCGCCTGGCGAGCGATGGCGGCCAGATCCGCCGGCGGCGCGAATGCCTGGCCTGCGGCGAGCGGTTCACGACGTTCGAGACCCCCGAGCTGGTGATGCCGATGGTCATCAAGGGCGATCGGCGCCGTGAAGCGTTCGATGAGGCCAAGCTGCGCGCGGGCATGGTGAAGGCGCTGGAGAAGCGTCCCGTGGCGCGCGCGGCGATCGATGCGGCGGTCAGCCACATCACCCACCGGGTGCGCACGCTCGGGGAGCGGGAAATCGCCTCCGGCGCAATCGGCGAGCTGGTCATGGAGGAGCTGCGCCAGCTCGATGAAGTGGCTTATGTGCGCTTTGCCTCGGTGTATCGTCACTTCGAGGACGTCGAGGCATTTCACGAGGAGATCCGCAAGCTGCGCGATGCGCGTGCGCCGCAGCCTTCCCGCCCGCGCAAACGCACGCCCGCCCCCGGAGCGGCTCGCGAGCAGCTCTCGCTGCTGCCGCCGGAGCCGCCGCCGGACCGCGAGGGCGGCGGCGAGGCGAAGTGAGCGGGGGCATGTTCTCGGAATTTGACTGCAGCGCGATGGCTCGCGCGCTCGAGCTCGCCGCGCGCGGCCTCGAGACGGCGCACCCGAACCCCAGGGTCGGGTGCGTCATCGCGCAAGGCGAGCGTATCGTCGGGGAGGGCTGGCACGTGCGGGCCGGAGAGCCGCATGCGGAAGTGCATGCTCTGCGGGCGGCGGGGGCGGCCGCTGCCGGAGCAACCGCCTACGTCACGCTCGAGCCCTGCAGCCATCATGGCCGTACCCCGCCGTGCGTGCAGGCATTGCTTGCGGCGCACGTCGCACGGGTCGTGTTCGCGGTCGCCGACCCCAACCCCCGCGTCAACGGTGAAGGTGCGCGCCTGCTCGGCGAGCAGGGGGTGCGGGTCGAGCAGGGGCTCCTTGAGGCCGAGGCAGCGGAACTCAACGCGGGATTCCTGAAGCGGATGCGCACGGGGCGTCCGTGGGTGCGCGTGAAGCTCGCCATGAGTCTCGATGGACGCACCGCGCTCGGCAACGGCGAGAGCCACTGGATTACCGGCGCCTCCGCGCGGGAGGACGTGCAGCGTTGGCGGGCGCGCAGCGGCGCGGTCATGACCGGCATCGGCACGGTCCTCGCGGATGATCCGCGCCTCGATGTGCGCTTGCCCGAACCGCCCGGCGGCCTGCGCCCGCCGCTGCTGCGCGTGGTGATGGATTCGCATCTGCGCACGCCGCCGGCGGCGCGCCTGTTTGCGATCCCAGGGGAAGTGCTGCTGGTCAGTACCCCACCGCGGGCGGCGGAGGCCGGCGGATACGCCGCTCGCCGCGCCGCCCTCGCCTCACGCGCCACGCTCGAAGCCATCGAAGCCGATGCGGACGGGCGCGTGCCGCCCGCGGTGCTCCTCGAGCATCTCGGTCGCCGTGAAATCAATGAGTTATGGGTGGAGGCCGGCCCTCGCCTGGCCGGCGCGCTGCTCGCTGCGCAACTCGTGGACGAACTGGTTCTGTACATCGCTCCGCGGCTGCTTGGGCCGCAGGGCCGGCCGCTGGCCGAGCTGCCTGCCCTCGGCAGGCTGCAGGATTCCCCGTGGTTTGTCATGATGGACGTCCGGCAAGTCGGGACGGACCTGCGGCTGCGCCTGCGGCCGCAGCAGCGCTGAGCAACGAGGGGCAGAGCAGTGTTTACCGGTATCGTGCAGGACGTGGGGCGCTTGGTCTCGCGCGAGAATCGCCGCGGGGATCAGCGCATGGGATTTGCCTTCGAGCATCTCGAGTCCGCAGGACTGCGGATCGGGGACAGCATCTGCGTGCAGGGCTGCTGTCTGACGGTCGTGGAGCTGCAAAGCGGCGGCTTTCTCGCCGATGTGTCGCGCGAGACGCTCAGGCTTACCACTCTGCGCAAGCTGCAGCTCGGCGCGCGCGTCAATCTGGAGCCGGCGCTGAAGGCGGGCGATCCGCTCGGCGGGCATCTGGTGACCGGACACGTCGATGGCCTGGCCCAGGTGGTCGAGATCTACGATGAGGCGCGCTCGAGCGTCGTGGATCTGGCGCTGGCCGACGAGGACCTCGTGCGCTACGTCGCGCGCAAGGGATCGATCGCCGTCGACGGCGTGAGCCTCACCGTCAACATGGTGCACAGCACGATCTTTCGGGTGAATCTCATTCCCCACACGCGCGAGGTCACCACCCTGGGCGAGCTCGAGCGCGATGATTTCGTCAACATCGAAGTGGATCTGATGGCCCGCTACGCCGAGCGGCTGCTCGAGAGCCGGCAGACCGAGGACGCCTGATGCGCGCCGCAGCGCGGCTCCTGGCGGCTCTCGCGTTGGGGTTGGCGCTGCCGGCGGCCGCCGCAACCGCCGTGATCGGCGCGCCGCGCATCGGCCAGAGGGCGCCGGCGCTGATCGTGCGCGAGTTCGGCGGTCGGCAGTTCAATCTGGCCGACGAGCGCGGCCACGTGGTGTTGGTGAGCTTGTGGGCCACCTGGTGCTCCCCCTGCCATGCGGAAATGCCGGTGTTGCAGGCGTTTTACCGGCGCTTCCATCCGCGCGGCCTCGAGCTCATCGCCCTCAGCATCGATCAGTCGGCGAGTCGCGCGCGGGTCCGTCAGGCGCTGCGCGGCTTTACGTATCCGGCCGCGCTCGCCCGCACGGCGCGTGTGGACGGGTTCGGCGAGCCGCTCGCCGTGCCGATGACCTACGTCATCGACGCACAAGGGGTGGTGCGTGCCAGGCTCCTCGGCGGACTTTCTGGGGTGACCCGGCGGCAGCTCGATCAGGTCGTGGCGCCTCTGCTGGCCGCGGCGCGGCGCGGCTAGGGGTGGCGCCCCAGGGGGCGCCGGATGCGCCTCGGGGAAAACCGTCCGCACGGTATACTAGTGGGCCCCACGCACCAGGTGCGCCCAATGTCCAAAGTCCTTCCCCTCTCCGGTAATGCCGCGGCTTCTGCCGGCAAGCTCAACAGCGTCGAGGAGATTCTCGCGGACCTCAGGGCCGGTCGCATGGTCATCATCATGGACGACGAGGACCGTGAGAACGAGGGCGACCTGATCATGGCGGCCGAGTGCGCGACCCCCGAGGCCGTGGCGTTCATGATCCGCCACACCAGCGGCATCCTCTGTGTCCCCATGGAGGAGGCCTGGCTCGAGCGGCTGGAACTGCCGCAAATGGTCAGCAACAACAGCGAGGCGCATCGCACGGCGTTCACCGTTTCGGTCGATGCGCTCGCGGGCACGACCACCGGGGTGTCCTCGGGCGACCGTGCCGCGACCATCCGCGCCCTCGCGCGCGCCGATGCGCGCGCCGCCGATTTCGCCCGGCCCGGACACATCTTCCCGCTGCGTGCCCGCCGGGGCGGCGTGCTGGTGCGGACCGGGCACACCGAGGCGGCGGTGGATCTGTGCCGGCTCGCCGGCATGCAGCCGGTCGGGGTGATCTCCGAGCTGATGAACGAGGACGGCTCGATGGCGCGCCGGGCAGATCTGCACGCCTTCGCCACCCGTCACGGCCTGAAGATCGGCAGCATCGCCGATCTGATCCGCTACCGCCTGCGCAACGAGCGCTCCGTGGTGCGGCTCTCGGAGCAGCCCGTGGAGACCGAATTCGGCGGGTTCCGCCTGTTCGCGTACGAGGATCGCGTCGGGGAGGAGGTGCACCTCGCGCTGGTCAAGGGCACCCTGGAGGGGCCCGAGCCGCCGCTCGTGCGCGTGCATCTGGCCGATCCGCTGCGCGATCTGCTCGGCATCCGCGCCGACCGGCTCGCCTGGACGCTGCGCGCCGCGATGCAGCGCATCGCGCAGGCCGGCAGCGGCGTGATCGTGATTCTGCGCGAACGGGAGGCGCCGAACGATCTGCTCGATGCGGTCCGTTCGCTCTGCGCGCCCGCCGGCAGCGAGGCAGCCGCGCGTGCGGCCCGCCGCGACGGCGCGGTACTGAAGACCTTCGGCATCGGCGCGCAGATCCTCAAAGACCTCGGCGTCAAGCGCATGCGCGTGCTGTCGGCGCCGAAGCAGATGCACGGCATCTCCGCCTTCGGATTGGAGATCGACGGGTATGTCGGAGAAGACGCTTGAGCGCGGCACGGCTGCTTGAAGGTGAAGCCGAGGCGCGCGGCCGCAAGGTGGCCGTGGTCGCGGCGCGATTCAACGACTTCATCGTCGCGAGTCTGCTGAAGGGCGCGCAGGCGGCCTGGGTGCGCCACGGCGGGCTGCTCGAGGATCTGTTGGTGGTGCGGGTGCCGGGGGCGTTCGAGTTGCCGGTCGCTGCGCGCAAGCTCGCCGCGAGCGGCCGCTACGATGCGATCGTGGCGCTCGGCTGCGTCATCCGCGGCGGCACGCCGCATTTCGAATACGTTGCCGGCGAGTGCGCCGGCGGCCTGCAGCGCGCGGCGCTCGAGACGCTGGTCCCGATCGTCTTTGGCGTGCTTACGGTCGAGACGGTCGAGCAGGCCATCGAGCGGGCCGCGACCGGTGAGGGCGACAAGGGCGGGGAGGCGATGGAGGCGGCGTTGGAGATGGCGAGCGTGTTCGCCCAGTTGGGATCCTGATGAACGTGCAATCCTCGCTGCGCGCGTTTTCCCGGCAGCGATCGGTGGCGCGCAAGCTCGCGCTGCAGGCGCTGTACCGCTGGCAGATCAACGAGTGCCCCTGGCAGGACCTGGTGCAGGAGTTCGCCGCCGCCGAAGACATGCCGCGCGCCGACGCAGAGTATTTCCGCGAGCTGCTCGAGGCGATCTGCGCCTCGCACGCCGAGCTCGATGAGCGGCTTGCGCCCCTGATCGACCGCAGCCCGGGGCTGCTCGACCCGGTGGAGCACGCCGTGCTGCTCATCGGCTTGTATGAGCTTGCGCATCGGCCGGATGTCCCCTATCGGGTGGCGATCAACGAGGCGGTGACGCTCGCGAAGCGTTTCGGCGCGACGGACGGCCACAAGTACGTCAATGCGGTGCTCGATCGGGCGGCGCGCGAGCTGCGCCCCGACGAGCACTGAGGCGCGCCCGGGGGCGCGCGCATGCCACAGTCGGAATTCGAGCTGATCGACCGTTACTTCCGCCGCTGCGGCGCGCAGCGCGCGGACGTGCGCGTCGGCGTGGGCGACGATGCCGCGCTGCTCGAGTGCCCGCCCGGCATGGTGCTCGCAGCGGCAGTCGATACGCTGGTCGAGGGTGTGCACTTCCCGCGCGGTTGCCGTGCGGACTCGATCGGCCACAGGGCGCTCGCCGTCAACCTGAGCGACCTGGCGGCGATGGGGGCGCGCCCCGCGTGGGCGCTGCTCGCGCTCACCCTGCCGGCGGCCGAGGAGCGCTGGCTGAGTGAATTCACCGCGGGATTCGCCGCACTCGCGCGTGTCCATGAGGTCGCGCTGGTCGGCGGCGACACCACGCAGGGCCCGCTCACGGTGACGGTGACTCTCATGGGACCGGTGCCGGCCGGCGCGGCGCTGCTGCGCAGCGGCGCGAGCGTCGGCGATGCGCTGTTTGTCTCCGGCACGCCGGGCGATGCGGCCGTGGGACTCGCGCTCGAGCAGGGGCGGCTCGAGGGCCTCGGGCAGGCCGAGTACCTGCGCGAGCGGTTTCTGTTCCCGACGCCGCGGGTGGCGCTCGGGCAGCAGCTTCGCCCCTACGCGAGCGGCTGTATCGATGTGTCGGACGGTCTGCTCGCCGACGCGCTGAAGCTGGCTCGCGCCAGCGGCTGCGGGCTTGAGATCGACGCGACCCGCCTGCCGCTCTCGGCGCCGCTGCGCGCGCTCGGGACCGAGCGCGCGCGCGCATTCGCCCTCACCGGCGGCGACGATTACGAGTTGTGCTTCACCGTGCCGCCACAGCAGCTCGCGCGGCTGCACGCGCAGCTGCCGCCGCAGCAGTGGGGGTACACTCGCATCGGCTCGATGCGCGCCGAGCCCGGCGCACGGGTGATGGGCGAGGCGGGCGAATTGCCGCTGCCCACCGGCGGCTACGATCACTTTGCGCAAGCCTGACGGCGGTTTGATTATGTAAAATCCGCGCCGCGCGCCGGTCGGCCAATTCATGGGGCGCATCACAGCGCCTGCGGGCCGCGCAATCCTATTCTGCGCCTTGCTCCATCAGCCGACGCGAATTATGCCCGTCCACGCCTCCAGACCCGCCGCCCCGCCCCACACCGGTGACCGGAGCATGCCCGAGCGCATCGGCAAGTACGAAGTCATCAAGGAAGTCGGCCGCGGCAGCACCGGCGTGGTCTACCTGTCGCACGACGCCTACTACGGGCGCGACGTGGCCATCAAGGTCTACAACGTCGACACCGGGGCGGACGATCAGCGGGCGCGGGCGGCGCGCAAGATGTTTCTGTCAGAGGCGCATCTGGTCGGGATGCTGCAGCATCCGTACGTGCTGCCGATCTTCGATGCGGGCGAGGAGAACGGGCGCTGCTACGTCGTCACCGAGTACGTGCACCATGCCCGCACGCTCACGACCTACTGCCGTCCGGACAACCTGCTTCCGCTGAACGACGTCATCGAGATCATCTTCAAGTGCGCCAAGGCGCTGCACTACGCGCACACCCGCGGGGTGATCCACCGCGACATCAAGCCCTCGAACATCCTGCTCACCCAGGAGGGCGAGGTGCGCATCATCGACTTCGGCATCGCGCTGGTGTCCGATGCGGAGATCTCGCGCATCGAGGGCATCGCCGGCAGTCCCTCGTACATGTCGCCGGAGCAGGTGCAGAGCCTGGAGCTCACCGCGAGCTCGGACATCTATTCCCTCGGGGCCGTGATGTACGAGCTGCTCACCGGCACCCGCCCGTTCCGCGCCGGCAACCTGCAGAAGCTCCTGCACCAGATCGTTTATGCCACGCCGCCGCCGATTCACAAGGTGCGCCAGGACGTGTCCGAGGAGCTCGAGAACGTCGTGGTCACGGCACTGCAGAAGGACCCCGTGAAGCGGCAGCGCACCGGGCTCGAGCTCGCCGCCGAGCTCGCCCGCGTCCATCACCGGCTGCGCCAGAGCAACGTGCGGCTCGACCTGCAGGAGCAGTTCGGGGTCCTCAGGCGGCTGAAGTTCTTCCACGAGTTCTCCCACACCGAGGTGAGCGAGGTGCTGCGCGCCAGCGCCTGGCAGCACTACGCGGCCGGCGAGGAGATCGTGCGCGAGGGGGAGCTCGACGACCGCTTCTACATCCTGGTCTCCGGACGCTGCGCGGTCGAGCGCCGCGGCGAGCACATCGCCATGCTCGAGACCGGAGACTGTTTCGGCGAGGCGAGCTACGTGCCCGGGGCGAAGCGCACCGCCACGGTGCGGGCGATGAGCGCGGTGACCGTGCTGAAGGTGAGCGCCACGCAGCTCGAGCAGGTGTCGGTGTCCTGCCAGCTGCGCTTCAACCGGGTGTTCCTGCGCAGCCTGATCGGCCGCCTGCAGGGCGAGTCCCGCTAGCGCCCCCGCTGCGCGCGGGCCCGGGCTGCTGTAGGCTAGCCCGCCGTGCACATCCTGCTCATAGAGGACGACGTCGAGGCGGCGAAGTTTCTCGTCAAGGGACTGCGCGAGAGCGGCTATGCGCTCGACCATGTCACCGGGGGGCGGGAGGGGCTCGAGCGGGCGCTCGCCGGCAAGTTCGATCTCATCGTGACCGACCGGATGCTGCCGAAGATCGACGGGCTGGAGATTATCCGGCAGCTGCGCGCCGCGGGACTGACGACGCCCGTGCTGGTGCTGAGCGCGCTCGGCACCGTCGATGACCGCATCCGCGGGCTGAAGGCCGGCGGCGACGATTACCTCACCAAACCGTTCGCCTTCGATGAGCTGCTGGCGCGCATCGAGGCGCTGCTGCGTCGCCGCGCCCGGGGCAGCGAGGCGTCCCATCTGCAGGTGGCCGATCTGGAGTTCGATCTGCTCACGCGGCGCGTCACTCGAGCCGGGCGCGAGATCGACCTGACCGCCCGCGAGCAGAAGCTGCTCGAGTTTCTGATGCGCCGGGCGGGCCAGGTGGTCACCCGCATGATGCTGCTCGAGGGGGTCTGGGATCTGCACTTCGATCCGCAGAGCAACGTGGTCGACGTGCACATCAGCCGGCTGCGCCAGGCGGTCGACCGCGGCTCGGACCGGCCGCTCATTCACACGGTGCGCGGCGCCGGCTACGTGCTGCGGGAGGAGCCGTGAGCCGGGTGGGGCCGCGCGGCCTGTTTCAGACCTCGGCGTTCCGCATGTCCATGGGCTACACGCTGCTCGTGACCCTTGCGGTCGGCGTGACGCTCGGCAGCACCTACCTGCTGACCCAGCGCATCCTGCGCGACAACATCGATCTGATCATCGACACCGAGCTCAACAGCCTGCAGGATCAGTACGTCCTGCGCGGCATCCGCGGGGTGACCACCGAGATCAACGTGCGCATCGACAGCTGGGGGCGCATCGGCTCGGTGTACATGCTGGCGAGCCCGAGCTTCAAGCGCATCGCCGGCAACGTGACCAACTGGCCGTTCGATGGCGCGCCGGGGGAGCGCTGGCCGGAATTCCGCATCGAGTCGATCGAGCCGGGCCAGCGCTCGGTCCATCCGGTGCGTGCGGCGGTGCGCCAGCTGCCCAACGGCGACTGGCTGCTCGTCGGCACCGACATGTCGCAGGACGAGCGCTATGCGCAGGCGTTTCGGACCGCGACGCTCTGGGGCATGGGTCTGTCGATCCTGGTGGCGGCCGTCGCCGGCTTCGCCTTCAGCTTCCGCCTGAGCCGTCGCGTCGGTGCCGTCACGGATACCTGCGTCCGCATCATGAGCGGCGAGCTGTCACGCCGGCTTCCGGTTGCCGGCAACCGCGACGAATTCGATGCGCTCGCCGTCTCGGTCAACCGCGTACTCGATCGCCTCGATGAACAGACGCGCACTCTGCGCGCCACGTTCGACAGCGTTGCGCACGACTTGCGTGCGCCCTTACAGAGGCTGCGGGCGCGCATGGACGCGGTGCTGCGCCGTGCGGATCTGCAGCAGGGGATGCGCGAGCCGGTCGAATCTGCGCTGCGCGAAGTCGATCACCTGCAGCGCACGCTCGCGACGCTCCTGCAGATCGCACTGGCGGAGTCCGGCGCGCCGCTCGCCTCGGTGACGCCCGTGAACCTCTCCGATCTGGTCGGAGAACTGGCCGAACTGTTCGAGCCGGTGGCGCGCGAGCGCGGCCTGAGGCTCACCGCGGGGACGGGCGGTAGCGTGCTGGTCGAGGGCAACCGCCAGCTGCTGGCGCAGCTGATCAGCAATCTGGTCGAGAACGCCCTGAAGTTCGTGCCCGCCGGCGGGCGCATCGAGCTGAGCGTCGAGCGGCGCGGCGCGGTGGCGCGCCTCGTGGTGAGCGACAATGGTCCGGGGATGTCGGCCGAGCAGCGGCGGCAGGCCGGCCAGCCGTTCGCGCGCGTCGCGCCGCGCGCGGGCGAGGCGGGCGGCGGACTCGGCCTGTTGCTGGCGGGGGCGATTGCGCGGCTGCACCACGCGCTGTTCGTGCTCGAGGATAACGAGCCGGGGCTGCGGGCGATCGTGGAGTTGCCGCTGCTCGAGGCGGGGGGCGGCTAGGCCCCGGGCCTCACTTCGCCTTGCGCTTGTCGCGCTCGATCAGCGCGTAGGCGGAGTGATTGTGGATGGACTCGAAATTCTCCGATTCCACCACGTACGCGACGATCCGGTCGTCCGCGTTGAGCCGTGTGGCCACGTCCCGCACCATGTCCTCGACGAACTTCGGGTTGTCGTAGGCCCGCTCGGTCACGTACTTCTCGTCGGGCCGCTTGAGGATCCCGTAGAGCTCGCACGAGGCTTCCTGCTCGGCGATCTCGATGAGCTCCTCGATCCACATGTGGTGGCTCAACTGCGCCGTGATGGTCACGTGCGAGCGCTGATTGTGCGCGCCATAGTCCGAGATGCGCTTCGAGCACGGGCACAGGCTCGTGACCGGCACCACCACGCGCACCCACAGGTCGGTGATCCCGTCGTGCCGTTCGCCGATCAGGCTCGCCCGGTAGTCCATCAGGCTCTCGACGCCGCTCGCCGGCGCGCGCTTCATGATGAAGTAGGGGAAGGTCATCTCGATGTGTCCGGCGTCGGCCTCGAGCCGGCTCGTCATGCTCTCGAGCATGCCGCGGAAGGACTCGACGGAAATTTCCCGCTCGGCATGCAGGATCTCCACGAACCGCGACATGTGCGTGCCCTTGAAATTGTGCGGCAGGCTCACGTACATGTTGAACGTGGCGATGGTGTGCTGCTCTCCCGCGGAGCGGTCCTTGACGCGCACCGGATGGCTGATGTCCTTGATGCCCACCCGGTTGATCGGCAGGCGGCGGGTATCGGCGCGCGACTGCACGTCCTCGACATCAGCGAGGACTTTGCGGGCAGTCTTGGCCGGCGTGGCAGGAGGGTTCATGCGCATAAGCCTACAGGATCGCGGCGGGTTTCACCTATACCGATCGGGATACGCGCGCACACGCGGGTAACCCCGGCCGGCGCGCCGCGCGGCGGCACGCGAGGGATCAGGCGCGCCCGACGGAGCGGATGGTGGCGCGGTTCTGCAGCGACCACCAGCGCTCGATGCCCGCGCTCAGGCTCGCCTCGTCGAGCCCGGCGGCCGCCAGGCACGACTCGCGCGAGCCGTGCTCGATGAAGCGGTCGGGGATGCCGATCTGCATCAGCGGCAGGTTCACGCCCTCGGCGGCGAGCACCTCGGCGATGGCCGAGCCGGCGCCGCCCTGCACGGCGTTCTCCTCGAGCGTGACGATGGCGGAGTGCCGAGCGGCGATCTCGAGGATCAGCGCCTCGTCGAGCGGCTTGATGAAGCGCATGTTGACCACGGTGGCATCGAGCCGCTCGCCGATGGCGAGCGCGCTCTCGACCATGGGGCCGAAGGCGAGCAGCGCAAGCCCGCTGCGCCCCTCGCGCTTTACCTCGCCCTTGCCGATCGGCAGGGCGTGGAACTCCTTCTCGAGCGGCACACCGGGGCCGGTGCCGCGCGGATAGCGCACCGCCGCAGGCCCCTGCGCCGTCGTGGCGGTGTAGAGCATCTGCCGGCATTCGTTCTCGTCGGCCGGCGCCATGACCACCATGTTGGGTATGCAGCGCATGAAGGACAGATCGTAGCTGCCCTGGTGCGTCGCGCCGTCGCTGCCGACGAGGCCCGCGCGGTCGATCGCGAACACCACCGGCAGGTTCTGCAGCGCGACGTCGTGGATCAGCTGGTCGTAGGCGCGCTGCAGGAAGCTCGAGTAGATGGCCACCACGGGCTTGAAGCCTTCGGTCGCCAGCCCCGCGGCGAAGGTGACCGCGTGCTGCTCGGCGATGGCCACATCGAAGTAGCGGTCGGGGAAGCGCTTGGAGAACTCGACCAGGCCCGAGCCCTCGCGCATCGCGGGGGTGATGCCGATGATGCGCGGATCGAGCTCGGCCATGTCGCACAGCCACTGGCCGAAGATCTGCGAGTACGAGGGGCCGCGGGCCGCCTCCTTGAAGATCGTGCCGCTCGCCGGATCGAACGGGCCCGGCCCGTGCCACTTGATCGGGTCGGCCTCGGCCGGCGCGTAGCCCTTGCCCTTGCGGGTGACGACATGCAGGAACTGCGGGCCGTGCAGCTTGCGCACGTTGCGCAGCGTGCCGACCAGCGCGCGCACGTCGTGACCGTCGAGCGGGCCGATGTAATTGAAGCCGAGCTCCTCGAACAGCGTGCCCGGCAGCACCATGCCCTTCAAGTGCTCCTCCGAGCGGCGCGCCAGCTCCCACACGGTGGGCATCTGGCGCAGCACTTTCTTGCCGCCCTCGCGCAGCGTCGCGTACAGGCGCCCGGAGAGCGCGGCCGTGAAGTAGTTGGACAACGCGCCGACGTTTTCCGAAATCGACATGTCGTTGTCGTTGAGGATCACCAGCAGGTCCGCCGGCAGCGAGCCGGCGTGGTTCAGCGCCTCAAAGGCCATGCCCGCGGTCATGGCGCCATCGCCGATGACGGCCACGACGCGCCGGTCCGAGCCGTCCCGGCCGGCCGCGACGGCCATGCCGAGCGCGGCGCTGATCGAGGTGCTCGAGTGCCCGACGCCGAAGGTGTCGTATTCGCTCTCGGCGCGGCTGGGGAAGGGGGCGAGCCCTCCGTGCTGCTTGATGGTGTGCAGCCGCTCGCGTCGCCCGGTGAGCACCTTGTGCGGGTAGGCCTGATGGCCGACGTCCCACACCAGCCGGTCGTGCGGAGTATCGAAGACGTAATGCAGCGCGATGGTCAGCTCCACGGTCCCAAGGCCGGCGGCGAAATGCCCGCCGCGCGTGCTGACGGTGTGGATCAGGAACTGGCGCAGCTCCTCGGCCAGTTGCGGCAGCTGTGTTTCCGGTATCCGCCTGAGGTCGGCGGGCAGCTCGATCTGATCGAGCAAGGGGTAGCTTTGGGGCGCGCTCATCAGCGGCAGTGTACACTGGCCGAGGCGGCGAGGCCCCGTGTGTTGCGATTCGACAACATATCAGGCAGCGGCCTCACTGGGCGGGGCCGGCGGCGCCTTCCGGGCTTTCCGCGACCGCAAAGGGCTCGATTTCAGGCTGTCCATTGCGCTTGATCAGGATCTCGACTCGCTGCTGCGCCGCTTTGAGTGCATTCTGGCAGTGGCGCGTCAGCTCGACGCCACGCTCGAATACGCGCAGCGCCTCCTCGAGCGGCAGGTCACCGCCTTCGAGCCGCTCGACCACGGATTCCAGTTCCGCCAGCGCCTGTTCAAAATCGGGGAGCTGCTGATCGGATGCCACGCCAAAATCTCCATACATGGCCGCGGCGCAGGGTCGCGGGTCGGGGATGCACGGGCGCCACCTTATACACCGCTTTTCCGGGGGTCAATTCCGGTTGACGCCCCGCAGGCATGCGCTTAAAGTCTTTGCCCCAGTTAGAACCAGTCTAAATCGGAGAGCGGCATGAACCTCAAAGGCAGCAAAACCGAGCAGAACCTGAAGGACGCGTTTGCGGGTGAGTCCCAGGCGAATCGCCGGTACCTGTATTTCGCAGCCAAGGCGGACGTCGAAGGCTTCAATGACGTCTCGGCGGTGTTTCGTTCGACTGCCGAGGGCGAGACCGGACACGCGCACGGCCACCTGGAGTACCTGGAAGCGGTGGGCGATCCGGCCACGGGCCTGCCGATCGGCGAGACGAAGCTCAATCTGAAGGCCGCCATCGCCGGGGAGACCCACGAGTACACGGACATGTACCCGGGCATGGCCAAGACGGCCCGCGACGAGGGATTCACCGAGATCGCCGATTGGTTCGAGACGCTCGCCAAGGCCGAGCGCTCGCACGCCAATCGCTTCCAGAAGGCTCTCGACAACCTGTAACGCACGCGCGCCCGGGCGCAGGGTCCGCCGCGCGGCGGACCCTGCGCGCCGATCGCCCATCGGTAGGTTCGCATGAGCACGACTGAGAGCACTCCGGGCCGCGCGGCCGGCCGCGAGGGCAGCCTCGAGGCCCCCACCCGCCATCCGCTCGACTGGCGCAGCGCCGAGTTCTACGACGAGGCCGCGCTGCACAAGGAGCTGGAGCGCGTGTTCGAGATCTGCCACGGCTGCCGGCGCTGCTTCAGCCTGTGCAACGCGTTCCCGACGCTGTTCGATGCGATCGACGCGACCTCGAGCGGGGAGCTCGAGCAGGTCGAGCGCAAGGTGTTCTGGCAGGTGGTGGATCACTGCTACCTGTGCGACATGTGCTTCATGACCAAGTGCCCGTACGTGCCGCCGCACCCCTGGGCAGTCGACTTCCCGCACCTGATGCTGCGCGCCAAGGCGGTGCGCACCCGCAAGGAGGGCGTCAGTCTGCGCAACCGCGCGCTGGCGGCGACCGAGACGGTCGGGCGAATCGCGGGCATTCCGGTGGTCGCGCAGGTGGTCAACGCCGTGAATCGCTCGAAGGCGGGCCGCGCGCTGCTCGAGAAGACCCTCGGCGTCGATGCGAGCGCGCCGGTGCCCCAGTACCACTCGCGCACCGCGCGCAAGCGCCTGGCGCGGCTCGGCACGGCGGGCGCCCCTTCCGGCGCCGCCGAGGCGCCGCGCGAGACCCCCGGGACGACCGGCAAAGTGGCCCTGTTCACCACCTGTTACGGCAACCGCAACGAGCCCGAGCTCGATGAGGACCTCGCCGCCGTGTTCGAACACAACGGCATCTCGGTCAGCCTGCTCGCGGCCGAGCACTGCTGCGGGATGCCGCGCCTCGAGCTCGGCGACCTCGAGGCCGTCGCGCGTCTGAAGGAGCAGAACATTCCGCAGCTGCTCGCGGCGATCGACGCCGGTTACGACATCGTGGCGCCGATTCCCTCGTGCGTGCTGATGTTCAAGCAGGAGCTGCCGCTGATGTTCCCCGGCGAGGCGGACGTGCAGCGCGTGGCCAAGCGCATCTTCGATCCGTTCGAGTACCTGATGCTGCGTCACCGCGCCGGCGCGTTGCGCACGGATTTCAAGCAGCCGCTCGGCAAGGTGAGCTATCACGTGCCGTGTCATCTGCGCGTGCAGAACATCGGCCTGAAGACGCGCGACGTGCTGCAGCTGGTGCCCGGCACCACGGTCGAGCCCATCGAGCGCTGCTCCGGGCATGACGGCACCTACGGGGTGAAGAAGGAATTTCGCGCCGCCTCGATGAAGATCGGCCGGCCCGTAATAAGCCGGGTCGAGGCGAGCGGCGCGGCGCACTACGCCAGCGATTGCCCCATGGCGGGCCACCAGATCGAAAGCGGCCTCGCCTCCGGCGCCGCGCCCGAGCATCCACTGCGGCTGCTGCGGCTCGCCTACGGCCTGTGACTGCCGCACGTGAGGGTACCGTGCAGAAACTGACTCCCGCCGACCTGATGAGCCTCGAGCGCTACGCGCGCGAGCGCGAGGCTTTCCGTGCGCGCGTGCTCGAGCACAAGCGCCATCGCCGGCTCGCCGTGGGGCCGAACCTCACCTGGTGCTTCGAAGACCGCCTCACCATCCAGTACCAGATCCAGGAGATGCTGCGCGCGGAGCGGATTTTCGAGCCGGAGGGCATCGCCGAGGAGCTCGCCGCGTACAACCCGCTGATTCCCGACGGGGCGAACTGGAAGGTGACGCTGCTCATCGAGTTTCCCGATGTCGCCGAGCGGCAACGGCAGCTCGCGCAGCTGAAGGGCATCGAGAGGCGCTGCTGGGTGGAGGTGCGCGGGCACGCGGCCGTGTACGCCATCGCCGATGAGGACCTCGAGCGTGAGAACGAGGAGAAGACCTCGGCGGTGCATTTTCTGCGCTTCGACCTCGCGCCCGACATGACCGCCGCGCTGCGCGCCGGCGCGCCGCTCGCCGCCGGAGTGGATCACGAGCACTATCGCCACTGGGTGAACCCGCTGCCCGAGGCGGTGCGCGCGGCGCTGCTCGCGGATCTGGCCTGAGGCGCCAAAATCGCGTCCCCGGGCGCGCGGTGCTGTAAGATTCGCGGCCCCGGGGCCCTGTGCCCGCGCGAGATTTCCGATCCAGCACGATGAGCCAGTCCTACACCGCCTCCGATATCGAGGTGCTGAGCGGCCTCGAGCCGGTGCGCCGCCGGCCCGGCATGTACACGCACACCTCGCGGCCGAACCACCTGGCCCACGAGGTGATCGACAACAGCGTCGATGAGGCCATCGCGGGCTACTGCAAGCAGATCGACGTCACACTGTTCACGGACGGCTCGCTGCAGGTGGCCGACGACGGCCGCGGCATGCCGGTCGACATCCACCCGAAGGAAAAGGTGAGCGGCGTCGAGCTGATCCTGACCCGGCTGCACGCCGGCGGGAAGTTCTCCGACAAGGCGTACACGTTCTCCGGCGGCCTGCACGGGGTGGGCGTCTCGGTGGTCAATGCGCTCTCGAAGCGGCTCGAGTGCCGCATCAAGCGCGGCGGCAAGGAATACAACATCGGGTTTGCGGACGGGAAGATGACCTCCAAGCTCACGGCGGTCGGCACCGTCGGGCAGCGCACGACCGGCACCACCGTGCGGTTCTGGCCGGATCCGCAGTTCTTCGATTCGGACAAGTTCTCGGTGCCGCAGCTGAAGCACACGCTCAAGGCCAAGGCCGTGCTGTGTGCGGGGCTGCGCATCAGCTTCACGAACGAGGCCACCGGCGAGCGGGACGAGTGGTTCTACAGCGGCGATCTCGACGCATACCTGCTCGAGGAGCTCGGCGAGCGCGAGCGGCTGCCGAACGAGCCGATCGTGGCCACCCGCGAAGGCGACAGCGACACGGTGAGCTACGCGCTCGCCTGGGCGCCGGGGGCCGAGACGGTGATCGGCGAGAGCTACGTGAACCTCATCCCGACTCCCGAGGGCGGCACCCACGTCAACGGCCTGCGCGCCGGCGTAGCGCAGGCGGTGCGCGAGTTCTGCGAGTTCCGCAACCTGGTGCCGCGCGGCATCAAGCTCACTCCCGAGGATGTGTGGGACAAGGTCTGCTACGTGCTGTCGGTGAAGATCCGCGAGCCGCAGTTCGCCGGGCAGATGAAGGAGCGGCTGGCCTCGCGCGATGCAGCCGCGCTGGTCGAGGGCTTCGCCCGCGACGCCATGGCGCTGTGGCTGAACGGCCATCCGGATGCGGGTGAGAAGATCGCGCAGTTCGCCATCGCCAACGCCCAGGAGCGCGCCCGCGCTGCCCAGCGCGTGGTGCGCAAGCGCATCGCCGGCGGGCCGGCGCTGCCGGGCAAGCTCGCCGACTGCGCCAGTCAGGATCCGCGCCGCGCCGAGCTGTTCCTGGTGGAGGGCGATTCGGCCGGCGGCTCGGCCAAGCAGGCGCGCGAGAAGGACTTCCAGGCGATCATGCCGCTGCGCGGGAAGATTCTGAACACCTGGGAACTCGATCCGGGGCAGATCGGCGCCTCCCAGGAGGTGCACGACATCAGCGTGGCGCTCGGGGTCGAGCCCGGCGCGCACGACCTCAGCCAGCTGCGCTACCACAAGATCTGCATCCTGGCGGACGCCGACTCCGACGGGCAGCACATCGCGACGCTGCTCTGCGCGCTGTTCCTGCGGCACTTCCGGCCGCTGGTGACCAATGGCCACGTCTATGTGGCGATGCCGCCGCTCTATCGGATCGATGCCGGCAAGCAGGTCTATTACGCCCTCGATGACACCGAGCGCGAGCAGATCCTGCGGCGCATCGAGAAGGACAGCCCGCGCGCGAAGCCGACCGTCACCCGCTTCAAGGGGCTCGGGGAGATGAACCCCGCGCAGCTGCGCGAGACGACCATCGATCCGCGCACGCGCCGCCTGGTCCAGCTCACCGTCGATGCCCAGGACGAGACCGAACAGCTGATGGACATGCTGCTCGCCAAGAAGCGCGCCGGCGACCGGCGCGAGTGGCTCGAGCGCAAGGGCAATCTGGCCGAAGTGCAGGTTTGAGGTCGCGCATGCAAGATCAGGAATTGAATTTCGAGGGCATCGAGCGCCAGCCGCTGCGCGCGTTCACGGAGAAGGCGTATCTCGATTACTCGATGTACGTGATCCTCGACCGCGCGCTGCCCTCGATCGGCGATGGCTTGAAGCCGGTGCAGCGCCGCATCATCTACGCGATGAGCGAGCTCGGTCTGTCGGCCGCCTCCAAGCACAAGAAGTCCGCGCGCACCGTGGGCGATGTCATCGGCAAGTTCCATCCGCACGGTGACAGCGCGTGCTACGAGGCGATGGTGCTGATGGCGCAGCCGTTCGCCTACCGCTATCCGATCGTCGACGGGCAGGGCAACTGGGGCTCGCAGGACGACCCGAAGTCCTTCGCGGCGATGCGCTACACGGAGGCGAAGCTCACCGCCTATGCCGACGTGCTGCTCGGGGAGCTGGCACACGGCACCGCCGACTGGACGGCGAACTTCGACGGCACGCTCGAGGAGCCGGTGATGCTGCCGGCGCGCCTGCCGAACCTGCTGCTCAACGGCACCTCCGGCATCGCGGTCGGCATGGCGACCGACATCCCGCCGCACAACCTGCGCGAAGTGGCCGCCGCGTGTATCCAGCTGCTCGAGGACCCGGAGGCGAGCACCGCAGCCTTGATGAAGCACATCAAGGGGCCGGATCTGCCGACCGGCGCGGAGATCATCTCCCCGCGCGCGGACTTGAGGGCCATTTACGAGAGCGGCACCGGCTCGTTCAAGGCGCGCGCCACCTACCGCATCGAGGACGGCAACGTGGTCATCACCGCGTTTCCCTACCAGGTCTCTCCGGCGCGCGTGCAGGAGCAGATCGCCGAGCAGATGCGCAACAAGAAGTTGCCGATGGTGGAGGATCTGCGCGACGAGTCGGACCATGAACACCCGGTGCGGCTCGTGATCGTGCCGCGCTCGAACCGCGTGGATCTCACCGAGGTCATGAACCACCTGTTCGCGACCACGGATCTGGAGCGCAACTACCGGGTCAATCTCAACATCATCGGACTCGACGGCCGGCCGCGAGTGCTCGGTCTGAAGACCATTCTGTCGGAGTGGCTGACGTTCCGCGTCGCCACCGTGCGGCGCCGGCTCGAGCACCGTCTGGAGAAAGTCAGCCGGCGGCTGCACATCCTCGAGGGGCTGCTCGCGGTGTACCTCAATCTCGATGAGGTGATCCGCATCATCCGGCGCGAGGACGAGCCGAAGCCGGTGCTGATGAAGCGCCTGAAGCTCTCCGACGAGCAGGCCGAGGAGATCCTCAACACCCGGCTGCGGCATCTGGCCAAGCTCGAGGAGATGAAGATCCGCGACGAGCAGAAGACCCTCGCCGCCGAGCGCAGCGAGCTCGAGGCCCTGCTCGCGAGTGAGACGCGCCTGAAGCGCCAGGTGGCGGCGGAAATCCGCGCCGATGCGGACAAGCACGGCGATGAGCGGCGCACCCGCATCATCGAGCGCGAGGCGGCGCAGGCGATCGACGAGACCACCCTGATCCCGAACGAGCCGGTGACGGTCGTGCTCTCGAGCGGCGGCTGGGTCCGCTCGGCCAAGGGCCACGACATCGACCCGCGCTCGCTGTCCTACAAGACCGGGGATGCCTTCCAGGCGGTGGCCCGAGGCCGCAGCCTGCAGCAGGCGGTGTTTCTCGACAGTACCGGGCGCACGTACTGCCTGCCGGCGCACTCGCTGCCCTCGGCGCGCGGCCAGGGCGAGCCGCTCTCGGGCCGCCTGAACCCGCCGGACGGCGCGAAGTTCTCCGGCGTGATGATGGGCGAGCCGGAGGACCTGTGGCTGCTCGCGAGCGACGCGGGCTACGGCTTTGCGGTGCGTCTGAAGGATCTGATCACCGACCGGCGTGCCGGCAAGACCGTGCTCAACGTGCCGCCGAACGCCCTCGCGCTGGCGCCCTCGGCGGTGCCCTCGGCCGACTCGCTCGTGGTGGCGGTGAGCTCGGAAGGCAAGATGCTCGCCTTCCCGGTGAGCGAGGTCCCGGAGATGCCCCGCGGCAAGGGCAACAAGCTGTACGACATTCCGGGCAAGAAGGCCGCGGCGCGCGAGGAGTTTCTCGCGGCTCTCGCGGTGGTCGCGCCCCACGGGACGCTCGAGGTCTGGTCGGGCGAGAAGAAGCGCACTCTCTCGTGGGCGGACCTGAAGGCGTACCGCGGCGAGCGCGCACATCGCGGCGTGGTGCTGCCGCGCGGCTGGCCGCGCAGCGTCGATCGCCTCGAGGCGCTCCCGCCCGCCTGAGGCGCGGCCGCACCGCTCAGCGCGGCCGCGTTTCGTTCGCCTGCAGCACCACGTCCTCGGGCGCGTTGACGAAGTAGCCCTGGATGTACTCCACGCCGAGCTGCCACAGCACCGCCATGGTGTTGGCATCCTCGACGCGCTCGGCGATGGTCTGGATGCCGCGCTTGGCGGCCTCCTCGGTGAGCGCCCGCACGTGATGCTGCAGATCCTTGTTGCGCGCCAGGCTCTGCACCAGCGCGCCGTCGATCTTCACGTAATCGAGCGGCATCGATTCGAGCAGGCCGAAGGCGTTGGTCGGCGAGCCGAAGCTCTCGATGGCGAAGCGGAAGCCCCACTGGCGCAGCCTCTCCGCCAGCGCGCGCGCCTGCGGGTTCGCCACCGCCACCGCTTCGGGAATCTGGAAGCACACGCTGCCGGGGTCGGCGCGCGCGGAACGGATGTGCCCGTCGAGCCAGGCGACGAATGACGCATCGCGCACGGTGTCTTTCGAGAGGCGCACGAACAGGCAGCCCGGGCGGCGCTGGGCCGCGAACGACAGCGAGGCGCCGACCACCCAGCGGTCGATGTTCTTCAGCAGGTCGTTGCGCTCGGCCGCCGGCAGAAATTCTCCCGGCAGCACCTCCTTGCCCCGGCTGTCCGTCATGCGCAGCAGCACATCGAACATGCGCGCATCCCCGCCGCGCAGGCTCGCGACCGGCTGGGTCGCCAGGCGGAAGCGGTTCTCGAGCAACGCGCTCTTGATCTGCTTGACCCAGGCCGCGTCGTACGGCGTGGCGGCCGCGCCGGCCGCGCCAGCCGCGATCGCCTGATTGCCGCCGCGCCGCGCGCCCCGGGCGCAGGCCTCGGCCGCCGCCGCGATCACCGCATCGAGATCCTTCGCGCTGCTCGGCACGGGCGCGAGGCCCACCGTGCAGGTGAGCGAGACGGACTTCTTGCCCGAGGGTACGGGACGCTTGGCGGTCTCCTGCACCAGCTGTGCGGCCCACACCTGCAGGTCGCGCTCGTTGCCGCGCTCGAGCAACGCCAGGAAGCGCACGCCGCCGAAGCGGCCCGCCACCTCGGTCGGATGCAGGGAGGCGCGCAGCTGCGCGGCGAACTCCCCGAGCACCTGCTCGCTCGCGCTCGCCCCGACCGAGCGCTCGATATCCGCGAAGCGGTCGATCTTGATCAGCGCGAGCGCACGCACCCCGCCGGGGCTCGGCGCGGCGAGGTGCTCGGCCATCGCAGGCAGCAGATCGCGCCGATGCAGCAGCCCGGTGGTCTGATCGCATTGCACGGCCTGCTGCAGCTCCTGCAGCAGCTTGTGCTCGTCACGCGGCTTGGCCGGCAGAATCAGGCGCACGCACGGCTGCCCCTCGTGCTCCCCCAGCGTCAGAGTGAGCTCGGCGCTGAGCACGCTGCCGTCCGGGCGCAGCGCGCCCGCCTTGAGACTGTGATCGCTCCAGCGGCCCTGCAGGCAGGCGGCGAGCGCGCCCTTCAGCGCCGGGCGCGACGTCTCCTCGAACAGATCCATCACCGGCTGGCCGATCACGGCACTGCCGGGACCGAACAGCTCGAGCCAGGCCGGGTTGGCATCGACCACGATGCCTTCCTGCACGTGGATGATCGCATCGGCCGGCCGGTGGGCGAGGGCGAGCTGCGGATCGTGCGCGCTCTGGGCGGATTCCACGGTGGAGTGCAGCGCCCGCTCCAGGCGCGCGACGTGCAATTCCCGCGCAATCACTGCTGCCAGCCGCTCCGGCGACTCGAATGAGACCGCATCGCGCGCCCCGGCGCGCATCGCGGCGGCGATCGCAGCCTCGTCGACGTTCGGCGCGACGAGCACGATGGGTAGCCAGGGCGCGATCTGGTCGCGCAGCGCGACCACCGCCGCGGCGTCGTGGCCGGCCTCGGCGACGTCGATCACCAGCTCGGGCTTGACCCGGGTGAGCGCATCGTGCAGCGCTTCGAGAGCCGCGATCCAGGTGCACTGCACGGCCAGTCCTGCCCCGCTGAGGATGTCGTTGAGCCTATCAACCACATGCCGCGAAGCGGAGCGAACGATCAGTGCAGTGGTGTTCTCGGCCAAGCTCGACTCCCGACGGGGCTCCTGCGCGGTTTAATCGCAGGCATTGTAGCGGCGGCCGGCCCGCACCGAGCGGCAGCGGGTCTCATTATGTGCGCTTGCGCACAGGCGGCGGAGGGCGAGCGCGAACGCCGCCGTTTACGGCGCGGCGCTCGCGGGAGTCAGAACGGTTTTCGACTCGGCGCCGGGCAACTCGCGCACCAGGCGCGGCACGAGATAGCCGGGCAGGCGCGAGGCCAGCGCGCCGGCGAGCGCGCGTGCGCGCTCATCGGGCACGAGGAAATGCGCCGCGCCGCGCACGTGGTCGACCGCATGCAGGTAATACGGCAGCACGCCCGCTTCGAACAGCTGCTGGGAGAGCCGCGCCAGCACGGTCGCATCGTCGTTGACGCCGGCGAGCAGCACCGTCTGATTGAGCAGCGTGGCGCCCGCTGCGCGGATGTTCGCGCACGCCGCGCGCAGCGCGGCATCGATTTCGTTCGGATGATTGACGTGCAGCACTACCACGACGGGCACGCTGAGCGAGCGCAGCCACTCGAGCAGACCCGCATCGACGCGCGAGGGCAGCACCACCGGCTGGCGCGTGTGTACGCGGATGCGCCGCACGTGCGGGATCCTCGTGAGGGCGCTCGTCAGGGCGCTCAGGCGCGCATTGCTCAAGGACAGCGGGTCGCCGCCGCTCAAGATGATTTCCTCGAGCGAGGGGTCGGCGGCGATGACCTCGAGCGCCTCGCGCCAGCGGCCACCCTCGCTGCGCTGCGCCGCGTACGGGAACTCTCGCCGGAAGCAGTAGCGGCAGTGCACCGCGCAGCTCTCGGTGGCGATGAGCAGCGCCCGCCCGCGGTATTTCTGCAGCAGCGCCGGGGCGCGCTGCGCGGCGCGCTCCTGCAGAGGATCGGCGCCGTAGCCGGGTGGCTCGAGGAGCTCCTCGGCGAGCGGCAGCACCTGCCGCAGCAGCGGATCGCGGGGGTCCCCGGGGCGCATGCGCGCCACGAAGCTGCGGGGCACCCGCAGCGGAAATGCCGTTTCGGCCACGGCCCCGAGCGCCTCGAGCGGCAGCCCGAGTGCCTCGGCCAGCTCCTGCGGCCGGGTGATGGCGTCGGCCAGTTCCTGCTGCCAGGTGGCGGGAATCTGGCGGGGTTGGACCGATGCCGTTATCATACGCGGCCCTTTAATCGGAGAGGCCGCGCATTGTGCCGCTCCGGCTGAGAGAAAGAAATGGCCAGCTACACTACCGCCGAGATCCGCTCGGGTCTCAAAGTCCTGCTCGACGGCGACCCGTACGCCGTGGTTGAGAACGAGTTCGTCAAGCCCGGCAAGGGCCAGGCGTTCAACCGCATCAAGGTCCGCAACCTCAAGACCGGCCGGACCATCGAGAGGACCTTCAAGTCGGGCGACTCGCTCGAGGCGGCCGATGTGGTCGACTCCGATATGCAGTACCTCTACCAGGACGGGGACTTCTGGCACTTCATGGTGCCGGACAGCTTCGAGCAGTACACCGCGGGCAAGGCTGCCGTAGGCGAGAGCGCCCAGTGGCTGAAGGACGGCATCACCTGCATCGTGACGCTGTGGAACGGTGAGCCGCTCGTGGTCACGCCGCCGGCGCACGTGGAGCTGAAGATCGTGGAGACCGATCCCGGTCTGCGCGGGGACACCGCCACCGGTGGGCAGAAGCCGGCGAAGCTCGAGACCGGCGCGGTGGTGCGCGTGCCGCTGTTCATCGACCAGGGCGAGGTCATCCGCATCGACACGCGTACCGGTCAGTACGTCTCGCGCGCCAAGCAGTAGGCCGACTGCGGCGCGCCTAGGGCGCGCCCGGTCCGAAGCGGCTGGCCGCGAGCAGCACGAGCGCCACGCGCTCCAGTCCGCGCGCATCGGCCGCCTCGAAGCGGCCCGGACGCGGGCTGTCGATATCGAGCACCCCGAGCAGCCGGCCGTCGGCGATCAGCGGCACGACCACCTCCGAGCGCGAGGCCGTGTCACAGGCGATGTGTCCGGGGAAGGCGTGCACGTCGGGCACCACCACCGTGGTGCGGCGCTCGGCCGCCGTGCCGCACACCCCCCTGCCGAGCGCGATGCGCACGCAGGCCGGCTTGCCCTGGAAGGGCCCGAGCACCAGCTCCCCGCCGCGCAGGAAGTAAAAGCCCGCCCAATTGATCTCGGGCAGCGCCTCGAACAGCAGCGCGGCGGTGTTGGCCGTATTGGCGATCGGATCGGCTTCGCCGGCAAGCAATGCCTCGAGCTCGCCGGCGAGCTGCGCATAGCCGGCGCCCTTGTCGTGGAAATCGTACCGTTTGCTCTGGTGTTGCATGGGGACTCCGCAATCAGGCGCGTTCGATGGGAAAAGGCACGACCTCGTCGATGCGCCCCGCGCCGGTGGCCAGCATGACAAGCCGATCGAAGCCGAGCGCCACGCCGCAGCACTCGGGCAGCCCCGCCGCGAGCGCCCCGAGCAGCCGCTCATCGAGCGGCGCGGCGGCGAGGCCGAGCCGGCGCCGCTCGGCGATGTCCTGCTCGAAGCGCGCGCGCTGCTCGTGCGCATCGGCGAGCTCGTGAAAGCCGTTGGCGAGCTCGATTCCCTCGCAATACAGCTCGAAACGCTGCGCGGCGCGCCGGTCCGCCGGATCGAGCCGGGCGAGGGCCGCTTGACTCGCCGGGTAGCCGTGCACGAAGGTGAGCGCGCCGCGGCCGAGTTGCGGCCCGATCCGCACGCTCATCAGCAGCTCGAGTAACTCATCGCGGTTGTGCGTGTTGCCCGTGAAGCCCGCCGTCCGCGCCGCCGCCGCGAGCTCCTGCAGTGAGGCGCTGAATGGATCGAGTCCCAGCTGCTCGAGGAACACCTCGCGGTAGCTCACTCGCTGGCTGCTGCGCCCTGCGGCGCGCGCGCCGAGCAGCGTGCGCACCAGCGCATCGACTTCCTCCATGAGCGCCTCCAGCGTCCAGCCGAGCCGGTACCACTCGATCAGGGTGAACTCGGCGTTGTGCAGCCGTCCGCGCTCGAGCCCGCGTACGACGTGGCAGATCTGATAGATGTCGCCCAGGCCGCCGGCCAGCAGCCGCTTCATGGCGTATTCGGGCGAGGTGTGCAGGAAAAAATGCCGCGCGGCCCCGCCGCGCTCATCGGTGAAGGTGACCCGCGCGGAATGGATGTGCACGTCGGTCACCGGGGCGTTGACCACCAGCGGCGTGTCCACCTCGAGCACCTCGCGCGCGGCGAAGAAGCGCCGGGCCGCATCGAGCAGCGCCGCCCGCTGGCGCAGCGTTGCGCTCGTCGCGGTCGCGCGCCAGTCCGCATCCTCGGTCCGGCTCATCGCCTCATCCTGGCCGCGGCCGAGCGAGGAGACGGCCGAGCGTCTCGCCGACCCGGATGCTGTGGCCGGGGCCGATGTCCGCGGACCAGTCCACCGCGCGCGGCGGCAGCAGCAGGATCACCGTGGAGCCCATGTTGAAGCGGCCGAGTTCGGCGCCTCTGGCCAGGCGCAGCGGCGCATGCCCGCTGCTCACGGGCAGCTCGGCGATCCGCCGAGCGGCGCGCGGAGCCACATCCCCGTGCCACACCGTGCTCATGCTGCCGACGAACAGCGCTCCGACCATGACCAGCGCCCACTCCAGCGGCCCGCTCTCGAACAGCAGCACCACGCGCTCGTTGCGCGCAAAGAGGCCCGGCACCGCCGCGGCGGTCGCGGCGTTGACGCTGAAGAGCCTGCCGGGGACGAACCAGGCGGCGCGCAGCTCACCCTCGAGCGGCATGTGGATGCGGTGGTAGTCGTAGGGGGCCAGATACAGCGTCGCGAACGACCCGCCGGCGAAGCGCCGCGCGCGCTCCGAAGGCCCGGCGAGCAGCGCCTCCACGCTGTAGTCATGCCCCTTGGCCTGCACGATGCGCGACCCGTCGAGCGCGCCGATCTGACTGACGGTGCCGTCGACCGGCGAGGCGAGTGCCAGCGGATCGGGCGCGCAGGGACGGGCGTGCGGCCGCAGTGCGCGTGTGAAGAACGCATTGAAGGTCGGGTAGCTGTGCGGGTCGCCCTCGAGCGCCTCGCGCATGTCGGGGCGGAAGTGCCGCACGAACGAGCCGATCAGCGCCCGCTTGAGCGGCCGTATGCGGCTGCGGGTCAGGCGCAGGACCAGCCGCGAGAGCAAATGCTGCGGCACGAGGTGCTGCAGCAGGACGAACAGGTGCGCGCGCAGCGTCGGGGATTCCGTCACGCGGGTCATGCGGTGCTCCCGGGGTCAGCCGGTCGTCAGCAGCCGCTCGGTGCTGCTGTGCAGCGCCGCGGCGAGCCGCCGCCCGTTGAACGGCGGGGTGAACAGCGCAACTTCGCGGCCGCGCGCATCGAGCAGGAACAGCGCGATGGTATGTTCGAACGTCTCCCCGCCGCCGGGCAGCCTGATCTTGCCGCGTGCGACGCCGAGGCGGGCGGCGAGGCGGCGGATCTGGCCCATCGAGCCGGTGAGGCCGATGAAGCGCGGATCGAAGCGGCGCAGGTAGTTCGCGAGCACCGCCGGGGTGTCGTGCCGCGGGTCGATCGAAACGAACAGTACCTGCATCGGCACGAGCGGCACCCGGTGCAGCACGCGCGCCAGCAGGGCGAGCGTGTCGGGACACTCATCCGTGCAGCGTGTGTAGCCGAAGTACATCAGGGTCAGGTGTCCCTTCAGGTCGGCCTGGTCGAAGGTGCGCCCCCGGCTGTCGGTGAGCGTGAACGGCTCGAGCGCCCGCGGCCGCGGCAGCCAAGTTCCGTAGGCGGGCACGGGCGGGCGGCTGTACCGCACGCCGGCTAGCCGGTACCCTGCGAAGCCGGCGCCGAGGCACACCAGCGCCACCAAGACCCAGAAGTAACGAGACGACATGAGGCAAGTATCCCACAGCCGGCGCCGCGCCGCGCCGCATGCCGGGCGCGTATCGGTGCGCCGGCTGATCGAGCAGGGCGCGAACCGCCTGCGCCGTGCCCGCGTGTTCTTCGGTCACGGCACCGACAACGCCTGGGACGAGTCGGCCGCGCTCGTGCTGCACGCCTTGGGCCTCTCGCACGCAGATCCGTCCGCTTACGCTCGGCGCGTCGGGCTGCAGGCTCAGCAGCGCGTGCGCTCGTTGGTCACGCGTCGCATCGAGGAACGGATCCCGGCGGTGTATCTCACCGGCGAGACCTGGTTCGCAGGCCTGCCGTTTTACGTCGATCCGCGCGTGCTGATTCCGCGCTCGCCGATCGCCGAACTCATCGAGCGGCGTTTCTCACCGTGGCTCGATGCGCGGCGGATCGGCCGCGTGCTCGACGTCGGCACCGGGTCGGGCTGTATCGCCATCGCCTGCGCCAAGGCGCTGCCCTGGGCGAGCGTCGACGCGGTGGACATCTCCGCCGAAGCGCTCGAGGTTGCGGCGCGCAACGTGCGCCGTCATCGGCTGGGGCGGCGGGTGCATCTGGTGCGCTCCGATCACTTCGCCGCCCTCGGCGCCCGGCGCTACGATCTGATCGTCTCGAATCCGCCGTACGTCGGGGCGCGCGAGTTCGCCTCGCTGCCGCCGGAGTATCGTCACGAGCCGCCTCTCGCGCTCGAAGCGGGCCGGGCCGGCCTCGACGCGGTGCGCGTGCTGCTGGCGCAGTCCCGCCGGCATCTGCGTCCCGGGGGCGCGCTCATCGTCGAGGTGGGCAACACCGAGCGCGCCGTGCAGCGCGCTTTCCCGCAGCTGCCGTTCGTGTGGCTGCAGTTCGAACGCGGCGGCGGCGGCGTGTTCCTGCTCGGAGCCGAACAGCTGCCGCGCTGAGGTGTGGACCGCCGCGCCCGCGGCGCGGGCGCATAGTACACTCGGGGCAGCCGCGCCCGGCCCCTGAGGTGATCGACCCGTGCCGCGCTTGCGCGCGGTGCAATCAGGGGCCTGTGCATGTCCGGCAACACCTTCGGCAAACTGTTCACGGTCACGAGCTTCGGGGAGAGCCACGGGCCGGCGCTCGGCTGCATCGTCGACGGCTGTCCGCCGGGGCTCGAGCTCACCGAGGCGGATCTGCAGGCCGACATCGACCGGCGCCGCACCGGCACGTCGCACTTCGTCAGCCAGCGCCGGGAGAGCGACCAGGTGCGCATCCTCTCGGGCGTGTTCGAGGGACGCACCACGGGCACGCCGATCGGGCTGCTCATCGAGAACACCGACGCGCGCTCGCGCGATTACGAGAAGATCAAGGACCGCTTCCGTCCCGGACACGCCGATTACACCTACCAGCACAAGTACGGCGTGCGCGACTACCGGGGCGGCGGGCGCTCCTCGGCGCGCGAGACCGTCATGCGCGTGGCGGCAGGGGCGATCGCGCGCAAATATCTGGCCACGCGCCTCGGGGTGCGCATCTACGGCTATCTCAGTCAGATCGGCGCTCTGGTGCTCGAGCCGCGCGATGTTCAGTTCGCCTACCGCAACCCGTTCTTCTGCCCGGATCCGGCGCAGATCGAGGCGCTCGAGGCGCTGATCTGGCAGGTCCGCTCGGCGGGCGAGTCCATCGGCGCGCGCGTCACGGTGGTGGCCACCGGGGTGCCGCCGGGGCTCGGCGAGCCGGTATTCGCGCGGCTCGACGCGGACATCGCCGCGGCGCTGATGGGCATCAACGCCGTGAAGGCCGTGGAGATCGGGGCCGGCACGCAGGCGGCGGCCCAGCGCGGCAGCGAACATCGCGATGAGCTCACCCCGGAGGGCTTCGCCAGCAACAATGCGGGGGGGATCCTCGGCGGGATCTCCTCAGGCCAGGACGTGGTGGCGCACGTGACGCTCAAGCCGACCTCGAGCATCCAGGTGCCGGGCCGCACGATCGATATCGAGGGCCGCCCGACCGAGATCGTCACCACCGGACGGCACGATCCGTGCGTCGGCCTGCGCGCCACGCCGATCGCGGAGGCCATGCTCGCGATCGTGCTGATGGACCACTATCTGCGCCACCGGGCGCAGAATGCCGATGTGCGCTCGCCGACCCCGGATATCGCCCGAGGGGGGCCTGTGCGCTGAGGGCGTCAGGGGGCACGGATCGGTAAGTCTACGAAGCGCGACACAGTTTGCCGGGCCAGAATGAGTAAAGATCGGCCGGCAAGCGAGGCGGCAGCGGCTGCGGGGCGGCGCGAGCCGGCTTGGGGTTGCGAACCGATTTAAGTTATATTGCTGCTCGCGCCGGATGAGTCTGCGAAAAGCGACCATCCGCTTGTTTTTATAAGGGGTTTTGTTCACCGATGCCGTTCGGGGTGTGGTCAATGATCGCCAAACGCTCAAGTCTGGTGATGGCGCTGCTGCTGGCGTTGCCGCAGGCGGCGCTGGCTCTGGGCCTCGGGAATATCCATCTTAAGTCGCATCTCGACCAGCCACTCGATGCGCGCATCGACCTGCTCGATGCCACTCCGGGCACGCTGCAGAGCCTGTCGGTGGGGCTCGCCTCGCGTGCGACGTTCGCCAAATACGGGCTGAGCTGGCCGGCGTACCTCGATGGGGCGCAGGTCCAGGTGACCCACGGCGCCGGCGGACGCGTGGTGCTGCATTTGACCTCGCAGCTGCCGGTCACCGATCCGATCCTGACCCTGCTGGTCAAGGCCAACTGGGATCGCGGCGTGCTGTTCCGCGAGTACACCATTTTGCTGAACCCGCCGCTCTACGTGCCGAGCGCGAGCCAGCCGCGCCATGTGGCGATTGCCGCGCCGGTGGTGGGCAACGCGCCGCGCACCGGGGAACTGCCGAGCGCGAGCGCCGCGGCGAGTCCGCCGCCGCCCGCGGCCGTGGCCCCGCCCGCCGTGCCGGTGAGCCACGGGCCGCGTTCGGTCCATGTGCATCCAGGCCAGACGCTCTCCGGCATCGCCAGCCGCTACAGCGGCGGCGGCATGGACTCGGCACGGACGCGCCAGTGGATGGTGGCGATCTATCAGCTCAATCCGCGGGCCTTCGCACACAATATGAACCTGCTGCGCGCCGGGGCGGTGTTGCGCATTCCCTCGGCGAGCGCAGCGGCCCAGGTCTCTTCCGCGGCGGCCTGGCGCGAGGTCAACCGGCAGGACAGCGCCTGGCAGAGCAGCCAGGGCGCGAGCGCCGGCCGGCTGCGCCTGGTGGCCCCGAGCGGTCCGGCCGCCGCCGGCACGGGCAACTCGGGCCAGGTCGGCGCCCTGCAGGCTCAGGTGAGCACGCTGCAGAGCCAGCTGGCGCAGGAGAAGCGCCTGGTGCAGCTCAAGAGCGCGGCGCTCGCTGCGCTGCAGGCCCAGGTGGCCGCCCGCAAGGCGCCGCCGGCGGCCGCCTCGGCCCCGAGTGCTTCTGCGGCCGCGGCACATACGCCTGGCGCAGCGGCCCCGGTGCATCCGCCTGTGAAATTCCATGCGCCGCGCCCGGCGCCGGCTGTGGCGCACGCCAACGCCCCGGGCATGCTGGCCCAGACGCTGCGCCGGTACTGGTGGGCGCTTCTGGCGCTGCTGGTTCTCGTGGCGGCCTATGTGCTCGGCAGAGTGCTGCGCACCCGGCGTGAGTCGGCCGCCGACGAACTGCTGACCGAATCGGCCGACACGCGGTTCGAGCCGGACGCCGCTGCTGCGCCGGTCGAGCCGGTGAGCGTGGCCCCGCGCCGCGAGGCTGCGATCGACGTGCGGGAAACGACGCACGAGCAGCCGCGCCTGGTGATGAATGAGGCCTCCTCGCCGATGGTCGCGACGCACGTCGCGGCCGATCAGACGATGAGCAGCGAGACCGCGCTGAATCTCGAGCAGGGCGACCCGCTGGCCGAGGCCGACTTCCACATGGCCTACGGTCTGTACGATCAGGCCGCCGACCTGATCCGCATCGCCATCCAGCGCGAGCCGGAGCGGCGCGATCTGAAGCTCAAGCTGCTCGAGGTGTTCTTCGTCTGGGGGAACAAGGAGCAGTTCGTCGAGATGGCGCACGAGCTGGCCGAATCGCGCGATCAGGCCGCGGCAGGCGAGTGGGACAAGGTCGTGATCATGGGCCGCCAGCTCGCCCCGGACGATCCGCTGTTCGCCGGCTCCGAGGTGAGCGGCGCGGCCTCCCAGGGTGTGGATCTGGATCTCGAGGGCGGCCAGGGACGCGTGGATTTCGATCTGATGGGCGGGGCCCTGCCGGGCGCCGCCGCGAGCGGCGCCACCGGCAGCACCGGCGCGTTCGACCTGGATATCGGTGCGGCGCTCGGGGAGGATGCGCCCGTAGCCGATACGGTGGCGGGCGCCGATCTGAACGGGACGCTGCCGGGGCTCGAGGCCATCGGATCGGACACCGGCGTCACGCAGGAGATGGCCGATCATCCGTTCGATCAGGAGCCGGCGTTCGAGCCGGTCGAGCCCACTGTCGAGCAGCCCGCGCTGCACATGGGCGGCCAGTCGGCGCTGCGCGAGAAGGTCGAGGCGCTGAGCCCGGCCTCCGACCGCACCGCGGAGCTCGCGATCGACGATCTGGGCCTGGACCTCGGCGCATTCGAGACGACGGTTCAGCCGGGCCTCGGGGCCGATTCGCCCACGCTGGTTGCGGGGCTCGATGAGCATTCGCGCGAGGTGCTGGAGCGGGCCGAAGGGTCCGCCGCGAGCGAGCGCGAGCCGCCGCCGGCGGCCGCGCCGAATTCGACCGGCACCACCAGCGCCTGGCAGATCGATGAGCGCGAACTGGAGAACCTGCTCGCCGCACAGCCCAATGGCGGCGGGCACGACACCTCGGAGACTTCCCGGCTGAGCGCGCTCGATGCCGCGGGGGGCGTGGACTTCGATCTCGGCGGCGCGGCGCCCGCGGTCAAGCCTCAGGGCGGCAACGGCCTGGATTTCGACATCGGGACCGCGACGTTCGCGAGTACCGATCTTGCCGCGACGCAGGACTCGCCCACCGAGGAGAACAGCATCGCCGAGCTCGAGCCGGTGACGATGAGCGAAGTCGGCACCAAGCTCGATCTGGCCCGAGCCTACATGGACATGGGTGATCCGGAGGGCGCGCGCAGCATCCTCGAGGAAGTGATGCACGAGGGCTCGGACGCGCAGCGGCAGGAGGCGGGCCGCCTGATGGAGTCGCTGCCCGGCTGATGCCTCGGATCGCGATCGGGCTCGAGTACCAGGGCGGCGCCTACGTCGGCTGGCAGAGCCAACCCGCACGCCCGAGCGTGCAGGGATGTGTCGAGGCGGCCCTGGCAAAGGTGGCCGACGCGCCGGTCAGCCTGGTATGCGCGGGCCGCACGGACGCCGGGGTGCACGCCCGCGGCCAGGTCGCGCACTTCGACACCGAGGCCGCCCGGAGCATGCGCGCGTGGGTGCTCGGCGCCAATGCCGAGCTGCCGCGCGACATCAGCCTCTCATGGGCCCAGCCGGTGCCGGAACACTTTCACGCGCGCTACTCGGCCGAGGCGCGCACCTACCGCTACCTCATTCTCAACCGCTGGGCCCGCTCGGCGCTGTCTGCGCGCCGCGCCACCTGGGTGCACCGGCCGCTCGATGAGGCGGCGATGGGGCGGGCGGCCGCGCTCCTGGAAGGCGAGCACGACTTCAGCGCGTTCCGCGCCGCGCAGTGCCAGGCCAAATCCCCGATCCGCCGCCTCGAGCGGCTGACCGTGCGGCGCGAGGAGGCGTGGCTGACGATCGAAGCGACGGCGAACGCGTTCCTGCACCACATGGTGCGCAATATCGCCGGCCTGCTCATCGTCATCGGCAAGGGCGATGCCCCGGCCGCCTGGGCCGCCGAGGTGCTGGCCGGTCGCGATCGGCGCCTCAGCGCCCCCACCGCGCCGGCCGACGGCCTGTATCTGTGGCGGGTGCGCTATCCGCAGGCGTTCGCCCTGCCCGAGCCGCTGGGCGCTCCGCCGGCGTGCTGATCGGCTATCATCGCGCGCTGGCGCAGTCGTGGATGTCCTATGTCCTGGTTCGAAAAGATCATGCCCTCGCGCATCAAGACCGAGCGCCGCACGCGCTCGGTGCCCGAGGGCCTGTGGATCAAGTGCCCGGTGTGCGACGCGGTGCTGTACCGCGCCGAGCTTGAGCGCAATCTCTATGTCTGCCCCAAGTGCTCGCATCACATGCGCATCGGGGCGCGCGAGCGGCTCGATGCCTTTCTCGATCCCGGCTCCGCCCAGGAGCTCGCCGCAGGCATCTATCCGGAAGATCCGCTGAAGTTCCGCGACAGCAAGCGCTACAAGGACCGCCTGGCGCAGGCGCAGAAGACCACCGCAGAGGCCGATGCCCTGGTGGTGATGGCCGGCACGCTCGAGGAGCTGCCCGTGGTGGCCTGCGCATTCGAGTTCCAGTTCCTCGGCGGCTCGATGGGCTCGGTCGTCGGCGAGCGCTTCAAGCGCGCCGTCGATCACTGCATCGCCGAGCGCAAGTCGCTGGTGTGCTTCACCGCCAGCGGCGGGGCGCGCATGCAGGAGGCGCTGTACTCGCTGCTGCAGATGGCCAAGACGTCGGCGGCGCTCGCGCAGCTGAAGCGCGCGCGGCTGCCGTTCATCTCGGTCATGACCGATCCGACCACCGGCGGCGTGTCGGCGAGTCTGGCGATGCTCGGGGACCTGAATCTCGCCGAGCCGCGCGCGTTGATCGGCTTCGCCGGTCCGCGCGTCATCCAGCAGACGGTGCGCGAGACGCTGCCCGAGGGGTTCCAGCGCAGCGAATTCCTGCTCGAACACGGCGCGCTCGACATGATCGTGGACCGGCGCGAAATGCGCGCGCGCATCGCCTCGGTGCTGCGGCTGCTGCTGAAGAAGCCGGCCGCCGCGGCGTAACCGTCACGCGCCGCGCCGGGCCGGCCGCAGCGCCAAGAGGCGTATGAGCGAGTCACTCGAGTACTGGCTGGCGCGGCAGCAGGCTGCGCACCCGCGCGCGATCGACCTGGGGCTCGAGCGCGTATCGGCCGTGGCGCGCCGCCTGGGCCTCGATCAGCCCGCCTGCACCGTGATCACCGTGGCCGGCACCAACGGCAAGGGATCGACCGCGGCACACGCCGAGGCGCTGCTGCTCGCGGCGGGCGCCTCGGTGGGGCTGTTCACCTCGCCGCATTTCATCCGCTACAACGAGCGCATCCGCCTGCAGGGCCGCGAGGTCGAGGATGCGGCGCTCGTGAGTGCGTTCGAGCACATCGAGGCGGCACGCGGCGCCGAGACGCTCACCTTCTTCGAGTACAACACGCTGGCGGCGCTTTGGCTGTTCGCAGAGCGCGGCGTGCGCTTCGCCGTGCTCGAGGTCGGCCTCGGCGGGCGGCTGGATGCGACCAACCTCCTCGATGCGGATGCCGCCGTGCTGTGCTCGGTCGGGCTCGATCATCGCGACTGGCTCGGGGAGACGCTGGAGCAGATCGGAGCCGAGAAGGCGGGCATCTTCCGGCCCGGCCGCCCCGCGGTGCTCGGCACGGCGCAGATGCCCGCGAGCGTCTACGCGGCCATCGAGCGGCTCGGCGCCCGGGCGATCGTGGCCGAGCGGGATTACCGCTGGCAGGTCGGCGCGGATGGACGCTGGAGCTATCACGGCGCGCACCTTCGGCTCAGCGGTCTGCCACCCTCGCGGCTCGAAGGGACGATCCAGTACCGCAACGCCGCGAGCGCGCTCGCTGCAATCGAGGCGCTCGCGGACGGCCCGGCGGCCCCGCACGTGCGTACCGTGCTTGCGGCGCTCGATGCGCCGGCCGTGAGCGCCGCGCTCGGCGCGGTGCACCTCGCCGGGCGCTTCCAGGTGGTGCCGGGGGAGATCGAGTGGATCCTCGACATCGCGCACAACCCCCCGGCGGCCGAGGTGTTCGCCGCGGAACTCGCCCGGCGTCCCTCCCACGGACGGACGCTTGCGGTGGTGGGCATCCTCGGAGACAAGGATGCGGCGCAGATCGGCGCGGCGCTCGCCCCGGTGCTCGATGAGTGGTTCCTGTGCGCGCTGCCGGGTCCGCGCGGCACCAGCGCGCAGGCGCTCGCGCAACGACTCGCGGCGGTCGCGCGCGCGCCGAAGCTGTTTGACTCGGTAGCTGACGCCTGCGCCGCAGCGTCTCGTGCGGCGCAGCCCGGCGACCGTGTGATCGTGTGCGGCTCGGTGTACACAGTCGGGCCGGCGCTGCAGTGGCTTGGAGTATACTCGGAGCGGTGAAAGAACGATTGACGGGCGCCATCATCCTCGTGGCGCTGATCGTGCTGTTGGTTCCCGAGTTGCTGACTGGACCGCCGCAGGTGACGCCCGCGGGCGCCCCGTCGGCCGGTGCCACTGCCGCTGTTGCCTCCGCCGGGACCGCGGCGGTGCACACCTACACCCTGCCGCTTTCAGCGTCCGCCGGTGCGCGCGCCGCCGCCCTGCCGGCCGTCGCGCCGCCGCCAACCCACAAGAGCGCGGCGGCCCCGGCGCGCGCCGATACGGCCCCCACCGCGGCGGCGCCTCGGCCCGCTGAGACGTCGCCCGCCCAGACGGCCAAGGCCGCGGCCGTGCCGGTGCGGCCGCATCCTGCAGCGCCTCGACCTCAGCCGAGGCCACGAGCTCAAGCCAAGCCGGTGCCGCAAGCCCGGCCCGTCGCGCGGCAGGCCGCCGCGCGCCCGCCCGCCGGGCCGCGCTGGGCGGTGCAATTGGGGGTGTTCGCATTCCACGCCGATGCGCTGCGCCTGGCGCAGCGGGTCCGCGCCCGGGGTATCCCGGTCCGCATCACCCCGCTGCATATCCGCGGACGGTTGCTCTGGCGTGTGGCGAGCGGGTCGGTGCGCGGCCGGCCGGCCGCCCTGGCGCTGGCCCGGCGCCTGAGCGGGCTCGGGTTCAAGGGCGAGCTCCTGCGGCAGTGACATGACGCCAAGCGGGCAGTGCGGTGCTCTTGTACAATCCGCGCCCCCAGGAGCCGTCCGACTGATGATGCGCCTACCGCGGCTGCCGCACAGCGACACCCTTCCGCCATCGGCCCGACGGCCAGGCGGTGGCGGCGCAGCGCGCGGGATCGGCCCGCAGGCCTGGGACCGAGCGCGCGTGACGGCATGAACATCACCGACTACGTGGTGGCCGCAACGATCTTCCTGTCCGCAGTGGTCGGGGCTGTGCGCGGCTTTCTACGCGAGGCCATTGCGCTCGCCGCCTGGCTGGTGGCGCTGTTTCTCGGCTGGCATTTCGGGCCGCGCCTCGCGCCGCACCTCGGCGGGCTGCTGTCCGCCCCCGAGGTGCGCATCTGGGCTGCCCGGGTGATCATCGCCGCGCTCGTGCTGCTGGTCGGCATGGCGATCGGAGCGATCGTCGGGCACTTCGTGCGCCTGTCTATCTTCAGCGGCACCGACCGCTTCCTCGGCTTTCTGTTCGGCGCGGCCCGCGGCGCGGTGCTGCTCGGGGTTTTCGTCATACTCGCCGAGCTGCTGCACCTTGATTCCGAGAGCTGGTGGCGCCATTCAATCCTGATTCCCTATGGCAAGTCGATCGCAAGCGGGCTGAGGACGCTGGTCGGGGCCGGGCGGCTGTGAGGTAGCTTATGTGCGGAATCGTCGGGCTCGTCGGCACGAGCGCGGTCAACCAGCGCCTCTACGATGCGCTGACCGTGCTGCAGCATCGCGGGCAGGATGCCGCCGGTATCGCCACCAGCGGCGAGAGCGGACTGTGCGTACGCAAGGCGAGCGGGCTGGTCCGCGACGTGTTCCAGCAACAGCACATGCTCGAGCTCAAGGGTAACGTCGGCATCGGCCATGTGCGTTATCCGACCGCCGGCTGCGACAGCGCCTCGGAGGCCCAGCCGTTCTACGTCAATTCCCCCTACGGCATTTGCCTGGCGCACAACGGCAACCTGACCAACTCGGCCGAGCTCGCGGAGGTGCTCACCCGCGAGGACCGCCGTCACCTCAACACCAGCTCCGACTCAGAGGTGCTGCTCAACGTGTTCGCCTCCGAGCTGCAGCGCATCGGCACGCCCCGGGTGACGCCGGCGGATGTGTTCGCGGCGCTCGAGGCGGTGTATCGGCGCTGCCGCGGGGGCTTTGCGGTGCTCGCCATGGTGATCGGCCACGGCATCGTCGGCTTTCGCGATCCCAACGGCATCCGCCCCCTCGTACTCGGCGAGCGCGACAGCCCGCAGGGAAAGGAGTGGATGCTCGCCTCCGAAAGCGTGGCGCTCGACAGCCTCGGTTTCCGTCTGGTGCGCGACATCGCTCCGGGCGAGGCGGTGCTGATCGATGAGGCGGGCCGGCTGCACTCGCATCAATGCGTCTCCGCAACCCGCCACACCCCGTGCATCTTCGAGTACGTTTACTTCGCGCGTCCGGACTCCAAGATCGACAACATTTCCGTCTACCGCGCGCGCATGCGCATGGGCGACCGGCTCGCCGAGAAGATCCTGCGCGAGCGGCCGAACCACGACATCGACGTGGTCATTCCGATTCCCGACACCAGCCGCACCAGCGCGCTGCAGCTCGCCCAGCGGCTCGGTCTGAAGTACCGCGAGGGGTTCACCAAGAACCGCTACATCGGCCGCACCTTCATCATGCCGGGCCAGCAGCAGCGGCAGAAGTCGGTGCGCAGCAAGCTGAACGCCATCGACCTGGAGTTCCGCGGCAAGAACGTGCTGCTCGTCGATGACTCCATCGTGCGCGGCACCACTTCGGCGCAGATCATCGAGCTGGCGCGCGAGGCGGGCGCGCGCAAGGTCTATTTCGCCTCAGCGGCCCCGCCGGTGCGCTATCCAAACGTGTACGGCATCGACATGCCGGCGGCGCGCGAGCTGGTCGCGAGCGGCCGCAGCGTCGAGGAGGTGATGCGCCTGATCGGAGCCGATTGGCTCGTCTATCAGGACCTGGAGGATCTGATCGCCGCCTGCAAGCACGAGGACTCGCAGATCGAGGAGTTCGACACCTCGTGCTTTTCCGGCTCTTACATCACCGGCGACATCACGTCGCAGTACCTCGAGCGGCTGCAGCGCGAGCGCTCCGATGAGGCCAAGCAGCGCGGCCGCGACGCACGCGGCGCGCTGAAAATCGTTCACGGTGGCTGACCGCCCGACAGCCGCCGGGCTGCCTCGCGAGCTGCTGATCGAGCTGTACCGGGCGGGCGTGTCCCGCGTCGAGGGGCGCCGCTGCGTGCGCGAGGCGCTGCGCGGCGAGCCGGCCGGGCGCATCTGGGCCGCGGCGATCGGCAAGGCGGCCGTCTCCATGGCCCTCGGCGCGCGCGATGCCCTTGGGGCGGCGCTCGAGCGGCTGCTGGTGGTCACTCCGCCCGGGCACGGGGCCGAGGCGCTTGCCGCAACCGCCGCTGTGGAGATCCTCGAGAGCGCCCATCCGCTGCCCGACGAGCGCTCACTGCGCGCCGGCGCGCGGCTGCTCGGGTGGCTCGATGAGCTGCCGGCGCAGGTCATTCCGCTGTTTCTGATCTCGGGCGGCGCATCGGCGCTCGTGGAAGTGCCCATGCCCGGGGTGAGCCTCGAGCAGCTCGTGCGCATCTCGCAGCGCGGCATCGCTGCGGGCCGTGACATCGTCGCGCTCAATGCCGAGCGGGCCCGCTGCTCGCAGATCAAGGGCGGACGGCTCGCGGCGCGGCTCGGGGCGCGCAGCGGGCGGGCACTGCTGATTTCCGACGTGCCGGGCGATGACCCGGCGGTGATCGGCTCGGGGATTCTCGCGCCGGCTGCGGGCGGAGACCGGATCCATCGCGAAGTGATCGCCTCGATCGACATGGCGATGGACGCCGTCAGCGAGGCCGCGCGCGCGCGCGGCCTGACGGTGCGGCGCGCCACGGCGCGGTTCGCCGGCGACGCGCAGCGCCTTGCGACGCAATTCACGCACGAGCTCGCGCTCGGGGAGGCGCAAGTGCGCGTCTGGGGCGGAGAGTCGACCGTGCAGCTGCCGGCCTCCCCCGGGCGTGGCGGTCGCAATCAACACCTGGCGCTCGCCGCGGCGCGGCTGATCGCCGGTTATGCGCATCTGACTTTGCTCGCGGCCGGCACCGACGGCATCGACGGCCCGACGCAGGACGCCGGCGCAGTGGTCGATGGGGAGACCTGCGCGCGCATCGCCGTGCAGGGGCTCGACGCCGACGAGTGTCTGCGGCGCGCCGATGCGGGGACGGCGCTCGCGGCGGCCGGGGCGCTGCTGCGCACCGGGCCGACCGGGACCAACGTCGCGGATCTGGTGATCGGATTGAAACTCGCCCCGCAACGTCCCGGTTTGTGAGCAATTGTAGCCGCGGCGCGCAGCGGCGGGGCGGCTCTGGCGCGCCCCCGGCGCGCTCCGGTATCGTTGGCGCACGAGGGCACGCCATGGCCGATCATCCCTATCTGCTGATTGTCGATGACGACCGCGAGATCCGCTCGCTGTTGGGTCAGTATCTGGAAAAGGAAGGCATGCGCGTGACTGCGGTGCCCGATGCCGTGCAGATGCGCCGCGCGATGCAGCGCGCGCATTTCGACCTGCTGGTGCTCGACCTGATGCTGCCTGGCGAGGACGGCCTGTCCGTCTGCCGTGAACTGCGCAGCCACTCGCAGCTGCCGGTGATCATGCTGACCGCGCGCGGGGAAGACGTCGACCGCATCGTGGGGCTGGAGCTGGGCGCCGACGACTACGTCGCCAAGCCGTTCAATCCCCGCGAGCTGCTCGGCCGGATTCGCGCCGTGCTGCGCCGCAGCGCGCACGCCTCGCTCGATCCGGATCCGCAGGCCGTGCGCGCCTTCCTGTTCGGCGGCTGGCGCCTGGACACCACGAGCCGCTCATTGATCGGCGGCGGCAGCGAGGTGCCGCTGAGCGGCGCCGAATACCGCCTGCTCGCGGTGTTGCTGTCCGCCGGCAACCGGGTGGTGACGCGCAACCAGCTCGCCGAGCTGCTGCGCGGCCGGGAGGCCGATCCGTTCGATCGCAGCATCGACGTGCGGGTCAGCCGGCTGCGGCAGGTTCTCGGGGATGATGCGCGTTCCCCGCGCATCATCAAGACCGTCTACGGCCAGGGCTACGTGATCGGCGTGCCGGTCGAGACCGAGTGAGGCGAGGGCGGGTGCGCGCATGCGCCTGAGGCTTTGGCCGCAATCGCTGTTCGGACGGCTGATCGCCGCCACGGTCACCGGCGTGTTGCTCGCGCAGGCGGCGAGTCTGTATCTGGTGGCGCGCAACGAGCAGCGCGTCGTGACCCAGGTCAGCACGCGTTTGTGGGCGCGGCGGATCAGCGAAATCACCTTCATGCTCGCGCAGCTGCCGCCCCGGCAGCGCTCGCGCGCCCTGGAGCGGCTGCGCTTCAGCGGCGGGCTTGGGCCGCTCGGGCCGATGCGGGCGCGGCCGCCGATGCCGCGCCCGCCCATGCCTCCCGGCATGCATCGGCCGGGATGGCTGCGCAGGCACTGGGCGAGGCGGGGCCGGTTCCTTCCGGGGTTGCTCATCCGTCTGCCTTTCGCGTCGGACGCGCGCGCATTGCTGGTGCGGCGGTTGCGCGGCGAGCTCGGCAGCGGTTACCGCGTCACTCTCGCGCCCGCAGCGGCCGCTGCGGGCGCGGTCATTCCCGTTCCACCGCCGCCATTCGGCCCGCCGGATCGGCGTGCCGGGTTCTACGACGTGCAGGTGAGCGGACCTGGCGCCCCGGCGCTTGCGTTCCGCGTGGCGCGCCTCTCCCCATCCGTGGTTTTGCCGCCGCGCCTGCTGGTCAACCTGACGCTGCTGGTGGCAGTGCTGATTGCGGCCTTGTATGTCGCGGCGCGCGGCATCACGCGGCCGCTCTCGCGACTGGCGCGCGCCGCCGAGACGATCGGCCGCGGCAGGCGCACGCAGCCGCTGGCGGAGCAGGGCGCGCGCGAGCTGCGTGAGGCCGCGCGGGCGTTCAACAGCATGCAGGAGCGCCTGCATCGTTATCTCGACAGCCGCACGGCGGTGCTGGCGGCGATGTCGCACGATCTGAAGACGCCGCTGACGCGCCTGCGCCTGCAGGTCGAGACGCTGATCGACGACCCGGCGCTGCGCGAGCGCCTCGGGCGCGAGCTCGATGAGATGGAAGCGATGGTGCACGGCGCACTCGCGTTGTTTCGGGGTCTGGACGAGCAGGAGGCCGTCGAGCCGCTCGACATCGACGCGCTCGTCGAGTCGGTGCAGCGCGGCTTCGAGGACATGGGCCAGGAGCTGAGCGTCACCGGGCGGGCGCATGCGCCGTTTCCCGGCCGGCCGCAGGCGCTGAAGCGCTGCCTGACCAATCTGGTCTCGAACGCGGTCAAGTTCGGTGAGCGCGCGCATATCGAAGTGCACGACGGCGCGGTGCTGCGCATCCTGGTGCGCGACGAGGGACCGGGGATTGCAGCGCAGTCGCTCGAGCAGGTGTTCGAGCCGTTCTTCCGCCTCGAGTCCTCCCGCAACCGCGACACGGGCGGAACCGGCCTGGGCTTGAGCATCGCGCGGGACGTGGCGCAGGCGCACGGCGGCACGCTGCGGCTGCGCAACCGGCCGGAGGGCGGGCTCGAAGCCGAGCTGCGTCTGCCGCGGCGCTGAGCCGGCGGCGCTACATTTGCTTACGGCGCCTGCGCAGCCTCGCCGTTACACTGTGGGCAGGCTCAGTGATCGAAGGAGGAAGGTCCATGAAGCGTTTTGCGGTTTTTTTGGCGCTCGCGGGCATGACAAGCATTGCCCTGGCGCAAAGTCCGGCGCCGGTGCCGCCGCCCGGCTGGGCCACGCGCGCCATGACCATGCGCATGAAGGCGATGGAAAAATGGCGGTTGCACCAGCTCACCGTGCTGCTTGACCTCAGCGCCGCGCAGCAGCAGCAGATCAAGGCGATTATCGAGCAGCAGCATGCGGCGATGCGCGCGAGCATGGTGCAGGTGATGCGCGCAATGCGCGCGGCACGGGCGGCGCACGTGGCGGCGCAACGGGAAATGATGAGCAAGATGGCTCAAGTGCTCAGCCCCGCGCAGATGGCCAAATTCAAGGTGCTCATTCCGCCGCACCGGTGGTTCATGATGCGGCGCATGGGGCCGCATGGCATGGGCATGGGCATGGGTCGGGGTATGGGTATGGGTATGGGCGTCGGCCCGGGCAACCCGCCGCCGCCCAGGCCGCCCAGGCCGCCGAGGCCCTGAGTGCGCGAGGCTCTGTCCCGGTGAGCGCCCCGGCTCATCGGGGCAGGGCGCGCAGCTCGTAACGGCCGTCCTGGTACGAGAGGTAACTGCCCTGCTCGTACCAGGCGCCCAACACGATGCGCTGGACGCGATGGCCGTCGATCTGCTCATCGTGCAGCGCTGGCCGATGCGTGTGGCCGTGGATGATGCGGCGCACGCGTGTGGCGCGGAATGCAGCCCCCACTGCAGCGACATTGACGTCCATGATGCGCGGCTGCGTACGGGACGTATGGGCGCGGCTGCCCGCCCGTGCTTCATCCGCCAGAAGTTGCCGCGTGGCAAGCGGCAGGGACAGGAAGCGACGCTGCCAGCTCGCGTCCCGCACGATGGTGCGCAGTTCCTGATAGGCGTGATCGTCGGTGCAGAGGGCATCGCCATGGGTGAGCAGCACCCGCTCCCCCCCGAGCTCGGCCACGACCGGATCCGGTAGCAGCCGGCATCCGCTGCGCTCCCGGAAGCCTTCGGCGAGCAGGAAGTCGCGATTGCCATGCAGCGCGAAGCAGGTCACTCCGCCTGCGCTGAGCGCCGCAAGCGCCTCGAGCACCGCGCCATGGCTGTGCGCGTCATCGCCCACCCACGACTCGAACAGATCCCCGAGGATGTAGAGCACATCGGCGCCCGCCGCCTCGGTGCGCAGGAACTGGAGGAATTGCGCCTCGGCGGCCCCCGCGACCGCATCCAGATGGACGTCGGAGACGAAGAGACAGCGACCCGGGAAGCCGGGCACCGCAGCGGCCGCCTCGCGCGTCACGACTTCGGCGGGGGGCTCGGCGGGCTCGTGGGCGATGCCGGCGTCTTGGTGCTCTTCGCCCCGTCCGAGCCGGTCGCGTCCTTGGCGCCTGCCGGCTGGGCCGCGGAGCTCGCGCCCGTTGTCGAGCCCGTGCCGCTCTGGGCCGCCGCTTTGGTCTTTGCGGTGCCGGACGGCGGCGCTGCGGCGCCCGTGGATTTCCCCGCCGCCGTACTGGTCCCCGAGGGGCTCGCCGGCGCGGCGGCGCCGCTCGCCGGCGCGCCGGACTGCGACGGGGTGACGAGCGTGATGCTCTCGATGATCACCGGCTTCAGGGGCGCCTCGGACTTGAACGGCCCGAACGAGCCGGTCGGCAGCAATCCGATGCGCTCGACGACGTTCATGCCCTGGATCACCTTGCCGAAGACGGTGTAGCCCCAGCGGGTCGGCAGCGGGTCGAGGTCCGGATTGTCGACCAGGTTGATGTAGAACTGGGAGGTGCCGGAATCCGGGTTCGGGCCCCGGGCAAGTCCGACGGTGCCGCGCTTGTTGACCAGCCCGTTGCCCGACTCGTTGACCACGGGCGGTCCGGTGGGCTTGAGCGCGTAGGGCGGCGTGGCCTCATGGCCGCCACCCTGGATGATGAAGTTGGCGACTACCCGGTGGATGAGAGTGTCGGTGTAGAAGCCGGTCTGCACGTAGCGCAGGAAGTTCGCCACCGTAAGCGGCGCCCGGTTCGGCCGCAGTTCGATGACGAACGAGCCCATGTTCGTGGTGACGAGCACCTCGGGGTTCGGCTGCGCGGACTGCGCGCTGGCCGGAGCCGCGGTGATCAAAGTCAGAGTGAAGGCCGCGAGCAGTGTCGCCGCGGCGCCAAGGACGGTGTGCCGCGCAGCAGTGCAGTTCCGGTCGTGCATTGGTTCTCCCAGTGACTCGCACAGGCGCGCCATCTTAGCAGCGCCTGGTTAAACCCCGTACTATTGTCCACCATGGCAGAAATGGACAGCACAACGGGCCGGACGTTCGCGCACGGCGCGACCCGCTTCGCCCCCAGCCCGACGGGCGAGCTGCACCTCGGCAACGCCCGCACGGCGCTCTTTAACTTCCTGCTGGCCCGCCACGCGGGAGAGCGGTTCGTGCTGCGGGTCGAGGATACTGACGCCAGCCGCAGCCGCGCCGCGCACACCGAGGGGCTGCTCACCGACCTTGCCTGGCTCGGCCTCGAGTGGGACGCCGGCCCCGGCCGCGAGGATGCGCTCGGACCGTATTTCCAGTCGCAGCGTGGGGCGTTCTACGCGCGGCTGTTCGCCGAGCTCGAGCGCCAGGGGGCGGTTTATCCGTGCTTCTGCTCCGCGCTCGAGCTGGAGGCGTCGCGTCGCGCGCAGCGCTCCTCGGGACGCGCGCCGCGCTATCCCGGCACGTGCCGAGAACTCACCGAGAGCGAGCGCGGGCGCAAGCGCTCCGCCGGTCTGGCTGCGACGCTGCGCTTCAGGGTGCCGGGCGGCCGGCGCATCGAGTTCACCGACCTGGTGCACGGCACGCAGAGCTTCCTGTCGGATGACATCGGCGATTTCGTCATCCGCCGCGCCGACGGCTCGGCGGCGTTCTTCTTCTGCAATGCCGTGGACGACGCCAGCATGGGGGTGACCCAGGTGCTGCGCGGGGAGGATCACCTGGCCAACACGCCGCGCCAGCTGCTGATTCTCGAGGCCCTCGGCCTGCCCGCGCCGCGCTACGGGCACATCTCGCTGATCCTCGGACCCGACGGCGCGCCGCTCTCGAAGCGGCACGGCGCGGCCAGCGTGCGCGAATTCCGCGAACGCGGCTATCGCCCCGAGGCGCTGGTGAACTACCTCTTCCGCCTCGGACACTCGAGCCCGGAGCATGACCTGCTCGGGCTCGATGTCCTCGCCGGCGCCTTCGACGTCGGCCGCCTGGGCCGCGCACCGGCGCATTTCGACGAGCAGCAGCTGCGGGTCTGGCAGAAGGCGGCCGCTCACCGGCTCTCGGGCGAGCAGGCGCGCGCCTGGCTCGAGCCGCTGCTGCCCGCCGGAATCGGCGCCGAGGCGGCGGGCGCCTTCTGCGCCGCCGTGCTGCCGAACGTGGTGCTGCCGGAGGACGCAAAGCCCTGGGTCGAGATCGTCTTCGGTGCCGCACCGGCGCTCGATGCCGAGGGCGAGCAGATCGTGCGCGAGGCCGGCAGTGCGTTTTTCGCGGCGGCCGCGCGCGCCGCCTCCGCGAACGGCAATGATCTGGGGGCGATCGTGGCGGCCGCGCGCACTGCGAGCGGCCGCAAGGGCGCGCAGCTTTACCGTCCGCTGCGCTTCGCTTTGACCGGGCTCGGCCATGGCCCGGAACTCGCCCCCCTCCTGCAGGCGATGCCGGCGGGCCAAGCCGAGCGGCGCCTCGCGCGCTTCGCGTGAGCGCCTGGGCGGCGCGGCGCGCCATGAGAGCACATTAGGACAACCATGATCCGCATCTACAACTCGCTCACCGGAGAGAAACAGCCGCTCACCCCCATCGTGCCCGGCGAGGTGCGCATGTACGTCTGCGGCATGACCGTGTACGACTATCTGCACATCGGCCATGCGCGCATGATGATCGTGTTCGACGCGGTTGCGCGCTACCTGCGCCACAGCGGCTACCGCCTGACCTACGTGCGCAACATCACCGACATCGACGACAAGATCATCAGACGGGCCGCTGAGAACGGCGAGACGATCGAGGTGCTCACCGCCCGGTTCATCGCGGCCATGCACGAGGACTGCGCCGCCCTCGGCATCGTGCGGCCGGATTTCGAGCCGCGCGCCACCGAGCACCTGCCGGCCATCATCGCCATGATCGGCAAGCTCATCGAGCGCGGCTATGCCTACGCGGCGCCGAACGGCGATGTGATGTACGCGGTGGCGAAATTCGCCGGCTACGGGCGGCTCTCCGGCAAGCGCCTGGCGGACCTGCGCGCCGGGGCGCGAGTCGAGGTGGACGAGGCCAAGCGCGATCCGCTCGATTTCGTGCTGTGGAAGCACGCCAAGCCGCACGAGCCGGCGTGGGATTCCCCGTGGGGGCGGGGGCGTCCGGGCTGGCACATCGAGTGCTCGGCCATGTCGGTGGAGCTGCTCGGCGCGCACTTCGACATCCACGGCGGCGGCATGGATCTGAAGTTCCCGCACCACGAAAACGAGATCGCCCAGTCGTGCGCGGCCACCGGTGAGCGCTTCGCCGAGATCTGGATGCACAACGGCTTCGTCAATGTCGACAACGAGAAGATGTCGAAGTCGCTCGGCAACTTCTTCACCGTGCGTGAAGTGTTGCCGGCGCTGCGCCATCCGGAGGTGCTGCGTTACTTCGTGCTTTCGAGCCACTACCGCGGCCCGATCAACTATTCGCTCGAGCAGCTCGAGCAGGCCGATGCGGCGCTGCAGCGGCTGTATCTGGCGCTGCGCGGGCTGCCGGAGGCCGAACCGGCCGAATCTGCGCACGCGGCGCGCTTTCAGGCGGCCATGGACGATGATTTCAATACGCCCGAGGCGCTGGCGGTGCTGCAGACGCTTGCCCGCGAGATCAACTCCGCCCGGGCGGCGGGCGAGACGGCGCAGGCGGCGGCGCTCGCCGCGCGGCTGCGCAGCCTCGGGGGCATTCTGGGACTGCTCGGGGTGCCGGCGGAGGACTGGCTGCGCCACGGCAGGCCCGGCGCCACTCTGGAGCCGGTTGTGCGGGCCACGGGTGCGGCGAGTGGCGCGCTGAGCGACGCGGATATCGAACAGCGCATCGCGGCGCGGGCGGCGGCCCGCAAGGCGAAGAACTGGGCGGAGTCCGACCGGATCCGCGACGAACTCGCCGCCGCCGGCGTGGTGCTCGAGGACCGGCCGGGCGGGGCGACCGATTGGCGGCGCTCCTAGCCGACTGCGCCTGAGCGCGCCGGCTCGGTGCGCCGATGGAAGGCCTCGAACGTGTTGTGCATCAGCATCGCGACCGTCATCGGGCCGACGCCGCCGGGCACGGGGGTGATCCACCCCGCCCGCTCGCGGGCGGCCTCGAACTGCACATCGCCCACGAGACGCCCGCTGTCGAGCCGGTTCATCCCCACATCGATGACCACTGCGCCGGGCTTAATCCATTCCCCGGGCACGAGGCCGGGTTTGCCGGCGGCCACGACCAGGATGTCCGCCTGGCGTACATGGGCGGCCAGATCGGCCGTGAAGCGATGGCACACGGTCGTCGTGGCCCCCATCAACAGCAGCTCGAGCGACATGGGCCGCCCGACGATATTGGAGGCGCCGACGATGACCGCGTGCTGGCCCTTCAGGGGCGCGCCGATGTGCTCGAGCATCTTGATCACCCCGTAGGGGGTGCAGGGGCGGATGAGCGGGATGCGCTGCGCCAGGCGTCCGACGTTATAGGGATGAAAGCCGTCGACGTCCTTGGCCGGGTCGATGCGCTCGATGACGGCCGTGGACTGGATCTGGTCCGGCAGCGGCAGCTGGACGAGGATCCCATCGATTTCCGGGTCCCGATTGAGCGCATCGATGAGAGTGAGGAGCTCGATTTCCGAGGTGGAGCGGGGCAGATCGTGCGCCACCGAGCGGATTCCCACCTCTTCGCAGGCTTTGCGCTTGTTGCGCACATAGACTTCGGAAGCAGGATTATCGCCGACTTTCACGACGGCGAGCGCCGGTCTTCGCCGGCCGCGCGCCACGGCCGCCTCGATCGCTGCGCGCACCTGAGCCTTGACCCCGCTCGCGAGCGTGCGCCCGTCAATCACCTGTGCCGTCATGGACCGTCCGACCCTGAGCCCTTTCGGAAGGCGCTTATTCTCGCATATCATGCCCTGCCGCCCGGACTTTCCGCCCGTTGCGGCACCGATCGGGGCATGGCGCAGTCTGGTAGCGCATCTGCTTTGGGAGCAGAGGGTCGGGAGTTCGAATCTCCCTGCCCCGACCAATACTTGCGAGCGACGGCACCAGGAGCCGTGTGCGGCGCTTTGTGCGCATTCTCGAGGGACTGTGCAGTACCGTCGGACCGGCCGGACAAAGGCAGGCGCGAGGAAGGGATTAGGGCGCGCGGGGTTGCCTGAGCAAATCTGGCAGCCTTTGGCAGCGGCTGCAGGCAGCTTCCGACTGGCCGAGGAAGCGGGCTTTGGGCAGGCGGTACCCGCTCACCAGAAATCTCCTCTGGCCGTCCGCAGCAGCACATCGATCGATTCCCCCCCCGGATTGCGCTCGGCTGATCCGCCTGCATCCGCTTGTCCCATCCCATTCCCGCAGCACGCGAATTCTGGGGAACATCGCCCGGATGACGATTCAGCTCCCCCGCCGGGCAAGCACAAGAGCGCAGCCGACACCGATCAACAGTGTGCCGCTGATGCGGCGGTGCAGCTGGAGCCGTCCGGGAGCTGTGAGCCAGCTCCGCGCACGCCCGGCAAGTAGCGCATACGCCCCGTCGGAGAGCAGGCCCATGACGATCATTGTCCCGATCAACACCAGAAGCTGCGGTCGGACCGGCAGCTGCGAATCGACGAACTGCGGCAGAAAGGCGATGTAAAAGACGATCGCCTTGGGGTTGGTGATCGCGATCAGGAATCCCTGCAGGAACACGCTGGGCCAGGACCGTTTCGCCGCCGGCAGAAATGCCGTCCGTTGCGGGCCGTGGGCCCGCCACGCGTTGACCCCGAGCCAGATCAGATAGACCGATCCAGCCCAGCGCACGATCTCGAAGATTTCGCTCAGCAATGCGATGAATGCGACGAGCCCGATCGCGGTGATCGCCAACAGAACTGCGTTGCCGACGCTGGCCCCCGCGACAGTCACGAGGCCCGCGCGAGATCGG
>JAJYUL010000001.1 GCA_021792555.1 Pseudomonadota bacterium
ATCTCCGCCAACGGCATCATCGGCAGCGGTGCTGCCGCCAACGGCATCATCGGCAGCGGTGCTGCCGCCAACGGCATCATCGGCAGTGGCGCCGCCGCGAACGGCATCATCGGCAGCGGTGCTGCCGCCAACGGCATCATCGGCAGCGGTGCTGCCACCGCCAACGGCATCATCGGCAGCGGTGCTGCCGCCAACGGCATCATCGGCAGCGGTGCCACCGCCAACGGCATCATCGGCAGCGGTGCTGCCACCGCCAACGGCATCATCGGCAGCGGTGCCGCCGCCAACGGCATCATCGGCAGCGGTGCTGCCGCCAACGGCATCATCGGCAGCGGTGCTGCCGCCAACGGCATCATCGGCAGTGGTGCTGCCACCAACGGCATCATCGGCAGTGGTGCTGCCACCAACGGCATCATCGGCAGTGGCAGTTAGTGGGTGAGCAGGTGCGGCTGAAGCGATTGAAGCCGCCATTGCGCTTTCTCAGGCCCTAAGGCGACTCGACACCACCAAGCGAACGCCGGCATTTCCTGAGGAAATGCCGGCGTTTTGCTTTTCAGCTGAAATCAGCCTGCAAGTTCGGCCCGCAGTTCCTTCCGAAGGATCTTGCCCACATTGCTCTTCGGCAGTTCATTGCGGAAGTAGACATGCCTGGGCACCTTGTAGCCAGCGAGCGATTTGCGGCAATGTTCGATGATGTCCTGCGCGCTCACCTTGGGGTCTTTCAGCACCACGAACAGCGCGACCACCTCGCCGGAGTGCTCATCGGGTTGCGCGATGGCAGCGGCCTCCAATACTCCGGGATGCGTGACCGCGATCTCCTCCACTTCGTTGGGATAGACATTGAATCCTGACACCAGGATCATGTCCTTCTTGCGGTCCTGCAGGTATACAAACCCCCGCTGGTCGATGTAGCCGACATCGCCGGTGCGCAGCCATCCGTCCGGTGAGAGCACCTTGGCAGTCTCATCCGGCCGGTTCCAATAGCCGCGCATCACCTGCGGGCCACGCACGCAGACCTCGCCGGATTCGCCGATCGGCAGATCGTTGCCCGCCTCGTCCTTGACGGCAACATCAGTCGAGGGAATCGGCAGACCGACCGAGCCGTTGAAATCGTCGTCGATGGGATTGATGGCCACCGCGGGGGACGTTTCGGTAAGACCCCATGCCTGGCTCAGGATCTTGCCGGTCACTTCCTTCCAGCGCTGGGCAACGGCGGCCTGCACCGCCATGCCGCCGCCGAGGGTGATCTTCAAGTGGCTGAAATCGACCTCGGAAAACCCAGGGGTGTGCAGCAATGCATTGAACAGCGTGTTGACGCCGCTGAAGAACTCGAAGGGATGACGCTTCATCTCCGCGACCAGCGAGGGAAAATCGCGCGCGTTGATGATCAGGACGTTCTTCCAGCCCAAATAAGCGAACAACAGGCAGTTCGCCGTCAGGGCGAACACGTGATACAGCGGAATGGCCGTGATCAAAGTGCCGGGCTCGCCCGAGAAGTGGCCGTCGATCCAGGCGAGCGCTTGCAGGATGTTGGCGCAGAGATTGCCGTGGGTGAGCATGGCGCCCTTGGAGACACCGGTCGTGCCGCCGGTGTACTGCAGAAAGGCCAGATCATCGCCGCCGAGCGGCTCCGGGCGCCAGCGCATTGCGCGGCCGGCGCGCACCGCCGCACGCAGCGAGATCGCCTGCGGAATGTTCCACGGAGGAACCTGCTTGCGCCGGTGCCGCACCACGTAGTTGACGATCCAGGACTTCGGCGCCGGCAGAAAATCCCCGACGGCGGTCACCAGGATGTGCCTCAACTGGCTGTGCGCCGCCGCCTCCTGCAGGACGTGCGCGAAGTTCTCCAGCACCACGATGGCCAGAGCGCCGGAGTCCTCGAGCTGATGCGTGAGCTCCCGCGCCGTGTAAAGGGGATTGGTGTTGACCACCACGAGGCCTGCCCTGAGAGCGCCGAACAGCGCCACCGGATATTGCATGCAGTTCGGCAGCATGATGGCGATGCGATCGCCCTTCGTCAGACCCACGGACTGCAGCCAGGCGGCGAACGCGCGGGTGAGCTCATCGAGCTCGCCGTAGCTCATCGTGGTACCGAACTGCTCGTAGGCGGGCAGATCGCGGTAGGCCGTGCAGGCATGGTCCACGAGCTCCCCCAGCGAACTCAGCCGTTTCAGATCGATCTCGGCCGGAACGCCCGGAGGATAGGACTGGAGCCAAATTCGATTCATCGCGACGCCCCTTCACAATCGGTCTTCGGCAGTGCAACCGCCTGCGCAGGGCGGTTGCACGCCCGCACACGAGGCAGTGTAGCGTGCGCCACAGGACTGCGGAATCCGCACCGAGGCCCTCCCCCTCCCGGCAATCCCCTGTGCGGCAACTCACGGAATACCGGCCCTGCGAACCGTATGCTGCGCTCGATGATCGGTCCGCCCGCCCTTGCGCGGAGCGAACCGGCGCTGCAGGGGCGGGCCACCGCCAGTTCGCGCCGTCGTGGAGAACCTCTTTTGGCAAAGCCGCCACAACCTGCCTCATCCGCTCCGCCGGGCACGACGCCGCCCGAGCTCGATCTGCTCGAGCAAACCGTCTCGCTCGAGGGTCCGGTTGCGGGACCGAGGGAGGCGTACGGTCTCGAGCCGGCGCCCATCCCGTCCGCATGGATCCTCGACGGCGATCCGCTCGCCCGCGAGAAGGCGCTCGCGCACAGCACCGATGGCACCGCGGCGGCATACATGTGGGACTGCACCGGCGGACGCTTCCAATGGGAATACCCCACGGAAGAGATCGTTCACGTGCTGCAGGGTTGCGCGATCGTCGAGATCGCGGGCGTGAGCCGGCGCCTGCACAGCGGTGACACGCACGTATTCCCGGCCGGCTCGCGCTTCCGCTGGACGGTTCCCGACTACGTGCGCACGGTGACGTTCCGGCTGCGCTCGCCCCGCAGCGGCCCGCTCAGCCGCCGTCTCCAGGCAGCGCTCGGCCCGCCCTGGCGGGCGCGGCGCTCGCGCGGAACTTGAGCGCAGTACGGCGGCGCTAGTCGGCCGCGCTGCGCTGCAGCGGGCTGTTGCCGAGGAAAATCTCGATCTTGTCGCGATAGGTGCGCGAGAGCTTCAGTTCCTGCCCGCCCTCGAGGGTGAGGAAATACTCCCCGTTCATGTGCGCGCGCAGACTCTTCACGTAGCGCAGATTGACGATCGTGGAGCGGTGCACGCGCTGGAACATCCGCGGATCGAGGACCCCCTCGAGCTCCTTCATCGTGCCGCGCAGGATGTGCGTATCGCCTTCCGCGTGCACGCACATGTAATCACCCGCCGCATCGATCCACTGGATCGAGGCCACCGGCACGCGCGCGGTGTGCCGGCCCTGGCGGATCGGCAGGATGTGTGGGTGGCTGGATTCGATCGCGTTGCTGCCGTGCTCGAGAATCGTCTCGAGCTCGAGCTCGCCCGAACCGGTGATCTCGGCCACGACCTCCATCAGCTTGTCGCGCTGATCGACGGCGTGGCGCGCCTGGAGATTCTGCCGGACCCGCTCCAGGGTCATCTCGACCCGGCGTTCATCGAGCGGCTTCAGCAGATAGTCCACCGCGCGCGCCTCGAAGGCGCGCAGCGCGTACTGATCGAAGGCGGTGACGAACACCACCAGGGGCACGCTCTCCTGCGGCAGTCGCGCGAGCACTTCGAATCCGGACAGCATGGGCATCTGGATGTCCAGAAACACCACATCCGGGTGCTCCTGCTGAATCAAGCCGATCGCATCGCGGCCATTGCCGCATTCGGCGATGACCTCGAAGTCCGGCGTCTTGCGCAGCAACCGTTCGATGCCGCGTCTCGAGAGCGCCTCGTCGTCGACGATGACGGTCCTGATCTTCATGGTTTTCGCGCCGCACACCGCGTCTCGGGCTGCGGCAGGTGCGCAAGCTTACCCTATCTCGGCGCCTCGATGCGCAGCGCGTCACGCCACGGCCGGCGCCTGCAGCCGCGCGATCGGCAGCGGCCGCGCCAGAATCGATCCTTGTCCGAAATCACATCCGACGGCCGTGAGCCAGCGCAGCGCCTGCTGCGATTCGATCTGCTGCGCGGCGCAGTGAATGCCGAGCACCTTGACCGCCTGGACAATCGCCACGACCAGCGCCTGCGCGAGCTTGTCCTTCAGTGCGGCCGTGCTCAGCCGTGCATCGATCTTGACGAGGCGCACCGCCTTGGAGCGCAGCAGCGGGACCACCGCGGACTCGAACGAGAATCCGTCGATCACCACGAAGCAGCCCAGGCGCTCGCAGCCGCCGATGAATCGCTCCACCTGGGCGCGCCGCTGCGTGCACAGCGGCTCGGCGATCTCGAAGCCCACGCTCTCGGGGGAAATGCCGCTGCGGCTGAAGCTGCCCGCCACCTGCCGCAGAAAGCGCTCGTCCTCGAGCGTGGCGATCGAAAGATTGAGCGTGAAGCAGGTGGGCTCGAGGGTCCAGTCCGGCCGGTGAGCGGCCATCCACGCCAGCAGCGCCTCGACGGCGAGGGCATCGAGCGCAGCCGGATCGCGATTCTGCCGGGGGGTGCCGCGAGGGAGCACCTCGAAGCGGCGCATCCGCCCGCCGGTGCGCAGCTTGACGAAGGGCAGCACCTCGAGCGCGACGTGTTCGGCGGGCCCGGCGGGGGGCGCCGCGGCGGACGGCGCGGGTGCCGCCGGCGGGGGCTGCAGCACCGGTGGCTGCGGCGCCGGCGGAGCGGGCGGGGGCGTGCTCGCGGCCGGGGCCACTGCGGGCACCTCCGGCTCGAGCTCGAGCGCCAACTCGCCGCGCTCGAGAATCTGCTCGACCGCCGCCGGCGCGAGCTCGCGGTCCGCCCCGCGGCGCGGCGGCGCACTCACCGCCTCGGGCGGCGGCGTATCGTCGGCGAGGGACAGCAGCAGTCCGGTGGGATCGTGATCGACGCGGCGCGGCGCGGCGGGCGGGATCAGCGCCGCGAGCTCGCGTATCAACGCGTACACGGACGCGGTCGCGATCCGCCCCAGCAGACCCTCGCCCGTGGCCTTGGTGTCCGCCAACACCATGACCATGCCTGTGACGGCGGCCCGGGACGCACGCACCGGCAGGAAGACCGCGACTCGCCCGTCCTCCACACGCTGCTCGAACCCTTCACTGCCGTCACCGGCGCCGAGCTGCTCCAGAGCATCCGTCACCAGCGCGTGCTCATCCGGGCCGAGCGCACCTTCGCTCAACCACAACACATTGCACTGGTTGTCGTAAATCGAGACCGAGTGCAGGCGCAGCGGCGGCAGCGCCGTGCACAGCTGCCGGCCGATCGACTCGACGCTCTGCGGATCGGCCGCATCGGCGGAGCTGTGGTTCCCGGAGCGGGCGGTGTGCAGCGCCGCCGAATGCACGAGTTTTCCCATGGCAGAGCGAGAGCGAGACTTGGTGTGTAAGGGCTTGCTGTAGGCAAAGAGTGACAGCATGCGGCGCGCGCCGCCGTGAACTCCCTCGCGTTTGGCCGGCGCGTTTCGGTTTGACGAAAGCCGGACGGCTGATGTTTGTCATAACGGCTTGTCATATTCACGGCCGTTGCGGCGGTGCGCGCTCCGGGGTTTGACATATGCGTCGCGGCGCGCGGACCGCCTTGCCCGATCGGCTCGCCCCTGCCAGGCGAGCCCCATCGGCCGGTCCCGGGGGCGGAGGCGCCGCCTTAGCCTCCCGGAGGACCGTAACCTACCGGCGGGAAGGAATATTACTCGGGAGTAGGATATGGCTCAAAAACGGTTAAACTAAGCGCAATAATCCCCGTCCGCGGAGATCGACCATGTATCGCGCGCCGCTGAGAGAGCTGCGTTTCGTGCTCGAGGAACTGCTGGGCACCGGCGCCCTGGCCGGCTGTCCGGCTTATGCCGACTATTCGGATGAGCTCGGCGCCTCGATCCTCGAGGAAGCCGCCCGTTTTGCCGAATCGGTGCTCGATCCGCTGAATCGCCCGGGGGACCGCGAAGGGGCGCACTGGAGCCCCGACGGGGTGCGCACCGCCGAAGGGTTCCGGGACGCGTACCGGCAGTTCGCGGCGGGCGGCTGGCCGCAGCTCGGCGCCGATCCGCGCTTCGGCGGACAGCATGTGCCGCAGGCACTCAGCAATGCGGTCCAGGAGATCCTGGCGTCGGCAAACCTTGCGTTCAAGCTCTGTCCCATGCTCACGCACGGCGCGGTGCACGCGCTGGCGCAGTGCGCCTCCGAGGCGCAGCAGCAGCTGTACCTGCCCAAGATGGTCAGCGGCGAGTGGACCGGCACGATGGTGCTGACGGAGCCGCAGGCGGGCTCGGACCTGGCGCAGATCCGTACCCGCGCGGTCCCCGAGGGCGATCATTACCGCCTGTTCGGCCAGAAGATCTTCATCACCTGGGGAGAGCACGACTTCACCGAGAACACCATCCACATGGTGCTCGCGCGCATCGATGGGGCGCCGCCGGGCGTCAAGGGCATCTCGCTGTTCATCGTGCCGAAAGTGCTGGTCGGCCCCGACGGGTCCCTTGGAGAGCGCAACGAGGTGCGCTGCCTGTCCATCGAGCACAAGCTCGGCATTCATGCGAGCCCGACCTGCGTCATGGAGTACGGGCGCGGCAAGGGAGCGATCGGCTACCTGGTCGGCGAGCCGAATCATGGCCTGGAATACATGTTCGTCATGATGAACACCGCGCGGCTGGCGGTGGGCGTCGAGGGTTACGCCGTGGGCGAGCGTGCGTTCCAGCAGGCAGCCGAATACGCACGCACTCGGCTGCAGGGCAAATCCCCGCTCGCCACGGGCCATGCGCCGTCGCCGATCGTCGAGCACCCCGACGTCAGGCGCATGCTGCTCACCATGAAATCCTGCACCGAGGCCTCGCGCGCACTGGCGCTCTATGCCGGCTCCCAGCTCGATCTCGGCGCGCATCATCCCGACGAGGCGGTCCGCCGCGCCGCGCTCGAGCGCGGCGAGCTGCTGATCCCCATCGTCAAGGGCTGGTGCACCGAGACAGGCAACGAGACCGCCGCGATCGGCGTGCAGGTGCACGGTGGCATGGGCTTCGTCGAGGAGACCGGCGCGGCGCAGTACGTGCGCGACGTGCGCATCACGACCATCTACGAAGGCACGACGGGCATCCAGTCGAACGACCTGTTCGGCCGAAAGCTCGCCCGTGACCGAGGAGCCGCGATGGCCGCCCTGCTGGCGGACATGCGCCGGGAGCTGCAGGCGATCAGCACGACGGAGGCTGCCGTGGTTCAGACACGCGATGCAGCGGCCCGGGCGGTGACGCTGCTCGAGCAGGCGACCGGCTCGTTGCTCCAGAGCATGGCTGCCAACCCCGCGCGCGGGTTCGCCGTGTCCGTCCCGTACCTGAAGCTCTGCGGCGTGGTGATCGGCGGGTGGCTGCTGGCGAAGTCCGCTGCGCTGGCGGCCGCCGGACTCGGCGGAGCGGACCGCGCCTTCTATCAAGCGAAGATCCGCACTGCGCATTTCTACGCCAAGCAGGTACTGCCCCGTGCGCTGGGGCTGGCGCAGGTCGTCGAGGAAGGCGCGGACAGCGTGCTGGAGACCAGCGCGGAGTTGCTCTGAGGGGCGCGCCGGGCAGAGCCGGCTCACTCGTCATCTCGGGCGGTGCACGCGCAGTTGCAGCGGAGGCGGCTCGTTGAGTCTGTCGAGGAATGTCTGACGCTGCCGCGGCGTCAGGCGCGCCCAGTCGAGCTTGCCGGCAGGCAGGGCCTCGAGCTCACGATCACTGATCGTCGCGGATGCCCGCGCACGGCTCACCCAGCGCGACGGCAGGCGTGCGGTGGTTCCTGACCTCAGGACGTCGATGATCGCCGCGGCCACCTGCGCGTCACACGTCAGGTCACTGTGCGCCGCGCGTGTGTAGTACGCCTGCATGCCAGGCGGCGCGGCACTCGAGGCGGGAACGGTCCCATCGCCCCGGCCTGTCACCGTATAGACAAATCCGTCGTGCCCGCCGGCCGCCGCCGTGACGGTCTTGCGACCCACACCGGCAATCGCCGTGAAGCGCGCATCGGGTGCGGGCAGTGCCTCACGAAAACGCCGCGCTCGGTGCAGCAGCGCCGGGCGCGGCATCGGGCCCCATGCCGGCCAGTGCTGCGGCTCGGTGAGGTCGCGACCGTCGCAGAGGGAGGCCGGCAGCATCTGATAGAGACTCGGGAAGCCGCCGAACACCTGTTCGGCCAACTCTGCGGCCGAGCGGCCGAGATCCAGCCGTGCGATGTTCCGTACCACCGCGTAGGTGCCGCGCAGCGCCTGCAGAGGCGCGAAGGCACCGTGATTGGGCGTGCCCAGCAGCACGATGCGCCCGACATGTGAAGTGCCGGGCAGGCCGAGCGCGATGCGGCTCACCAGGCCACCCATGCTGTGCGCGACGACGGCGAGCGGCCCGGGCCCGGCCGCGCGCAGCCGCGCCGCCAGAGCCTCGCCGAGCGCGTCGATGTCGAGCCGCCAGTCGTAATCGTGCAGGGTGACGTGAAAGCCCGCCGCGCGCAGCCGGAGTTTGAGTTTCAGGTGCGAGTAGAGCACGACGCCGAGCGGCACGATGGGCGCGCCCGCCTCAGGATCGAGCAGCGCGAGCCGCCCTCCCTGGATGTCGAGCGGATCGAGCCACAGCACGTCATCCGGCAGCGGCGCGCGCCGGCGCACCCCAAGCTGCGATCCGAGAATGCCCGGCACGATGAACACGTGCGGCAGCGGCTCCTCGACGGGGCGGCGCGCCGCGGCGCCGGCCAGCTGCGCGAGCTCGCCGTACTCGCTCGCGCCGAAATACGCCTCGAGCGCCTGACGCTGTTCGCCCGAGAGCAGCAGCCGCTCGACTTCGGCGTCGCTGCGGCAGAAGCGGTCATACGGCGTTACGTGGTCGGTGACTGCGGAATGTCGGCTCACGGCAGGAGTGATTATGCCACCCCGGGGCGGCACTCAGGGCGCGCCCAGCCGCCCGGTGCGCGCGATGCGCTCGGCGATGACATCGCAGACCGCCTCGATCGCGGGGCGGCGCGCGGTCGTCTTGCGCCACACCGCCCCAACACGGCGGCTCGGCACGGGCTTGGCAAACGGCAGCACGGTCACGCCCCGCGCGTTGCCGTACGCGCCTTCGGTGGCGAACTGGGGCAACAGCGTGACGCCTGCGCCAGTGGCCACCATCTGACGGAGCGTCTCGAGGCTGGTGGCTCTGAAGTCCTGGCGCTCGCCGAGGCCGGCCCGGCTGCACACCGCCAGCGCCTGGTCGCGCAGGCAGTGGCCCTCCTCGAGCAGCAGCAGCGACTCGCCCTCCAGATCGCTCATCTGCACCCGCTCGCGGCCGGCGAGCGGGTGACGCTCGGGCACCAGCACCTTGAACGGCTCGCTGTACAGCTCGCGCGCCTCGAGCCCATCGAGGTCCACCGGCAGAGCGAGGATCCCGAGCTCCAACTCGCCCGCCCTGATCTTCGCCAGCATCGGCGCGGTCTGATACTCGTGCAGATGCAGCTCCAGCCGGCGCAGCGTCCGCTGGATCGGCCGCGCGATGTGCGGCAGCAGATACGGACCGATGGTGGGCAGCAGCGCCACACGCAGCGTCCCGGCGAGCGGGTCGCGGTGCGAGCGCGCGAGCGTCGTGACTTCCTCGCAGGCCTCCAGAATGCGCCGCGCGCGCCCGACGATCTGCTCGCCGGCCGCGGTGAGCGCGACGTTGTTCGGCTGACGCTCGATGAGCTGCACGCCGAGGGACTGCTCGAGCTTCTTCAGCTGCGCCGAGAGGGTCGGCTGACTGACGAAGCAGCGCTCGGCGGCCCGTCCGAAATGCCGGGTGTCGGCCACCGCCACCAGGTAGCGCAGGTCTTTCAGTTTGATGTCCGGCACGGCGTCGCTCCTCGCTGGGGCAGGCTGATATACAGCGTCTATCGAGATTATACGATCAATCGATTGGATCAATGAAGCGGCGGACCGCATCATGCCGCCATCCCCGCCGGGGAATCCGTCCACACGCACTCTTCGAGGAGCCCGCGACATGTTAGCGATCGGTCAGCGTTTTCCGGAATTCGCCCTCACCGGCGTCGTGACCCACGAGGTCACGAGCGCCTTTCAGCCCTTCACCGAGAAGAGCTTCCCGGGCAAATGGCTCGTGGTGTTCTTCTGGCCGAAGGACTTCACCTTCGTCTGCCCGACCGAGATCGCCGCCTTCGGCCGTCTCGAGCGGCAGTTCAAGGAGCGCGACGCGCAGGTGCTCGGCGTCAGCATCGACAGCGAGTTCGTGCACCTCGCTTGGCGCAACGCGAAGGAGGAGCTGCGCGACCTGCCCTTCCCCATGCTCTCGGACATCAAGCGTCAGCTGTCGATGCGGCTCGGCATCCTCGACGCCGAGGCGGGCGTCGCGCAGCGCGCGACGTTCATCGTCGATCCGCAGGGCGTCATCCGCTTCGTCTACGTCACCGACCTGAACGTCGGGCGCAGCCCCGAGGAAGTACTGCGCGTGCTCGATGCGCTGCAGACCGATGAGCTCTGCCCGTGCAACTGGAAGCAGGGCGAAGCGACGATCAAGGTGGCCTGAGTGGCCCGAAGGAGAGTGCGATGAACACACTCGATGCGATCGGCGATGCGCTGCCCCAGTATGCCCGCGACCTGAAGCTCAATCTCTCCAGCGTGCTGAGCGCGCCCGGAGCGCCGGGACTCACCGACAGGCAGATCTGGGCGGTGGCGCTCGCCGCCGCGGCCGCCTCGCGCAATCCGGCATTCACCGCCGAGATCGAGGCGCTCGCCGCGGCGCACCTGGACGCCCCTCACCGCCAGGCGGCGCACGCGGCGGCCGCGATCATGGGCATGAACAACGTCTACTACCGGTTCGTGCACCTGGTCGGGGACGCCGAATACGCCAGCCTGCCGGCGCGGCTGCGCATGAACGTGATCGGCAATCCCGGCATTGCCAAGGTGGACTTCGAGCTGCTCTCGCTGGCCGTGTCGGCGATCAACGGTTGCGGCAGCTGCATCGCCGCACACGAGCGGCAGGTGCGCGGGCAAGGAATGGGCCGTGAAGCGGTGCAGAGCGCCGTACGCATCGCCGCAACAGTGCACGCGGTGGCGCGCGTGCTCGAGGCCACGCGGTTCGCTGACACCGAGCCGGCAGCCGAGGCCGCGTAAGACCGGCCTCCACCCGCAGTCCGCTGCGGGTGGAGGCCAGCGATGCGCTCAGAAGATGAACGGGATCAGCATCCGCGAGCGCGCCTTGTAGGCGGCATACGCTTCGGGAAACTGCTCGCTCATCATGCGCTCCTCGGTGAATGCGCTGTAGAGGAAGTACACGAAGAACAGCGCGAGCGCCCACAGCCACGCGAGCGCCACCGCCAGCGCCGATCCGAGCATCGCCAGCAGGATGCCGGTGTAGATCGGATGCCTGACATAGGCGTAGGGGCCCGTCGTGACCAGCTCGTGGCCCTCGCGCAGCGACATCGGCATGCCCCAGTTGCGTCCCAGGTGAATGCGCGCCCAGACGGCAAATCCCAGGCCCAGCGCGCACAGCAGCGCGCCCGCCCACTGCCAGGAGCGCGGCGGCGCGGCGAGCGCCTGCCCGCCGGGCCCGAAGCGCAGGTTGGCCGCGACGAGCACCGCGATGATGGCCAGACGCGCCACCCAGGTCTTCCACGGCGCGCGCCTGCGGGTGCGCTTGGTGAACAGCGCCGAGGCGAACCAGATCGCGGCGAACGCGACCCACAGGCCCGCGATCAGCCGGGACGCGCCGATCACGCGCGCACTCTCAATCACGGAAGTTGTTGAACTGCAGCGGCACGGCCACTTTGGCGGTGCGCAGCAGCTGGATGGCCGCCTGCAGATCGTCGCGCTGCTTGCCGGTGACGCGCACCTTCTCGCCCTGGATGCTGCCCTGCACCTTGAGCTTGGAGTCCTTCAGCACCCGCATGATCTGCTTGCCGGTGTCCGCATCGATGCCGTGCTTCAGCCGCACCTCCTGACGCGCCGAGGACAGGGTGGTCTGCGGCTCCTGGACATCGAGGCAGGCCAGATCGATGCCGCGCTTGCCGAGGCGCAGCTTGAGGATCTCCAGCATCTGCTTGAGCTGGAAATCCACCTGCGCGCTGAGCGTCACGGTCAGCTCCTCGAGCTCGTAGTGCGCGCCGGTGTCCTTGAAGTCGAAGCGCTGCGAGAGCTCGCGGTTGGCCTGGTCGACGGCATTGGCGAGCTCGTGGGCATTGAGTTCGGAGACCACATCGAAGGACGGCATGGCGAAGCACCCGCGCGGGGGAACGGGCGGGTATTGTATCGCGTGCGGCGGTGGTGATAGGCTCGTGCCCATGCTTCAGCCTCATCCGACCAACCGTCATTGGTGGTGGCGCGCTCCCCCTCCGGAGTGGGCCTCGGGCTGCTGAGTTTTCCGCGCAAGACAGCCGCAGAACAGACAAAACCCATTCCGGACGCACGCCGGGATGGGTTTTTTAATGCCCGAATGTTTTGGAGAACGCGTTGAAGCAGCCATTCGACATACCAGGGGATCTCGACACGCCGGTCTCGGCGTTCATGAAGCTCGGCGCCTTCGCGCCGCACTTTCTGCTCGAGAGCGTGGAGGGCGGCGAGCGCGTCGGCCGCTACTCCTTCATCGGCTTCGGCGAAGCGCTCACCGTGCGTCTGGACCGCGACGGCTTCGCGATCGGCGCCGAGCGCCGCCCCGTTCCGCGCACCGCCGCGCAGCTGCTCGACGGGTTGCGCGCGGCGCTCTCGCGCACCCCCTCGCCCGGGCCGCAGATCCCCGGCGTGCCGCTCGCCGGCGGGCTGGTCGGCTACGCCGCCTACGACGTCGTACGCTTCTTCGAGCGCCTGCCTGCGCCGGCCGGCAAGGAGCCCCAGGTGCCCGCGCTGCACTACGTCGCGCCGCGCTCGCTGCTCGTGTTCGACCACCTCACACGCGGCATCGCCCTGCTGCATGCCGGCACCGAGCAGGAGCGCCGCGAGCTGCGCACGGAAATCATCCAGGCGCTGCGCGGGGCGCTGCCCGCCGGCGGCCGCCGCGGCCGCTGCAGCGCCGCGGGCGCCTCGAGCAGCCGCGCGCAATACATCGCAGGGGTCAGGCGGGTCAAGGAATACATCGCCGCGGGCGACGTCTACCAACTGGTGCTCTCCTCGCGCTTCTCCGGCCGTCACGACCTCGAGCCCTTCCAGGCCTATCGCGCGCTGCGTCTGATCAATCCCTCGCCCTACATGTACTACTGCGCGCTCGGCGAGGTGACCGTGGTCGGCTCCTCGCCCGAAGCGCTGGTGCGCCTGAAGGACGGCACGGCGCAGTTGCGGCCCATCGCCGGCACGCGCCCGCGCTCGGATGATCCGGCGCTCGATGCGGCGCGCGAGGCGGAGCTGCGCGCCGATCCGAAGGAGAATGCCGAGCACGTCATGTTGGTCGACCTGGCGCGCAACGACCTTGGGCGCGTAGCGCGCGCCGGCAGCGTGACGGTCGAGCCGTACCGCTCGATCGAGCGCTACAGCCACGTGATGCACATGGTCAGCGGCGTCAACGGTCGGCTGGCGGATGCAAGCGACGCCTTCGATCTGTTCGCCGCGGCATTTCCGGCCGGGACACTGGTCGGCGCGCCGAAGGTGCGCGCCATGCAGATCATCGACGAGCTCGAGCCGGTCAGCCGCGGCCTCTACGGCGGCACCGTCGGGTATTTCGGCGCGCGCGGCGACATGGATCACGCGATCACCATCCGCACGCTGGTGTTCCGCGGCGATGAGTACAGTTACCAGGCGGGAGCCGGCATCGTCGCCGACAGCATCCCGGAGGCCGAACACGACGAGGTGCTCGCCAAGAGCGGCGCGATGGCGCGGGCGCTCGAGATGGCCGAGGAGGGTTTCTGATGCCGCGGCTGCTGCTCATCGACAACTACGACTCCTTCACCTACAACCTGGTGCAGGCGTTTCTCGTGCTCGGCGCGGAAGTGCGCGTGTTGCGCAACGATGCGCTCGACGTGGCCGAAGCCGAGGGGCTCGCTCCGACGCACCTGTGCATCTCCCCCGGACCGGGCGCGCCGCGCGATGCGGGCGTCTCGATGCAGATGATCCGCGCATTCGCCGGGCGCATCCCGGTGCTCGGAGTCTGTCTCGGACACCAGTCGATCGTGGAGGCGTTCGGCGGCAAGGTGGTGCGGGCCGGGCGGCTCATGCACGGCAAGACCTCGTGGATCCGCCACGACGGGCTCGGACTGTTCGCCGGGCTTCCCGCGCCGTGCGAGGTGGGGCGCTACCACTCGTTGATCGCGGCGCCCGAGGCGCTGCCGCGGGAACTCACCGTCAGCGCGCGCACCGAGGAAGGGGAGATCATGGGCGTGCGCCACGCGACGCTGCAGGTGGAGGGCGTACAGTTTCACCCCGAGAGCATCCTCACGCCCGAAGGGCCGCGGCTGCTCGGCAACTTTCTGCAGCAGACCGCCGGTGTGCGCGCCGTTGGAGAGGCGGATGGCCGCCGTGCGTGATCTGCTCGAGCGGCTGCTCGAGGGCGTCGACCTGACCCAGTCCGAGGCCGAGGAGCTGCTCGGGCTGTTGACCGACGGGGCGACTGCCCCGGCCGTGATCGGCGCGGTGCTCGCGGCGCTGCGCGCCAAGGGTGCCGTCGCCGACGAGGTGCGCGGCTTCGCCGAGGCGATGCGCCGCCTGGCGCGACAGCCTGCGCTGCCCGCGGGCCTGCGCGCCATCGACATCGTCGGCACGGGCGGTGACCGCTCGGGCAGCCTGAACATCTCCACCGGCACGGCGCTGCTCACCGCCGCCTGCGGTCTGCCGGTGATCAAACACGGCAACCGCTCCGTCTCGAGCCGCGCCGGCAGCGCCGATGTGCTCGAGGCGCTCGGCCTGCCGATGCCCCTCGATGAGCGCGCGGCGGGCGAGTGCCTCGCCGAATGCGGCTTCACGTTCCTGTTCGCGCCGCACTACCACGCGGCCACGCAGGCGGTCGCCGCCGCGCGCCGTGCGCTCGGGGTGCACACCGTGTTCAACATCCTCGGGCCGCTCACCAATCCGGCCCAGCCGCCGCTGCGCCTGATCGGGGCGTTCAGCCTGCCGGTCGCGCAGCTGATGGCCGACAGCCTCGCCGGGATGCGCATCGAGCGGGCCTTCGTGATCCACGGCGCGGAAGGCTGGGACGAGCCCACGCCGGTCGGCCCGTTCACGCTGTTCGACGTGCGGCCCGGTCAGGTGCGGCGCGAAGAGCGCCGGCCGGAGGATTACGGGCTCGCGCGCTGCCCGTCGGCCGCGCTCGCCGGCGGCGATGCACGGCACAACGCCGAGGCTCTGCGCGCGGTGCTCTGCGGACAGGCGCACGGGGCGCACCGGGACTGCCTGCTGCTCGGGGCAGCGCTGGCGCTGGAGGTCGCCGGGGAGGTCGGCGGACCGCGCGAGGGCATCGAGCGGGCTGCGCATGCGATCGATGAGGGCGCGGCGGCGCGGGTGCTGCAGAGTCTCGAGCGTGTCGGAGTCGGCGCATGAGCCGTGACTTTCTGGCCGACATGGCCGCCTCGAGCCGCGCGCGCGCTGAAGCGGCACGTGCCGCCTGCCCGGAACCGCGCATGCTGGCGCTCGCCCGCGCGCAGGCGAGCGCTCCGGCCTTGCGCCTGAGCCCTGGGGGGTTCGGCCTCATCGCCGAGCTGAAGCTGCGCTCACCGGCCGCCGGCCCCCTCGGCGGGGCCGACACCGACGTGGCCGCGCGGGTACGCGGCTACGCCGCCGCGGGCGCCGCGGCCGTCTCGGTGCTGACCGAGCCCGAGCGCTTCGACGGCGACCTGGAGCATCTGCGCCGCGCCGCCGCCGCGCTTGCGCCGCTCGGCGTGCCGGTCATGCGCAAGGACTTCCTGGTCGACCCCTATCAGGTCGCCGAAGCGCGCGCGGCCGGCGCCGGCGGCGTGCTGCTCATCGTGCGCATGCTGGCGCAGGAGCGGCTCGAGGCGATGATCGGGCGGGCCCGTGAGCTGGGCCTGTTCGCGCTGCTCGAGGCGTTCGATGCCGAGGACATCGAGCGGCTGCGGACGGTCGCGGCACGGCTGGGCCCGGCAGGGCTGCTCGCCGGAGTCAATTGCCGCGACCTGGCCACGCTCGAAGTGGTGCCGAGCCGGCTCGAGGCGCTCGCGCCGTTGCTGCCGCGAGCACTGCCCCGCGTAGCCGAAAGCGGCGTGACGAGCGCCGAGGATGCGCTGCGCATGGGCAGGGCCGGCTACGATCTGGCGCTGGTTGGCAGCGCGCTGATGCGCGCCGCGGATCCCGCGGCGTTGGCTGCGGCGATGGTCGCGGCGGGCTGCGCGGGCCGGGCGGGCGGCTGACATGTGGATCAAGATCTGCGGCATGACCACTCCCGAGGCGGTCGAGGCGGCGCTGGCGGCAGGCGCCGACGCCATCGGCTTCGTGTTCGCCGAGTCGCCGCGCCGCGTGACGGTCGAACTCGCCTGCCGGCTCGCCGAGTGCGCCCGCGGCAAGGTGCGCTGCGTGGCGGTGACCCGCCACCCCGCGCAACCGCTGGTCGATGAGATCCTCTGCGGGTTCCGACCCGACGTGCTGCAGAGCGACGCGGAGGATCTGGAGCGCCTTCGCCTGCCGGATGCGCTCGAGCGCCTGCCGGTCGTACGCGGGTGGCGCGCCGGACAGCCCCTGCCCGCGCGGCTGCTGTTCGAAGGGGCGGCGAGCGGCTCGGGCCGCACCTGCGACTGGAACAGCGCCGCCGGGGCGGCGCGCCGCGCGCAGCTGGTGCTCGCCGGAGGACTCACCGCCGGGAACGTCGCCGCCGCGATCGCGGCGGTCGGCCCGTTCGGTGTCGATGTGTCAAGCGGCGTGGAAGCGCGCCCCGGCGTGAAGAGCCCGGAGCAGATCAACCGATTCGTATCCGCGGCGCGCGCTGCGCTCGCGGCTTTGCAGGAGCCGATATGAGTGTGAATCCAACCGATGCCCTGGCCGATCTGGTGGCAGGGCGATTTCCCGATGCGCACGGGCGCTTCGGCCCCTTCGGCGGGCGCTACGTACCCGAGACGCTGATCCCGACGCTCGAGCGACTGAGCGCCGGCGTGCGGGAGCATCTGCACGCCCCATCCTTCCAGCAGGAATTCGCCGGGGAGCTCGCCAGCTGGGTGGGCCGGCCCACGGCGCTGACCTTCGCGGCGCGCCTCTCGGCCGAATGGGGCGCCGAGATCTGGCTGAAGCGGGAGGATCTGGCGCACACCGGCGCGCACAAGATCAACAACGCGCTCGGCCAGGCGCTGCTTGCCCGCCGGCTCGGCGCCCGGCGCATCGTCGCCGAGACCGGCGCCGGTCAGCACGGCGTGGCGAGCGCCGCGGCCTGCGCGCGCCTCGGTCTGCCCTGCACGGTCTACATGGGCTCGATCGACATGGAGCGCCAGGCCCCGAACGTCGGGCGCATGCGGCTGCTCGGCGCCACGGTGGTGCCCGTCACCAGCGGCGACCGCACACTGCGCGCGGCCATCGACGAGGCGCTGCGGGACTGGGTGTCCGATCCGCTCGGCACGTACTACCTGCTCGGCTCGGCCGTGGGGCCGCACCCCTACCCGTACCTGGTCCGCGAGCTGCAGGCGGTGATCGGGCGGGAAGCGCGCTCGCAGTTCCAGCAGGCCGCCGGCCGTCTGCCCGATGCCGTGATGGCCTGTGTCGGCGGCGGCTCGAATGCGATCGGGATGTTCCACGCTTTCGTGCCCGATCCGGACGTCGAGATCATCGGCGTGGAGGCCGGCGGGCGCGGCAGCGCGCTCGGTGGCAACGCCGCGACGCTCTCCTTCGGGCGGCCGGGCGTGCTGCATGGCAGCTACTCGATGCTGCTGCAGAACGAGGACGGCCAGATCCAGGAGACCCACTCAGTGTCCGCCGGCCTCGACTACCCCGGGGTCGGCCCCGAGCACGCACTGCTCGCGCGCATCGGACGGGTGCGCTACGAGAGCGCGGGCGACGAGGAGGCCCTCGAGTCGGTGCGCGCGCTGTGCCAATACGAAGGCATCCTGCCGGCCCTCGAGAGCGCGCACGCGCTCGCCGGCGCCAAACGCTGGGCGCGCAGCCATCCCGGCGGCACCCTCGTGGTGTGCCTGTCCGGACGCGGCGACAAGGACATGCCGACGCTGCAGCAGACGCTCCTGGCGCAGACCGTATGAACGCTCACGAACGCATCGGCGCGGCCATCGGCGCCGCCAACGAGCGCGGCGAGCCGGCCCTGGTGGCCTACCTCACCGCGGGTTTTCCGCAACGCGAACGGTTTCAGGCCGATCTGCGCCGCCTCGCGGCGGCGGCCGACGTGATCGAGATCGGCGTGCCGTTCACCGACCCCATGGCCGACGGAGTCACCATCCAGCGCTCCAGCCGCATCGCGCTCGAGCAGGGCGTGAGTCTGCGCTGGATCCTCGAGGAGCTCGAGGCGATGGACCCGCCGCTCGAAACGCCGCTGGTCCTGATGAGCTACCTCAACCCGCTGCTCGCCTTCGGCCTCGAGCCGCTCGCGCGCGCGGCCGAAAGCGCGGCCGTCGCGGGGCTGATCGTGCCCGATCTGCCGTTCGATGAAGGCGATGCGCTGCACGAGGCGCTCGCGGGCCGTGGCCTCGCGCTGGTGCAGATGGTCACCCCGGTGACCCCGGAGGAGCGCCTCGAGCGCATCTGCGCGCGCAGCCAGGGTTTTCTCTACGCGGTCACGGCGACCGGCACGACGGGCCGTACGGTGAGCGTGCCGGCGGAAGTGACCGGGTACCTGGATCGGGTGCGCCGCCACGCGCGGGTCCCGGTGTGCGCCGGTTTCGGGATCCGGGGGCGCGAGCAGCTCGAGCGCCTGCGCGGACACGTCGATGGGGTGATCATCGGCTCGGCGCTGGTGGAAGTGCTCGAGCGGGGAGGCGATCCGGCCGAATGGCTGCGCACGCTGCGCGGCCGCGCGGGCGTGTAGCGCACGCGGGGCCGCCTGGTGGTAATGTGAGCCCCGCATGGCCACGCTCACCATCGCCCGGCGCTTCCGCGGGCCGGCGCAGTCCGCCAACGGCGGGTACTTCGCCGGCTGCGTCGCGGCGCACCTGGCGCAGACCGTCACGGTGCGGCTGCTGCGGCCACCCCCGCTCGATACGCCGCTCGAGGTGCAGACGCTGCCGGACGGGACGCTCGCCATTGTCCTCGGCGAGCAGCAGATCGGCTCGGCGAGGCCGGCCACGCTGACCCTCACCCCGCCCCCGGCGCCGGCGTACTTCGAAGCCGTGGAAGCCTCCCGCCACTACGCCGGGTTCCGCCATCACCGCTTCCCCACCTGCTTCGTCTGCGGCACCGAGCGGCCGCGGGGCGACGGCCTGCGCATCTTCGCCGGAGCGCTGCCGGAGCGCGGTCTCGTGGCTGCGCCTTGGGTCCCGGACGCCTCGCTCGAGGCGGGCGACGGCAAGGTCCGTCCCGAGTTCATGTCGGCCGCGCTCGACTGTCCGGGCTTCTACGCCGTCAGTCCGGACGATCGCATGATGCTGCTCGGGGAGTTCACCGCGCACCTGAACCGCCGGGTGCACATCGGAGAGCGCTGCACCGTGATCGGCTGGCGGCTCGAGTCCGAGGGCCGCAAGCACGGCGCGGGCACGGCCGTCTTCAGCGAGGACGGCGAGCTCTGCGGCAGTGCGCAGGCGCTGTGGATCGAGCCGCGGGACGAGTGACTCAGCGGCGCCGGACGGCGCTGCCCGCGGCGGGAATCTCGACGTCGCCGTAGGCTTCCTGGTAGTCCTCGATGGCCGCGCGAATCACCTCCGCGGCGGCGGCGTGCCCGTATCGGCCGGTGATCCGGATGTGCGGCGGCTCGCCCGGCACCAGCTTGTACGTGGAGAAGTAATGCTCCAGGCGCTCGATGAGGGTGCGCGGCAGCTCGTCGAGCTCGCGCGCATCGCCCCAGACGTAGTCCCCTTCCAGCACCGCGACGATCTTGTCGTCAGCCTCGCCGCGGTCGACGATCTTCAGCCCGCCGAGGATGCGCGCGCGCAGCAGCACTTCCGAGTGGGCAATCGGCCGCTCGCTGATCACGCAGATGTCGAGCGGATCGCCGTCGCCGCGGTCGCAGCCCGGCGCGAGGCGCTTGACGCGCTCCCCGCACAGGGTCTGGGGAATGAATCCATAGAGCGCGGGCGGTTGCGACGAGGTGCGCTGCGGCCGGTCCACCCGCAGGTAGCCGGTCACCTTGTCGACCTCGTACTTGACGAGATCGAAGGGGGTGATTTCGATGTAGGCGGTGACCACTTCCGGACAGTCCGGACCGGGCGCAAGCCCGTGCCAGGGGTGGGGGCGCCAATGGAAATGGGAGGCTGTCATAGGGAATCGTTCCGGCTTCCTGGCCGGCCGCGGCCTGAAGGCCGCGGGCGCGCCAATTCGAGATCGAGCGTCGGCTATTTCTTGACAGCCCGCTTGGCCTTCCTGGCGCCTGGGTTTTTCGTGCGGGTCTTGCCGAAGGAGCCACGGTAGATCTTGCCGCGGCGGGTTCTGATGTCGCCCTTGCCCATCGAATCGTCTCCTCAGACGGTGAGAAAGCGGGGCGCGAAGTGTAGCAGAGCGCCTGACCGAAGCGCCCCAAAAACCCAATAAAGCCGGCCGGCCCCGATCAGCGGACTGTCGGGGCCGGCCGCCTATCGGCAGGGATTACCAGCGCCGGGGGGCGCCGCCGCGGCCGCCGCCGGCGCCGCGCTCCTGAGCCTCATTGACCCGCAGCGGACGGCCGCCGAGGTCCTTGCCGTTCAGGTTCTGGATCGCGCGGGTGGCATCCGCACGCGACATTTCCACGAATCCGAAGCCGCGCGGCCGGCCGGTTTCCCGGTCGGAAATCAGGCTTACGGACTCAACGGTCCCGTGCTGCGCGAACAGCTCGCGGACTTCGCTCTCAGTGGCCGAAAACGGGAGGTTTCCGACGTAGATCTTCGTCATGCAATCAAACTCCACAAACGGAATGCGCCGCCCCCGTGCGCTCTGTTGATGTTTTGCGGACGAGGCGGCTTCCGAACAACTACCGGCAGGATCACTGCCACCTGGTCGGGAACGATTCTGCTTTTCTCCGTAAGCCGGCTCGGTAACCGAGCGGCCAGCAGGCGGCAGGAAAGTGAATAGTCACAGACCCAAGCCTAGGATACCCTGGATCCGCTCGGGGATACAAGCGCCGGGCAACACCGGCGCGCTTAGCGGTAGCGCGAGAGGATCTTGCGCAGGCCCTGGGAGCCGGGCGAGAGCTGCTCGTACGGCAGGGCGTTCAGCGGCTCATCGGGGGTGGCGTTCACCTGGTGGAACTCGGCGCGGGCCTCGCTCGGATCGAGGTAGATCAGACCCGTCAGGTACTCCCCGCAGCTCATCCTCGACTGCACCGCGGCGCCCGCGGCGGCGCGGTCGGTCGGATCGTAATCCGAGCCGGTCTTGCGCAGCACGATCCGGCTGCCGTCGTGCAGGGCGACCTCGCGCGCCTCCCCGGGGGCGTAATCGACCAGGATGGGCGCCTCGCGCGGCACGAAATCGGCGAACACCGCCGGCTCGTAGTGCTCCCGCGTGTACGCGTAGCTCTTGGTCGAACCCTCGTGATCGTTGAACGTCACGCACGGGGAGAGCACGTCGATGAGCGCGAAGCCGCGGTGCTTCAGACCCGCCTCGATCAGCGGCACCAGCTGGCGCTTGTCGCCGGAGAAACCGCGCGCGACGAACGTGGCGCCGAGGTCGAGCGCGAGCAGCACCGGATCGATCGGCGGCTGCAGGTTGGTCTCGCCCTTCTTGGCGCGGGTACCGACGTCCGCCGAGGCGGAGAACTGCCCCTTGGTGAGCCCGTACACGCCGTTGTTCTCGATCAGATAGAGCATGTCGAGGTTGCGGCGGACGGCATGACAGAACTGTCCGAGCCCGATCGACAGCGTGTCCCCGTCCCCGGAGACGCCGAGGTAGGTGAGGCGCCGGTTGGCGGCGTTCGCGCCCGTCGCGATCGAGGGCATTCGGCCGTGCACGGCGTTGAAGCCGTGCGCACCGCTGACGAAGTAGGCGGTGGTCTTCGACGAGCAGCCGATCCCGGAGAGCTTGACCAGGTTCTGCGGCTCGAGCGACAGGCGCCAGCACGCCTCGACGATCGCGGCGGTGATCGAGTCGTGGCCGCAGCCGGCGCACAGCGTCGAGAGCGCCCCCTCGTAGGCGCGGCGCGTCAGCCCGAGCGCATTCTGCGGCAGGGACGGGTGGGTGACTTTGGGTTTGGCAATGAAGGTCATGTCCGATCCTCAGGCGCCGACCGCGTTCGGCTGCGCGGCGCTCGAACGGCCGCGCAGTTCGGCCAGCACGCCCTCGACGATGAAACGCGAGCTCACCGGCAGGCCGCTGTAATGCAGCAGCGAGCGCAGCTTCGCCTTCTCGACCGCCGTCTCGAGCGTCAGCAGCGAGCGCAGCTGCGCGTCGCGGTTCTGCTCGAGGACGAACACGAGGGCGTGCTCGGCGAGAAACCGCTCCACCTCTTCCCCGAAGGGGAACGCACGCACGCGCATGTAATCGGCCGCAACGCCTTCGGCCGCGAGCAGCGCGAGCGCTTCGCGCACCGCGCTGTCGGTGCTGCCGACGGAGACGATGCCGATCTGTCTGCCGGCACTCTCGATGAGCGCGCGCGGCACGCGTGTCTTGGCGGTCTGCCACTTCTTCATCAGCCGGTCGAGCACCACCTGGTAGTCGTGCGCATCCTCGGTGTAGGCGCCGAACTGCGTGTGGCCGGAGCCGCGCGTGAAGTACGCGCCCTTCGGGTGCACGCCGGGCAGCGTCCGCCAGGGAATGCCGTCGCCGTCGGGGTCCAGATAGCGGTGGAATTTATCGAGCTTCTCGATCTGCTCGCGGCTGAGCACCTTGCCCCGGTCCGGCCGGTACGCGTCGTCCCAGTGGAACTCCGGGCACATCCAGTCGTTCATGCCGATGTCGAGGTCCGAGAGCACCAGCACCGGTGTCTGCAGGCGCTCGGCCAGATCGAACGCCTCGGCCGCCATCGTGAAGCACTCGGCGGGATCGGCCGGATAGAGGCACACGTGCCGCGTGTCGCCGTGCGAGGCGTAGGCGCAGGCCATCAAGTCGCCCTGCTGGGTACGCGTCGGCATGCCGGTGGACGGTCCCACGCGCTGCACGTCGAACACCACCGCGGGCACCTCGGCATAGTAGGCAAGGCCGAGGAATTCGTTCATCAGCGAGATGCCGGGCCCGGAGGTGGCGGTGAACGCGCGCGCGCCGTTCCAGCTCGCCCCGAGCACCATGCCGATCGCGGCGAGCTCGTCCTCCGCCTGGATGAAGGCGAAGCGCTTGCGCCCACTCTGCGGGTCGACGCGCAAGCGCTCGCAGAATCCCTTGAACGCATCCATCAGCGAGGTCGACGGGGTGATCGGATACCAGGCGGCGACCGTGGCGCCGGCGAACACGCACCCGAGCGCCGCCGCGGTGTTGCCGTCGATCATGATGTGCCCGGCAGTGCGGTCCATCGGCTCGATGGCGAGCGGCAAAGGACAGGGGAAGTGCTCGCGGGCGTAATCGAAGCCCAGCTGCAGCGCCTTCATGTTGCTCTCGATCAGCTGCGGCTTTTTCGCATAGGTCTCCTCGAGCAGCCCGCGCATGCGCGCCGGATCGAGGTTCAGCAGCGCCGCGAGCACGCCGGCGTAGCAGATATTCTTCATCAGGATGCGCGTGCGCACCCCGTTGAAGTTCTCGTTGCACATCCGCGCGAGCGGCACCCCGAGCACCGTGACGTCCGCGCGCGACAGCAGCACCGGGCGCGGCCAGGTCGAGTCGTACACCAGGTAGCCGCCCGGAGCGAGCTCGCGCACGTCGCGCGCGTAGGTCTCGGGGTTGAGCGCCACCATCAGCTCCACTGAGCCGGAGCGCGCCAGGTGCCCCTCGCGCGAGACGCGGATCTCGTACCAGGTGGGCAGGCCCTGGATGTTGGAGGGAAAGAAGTTCTTGCCCATCACCGGCACGCCGCTTCTGAAGATGGACTTCATCAGCAGCGTGTTGGCGCTCGCCGAACCGGTGCCGTTGACGGTGGCGATCTTGAGCGTGAAATCGTTGATGCGGCTCGATGCGGATGTGGCCATGGCTGTCCGTGGGCGTGGGGCGCGAAGGCGGTTCGCGGGGCTGTTCAGGCGATCTTGGGCTTGCGCGCCTCGAGGGCATGAGCCTCCTCGGCGGCGTGCGGCCAATGGATGTGGGATTTCTGCATGTCCCACGCAGCCGTCGGGCAGCGCTCGGCGCACAGCCCGCAGTGCACGCACAGATCCTCGTCCTTGACCATCACCCGTCCGGTCTGCGGCAGCGCGCCCGACACGTACAGCGGCTGCGCGGCGTTCGCCGCCGGCGCCTTCAGCCGTGCGCGCAGCTCGGCCTCCGGTCCGTTCGCGGCGATGGTCAGGCAGTCGACGGGACAGATGTCGATGCACGCATCGCACTCGATGCACAGCTTCGCGGCGAACACGGTCTGCACGTCGCAGTTCAGGCAGCGCTGCGCCTCCTCGGCGGCCTGCTGGGCGCTGAAGCCGAGCTCGACTTCGATGTTGAGCTTCTTGAAGCGCTCCTTGAGCGAGACGTGCGGCATCAGCCGCCGCTCGAGCGGCGCGTACTCGTTGGCGTACGACCACTCGTGCATGCCCATCTTGCGGCTGTGCAGACTGACTGCCGGGGCGAGCCGCTCGGCGAGTGGCTCGCCCTGGCAGTGGCGGTGAATCGAGATCGCCGCCTGGTGGCCGTGCTCGACGGCCCAGATGATGTTCTTCGGTCCGAATGCCGCATCCCCGCCGAAGAACACGCCCGGGCGGGTGGACTGGAAGGTCCTGGCATCGACCACCGGCACGTCCCATTTGTCGAACGCGATGCCGAGGTCGCGCTCGATCCAGGGGAAGGCGTTCTCCTGGCCGATCGCGAGGATGACATCGTCGGCGGGCAGGAACTGCTCGCCGGTGACCCGCTCGGTGACGATGCGGCCGCGCTCGTCGAGCTCGTACTCCATGCAGTCGAACAGCATGCCGGCGAGCCGGCCGTGCTCGAGCACGAACGCCTTGGGCGCGCGGTTGACCATGATCTCGACGCGCTCTTCCTCCGCGTCCTCGAGCTCCCAGGGGGAGGCCTTGAAGAACCCGCGCGGCTTGCGCGCCATCACTTTGACTTCCCGCGCCCCCAGCCGCAGGCTGGTGCGGCAGCAGTCCATGGCGGTGTTGCCGACGCCGATGATCAGGACGCGCTCGCCGATGTGCCCGATGTGCCCGAACGCAACCGACTCGAGCCAGCTGATGCCGATGTGCACGTTGGCGGCGGCCTCATCGCGCCCGGGCAGGCGCAGCTCCTTGCCCTTCGGCGCGCCCGAGCCGACGAACACCGCATCGAAGCGCCCCTGCTCGAGCAACGCGCGCAGGCTCTCGACGGGGGTGCCGAGGCGCAGGTCCACCCCCATGCCGAGGATCATGCCGATCTCCTCATCGAGCACGCTCTCGGGCAGGCGGAACGCCGGGATGTTGCTGCGCATCAGCCCGCCGGGCTTCTCGTAGCGCTCGAACATCGTGACTTCGTAGCCGAGCGGCAGCAGGTCGTTCGCCACGGTGAGCGAGGCGCAGCCCGCGCCGATGCACGCGATGCGCTTGCCGTTTTTGACCTGCGGAATCTTCGGCAGCCGGGCGCTCACCTCCTCGCGGTGATCGGCCGCCACGCGCTTGAGGCGGCAGATGGCCACCGGCTTGTCCTCCACCCGGCCGCGCCGGCATGCCGGCTCGCAGGGGCGGTCGCACACCCGGCCGAGGATGCCGGGGAACACGTTGGACTGGCGATTGACGAGGTACGCGTCGGTGAAACGCCCCTGGGCGATGAGCCGGATGTACTCCGGCACGTCGGTGTGGGCCGGGCAGGCCCACTGGCAGTCAACCACTCGATGGTAATAGTCGGGATTCGAGGTATCGGTGGGGTCCACGATATTCGAGGGCTGGATGAGGATGCACAATGATAGTGCAACCGGGGCCCCACCCCCTAGCCATCCGCGCGCCGGTGCGTGACAAGTGCAATAAAAAAGGCCGGAGGGTGTTCGACACCGTCCGGCCCCGAAGGTTTCAAGACCCCCGTACGCGGGCGCGATTGTGTGCACCGACTGCCTCAAAAAGCAAATCCCGCCCTCTGTCCGACGGAACTTGACAGCCGGGCCCGGCAGCGGCTAGCGAGCTCGCGGGCACGCCCGCGGCGGCGCCGGGAGATACAATGGCGCCGGTTTCCGAGGCAGCCGGCAATATGAGCGAAGAACCCGCAACCGATTTTGGCTACGAGCGCGTGCCCTGGGGGGAGAAGGCCCGCCGCGTGCGCGGCGTCTTCGACTCCGTCGCGGACCGCTACGATCTGATGAACGACCTGATGTCCGGCGGCGCGCACCGGCTGTGGAAGCACTTCACGCTCTCGCTCACCGGGCTGCGCCCGGGGCAGAGCGCCCTCGATGTGGCCGGCGGCACGGGCGACCTGACGGCGGGGCTCGCACGGCAGGTCGGCGAGCGCGGCCGGGTCATCCTGAGCGACATCAACGCCGCGATGCTCGAGCGGGGCCGCGACCGCCTCGCCGACCGCGGGGTGCTCGGCAACGTCGAGTTCGTTCAGGCCAACGCCGAGCGGCTGCCGTTCCGCGACGGCAGCTTCGAGTGCGTCACCATCGGCTTCGGGCTGCGCAACGTCACGGACAAGCCCGCCGCCCTCGCCTCGATGTACCGCGTGCTCAAGCCCGGCGGGCAGCTGCTGGTGTTGGAATTCTCCCGTCCCGTGGCTCCGGGCCTTGCGCCGCTCTACGACGCGTACTCGTTCCGCATCCTGCCGCTGCTCGGCAAGTGGATCGCACAGGACGAGGCCAGCTACCGCTATCTGGCCGAGTCGATCCGCATGCACCCGCCGCAGGAGAAGCTGCTCGAGATGATGCGCGCGGCCGGGCTCGAGGGCTGCCGCTACCACAATCTCTCCGGCGGCATCGTCGCTCTGCACCGCGGCTACAAGTACTGACCCGCCCATGCTCGCCTCAGCGCTCGAGAACCTCCTCAACCGCGGCCTGCCCCGCTCGGTGCGCGCCCGGCAGCTGTGCGCCGAGCTCGACGGCCGGCGGCTCGCCGTGCAGGCCCCGGCGCTCGCGCGCATCGTGATCGAGTCCACCGGCGCGACGCTGCGCATCCGGCGCGGCGAGGACAGCGCCGATGCGACCCTCGTCGGCGGTCCGCTCGGCCTGCTCATCGTCGGCGGCGGCTTCTCGCGCGAGCCGCTCGCGCACGGCGCGGTCGAGATCCGCGGGGATGCCGAGATCGCCGAGAAATTCCAGGACCTGCTGCGCCTGCTCAGCCCGGACGTCGAGGAGGAACTCTCACTCGTGCTCGGCGATGTACCCGCGCACCGCCTCGGGCAGCTCGCGCGCGGCGCGGCCGATTGGACCCGCAGGGCGGCCGAGACGCTCTGGCGGGATCTCGGCGAGTACGCAAGCCACGAGCGCGGGGATCTGGTGCCGAGGCCCGAGGGCGAGACGTTCCTGCACGGCGTGGATGCGCTGCGCGAGGACGTCGACCGTCTCGCCGCCCGCCTGGAGCAGCTCGAGCGTCGAGTGGCGGCATCGTGACGCCGGCGCGCCGGCCATGAAGCTGCGGGTCCTGGGAAGGCTCGTGCAGATCCAGCGCGTGCTCCTGAAGCACGGCCTGGACGATTTCGTGCGCGCGACGCACCTGTACCGGCCGCTGCGCTTCCTGTTCTTCCTCTCGCCGTGGATGTGGCTCGGGCGCGGCCGGGACGCGCCGCGCGGCGAGCGGCTGCGTCTGGCGCTGCAGGAGCTCGGACCGATCTTCGTCAAGTTCGGCCAGGCGGTCTCCACCCGGCGCGATCTGCTGCCGCCGGACATCGCCGAGGAGCTCGCCAAGCTGCAGGACCGCGTGCCGCCGTTCCCCGCGGCGCTGGCGCGCGCGAGCATCGAGCGCAGCCTCGGGCGGCCGGTCAAGGAGATCTTCGCCACCTTCGAGGACGAGCCGCTCGCGGCCGCCTCGATCGCGCAGGTGCACGGGGCCCGCCTCAAGAGCGGCCACGACGTGGTGGTGAAAGTGGTGCGGCCGGGGATGCGCGAGCGTATCGAGCGGGACCTCGAGGTGCTCTATACGATCGCGGGCCTGGCGCAGCGCTACTGGCGCGAGGCGCGCCGGCTGCGTCCGAGCGAGCTGGTGAGCGAGTACGAGAAGACCATCCTCGATGAGCTCGACCTGATGCGCGAGGCGGCCAACGCCACGCAGCTGAAGCGCAACTTCGCGGGCTCGGATCTGCTGTACGTGCCGGAGGTGTTCTGGGACTTCTGCCGCACCGACGTGATGGTGATGGAGCGCATCCACGGCATCCCGATCAGCGACATGGCGCGGCTGCGCGCGCTCGGCACCAACTTCGAGCGGCTTGCCGAGAACGGCGTGCGCATCTTCTTCACGCAGGTGTTCCGGCACAACTTCTTCCACGCGGACATGCATCCGGGGAACATCTTCGTGCTCGCGGACGACCCCGAGCGGCCGCGCTACGCAGCCATCGACTTCGGCATCATGGGCACGCTCGATCCGCGCGATCAGCACTACCTGGCGGAGAACTTCCTCGCGGTGTTCGAGCGCGACTACCGCCGGGTGGCGGTGCTGCACGTCGAGTCCGGCTGGGTGCCGCCGCAGACCCGCATCGATGAGATGGAATCGGCCATCCGCACCGTGTGCGAGCCGATCTTCGACCGGCCGCTCGCGGACATCTCCTTCGGCCACCTGCTGCTGCGGCTGTTCGAGATCTCGCGCCGCTTCGACATGCAGATCCAGCCGCAGCTGATGCTGCTGCAGAAGACGCTGTTCAACGTCGAAGGCCTCGGCCGCGAGCTGTATCCGCAACTGGACATCTGGACCACGGCGACGCCCATCCTGCGCGAGTGGATGCGCGAGCGCGTCAGTGTGCGCCGGCTGATGAAGAATCTCTGGCGCCAGCTGCCGGATGTGGTCGAGTCGCTGCAGAGCCTGCCGGGACTGCTGAAAGAGGCGGTCCGGCGGGTGCACGAGCCCGAGACGCACCCGGAGGTGACGAGCGTGAACCAGCTGCGCGAGGCGGTGCGCGCCTCCGCGCGGCGGCGCGACGCGGTCACGGGCGCCTCGGCCGTGCTGCTCGCGGGGCTGGTGTGGCTGGCGCTGAATCCCGTGGCCTGGCCCGGATGGGGGCTCGCGGCCTGCGGCGCAGGGGCGCTGCTCGCAGCCTATCGCTGGCTCTAGCGGCTCCCCCCGCGCGGGCGCCTCAGGCACCCTCGAGCGGACGGCCTTCCAGCCACATGGCGCGCGAGAGCGGACGGTTGGCGTAGGGCGTCTGCAGCACCACGAGCGTGGTCGTGCTGACGCTCGGGTGGACCTTGAGCACCCGATCGAGCACCGCTTCCAGATGACGCACCGACTGGGCGATGACGCGCAGCGAGCCGGAGTCCTCCCCGGCGAGGCGCCGGTAATCGAGCACCTCGGGGATCGCCGCGAGCACCTGCCCGAGGCGCGAGCAGATGCCGCCATCGCAGCGCAGGCGGATCACGGCCTCGATGGCGTAGCCGACTTTCGCCGGATCGATCTCGGCGCGATACCCGCGGATCACTCCCGCGTCCTCCAGGCGCTTGACCCGCTCGGCGACCGCCGGCGCCGACAGCCCGATCTGCCGGCCGAGCTCGGCATAGCCGAGGCGCGCATCCGCCTGCAGCCGCTCGAGCAGCTGCCAGTCCTTCGGGTCCAGTTCGAGCTTCGATTCGTAAGTCATGGCGCGCTGAGACGTGCCCGATCGACGGCGTGGACGCGCAATATAGCCATGATCGGTATTCAGCGCCACCAGCCCCGCCACTAGCATAGCGGCCGCGATGCCTCCTCCGTGGCGAGCGGGAATGGCGCGAACCGCCGCCCGATCGCGCTTAGGATGCGCCCCGTCCCCGTGACCTGAATGTCCCAGGAAGCTCGATGCACCCGTCCGGCCACCTCGACGCCCGCGCTCTGTCCTACGTTGCCATTGCCGTCCTCACCTGGTCGTCCGCTTACGCGTCGATCGCCTATGCCCTCGCCGCATTCACGCCGGGTGAGCTGGCATTCGGGCGCCTGCTGCTCGCGGGGAGTCTGTTCCTCGTGTACTTGAGGGTCCGGCGCATTGCGCTGCCGCCGCGCGCCGCCTGGCCGCCGCTGCTCGCACTCGGGGTGGTCGGTCTGGCCGCGTATCACCTGTGTCTGAACCTCGCCGAGACGCGTGTCGCCAGCGGCACCGCCGCGATTCTCATCGCGCTGATCCCGGGCGCGACGGCGGCCGCCTCGGCGCTGTGGCTGCGCGAGCGGCTCACGGCACGCACCCTCGGCGGGCTCGCCCTCGCGCTGGCTGGAGTCGTTCTGGTGGTCTGGACCCGCGGGCGGAGCATGCATTTTCAGCCGCGCGCGCTGCTGGTGCTGGTGAGCGTGCTCGCCGCCGCCGTGTATTTCACCGTGCAGAAATCCTGGACACAGCGCTACGGCGCCGAGGCGGTCACGGCGGTGACGATCCTTGGCGGTGCCCTGGGCGCAGCGCCGTTCGGTCTCGATCTGCCGCATGCGCTCGCGGCCGCGCCGCTGCCGCGGCTGGCTGCGCTTGTGTGGCTGGCCGTCGCGCCGACTTTCCTCGGCTACCTCACGTGGAATCTCGCGATCCACCGCGCGAGCGCGACCAAGGTCTCGAGCTTCATCTACTGCTCCTCGCCGCTCGCGGTGCTGATCGGCTGGCTGTGGCTCGGCGAACGCCCCGGCGCGCTCGAGCTCATCGGCGGCGCCGTGGTGATCGGCGGGGTCATCCTCGCCAACACCCGCCCACGCCCGCGGCTCGAGCAGGCAGCCGAGCCGGGCCTGGATTGCTGATACGGAGACACCCTCGCATGTACACGCTCTACATCGCCAACAAGAACTACTCCTCCTGGTCGCTGCGCCCCTGGGTCCTGATGCAGACGCTCGGCATCCCGTTCGAGGAACGGCTGGTACCCTTCGGCGAGGGCGGCAGGCCGCACGACTTCCTGAAATTCTCCCCCAGCGGCAAGGTGCCCTGCCTGCACGACGGGACGACGGTCGTATGGGACTCCCTCGCCATCGCCGAGTATCTGGCCGAGCGCCATCCCGCGGTGTGGCCAGACAATCCGCCCGCGCGCGCCTTCGCGCGCTCGGCGGCCGCGGAGATGCATTCGGGCTTCGGCGCGCTGCGCCAGGTGTGCAGCATGAACTGCGGCCTGCGGGTGAGGCTGCACCGCATCGATCCACCGCTGCGGGGCGACCTGGCGCGCCTCGAGCAGCTCTGGCAGGAAGGCTTTGCGCGCTTCGGCGGGCCGTATCTCGCCGGCGCGCAATTCAGCGCGGCGGACGCGTTCTATGCGCCCGTGGCATTTCGCATTCAGACCTACAGGCCGCCGCTCGCGCCGGCCGCCCTGGCGTACGCCGAGTGCCTGCTCGCCCTGCCGGCGATGAAGAGCTGGTACGCCGCGGCGCTCGAGGAGACGTGGCGCGACGAGGCGCACGAGCGCGAAACGCTCGCCGTCGGCACGGTGAGCGAGGATTTGCGCCGCCCGGCCGCGCGTTAGCGCGGCGCGCTCAGAACGCGTAGACGAGATTGACCGTCTCGGTGGAATCCAGGTGCTTGATGGCGCCCGGCGGGTGCGTGTTGTCCTGGATGTCGTAGGCGAGGCTCATGGCGAGCCGCGTCGAGACCTTCACGACGAGCGCCAGGCTGTTGGTGACCAGCGTGTTGACCGAGCCGGCATTGACCAGCATCTTGTCGCTGAGCGTGGTGGTGCTGGTGAGGGTCTGCTCGTAATCGACGCCCAGCGTGCCGATGGCGTAGCGCTGGCTCGGGAGCGTCGTGCGCTCGACGAAGATGCGCGTCGGGTTGAGCAGCGCAATGTCGGTCAGCGTCTCCGGCCTCTGCACGGTGTAGCCCGCGCCGACCTGGGTGCTGAGCGTCGTGGACTTGCTGTGGATCACCGTGTAGCCGATACCGGCCGCCGCGCTCGCCTGGTATTGAAAGCCGTCGAACATGTCGTGCTCGTAGCGCAGCGCGCCGAAGGCGAACGCATCGGAGCTGATCTTGCGGTTGGACTGCCACAGCGCGCTCCAGCGCTCGGCCGACACGACGCCCTGGCTCTGCCCGTAGAGCATGGCGAGGTTCAGCGTGTGCTTCCACGGCCCGGAGACGTAGGCGAGATTCAGCGCCGCGTTGGCCGATTTACCCTGCGCATTGCCCTGGGAGGCGACGAAGCCCAGCTGGCCTTTGCCGGAGAAGCGCCGGGTGGATTTGCCGTGCGGCGCGGTGGCCGCGGCTGCGGCGAGCGGCATCAGCACGAGGGCGGCCAGGGCGATGCGCAATGATTTCATCGTCTCGCAGTCCTCACGTGTTGGTCAGAATCGGATTGTAGGGCGTGTGTCCGGGCAGGGCACACGCTCCCGCGGCGCGCGGCGGAACTCGGGCCGGGTTGCTCTCAAGTCCGCCCCGCGCGCTGGCGCGGTCAGCGGAATCTGTAGCCGAAGCCGACAGTCGTCTCGGCAGTGTTCAGGCCCTGAGCCTCGTGCGCGACGAGGCGGCTGAGATACTGGTAGCGCGCGCCGAGATCGACGAACAGATGCCGCGTCACGTCGTACTCGAGGCCGAGGCCGATGTTGGCGCTGTAGCCGCCGCTCGCGGCGAGGCTCGCCTGCCCAGCGCCGGGGTTGCCGGGGAGGGGATGATTCAGGCTCGCCCACCCGTAGCCGACGCCCAACTCCGTGTACGGCTGCAGAGCGTGCCCGTCGACGGTAAACCCGGGAGTCACGTTGTAAACGACATCCAGGTCGGCGGTGGTCAGCCCCAGAGACGCGCTGCCCCCGGGGACGTGCGCGGCGCGGGCCGGGCTGTAGGCGCCCGACAGCCGCAGCGCAAAGAACCTGGAGAGCCCGTAGGTGTAGCGCAGGGCGAACACTGCGGCATCGTCGAGCACCGGCGTGGCCGCGCCGACCGGCGCGCTCGTCAGACGGTCCCCGAACAGCTCGCCCGCATCGAGCTGCACGGCCTGCCGGGCGGCGAGCGCTGGAGCGGGGCGGCCCAGCATGACGGCGGCGGCCGCGAAAATCAGCGCAGAAAAGGCAACTTTCGAACGCACGATGTATCTCCTTGTGTGGGCGCCGCGCGGGCCGCAGGCGCGGCCGAAGGGACGCCGAGGCTCTGACCGCATCCCCGCAGGGCGGTTCACTCTCGCACCGCCCGCCCGGCGGGCGCGCACGCCCCCGCGGGGCGGCGGTCCGGCTCACAACCGCGGGCCGGAACGGACAGGGCTGAATTGGCGCGCCCGACTGGATTCGAACCAGCGACCTGCAGCTTCGGAGGCTGCCACTCTATCCAACTGAGCTACGGGCGCGCCGTGTGGCGGCGCGCGACTGACCGGGAAGGGTCCGGTCGGGGGGCCACCCAGGATCTGTCCTGCCCGGCCCCCTGCGCCAAGGCCGGGCGATGATACGCGGGTCACCGCCGGGATGCCACGTGCCCACCCCGCCCCCGGCCGGCCGGCCGGGCAGCCCGGATGAGAACGGCCGGGGCGTAGGCCAAGCGGCCCGCGAGCGGTTATACTGCGACTTCCGCGTTCACGGATTCCGCAGAGAGGTCTCGTGAGCAAGCAGGACTCGCATTTCATCAATGTGTTCAGCATGGTGATCGGCCTCCTGGTGATGGTCGCCATCCTGATCTTTGCCTTCGCCCGCTACGTCGGTAGCCGCACGCAGGAAAAGGAGATCCTGTCGGATACCGAATACATCCACCGTGTCGAGCACCGCGTCGCCCCGTTCCAGCGCGAGGCGCTCGTCGGACAGAACAATGCCGCGCTCGCCATCGCCCCGGCACCGGGCTCCGCCGCCACCGCGGGGAGCTCGGGCGGCGGCGGCATGGGCGTCCCGACCACCGGCAAAGAGCTGTTCGAGCAGACCTGCAGCGCCTGTCACGGGCCCGGCGTGGCCGGAGCGCCCAAGGCCGGCGACAAGGCGGCCTGGGCGCGCCACCTCGCCAAGGGCCTCGCGACGCTCTACGAGCACGCGCTGCACGGCTTTCACGGCTCGAGCGGCATCATGCCGGCCAAGGGCGGCCGGCCCGGCGTTCCGGATGCGGTCGTGAAGCGCGCGGTCAACTACATGGTGTCGCTGGTCGACCCGCAGATGGTCAAGGGAAAGCCGAAGTAGACCGCTGCGCTCAGGCGCGCGCACCGACGCTGCCGCGGCGGGGCGGGCGAGGGCCCGAGGGAGCCGGACGGCGCTGAGGCGGCCGGCGGACGCTCAGCGCTGCCCCGGCGGGGCGGCGCTCTCGAGCGCCTGCAGGCGCGCTTCGAGCTCGGCGAGCCGCTCGCGGGTGCGCTGCAGGACCCGCGCCTGGGTATCGAACTCCTCGCGGCTGACCAGATCGAGCTTGCTCAGGCTGGCGCGCAGCACCGCCCTGAAGTTGTTCTCCAGGTCCTTCTGGACCGTGCGCAGCCCCGGCGGCACGCTCTCGGCCAGCCGGCGGGCGATCGCATCGATACCGAAAATTTCCATCGTCACTGACCTCACTGACATGCCCCGCTTTGGGGCGAAGCGCCGTGCGGGCGGCACCATCGCAGTGCGGCCGCCGCAGGGGCGCGGACACAACCGCTGGAAACACCGCGGAAAACCGCAGTGGCACGGATTCTGCACCAGCGCCCGCGACATCAGCTTACGCGTGTCCCGGCCGCTCGTGCAGCCCCTGCTGCGGCGCTGGCGGCTGAAGACGCGCGATCCTCTGCGAACCGCCCCGGGAGAACACATGCGCAGCGCTGCGAAAACGCTCAAAGGCCGCCTGGCGATGCCCGCCATGGCTCTTGCGATCCTCGTCCCCTCGATGGCCTGGGCCGGCCCGGCCGTCCCCGACAAGGGCGACACCGCGTGGATGCTCACCTCCACGGCCCTGGTGCTGCTGATGTCGGTTCCGGCGCTCGGCCTGTTCTACGGCGGGCTGGTCCGCACCAAGAACATGCTCTCGGTGCTGATGCAGGTGTTCGTCGGGTTCTCCCTCATCAGCGTGCTGTGGTGCGTGTACGGCTACTCGCTCGCCTTCACCGCCGGCAACGCGTTCATCGGCGGCTTCAGCCGGCTGTTCCTCGCCGGCACCTTCAACCCGGCGACCGGCGCGTTCTCCACCATCGGCACCTTCGACAAGGGCGTCGTGCTGAACGAGCTGGTCTACGTGGCGTTCCAGGCCACCTTCGCGGCCATCACCTGCTGCCTGATCCTCGGCGCGCTCGTCGAGCGCGTGAAGTTCTCCGGGATCCTGCTGTTCATGGTGTTCTGGTTCACTTTCTGCTACTGCCCGGTGGCGCACATGGTGTGGTACTGGCCCGGACTCGACACCGCGGGCGGCGCCAAGCCGGTCGGCGGACTGCTCTGGCAGTGGGGAGCGCTGGATTTTGCCGGCGGCACCGTGGTGCACATCAACTCCGGCGTGGCGGGCCTGGTCGGGGCGCGGATCCTCGGCAAGCGCATCGGCCTCGGCAAGGAGCCGATGCCCCCGCACAGCATCACCATGACCATGATCGGCGCCTCGCTGCTGTGGTTCGGCTGGTTCGGCTTCAACGCCGGCTCGGCCCTGGAAGCGAACGGCTCGGCCGCCCTCGCGTTCATGAACACCTATCTCGCCACCGCCTGCGCGGTGCTGACCTGGATGGGCACGGAATGGCTCATCAAGGGCAAGCCCTCGATGCTCGGCGCGGCCTCCGGCGCGGTGGCCGGTCTCGTGGCCATCACGCCCGCGGCGGGCAACGTCGGCATCCCGGGGGCGTTCGTGATCGGGCTGGCGGTCGGCCCGGTGTGCTTCTGGGGCGTGACGGGGCTGAAGAAGCTGATCCGCACCGACGATGCGCTCGATGTGTTCGGCGTGCACGCCCTCGGGGGCGTCTTCGGCGCACTCGCCACGGGCATCTTCAACGACCCTGCCCTCGGCGGACCGGGCGGGGCGGCCTACCCCGGCCTCTGGGCGCAGCTGTTCATCCAGGCCAAGGCGGTGGCCGTGGTGATCGCCTGGACCGCCGTCGTGGCGGCCATCGGCTTCTACCTGGTCAAATGGACCATCGGCCTGAGGGTCTCGGAGGAGGATGAGCGCGAGGGCCTGGACATCACCGTCCACGGCGAGCGCGCCTACGACATGTAGCCCCGCCGCCCACCGCCCCCCGGCTGCCCCACGGCAGCCGGGGGGTTTTTTCGTAATGAGAGCCAGCCCCTGGTCTGGCGGGCCCGCCTGTGCGAAATTCGGCGGGCGACGCTGCGGGGAACAAGAGACCTGCGGCGCCGGGAGGCGCACATGGCACGCACCACGATCTATTTCAGTCTGCTGACGGCAGTCCTGCTCGCCGGGGCGTTCGCCTCGGCGCACGCCGACGTCTACCGCTGGGTCGACAAGCACGGCGTCGTCCACTACAGCGATGAGTGGCGCCCTGGCGCGACGCGCATCATCACCGCCACCGGCACTGCGCGCGGCTCGAGCGGCGCGGCCTCGGCGCCCGCACCCAGCGTCGCCTCGGAGGACCAGGAGGCGAACCGGCAGATCCAGCGGGCCGCCGACGAGCGGGCCGTCCAGGCGGCCGAGGCGAAACTGCGCGCCAAGCGGTGCAAGCAGGCCAAGTCCGTGTATCAGCGGCTGATCTTCGCCCGCCGGCTGTTCACCACCGGCAAGAACGGCCAGCGCCACTACATGAGCGACGCCGAAGCGAACGCGGCGCGCGTCAAGGCGCGCGCCATCATGAATCAGTTCTGCGGCACGCACAGCGGCGCCTGAGGGGCGGTTCCGCTTCCGATCCGATGGCCCTATAGTGAGACGCCTCGGCCAGCCGGCCGGGACCACAAGGGGCAGCCACTGCGATGCGCGTAGGATTCGTCGGACTCGGCGCCATGGGCGAGCACATGGCCCGCAATCTTCACAAGGCAGGCCTGCTGAGCGCGGTCTGGAACCGCACCCCGGGGAAGGCCCAGAGCCTCTCGGCCGAGCTCGGCGTCCCCGCGACCGCCACGCTCGCGGAGCTGGCCGCGCGGGTCGATGCGGTGGTGAGCTGCGTCTCGGCCGATGCCGACGTGCTGGAAGTCACGAATGCGCTGGCGCCGGGGCTCGCCGCAGGCGCCGTGGTGATCGACTGCTCCACCGTCGCGGCGGACACCGCGCGCCGCGCCGCCGATGTGCTGCGGCCGGCGGGCGCGGTCTTCCTCGACTGCCCGGTGAGCGGCGGCGTGGAGGGCGCACGCGACGGCACGCTCGCGGTCATGTGCGGAGGCGACCCCGAGGCCTTCGAGCGGGCCCGCCCCGTCCTCCAGGCCATGGGCCGCACGGTGACGCTGTTCGGGCCGGTCGGCAGCGGGCAGGCGGCCAAGGCCACCAATCAGATCATGTGCGCGGGCATCATCGAGGCGGTCGCCGAGGCGATGGCCTTCGCGCGCGCCCAGGGGCTGCCGCTCGAGAAGCTCATCGACACCCTCGGCAAGGGCGCCGGCTCGAGCTGGTATTTCGTGCATCGCGCGCCGAACATGGTGCGCGGCGCGTATCCCGCGGGGTTCCGGGTGCGCCTGCACGCGAAGGATCTGACCATCTGCCGCGACATGGCGGCGCGCTTCGGCGTGTCGCTGCCGGTGGTCGAGCGCATGCTCGGGGAGTACGCCGAGCTCATCGCCCGCGGCCACGGCGATGAGGACATCTCGGCCACCTTCCGCCTCAAGGCCGAGCTGTTCGAGCCGGCCGACGGCAAGCCGCGCAGCTGAGGCCTGCCCTCAGGGCGCATCCGGCTGCGCGGCGGGCGCCGCGCGCGCGAAGGCCGGCTGCGATTCGAGGTGCGCCCCCACGGCCGTCAGCGTCGGATACGGCGCGAGGTCGCACTCGAAGCGCCGCGCGTTGAACAGCTGCGGCACGAGGCACACGTCGGCGAGCGTGACCCGCCCGCCGAACAGGTAGCGTCCGTCACTGCTCTGGCGGGCCTGCGCCTCCAGGCCCGTGAAGACTTGCGCGACCCAGTGCCGATACCAGGCGTTGACGGCCTGCTCGTCGTGGCCGAGCGGTGCGCGCAGATAATTCAACACCCGCAGGTTGTTGATCGGGTGCAGATCGCAGGCGATGGCGAGCGCGAACGAGCGCACCCGGGCGCGCTCGAGCGCGCTGCCGGGCAGCAGCGGCGGCTCGGGATGCGTTTCCTCAAGATACTCGATGATGGCGAGGGACTGCCCGAGCAGCGCCGTCCCGTCGGCGAGCGCCGGCACCAGACCCTGGGGATTGACCGCGAGATATTCCGGCTGGCGGTGCGCGGCCGGCTTGAGGTCCACCGGCACCGACTCGTAGGCGATGCCCTTGAGATTGAGCGCGATCCGCACGCGGTAGGCGGCGGAGCTGCGGTAGTAGGTATACAGCTTCATCGGCATTCGATCCGTCCGGCTGAGAGCGCACCGGGCGCCAAGAGTGCCACGGGCGGCGCGCGGGCGGAATGGCGCGAGGCGCCCCGGCGCCCGACCCGCTAGAATCGCACCGCATGAGCATCTGGTTCGCCGACCTCACGCCCGCCTCCCTCGGGCACCTCACCCGCGGCGGCTTCGCCGAGCGCATCGGCATCCAGCTGACGGACATCGGCCCGGATTATCTGCGCGCGTCGCTCGAAGTCACGCCCGAGGTTCATCAGCCCTACGGCGTGCTGCACGGCGGAGTGTCCGCGGCTCTTGCCGAAACCGTCGGCAGCGTCGCGGCGAACCTCTGCGTCGATCCGGAGCGCTTTCTGTGCCTCGGCCAGGAGCTCAACGCCAATCACCTGCGCCCGGTGAGCAGCGGCCGGGTCACGGCCACGGCCCGCCCGTTCCACATCGGGCATCGCAGTCAGGTGTGGGGCATCGAGATCCGCGACGAGCGCGAGCGGCTCACGTGCGTCTCGCGCCTGACGATGGCGGTGGTGCCGCGCCGCGCCTCGGCGCCGTGAGCCGCGCATGAGTGCGCGCACGCTCATCGCCGCCGCCGCCGTGCTGTTCGGCTGCACGGCCTGCGGTTTCAAGGGACCGCTGTACCTGCCGCAGCAAGGCGGCACCGTCGTCACCGGCCCGGGCAGCGCGACTGCGGCCGCGCCTACGGCGGCGCAGCCGCCCGCCGCAGCGCGCAAGTCCGAGCAGAAGTCCGCGCAGAAAAAGACCGGCGGCAGCGGCGCCGCACCGCCGTAGGCGCGGCGGCGGCCGGCGGGAGGAGCGCGGGGCGCCATTGGCTATACTGGGGCATGAGCGAATCCGCGGATCTGGCCCTCGTCGACGGCTCTTCCTACCTCTACCGCGCATTCCACGCGCTGCCACCCCTGACCAACTCGCGCGGCGAGCCGACCGGGGCGCTGCTCGGGGTGCTCAACATGATCGCCAAGCTCGTGAAGGAGCATGGCCCGCAGCGCATCGCGGTGGTGTTCGATGCGCCGGGCAAGACCTTCCGCGACGAGCTGTTCGCGGCCTACAAGGCGCACCGGCCGTCGATGCCGCCGGAACTGCGCGCGCAGATCGCGCCGCTCCTTGAGATCATCGCCGCGCAGGGCCTGCCGCTGCTGCGCATCGAGGGAGTCGAGGCCGACGACGTCATCGGCACCCTGGCCCGGCGCGCCGCGCAGCAGGGATGGCGGGTGCTGATCTCGACGCTCGACAAGGACATGGCCCAGCTGGTCGACGGCTCGATCACGCTGATCAACACCATGAACAATACGGTGCTCGACCCGGCCGGCGTCAAGGCGAAGTTCGACGTCACGCCCGCGCAGATCATCGACTACCTGGCGCTCGCCGGCGACAGCTCGGACAACATTCCGGGCATCGAGAAGGTCGGGCCGAAGACGGCCGCGAAGCTGCTCGGTGAGTACGGTTCGCTCGAGCAGCTCATCGCGCACGCGGCCGAGGTCGGCGGCAAGGTGGGCGAGAACCTGCGCGCCGGTCTTGAGACGCTCGAGCTGTCGCGCAAGCTCGCCACCATCCGCACCGACCTCGACCTGCCGCTCGCCCCCGAGGGCCTCGTGCCGGGCCCGGCCGACACCGCCCGGCTGCGCGAGCTGTACTCGCGCTACGAGCTGCGCTCCCTGCTGCGCCAGCTCGATGCCCCGGATGAGCCGCCCTCACAGAGCGCACCGGCGCCCGCGGCCGCCGCCGCGCAGCCGGCGCATCCGCCGCGCGTGCCGCGGCGCTACGACACCGTGCTCACCCGCGAGGCGCTCGAGCGGTGGCTCGAGCGGCTGCGCGCGGCGGAGCTGTTCGCCTTCGACACCGAGACCACGAGCCTGAACTACATGCAGGCCGAGATCGTCGGGGTGTCGTTCTGCGTCGAGCCGGGGGAGGCGGCCTACGTGCCGCTGCGGCACGACTACGCGGGCGCGCCGCAGCAACTCGATCGCGGCGAGACCCTCGCGGCGCTGCAGCCGCTGCTGGAGGATCCGAACCGCGCCAAGCTCGGCCACCACCTGAAATACGACGCGCACGTGCTCGAGAACCACGGGATCCATTTGGCGGGCATGCGTTACGACACCATGCTCGAGTCGTACGTCTGGGACAGCGTCGCGACCCGGCACGACATGGATTCGGCGGCGCGCAAGTACCTCGGCGTCGAGACCATCCACTACGAGGACGTTGCCGGCAAGGGCGCGAAGGCCATCCCCTTCGCGCAGGTGCCGATCGAGCGTGCCGGCGAATACGCCGCCGAGGACGCCGACGTGACCATGCAGCTGCATCGGAGCCTCTGGCCGAGGATCGCGGGCGTGCCGGCGCTCGAGCGGCTCTACGAGGACATCGAGCAGCCGCTGGTGCCGGTGCTGCTGCGCATGGAGCGGCACGGCGTGCTCATCGACCGCGAGCGTCTGCGCGCCCAGAGCGGCGAGCTCGGCGCGCGCCTCGAGGAGCTCACGCAGCAGGCCCATGCCGAGGCCGGCGCGCCGTTCAACATCGACTCGCCCAAGCAGCTGCAGCAGGTGCTGTTCGAGAAGCTCGGCCTGCCGGTGGTGCGCAAGACCCCGAAGGGCCAGCCGTCCACCGCCGAGGACGTGCTGGAGGAGCTCTCCGGCACCTATCCGCTGCCGCGCACCGTGCTCGAATACCGCGCGCTCGCGAAGCTCAAATCGACCTACACGGAGAAGCTGCCGGAGCTGATCGACCCCGGCACCGGGCGGATCCACACCTCCTACCACCAGGCGGTCGCGCAGACCGGGCGGCTCTCCTCGACCGACCCGAACCTGCAGAACATCCCGATCCGCACGCCCGAGGGGCGGCGCATCCGCCAGGCGTTCATCGCGCCCCCGGGGCACGTGCTGCTCGCGGCGGACTACTCGCAGATCGAGCTGCGCATCATGGCGCACCTCTCGGGCGATGCAGGCCTGCTCGCGGCGTTCGCCGATGAGCGCGACGTGCACCAGGCGACTGCGGCGGAGGTGTTCGCCCAGACGCTCGAGGCGGTCACGCCCGAGCAGCGCCGGCTTGCCAAGACGATCAACTTCGGTCTGATCTACGGCATGTCGGCCTTTGGCCTCGCCCGAGAGCTCGGCATCGAGCGGGCCGCCGCTCAGCGCTACGTCGAGCGCTACTTCGAGCGCTATCCGGGAGTGAAGCGCTTCATGGATGAGACGCGCGAGCGGGCCCGGGAGCAGGGCTACGTGGAGACGGTGTTCGGGCGGCGGCTGTATCTGCCGGACATCCGCTCCGGCAATCAGCAGATCCGCCAGTACGCCGAGCGCAGCGCCATCAATGCGCCCATGCAGGGCACCGCGGCGGACATCATCAAGCGGGCCATGATTTCGCTCGACGCCTGGTGCGGCCAGCATCGGGGGCGCGCGCGGCTGATCATGCAGGTGCACGATGAGCTGGTTCTCGAAGTGCCGCACGAGCACCTCGAGGAGGTGCGCGAGCAGGTGCGCACGCGCATGAGCGAAGCGGCGGCGCTGCGGGTGCCGCTGCGCGTCGAGATCGGCGCCGGCGCGAACTGGGACGAGGCGCACTGAGCGGGCGCGCCGCGGCGGCTCAGCCGCCCTGCAGCGCGATGCACAGGTACTTCAGCTCGGTGTACTCGAGGATGCCGTGCCGCGAGCCCTCCCGGCCGATGCCCGACTCCTTCACGCCGCCGAACGGCGCGACTTCGGTCGAGATCAGCCCGGTGTTCAGTCCCACCATGCCGTACTCGAGCGCTTCGGCGACGCGCCACGAGCGCGACAGGTCGCGGGTATAGACGTACGCGGCGAGCCCGAACTCGGTGTCGTTCGCCATGCGGATCGCCTCCTGCTCGCTCTGGAAGCGGAACAGGGGCGCCACCGGCCCGAAGGTCTCCTCCCGGGCCATGAGCATCTGCGCGGTGACGCCGGTCAGCACCGTCGGCTCGAAGAAATTGCCGCCGAGCGCATGGCGCTTGCCGCCGAGCACGATGTGCGCGCCCTGGTCCACGGCATCGGCCAGAAGGCGCTCAACCTTGGCGAGGGCGCGCGCGTCGATCAGCGGGCCTTGATCGGTCGGGCCGGCGAGGCCGTCGCCGACGCGCAGCCGGGCGGCTGCGGCGGTGAGCCTGCGCGCGAACTCGTCGTAGACGCCGCTTTGCACGAGCAGCCGGTTCGCGCACACGCAGGTCTGACCGCTGTTGCGGTACTTGCTGGTGATCGCGCCGCTCACGGCCGCATCGAGGTCGGCATCGTCGAACACGATGAACGGCGCGTTGCCGCCGAGCTCGAGGGAGATCTTCTTCACCGTGCCCGCGCATTGCGCCATCAGCTGCTTGCCGACCGCGGTCGAGCCGGTGAAAGACAGCTTGCGCACCCGCGGATCAGTCGTGAGCTGCGCGCCGATCGCCGGCGCGTCACTGCCGGTGACGATGTTGAACACACCGGGCGGGATGCCGGCGCGGGCGGCGAGCTCGGCGAGCGCCAGCGCCGAGAAGGGCGTCTGGATCGCCGGCTTGCACACGAACGTGCAGCCGGCCGCGAGCGCCGGGGCGGCCTTGCGCGTGATCATGGCTGCGGGGAAGTTCCACGGCGTGATGGCGGCGGCGACCCCGACCGGCTGGCGCAGCACCACCAGGCGCTTGTCCGCCTGGTGCGGCGGGATGACTTCCCCGTAGAGGCGCTTGCCCTCCTCGGCGAACCACTCGATGAACGATGCCGCATAGGCGATCTCCCCACGCGCCTCGGCGAGCGGCTTGCCCTGCTCGGCCGTCATGAGCGTGGCCAGATCCTCCTGGTGCTCGATCATCAGGGCATGCCAGCGGCGCAGCAGCGCCGCGCGCTCGTGCGCGGTCCGGGCCGCCCAGCCGGGGAAAGCCCCGTGCGCCGCCTCGATGGCCCGGCGCGTCTCGGCCGCACCGAGCTCCGGGACCGTGCCGAGCGCCGCGCCGGTGGCCGGATTGCGCACCGGCGCGGCGCGGCCCCCGTCGGCATCGACCCAGCGCCCGCCGATGTAGGCCTGCGTGCGCAGCAGATTCTGATCGCGCAGCTTCATCAATCCCTCCTCCTCCCGCATGCCGATGCAGTCTCCCATGGCGGTGCGGGAGCGGCCAGCGCGGCCCGTCCCGGCACGGAGCGAACCTTGAGCGTGGCGGTATCCGAGCCGCCGCCCCCGGACGGCGGATAAGCCCCGCGACGATTCGTGCCCCGGCGCGGGAACTTTGCGACGCGGAGTGACTCCAATCCCCTGAGTGCTACGGCACTCCCCGCTTCCCTCCCTGAGCGGGTCAAGCCCGGTTCACACGAGACCTGTGCCGGGTTGGTCTGCCCCGGTGGCCCGCACGGCCATCGGGGTCTTTTAATCCATCCCCCCCGCCGTATCGCGCGACTCGAGCCAGGATGCGAGCATGTGCTGCGCCTGCTCGACGCCTGCGCCGCTGTGCGCCGAGAACAGCTGCACCGTGACCCCCTCGCCGAGCGCGCCGGCTGCGGCCGAGAGCGCCTGGCGCGCCTCGTTGCGGCTCAGCTTGTCGCTCTTGGTCAGCAGCACATGCACGCGCTGACGTTCGGTGGCCCACTCGATGAGCGCCAGGTCCCCCTCGCCGATGCCCCGCCGCGCATCCACGATCAGGAAGACGCCGCGCAACGAGGCGCGCCGCCGCAGCGCCTCGATGAGCGCCGGCCAGGTGCGCCGCTCCCGCTCCGGGGCGCTCGCGTAGCCGTAGCCCGGCAGATCGACCAGGCGCGCCTGCTCCGAGAGGGCGAAAAAGTTCAGCAGCCGGGTGCGCCCCGGCGTCTTGCTCGCGCGCGCCAGAGCGCGCCGCGCCACGATCGCGTTGATGGCGCTCGACTTGCCGGCATTCGAGCGGCCGGCAAACGCCACCTCGACGCCCTGGTCGGCGGGGAACTGCGCGGGCGCGGCCGCACTGAGGAGAAAGCGCGCCTGGGGAAATCGGAGCATGCGCGTAGTGTACAATCCCGGGCTTTCGCACCATCGGTCGGAACCCCAAGAGAGCGCACCATGGCGAAAAGACTCCGGCTCCTGATCGTCCCCGCCCTCGTGGCACTGGCTGCGGCCGGCATGGCCGCGGCAGCGGCCCACGCCGCCGCGCCCCCCGCCGGGACTGCTGCGGCGCCGCCCGCCGGCACCGCCGCGGCCCCACCCCCGGCGAGCGCTGCCGCGCCGAGCACCTCGAGCGGACCGCCGGCGGTGACGCCCGATCCGTACGTCGATGGCTCGGTGCAGGCCGGCGCGGCCAAGGCCACCATGTGTTTCGCCTGCCACGGCCCCAACGGCAACAGCGTCAGTCCCGTCTTTCCGCGTCTCGCGGGACAGAACGCGGTCTACATCGTCGAGCAGCTGCACCTGTTCCGCGCCGGCATCCGCCAGAATCCCATGATGTCGGCCATGGCCTCCGGGCTCACGGACCAGGACATCGACAATCTGGCGGTGTATTTCGCCGCCCAGACCCCGACGGGTCTCGAAGCCGATCCGGCGCTGTGGAAGGCGGGCGAGGCGCTGTACCTCTCCGGCGATCCGCAGCACGACGTCCCGGCATGCGTGGCCTGCCACGGCCCGACCGGTCAGGGCAACCCGGCCGCCGGCTATCCGGCGCTGCGCGCGCAGCAGTCCGCCTATGTCGTCGCCCAGCTGCAAAGTTACGCCAATGGCACCCGCTACAGCGGACCGCACGCCGAGACGGCGACCCCCAACAGCATCATGATGTTCACGATCGCCAAACGCCTGAGCCCTGCGCAGATGCAGGCGGTGGCATCGTACGTGCAAGGCCTGCGTTGAACCGTATTCGAGGACTTCAGGAGTCGTTCGCCCCATGATCCGCCAGCTCACAGTGTCCGCCGCGCTCGCTCTTCTGCTGTGCGCGTGCAGTTCCCACCCGCCGCCGCCGGCGCAGAACAGCGCTTCCTCCTCCAGCAGCGCACCGGCCACCGGCGCCTCCGGCAGCGCATCGCAGGGCGCCGGCTCGGGCACGGGCGCGTCGGCCTCGAGCACGGCGGCGGCGAACACCCCGCTCGCCCTGCCGACCAGCAGCGAGTGGCAGCCCGGTGTGAACTACACGGTCATCTCCCCGGCGCAGCCGACCAATGCCCCGCCGGGCAAGGTACAGGTCATGGAGGTGTTCTGGCTCGCCTGTCCGCACTGCTATGCGCTCGAGCCGTACATCCAGGCCTGGCGCAAGACCAAGCCCTCGTACGTGCAGTTCGTGCGCGTGCCGGTGATGTGGGGCCCGGTGCAGCGCGCGCATGCCCGGCTCTATTACACCCTCGAGGCGCTCGGCCGGCGCGACCTGATCGACAAGACCTTCCACTACATCCACGATCTGGAGCTGCAGACCCGCAGCGAGTCGATCATGGTCGGCAGCAGCAAGGCGAACACGCTGCGCATGCAGCAGGCGTTCGTGGCGAAGTACGGCGTCTCGCCCGCCGCGTTCGCGAACGCGTACAACTCGTTCGACGTGAACACGCGCCTGCAGCAGGCCGAGGAGATCAACCAGGTCTACGAGATCGAAAGCGTCCCGACGATCATCGTCGACGGCCGCTACCGCACCAACGTGGTCAAGGCCGGCAGCGAGAACAAGCTGATCGCGCTCATCAACTTCCTCGCGAAGTGGGATCACGACCACCAGAGCGCCGGGTGAGCCGATGAAGCGCACGCACGCCGGACGGGCGCTGCTCGCCTGCGCCGCACTGCTGCTGGGGGTTTGGGCCGGCGGCGCTCGCACCCGCGCCGCCGCGTCCGAGCTGCCCTCGAGCGCCCGTTGGAAGGCGGGCGTCAATTACAAGCTGCTCTCCCCGGCGCAGCCGACCAACGCGCCGCCGGGCAAGGTGCAGGTGCTGGAGTTCTTCTACCTCGCCTGCCCGTACTGTCATGCGCTCGAGCCCTACATCCAGGCCTGGCGCAAGAGCAAGCCGGCCTACGTGCAGTTCGAGCGCGTGCCGGTGATGTGGGCGCCGCTGCATGTGGCCGATGCCCGGCTCTACTACACCCTGCGCGCGCTTGGACGGCATGACCTGATCGAGACGGCGTTCAACACGCTGCACCGGCTGGAGCAGGCCTCGGGAGGCGACGAGGACGTCATGGTCGGCAGCACGCCGGCCAAGACGCTCGCGCTGCAGGAGGCGTTTGCCGAGCGGCACGGCGTCGCCCCGGCCGCCTTCCTCAGCGCCTACCGCTCTTTCGACGTGCACCTGGAGCTCGCCCGGGCGCGCGAGCTCGGCAAGGTCTTCCAGGTCATGCACACCCCGACGATCATCGTCGCCGGACGCTTCGTGACCGGGCCGTCGAACTTCCATTTCCGGGCGGGCCGGCCGCCGTACGTGAGCGGCGATAAGCGCACGATCGAGCTGATCAATTTCCTCACCCGGTGGGTGCACGATCATCCGCACGCCGGCTGAGCCGGCGCGGATGATCCGCGGCGCCGCGGCAGCCGCTCAGAGGATGTAGCGGCTGAGATCCTCGTCCTTGGCCAGGCCGCCGAGGTGCTCATCGACGTACTTCGCGTCGATGGTCATCTGCGCACCGGAGCGCTCCGAGGCATCGTACGACACCGACTCGAGCAGCCGCTCCATGACGGTATGCAGGCGGCGCGCGCCGATGTTCTCGGTGCGCTCGTTCACCTGGAAGGCGATCTCCGCGATGCGCTGCACCCCGTCGGCGGTGAACTGCACCGCCACGCCCTCGGTGCTCATCAACGCCTGGTACTGCGCGGTGAGCGAGGCATCCGGCTCGGTCAGGATACGCACGAAATCGCCGACCTTGAGCGAGTCGAGCTCCACCCGGATCGGGAGCCTGCCCTGCAGCTCGGGGATCAGGTCGGAGGGCTTGGAGAGGCTGAACGCCCCCGAGGCGATGAACAGCACGTGATCGGTCTTCACCGGACCGTACTTGGTGGTCACCGTCGAGCCTTCCACGAGCGGCAGCAGGTCGCGCTGCACGCCCTCGCGCGACACGTCGGCGCCCGCGGTCTCCTGGCGGCGCGTGACCTTGTCGATCTCGTCGATGAACACGATGCCGTTCTGCTCGGCATTGGCGAGCGCCTGGATCTTCAGCTCCTCCTCGTTGATGAGCTTGCCGGCCTCATCCTCGGTGAGCAGCTTCATCGCCTCGCTCACCCTGACCTTGCGGCTGCGGGTGCGGTTGCCGCCGAGGTTCTGGAACATCGACTGCAGCTGCTGCTGCATCTCCTCCATGCCCGGCGGCGCCATGATCTCCACGCCCATCGGCGCGGCGCGCAGCTCGATCTCGATCTCCCGCTCGGCGAGCTCCCCGGCGCGCAGCATGCGGCGGAACTTCTCGCGCGTCTCCGCATCGCGCGGCTGCGCCGGCTCGTCCGTCGAGAACCCGAGCATGCGCGGCTTGGGCAGGAGCGCATCGAGCACCCGCTCCTCGGCCGCCTCCGCGGCCCGCTGGCGCACCTTGTCCATTTCCTGCTCGCGCGTCATCTTGACCGCAACGTCGACGAGCTCCTTCACGATGGAGTCGACGTCGCGGCCGACGTAGCCGACCTCGGTGAATTTGGTGGCCTCGACCTTGACGAACGGCGCGTTCGCGAGCCGCGCCAGGCGCCGCGCGATCTCGGTCTTGCCGACGCCGGTCGGGCCGATCATCAGGATGTTCTTCGGCGTGATCTCCTGGCGCAGCGGCTCGGCGACCTGCATGCGCCGCCAGCGGTTGCGCAGCGCGATGGCGACCGCGCGCTTGGCGGCATCCTGCCCGACGATGTGCTTGTCGAGCTCCTGAACGATTTCGTGGGGAGTGAGCGATGACATGGCGATAGAGTTTCCGGGCGCGCTCAGGACGCGTCCTGCTTCAGTTCCTCGATGGTCAGATTGCGGTTCGTGTAGATGCAGATGTCGGCGGCGATCTCGAGCGAGCGCTGCACGATGTCGCGGGCGCCGAGCCCGGAGGAATCGAGCAGGGCCCGCGCGGCCGAGAGCGCGAACTGCCCGCCCGAGCCGATGGCCGCGGCCTCGTGCTCCGGCTCGATGACGTCCCCGTTGCCGGAAATGACGAGCAGCTTGCCCGGATCGCCGACCAGCAGCAGCGCCTCGAGGCGCCTGAGGTAACGGTCGGCGCGCCAGTCCTTGGCCAGCTCGATGGCCGCGCGAGTGAGGTTGCCGTATTTCTCCAGCTTGCCCTCGAAGCGCTCGAACAGCGTGAACGCATCCGCGGTGCCGCCGGCGAATCCGGCCAGCACCTTGTCGTTGTAGAGCCTGCGGACCTTGCGGGCATTGCCCTTCATGACCGTATTGCCCAGGGTGACCTGCCCGTCGCCGCCCAGCGCGACGACGCCGTTGCGGCGCACGCCGAGGATGGTCGTGCCATGGGGATTGAACGTCGTGGAATCTGTCATGAGTGAGCCGGTATCGCCAACTGAGCGAGGCGGTGCGCCTCAGGATTTGCGGCGCGCCCGCGGGTGCGCCGCATCGTAGATGCGGGCGAGGTGCTGAAAATCAAGGTGAGTGTAAATCTGCGTCGTGGCGATGTCCGCGTGGCCGAGCAGCTCCTGCACGCCGCGCAGCTCCGCGCCGGATTCGAGCAGGTGCGAGGCGAAGGAATGGCGGAACAGATGCGGGTGCACGTGCTGCGGCAGGCCCTGGCGGCGCGCCCAGTAGGCAACGCGCTTCTGGATCTCGCGGCGTCCGAGCCGCCGCCCGCCGCGGCCGAGGAACAGCGCCCGCTCGCCGCTGCCCGCCCACGCCGCGCGCTGCTTCAGCCAGCGCTCGAGCGCCTCGGCGGCCAGGCGTCCGACGGGCACGGCCCGCTCCTTGCGCCCCTTGCCGAGCACCCGGACGATGCGGTCCGCCAGATCGAGGTGCTCGAGGTCGAGCGTCGTGAGCTCCGCCAGGCGCAGCCCGCAGGAATAGAGCAGCTCCATGATGGCGCGGTCGCGGATCGCCACCGGAGTCCTCTCCGTGATGGCCAGCAGCCGGCCCATCTGGTCCGCATCGAGCGTCACCGGCAGACGGCGTGCGGCCTTCGGGGCGCGCACGTCGCTGGCCGGGTTGCGCCGCAGAGCGCGGATGTCGGCGCCGTCGGGCGGTGCGGCGCTGCGCTCGCGCTGGACCTGCGCCTCGCGCAGCAGGAAGTCATAGAAGCTGCGCACCGCGGAGAGGCGCCGCTGGATGCTGCGCGGGGCGAGTCCGCCGGCGTGCAGCCGGGCGGCGAACGCGCGCACGTGGGCCGTCTCGAGTGCCGTCCAGTCGGCCAGCCGCTCGCGGTCGCAGTACGCGGCCAGCGCGCCGAGGTCGCGCAGATAGTTCGAGACCGTGTGCGGCGAGCCGCGCCGCTCGGTCTCGAGGTAGCGCCGGAAGCGCTCGACCCAGTCGTTCGCGGCGGGCGTCATGGGCGCGCGGGCGGCGGGCCGCGCCTCAGGCGCCCCGGCGCATCGTCAGCGCGTCGGTGATCAGGTCGGCCATGCGGCCGAGGAACTCGGTGCTCATGCCGGGATGGAAGCGGTCGCGGTCGGGGCTGCCGAGCGCGAGCACGCCGAGCGGCGTGCCCTTCTCGGTGAGCGGCACGAGCGCCATCGAGCCGATCTGCGCCGAGTCCGGGCCGAACAGCAGCTCGCGCTGCGAGTCGCGCGCCTGACCGCAGCGCGGCTTGCCGGCGCTGAAGAGCGAGTCGAAGGATTTCAGTCCAGGGTTGTCGCCCGCGACGCTGCGCACGAAGCGCTGCGGAGTCAGATCCGGATAATCCCCGATCAGGAGCAGGACGCTGTGGAAGGCGTCGAAGTCCTCACGCAGACTCGCCTCGATGCGCCCGACCGCATCGGCGCGGCTGTCCGACTGCAGCAGCCGCCGCGTAAAGCGGTGCAGTTTCTCCGCGATGGCGTCGTTGGCGCGCGCCACGGCCACGAGCTCCGCCAGCTTGCTCTCCAGGGCGGCGTGTTTCTCGCGCATCACCTCGATCTGCCGCTCGACGAGCGATATCGTCGAGCCGCCGCGCGCGTGCGGCAGCCGCAGGCGCAGCAGCACCGACTGGTGCCGCTCGAAGAAATCCGGGTTGTGCTGCAGGAAGGTGGCGATGGACTCCTCGTCCATCTCGCTGGCGGCGATGCCGCGCGCTTCACGTGTTGTCATGGTGTGTGACGGCTCCTAAAGATCGATGTGGCCCTCAAAGGCGGTGTGTGCGGGCCCGGTCAGCCAGATGGACTCCCCGGGCCCGCCCCAGTGCACGCCGAGCTCACCGCCGCGCGCACGGACGATGACTTCGGCATCGAGCAGGCCCCAGCGGCGCCCGACCGCCACGGCGGCGCACGCGCCCGTACCGCAGGCGAGCGTCTCGCCGACGCCCCGTTCGTAGACCCGCAGCCGGATGTGCGCACGGTCCACGATCTGCATGAACCCGACGTTGACCCGCTTGGCAAAGCGCGGATGCGACTCGATTGCCGGCCCCAGGCGCGCCACCGGGGCCGTCTCGAGCGACTCGACGAGGAGCACGGCGTGGGGATTGCCGAGCGACACCGCGCCGATCTCGACGCTCTGGCCGTCGAGCTCGAGACGGTAACGATCGGCTTGCTCCGGCGCCTGAAACGGCAGCGCGGCCGGCTCGAACCGCACCGGCCCGATGTTCACCGAAACCGCTCCGCCGGGCTGCACGCGCGCCTGGATGAGACCGGCCGGGCTGTCGAGCGTCAGCGCGCCATCGCGCGCCGCGCCGCGCGCCGCCAGCAGCGCCGCGATGCAGCGTGCCCCGTTGCCGCACTGCTCGACTTCCTGCCCGTCGGCATTGAAGATGCGGTAGAAGACGGCCGTTGCCGACCGGCGGGGCGGCTCGAGCACGAGCGCCTGATCGAAGCCGATGCCGGTATGGCGGTCGGCGAGGCGCGCGAGCTGCGCGGCCGTGAACGGCAGCTCGCCGGCGGGCACATCGAACACCGCGAAGTCGTTGCCCAGGGCGTGCATCTTGGTGAACTCGACGCGCATGGCGCGAGGATACCCCAACTGCCTGACGGCGGTCAGATCCGGAAGCGCTCGAGCAGCTCCCCGAGCAGCCGGCGGCTGACGGGCAGCATCGCCGTGCAACCGCGCAGCACGACGCTGTAGCGGCCGTCGCCGCCGCGCTCGATGCCCTGCAGGTGACCGGCGTTGATCAGCGTATTGCGGTGGATGCGCACGAAGGACTCGCCGAGCTCCTCCTCCAGCGCACGCAGCGATTCCTCGATCAGGTCCTCGCCCTGCGTGTGCCGCACCGTGGTGTATTTCTGGTCGGCCTGGAAGTACAGGATCTCCCCCAGGGGAATCAGGCGCACCAGCTCCCGGCGGCGCACCGCGATGTGCGTGCGGCGCGGAGCGTGCGCGGCTGCGGCCAGCCGCTGCAGCTGCGGGCGTGTCAGACGGCCGGCCTGCGCGAGTGCGGCGGTGAGCTTGTCCTTGCGCACCGGCTTGAGGAGGTAACCCACCGCACGCGTCTCGAATGCGTTGACGGCGTACTGATCGTACGCCGTGGTGAAGATGACCGCCGGCGGCTCCTCGAGCACGCCGAGGTGGCGGGCCGTTTCGATACCGTCCACCCCGGGCATGCGCACATCGAGCAGCACCACGTCCGGCGTCAGGCGCGCGGCCTGCTCGAGCGCCTCGAGGCCCGTGGCGGCCTCGCCGACCACTTCCGCGCCGCCGATCTCGGCGAGCAGCTGGCCGAGCCGCTCGCGGGCCGGCGGTTCGTCATCGACGATCAGCACGCGCAGCACGCCGCGAGCCCTCAGGCGGCTCCCGCGGCCGGATGCGCCGCGGCGATGTACGGAAAGCGCAGCGTCACGATGTACTCGTCCCCGAAGCGCCCGGCCTTCACCAGGGCGCGCTCGCCGTAGAGCAGCACCAGGCGCTCGCGGATGTTCTCGAGCGCCAGATGATGGCCCTCGCGCGCCCCGTGCGGCGGGCCGAGCGGATTGCGCATCACCACGGAAATCAGCTCCCCCGCCCGCTCGCCGCGGATCTCGACCGTGCCGCCGGCGGTGCGCGGCTCGATGCCGTGATAGATCGCGTTCTCGAGCAGCGGCTGCAGCAGCAGGCCCGGGACGCGCGCGTCGGTCGGCAGCGATTCGACCTCCCAGCTCACGCGCAGCCGCTCCCCCAGACGCAGCTGCTCGATGCGCTGATAGGTGCGCGCGATTTCCAACTCATCGGCCAGCGTGATGGTCTGGTGTGGATCGGCCAGGGAGGCGCGGAACAGGTCGGCGAGGTCCTGCACCGCCTGCTCGGCCTGAGACGGCGCGGTGCGGGTCAGCGCGGCGATCGTGTTCATGCTGTTGAACAGGAAGTGCGGGCGGATCCGCGCCTGCAGGGCGTGCACGCGGGCCGCGGCGCGCATCTCGATGTTGCGCCGCCATTGATGGGTCACGTAGAAGTAGCGCAGCGTCACGGCCGCGATCACGAAGCCGATCGCCGTGTTGCGCAGCACGAACGGTCCGAGGCGCCGGGGAAACAGCATCGGCGCGGCGGCCGCGAACGCACCGCTCGCGCCGAGCAGGAACACCCCGATGGAGACTGCGGCCACCACAGCAGTCAACAGCACCAGCGCCGCCGTGGACCCGCGCCCCACGCCGAGGCGCGCGAGCGACGGACGCAGCACGCACAGAAGCGCCGCGCACACCAGGCCGATCCACAGCAGAAACAGCGAGCTGCGCGCGAGCTCCGACCAGAAGTTCACCGTGCCGCTGCGGGCGATCGACAACACGATGGCGGTGAGCTCCACGATCACCACGATGGCGACCGCGGCGCGCGAGGCGCAGAAGTTCGGCAGATAGAATGGGTCGCCCTCGCCGCGGAACGTCCCGTCCGAGAGCGCCTGGCGCGTCATGCTGTCGGATCGAACCTGGCCGGCCACGCGCGCATTATGCCTCAGCGCGCGGCCGGCAGATCGAACTTGCGCCGCGCCGCCCGCACGCCTGCAGCAGCCGACACCGCTCGCGAGCCGCTGCGCATCGGTCCGGAGGCGGCCGCGCGCTCCGGCCGTACGGGTCAGCCGGATCGTTTCAATTGCGCCGCCACGCGCCGGTAGGCCTCGCGGAACGGGATGCCCTCGCGCACCACCAGGCGATTGGCCTCCTCGGCGGCATGGATGGCCGGATCGAGCCGGATGCGCTCGGGGCGGAAGCGCACCGCCTCGAGCGCCGCCGGAAGGATGTCGAGCGTCTCTTCGGCTACGTCGATGGCGCGGAACAGCGGAAACTTCAGCAGCTGCAGGTCGCGCTGGTACCCCGAGGGCAGCTTCGCGCAGATCGAGAGCGCCTCGGTGAGAGAGGCCTGGGCCGTGGCCGAGCGGCCGCGGATCAGCTCGAAGACATCCGGGTTGCGCTTCTGCGGCATGATGGACGAGCCGGTGGTGAAGGCCTCCGGCAGCTCGATGAAGGCGAACTCCTGCGTATAGAAGAGGAGCACGTCGGCGGCGAGACGCCCGAGGTCCTGCAGCAGCAGTGATATGTGAAAGAGCAGCTCCGCCTCGGCCTTGCCGCGCGAGAGCTGCACGGCCGTCACCGGCTCGTGCACCTGCGCGAAACCGAGCTTGGCGCGCGTCGCCTCCCGGTCGAGCGGCAGCCCGGGCGTGCCGTAGCCGGCCGCCGAGCCGAGCGGGCTCTTGCCCAGGCGGCGGTGCACGTGACGCAGCGCCTCGGCGTCGTCGCGGATTTCGGTGGCGAAGCCGCCCGCCCACAGCGCGACCGAGCTCGGCATCGCCTGCTGCATGTGCGTGTAGCCGGGCAGCGCGGTCGAGCGCTCGCGCGCGCCGAGGCGCTCGAGGGATTCGGCGAGCGCCACGGCGCCGGCGCTGAGGCTCTCCACGACATCGCGCAGATACAGCCGCAGCGCCGTCAATACCTGATCGTTGCGCGAGCGCCCGAGGTGCACGCGCCCGCCGGCCGGACCGATCCGCTCGGTGAGCCGCCGCTCGAGCGCCGTCTGCCCGTCCTCGTCCGCGAGCTCGATGTGCCACAGCCCGCGGGCGTGCTCCTCGGCGAGCGCGGCGAGCCCCGTGCGGATGGCCTCGAGGTCGGCGGCCGCCAGCAGCCCCTGCGCGGCGAGCATTTCGGCGTGCGCGATCGATGCGCGCACGTCGTAGGCCACGAGGCGCTCATCGAGCGCGAAGTCCTCCCCGGCCGTGTAGCGCAGCACGCGCTCATCGAGCGGCGCGCCCTTGTCCCACAGCCGGCTCACGCTCAGGCCCCGCCGCTTTGCTGCTCGGCCGGCGTCAGCGCGTCGATGTCCTCGACGATGAGCGTGCCGGTGCCTTCGTTGGTGAACACTTCCCCGAGGATGCCTTCCGGCGCCTGGTACGACACCACGTGCACGCGCCGCACGCCGCCGCGAATGGCCGACTCGATCGCCCTCGTCTTCGGCAGCATGCCGTCGGCGATCGCACCCTGCTCGCGCAGCCTCGAGAGGCCCTCGAGGTCGGTGTAAGAGATGAGCGAGCCCGGATCGGCCAGGTCGGCGAGGATGCCGGGCGCGCCGGTGCACAGGATGAGCTTCTCGGCGCCGAGCGCCGCGGCGATCGCCGCCGCCACGGTGTCGGCGTTGATGTTGAGCAGCACGCCCTCATCGTCGGCCGACAGCGGGCTCACCACGGGCATCAGGCCGTTGTCGAGCAGCTTGCACAGCACCGCCGGATCGACCGCGTCGATGTCACCGACGAACCCGTAATCGACCACCTCGCCGCTCGAGGCAAGCGTCACCGGCGGGCGCTTGTGCGCCTGGATCAGTCCGGCGTCCACGCCGCTGACGCCGACCGCCTCGATGTTCAGCTCGCGGCAGATGGCGAGGATCCCGGTGTTGATGGTGCCGTTCAGCACCATCGCGGTCACGTCGATCGCCTCCCGATCGGTCACCCGACGGCCCTCCACCATGCGCGAGCTCACCCCGAGCGCCCGGGCGAGCTCGGTGACCTGCGGCCCGCCGCCGTGCACGAACACGACGCGCACGCCGAAGTAGTGCAGGATCGCGATCTGCTCGATGAGCACGCGCGTGGAGGCGTCATCGGCGAATACGCCGCCGCCGGCCTTCACGACGAACGTCTTGCCGCGGTACATGCGGATGTAGGGCGCTGCGCTCTTCAATGCGCGGATGGCCAGTGTCTGGTCGGCGGGTTGCATGATCATGTCAGTGTTGAGCCCCTGATCTTGAGCGGACGAAAACGCGGCGGGCCTACAGCCCCTTCAACAGGCGGTACAACACCGCCATCTGCACCGGCAGGCGATTGTACGCTTCGTGGCGCACGATGCTGCGCGGACCGTCGAGCACTTCGTCCGCGACGGCGACGTTGCGCCGCACCGGCAGGCAGTGCATCAGGCGGCACTCGGGCGCGGCCGGCTCGAACCAGTCATTGCGCACGCACCAGCCGGTCAGCCCGGCGCGCCGGCGCGCCTCCTCGGCGGCATCGCCGTAACAGGCCGTCGAGCCCCATTCCTTGGCGTAGAGAATATGCGCGCCGGCGAGCGCCTCGCGTCGATCCTCGCTCTCGCGCACCGAGCCGCCGGCGAGCGCCGCGGCGCGGCGCGCCTTGGCCATGACGGGCTCGGGCAGTGCGAACCCCTCAGGCCTGAGCACCACCACCTCCATGCCGCGCAGCGCCGCCATGTGCAGCACGGCCGCCGGCACCGCGAGCGGCAACGGGCGCGGATGGTACGCCCACGAAAGCACGAGGCGGCCGCGCTGCGGCACGCCGAAATCATCCATCGTCTTCCAGTCGGCGAGCGCCTGACAGGGATGGTTGAGCGCCGATTCCAGGTTGATCAGCGGCTTCTCGACGAGCGCCGCGAGCGTGTTGAAGGTCGTCTCGGCCAGATCCGCCGCCAGATCGCGTCCGTCGGCGAAGGCGCGGATGCCGAGCGCATCGCAGTAGGAGGCCAGCACCGGGATGCCCTCGCGCGCGTGCTCCGCCGCCGCACCGTCCATCACAGCGCCGAGCCGCGTCTCGAGCTGCCAGGTTCCCTGGCCGGGGGTGATGACGAACGAGCTGCCGCCGAGCCGCGCCATGCCCGCCTGGAAGGAGGCCAGCGTGCGCAGCGAGGGGTTCAGGAACAGCAGCCCGAGAATCTTCCCGGCGAGGGCGTGCGGCTCGGGCTGGCGCTGCAGCCGCTCGGCGAGCGCGAGCAGCGAGAGCACCTCCTCGCGCGTCAGATCGGCCAGGTCGAGGAAGCGCCTCATGCGCCGATGTCCGTGAGCGCCTGGCGCAGCAGATCGACCTGCGCCTCCTGGAGAATGAACGGCGGCAGCAGCCGCACGACGTCCGGGTCGCTCGCGGTGCCGGCAAGGATGCCGCGACGCAGCAGCTCGGCCTGTACCTGCTTGGCGGGCCGGCGGGTGCGCAGCCCGAGCAGAAAGCCTTCGCCCTGCATGGCGCTCACCGGCCCGGTGAGGCAGGTGCGCCGGATGTAGGCCGAGACGCGCCGGACGTTCTCGAGCAGCCGAGCGGACTCGATCGCCTCGATCGTGGCGAGCAACGCCGCGCACGCCATCGGTCCGCCGCCGTAGGTGGTGCCGAGCAGGCCGATCTTCAGCGTGGCGGACACCCGCGCCGAAGTCAGCAGGGCGGCAACCGGAAAGCCGTTGCCGAGCGCCTTGGCGGTGGTGAGCATGTCCGGCATGACGCCGTAGAGCCCGGCGGCGTAGGGCGCGCCCACCCGGCCGAACCCGCACTGCACCTCGTCGAAGATCAGCTGAGCGCCCACCGCATCGCAGCGCTCGCGCAGCGCGGCGAGATACGGCGCGCCGAGATCCACCGCCCCGGCCAGCCCCTGCACCGGCTCGACGATGACCGCGGCGGTCCGCTCGGTCACCTGGGCCGCGATGGCATCGAGATCTCCGCGCGGCAGGAAGCTCACGTCAAAGGGCGTGCGCGGAAAGCCGTACCAGGACTGCGAGCCCCACGTGACGGCCGATGCCGCGGCGGTACGCCCGTGAAATGCCCCCTCGACCGCCGCCACGTGCGGCCGTCCGGTCATGCGCAGCGCGAGCCGCAGGGCGTTCTCGTTGGCTTCCGCGCCGCTGTTGACGAGAAACACGCTGGCGAAATCCAGCTGCGAGAAGGCCAGCAGGCGCTGCGCGGCGCGCGTGCGCACGGACATCGGCAGCGCGTTGGTCTGGAATTGACAGGTGCGCGCCTGCGCGGCGAGCGCTTCGGTCCAACCCGGGTGGCCGTAGCCGAGCGCGGCGACCGCATGGCCACCGTACAGATCGAGCACGCGCTCGCCGTGCGGCCCGATGAGCCAGACGCCCTCGGCGCGGTCCACCTCGAACGGATACTGGGCGTAGACGGGCGCCAGGGCGTCGCCGTCGGGCGGCGGGGGCGTGGCGGACACGGGCGGGGATGCGTTCATGAGTTCTCGCTTCACGTCCAGCCGGGCGCCGGGGCGGCAAGACCCTCGCTCTCGGGCAGGCCGAACATCCGATTCATCCACTGCACGGCGCCGCCGGCGGCACCCTTGGTGAGATTGTCGATGGCGCACATCACCGCGACGGTCCGCCCGTCGCTCACCGCACCGAGGTGCGCATAGTTGCTCGCCGTCACGTCCTTGATGCGCGGCGGGCTGTCGAGGACGCGCACGAAACGCGAGCCGGCATAGGACTCGCGCAGCACGCCGAGCAGCTCGGCCGTCTCGAGCGGGCGGCGCAGCCGCGCCTGCACCGTGACGTGAATGCCGCGGGCGAACGGCCCGGAGTGCGGCACGAAGGCGAACTCGGCGGCCACGCCGCTCGCGGCGCGGGCGCAGGCGGCGATCTCGGGGGCGTGCCGGTGCGCGAGCGCGCTGTAGGCGTACAGATCGCTGTGCCGCAGCGGGTGGTGCGTGCCGGAGGTCGGCTTGCGGCCCGAGCCGGTGCTGCCGGTCACGCCCGCGACGAACAGCTGCGGCTCGAGGAGGCCGCGGCCGAGCAGCGGCACGCTCGCCAGCAGCACCGCGGTGGCGAAGCAGCCCGGATGCGCCACGTGCGCGGTGGTGAGATCGGTCAGATGCTCCGGCACCGCGCAGGTGAACTCCGCCAGACGCCCGGGGGCGCCGTGCGGATGCCGGTAGACCCGCTCGTAGTCCTCTGCCGAGCGGAAGCGGAAATCCGCGGAGATATCGACCACCCGCGGCGCGGTGCCCGCCTGGGCCGCAGCGCCGAGCAGCGTGTCGATCAGCTGCGCGGACACCCCGTGCGGGGCGGCCGAAAACACCGCGCAGCGCGGCTCGCGCGTGAGCAGTGCGCGCACCGCCTCCTGCGACTGGAAGCACGCATCTCCGTAAACGGACGCGAGGTGCGGGAACGCCCCGGCGAGTGCCTCACCGGGCTGGCTGTCCGACATCACCGCGCGCACCTGCAGGCGCGGATGACCCGCCAGTAGGCGCAGCAGTTCGCCGGCCACGTAGCCGGTGCCGCCGAGCACGACCGCCGGGATGGGCTCGCTCATGCGCGCGGTCCGGTCAGCAGTCCGACGGCCCGCATGACGTGATCGCCGAGGGACGCACCGTCACTGATGGCGTTGAACGCCGGGACCTTGAGCTGTTCGGTGATCAGGTCGATGCCCACCTGGTTGTCGGTGGCCGGCCCCGTGACCACGCACGGCTCGATGCCGAAGCGCTCGCGCAGCAGCTTCACGCCGCCCCAGGCGGCGACCGGATCGTTGGCCGAGAGCGCCACTGCGGTCAGCGCGGCGCGGATATCGGGGCACTCCAGGATGGCATCCACGCCGTAGGTGCCGAGGATGCCGTCGCCGAGCTCGAACACGATGACGTCGGGCTTGCCCGCGGACAACTCGGTGAGCATGGTGCGCGTCAGGGCCGGTCCGTTGTGCCGCGTGGTCGTCACCACGCCGAAATCGGTGAAGATCGCCGAGCGGCGCGCGCCGGCATCCTCCATCGCCATGATGTCGCGGCGCAGCGAGACGCCGGTCGCCTTGAACGCATCGACCGCGAGGCCGCGGTGGCGCATGCGGCTGATCATGGCGCACGCGGCGGCCGTCTTGCCGGCCTCCATGCACGTGCCGGCGAGGGCCACCACCGGAACCTGGCGGGTCTCGAGCCGGGCGGCCTGATCGAGCGCCCGCAGGCCGACCCGGGCCGGCACGCCGATGCGCTCGCCGAGATAGGGAAAGCGCAGCACCACGCCGAGCACGCGGCAGTCGAAGGGCTGGCCCTTGTCGGGATTGATCGAGTCGCACGCCCCGAGCACCCCGCCGATGTTGAGCATCTGGATGGTGTCGCCCGGCTTGACCGACTCCGGGATGTGCCCGGAGTAGCCGAACAGCGCCTTGCGGTGGCCGAGCGCCCCGACCACGATGTCGCCCTTGCGCACCTTGGCCATGCGCCCGCTGGTGAGCTCGAGCGTGTTGTAGGTCGACTTGTTGGTCAGCACCTCCACGACGATCACCACGCCCTCCTCGGCGGGGATGTCCGCGGCGATGCGCACCTCGTGCGACAGGCCGCAGGCCTGCGCCACCGAGGCGATCTTGTCCACCACGACGCTGCGCATCCCGTTGCTCATGTCACTTGCTCCCCGGCGCCGCGGCGCCGCCGGCGTGCTCCCCGGCACGGCGGTGGAATGCCCCGGTGAGGGCGACGATCTTGGAAAACCCGAGCGCGTCCTGCGCCGACCACTCGCCGGCCGCCTCGCCGTACACGCCCTTCGAGACGCTCATCAGCGAGTAGGGGGACTCGAGGCCCTCGATGAACAGATTGCCGGGGCGCAGCGCGAAGCGCACCGTGCCCGTGACGCGCGCCTGCGAGGACTCGAGCAGCGCCTCGATGTCCCGGCAGACCGGATCAAGCAGCTGCCCCTCGTGCACCAGGTCGCCGTACGGCTGCGCGACCAGTTCCTTGATGCGCTGCTGGCGGCCGGTGAGCACGAGCTTCTCGAGCTCGCGATGGGCCGTGAGCAGCACCTCGGCGGCGGGCGCCTCGAAGGCGACGCGGCCCTTGGTACCGATGATGGTGTCGCCGAGATGGATGCCGCGCCCGATGCCGAACGGGGCGGCGAGCGACTCCAGCGCCTCGATCAGCGCCACCGGCGAGAGCGCGCGGCCGTCCAGACCCGCCGGCCGACCGCGCTCGAACGCGAGCACGTGGGTTTCCGGCGCGCGTGGACGCGTGAATGCCTCGCGCGTGAGCACCCAGGCCTCCTCGGGAATGCTGCCGGAGGAGCTGAGCGTCTCCTTGCCGCCGATGGTCACGCCCCACAGCCCGCGGTTGACCGAGTAGGCCGCGCCGAAGGGCGGCACGGGCAGGCCGCGCTCCTCGAGGAACGCGAGCTCCTCCGGGCGCTTGAACGCCTTGTCGCGCACGGGGGCGAGGACCTCGAGATCCGGCGCGAGCGTGCGCATGGCGACCTCGAAGCGTACCTGGTCGTTGCCCGCTGCCGTGCAGCCGTGGGCGATCATGTTGGTTCCGAGCTTGCGCGCCATGTGCGCGATGGTCTGCGCCTGCATGACCCGCTCGGCGCCTACGCACAGCGGATAGAGCTGGCCGCGCTTGACGTTGCCCATGATCAGAAAGCGCAGCACCTGCTCGAAATAATCCGCGCGCGCATCGATCTGGTGATGCGCCACGGCGCCGAGCGCGTGTGCGCGCTCAGCGAGCGTGCGCGCCGCCTCGGCGTCGATGCCGCCGGTGTCAACGGTGACGGTGATCACCGGCCGGCGGTAGGTCTCCTTCAGCCACGGCACCAGAAAGGAGGTGTCGAGGCCGCCGGAATAGGCAAGAACGATGGGCTCCTCGCCCGCAGTGGAGGCTGTGGTCATGGCTCAGATCCGAAAAAGCGCCTGCAGCCGCCCGATCAGCTGATCCTGGGCGCGCTCCGAGGCAGTGGCAATGAAGATGGTGTCGTCGCCGGAGAGGGTGCCGGCCACCTCGGGCCATTCGGCCCGATCGATCGCGACCGCGACGCTCTGGGCCGCCCCGATGGTGGTCCTGAGCACCGTGAGCGAGGGCCCGGCGCGCTTCAGCCCCCGCACGAACTGCGCCAGCATGGCGAAATCACCGTGCGTGCGCGAGACCTCGTCCGGCGGCAGGACGTAGCGGCCGCTCGCCTTGAGCACGCCCAGGTCGCGCAGGTCGCGGCTGATCGAAGACTGCGTGACTTCATAGCCTTCCTCGCGCAGCAGCCGCACCAGGTCCTCCTGGCGGTGCACCACGCCGCTGCGCAGGATGCGCACGACGGCCTGACGGCGTTCGAGTTGCTGAGCGTCCACGGCGAGGTCAGGTGCGAAGGGAGGTGTGCATAAACTTGCGCGTATTGTGCATATTAATTCGCGCAAGTCAATGGGTCATTTGGTCACCGTGAACACCAGATCCGCCCCGCCGAGCTCCCCGCTTTTGCTCTGCCCGGCGAGCTTGCCCTGTCCGGCCTCGATGCGGATCGTCCAGTGCTCGCCGATGCTGTAGCGCAGCCGCACCGCGCTCAGCTGCTCGGTGAGCCCCACGCCGTAGCTCACGTACAGCCGCGGTGAGAGGTACTTGCCGAGCACCAGCGAGGTTTCGTTGTTCAGATCCGTCTGCAGGCTGACATCCGGCAGCCCGATGCGCGAGCCGAGCTGCTGCGCGAGAATCGCGCCGCCCTGGGCGATCAGCTCGCTCGCGGCGGTGCTCTGCTGAGCCTGCGCGCTGGTGGTCTGCAGCGCCTGCAGCGAGCCGCCGCCGCCGGAGAGGATCAGCGACATGATCTGCGACTGCGACAGCGAGGGATTGGAAAAGAAGGAGACCTGCGGCTGCTTCAGAGTGCCGCTGACGTTGATCCCCGCCGTGACGTCCGGGTAGCGGCGCACGGCACGGATCTCGATGCCCGGGTTGTCGAGCGGCCCGCCGCGGAAGAACAGCCGCCCGGATTGGATGGTGAGCGTGCGCGCATAGGCGGAATACTGGCCCTTCTGCACGTACAGCTCGCCGGTGGCGGTCGTGCCCTGACCCGCACCGCTGCGCACGGTGAGCCGCCCGGTCAGATTGCCGGTCAACCCCATGGTCTCGATGTTGACGTCGTTGCCGAGCTCGAAGGTGACCGCGCTCGCCACCTGGTAGCGCTTCGGCGAGCTCGCCGACTCCTCCCCGACGATCACCTGATCGGAGGAGGTGCGCACCGCCCCGGTGAGGTTGCGCGGCGCGATGTGCGCGTGAGTGATATCGACCGTGCCGGTGACCTCGATGCGGCGGGCCGCCATGTGGAAATCGAGATTCGGGGACGCATCGATGCGCGCCTCGGGCACATCGACGACCCGCAGATCCGTGCCCTGCAAATGCAGCTCGCCGTAGGGCACCTCGTCCCGCCAGCCCATCCGTCCGGTGGCACGCAGCAGCCCCTTGCCGACCCGCGCCGAGCCCTCGACGATCAGGCTGCCGCCGGCCAGGTGCGCCGTGAGGGCGAGATCGCGCATCAGCAGGTTCGTGCGGTACAGGTCGGCCGTGGCGTTGATGACGTGAATGACGCCGCTCAGGTGAGGATCGGAAACGGTCCCGCCTACGGCCGCGTTCGCGACCAGCACGCCCGAGACTTCATCGACACCCGGCATGTACAGCGAGACGAGGTTCAGCCGGGCGGTCTGCACGCGCACGCTGCCCTTGAGCGGCATGTCGTGCCAGTCGGACACCTTGCGCCCGATGTCGAGCGTCGCATCGAGCGTGCCGATGGCGCCGGAGCTGAGCGTGGCCTGCGCGTGGATCACGTCCGGTTGCGCGGTGGCGGTGAGCAGGCCCGAGCCGATGGTGGTCCGCTCGATCCGGCCGCTGACCAGCCGTCGCGACAGCACGCCGTTCGCCAGCGTCATGCGCAGCGTGCCCTGTGCAGGCAGGCCCCCGCCGCCGCTGAGATCGATCCGGGCGCCGATCGTCCCCTGGTACTGCACCGCCGGCGTCATGCCGGCCGTCAGGGTCGCCAGCGGCAGCGCGCTCGCGGTGACGTAGGCGGACCAGCTCGCGGGCGTCCAAGTGGCGCCGGTGCACAACGCGCCCGGCTGACCATCCAGGCACAGCGCATCGAGGGTGCTGCGCGTGTGCGACAGGGTCAGCTGCGCTGCGCGGCGCAAATGCAGCCGCAGCGACTCCGCCCCGGTGACGGTGAACGCAGTGACCTGGCCGCTGAACACGCCGCCCTCGAAGCTGCCGCCTGCCTGCGCCGCGAGGTGCAGCCCGGGCGCATTCGCCTCCAGCCGGGCCGCCAGCTTCGAGGGCGGGCCGTTCAGGGTGAAATCCAGGCTGCGCAGCCGGCGGTGCCGGGAGCGCAGCTCGCGCAACTGCACCGTCACGTCCGAAGGACGCGATGAGGTCGGGTCGAAATCGACGTGCGCGGTGATCGAGGCGAGCGAGTTCGGGCCGACGTGCAGATCCGAGCCGCGCAGCGAGGCCCGCACCTGCGGCGCGGAGAGCGGCCCGTCGATCGAGCCGCTCGCATCGATGCGGCCCCGGTCGGCGGCCGAGATGAGGCGCAGATCCCCGGCCACCGAGAAGCGCAGGTTCGCCTGATGATCGAGCCGGCCATCGAGGGCGAGGCGGGTCTGCCCCAGGTTCAGCCGCAGATGCTGGAACGACCAGGCGCCGTGATCGCGGGCAAGGCGCCCGCCGCCGCTCGCGGCCTGGCCGCGCACCACACCGCTCAGCCGCTCGATGTCGACGCGCAACGGCGCGCCGGCGCCAAACCCCTCGCCCGCGGCGCTGAGCGCAAAGGCGATGCGGCCGCGCAGCTCGGAACGCACGCTGCCGGGATTGATGCCGCGGCCGCTGGCATGCAGGGACCAGCGCTTGGCCGGCAACCAGGCGAGCGAGCCGTCAGCCTCGACCTGACCGCCGAGCAGGCGCACCGTGGAGTGCTCGACCGTCAGACCGGTGGTGGTGACGGTGCCGGTGACGGTCACCGGCACGGGCGCCGAAGCGCCGAGCTGCACAAGCCCCTGCGCGCTGACCGCGTACGGCAGGCGCCCGGCGAGGGTGAACTCACCCGATGCGCTGTGGAAGCGGGCCGCGCCGGTGAGCGGCCAGCGCAGCGCGCGCCACGCGCCCTGCAGGTGCAGGTGCGGCCGCCCGCCCGCAAAGCGCGCCGTGCCCGAGGCGCTGAGCGCCGTCCCCGAAGCCGGGTGGGTGATGGCGAGACGGCGGGCGGTCAGCATGCCGCCCGCGTAGCGTCCAGCGAATTGCACATGAAAGGCGCCCGCGTGCAGTCCCGCCGGATCGACGGTGCCGCCGATGCGCAAGTCCTCGATCCCGCCGGTGAGGGCCAGCTGGGCGCTGATGCGGCCGAGCCGGTCGGTGCGGTGCCAGGTGCGCAGATTCAGACCCCGCACGCCGAGCTCGCTCTGCGTCGTCCACACGCCGTTGCGGTCGTGCAGCAGCCCGCTCAGCGTGGCGGTGAACGGCGCGCGCAGATGCGCCGAGACATGCAGCGCGGCGACATTGCCATGCAGCGCCACACCGCCCTGCCAGAGCGGCTCCAGCGGGGCGCGCCAGCTGAAATCGCCGCGCGCGGACAACTGCAGCGGGCGCGCCGCGTGCAGCGCGGCGGCGAGCGAGTAGGAGGCGTGGCCCATGCGCAACGTGAGGCGCGGAATGTGGATGTCGCGGTACGCGATCCGCGCCGCTCCGTCGATATCCGCGCCGTGCAGCTCTCGGCCGTCCTCCAGAACCAGCGTGAGCGCGCCGATGTGCGCGTGCGTGACGTCGATCTCGAGCCACCACGGCAGGAACTTCGGATGCGTCACGGGCAGCGGGGGCACCGGTTTGACGCGAATGTACGCATCCGCGATGGTCGTGTCCGGACTGACCAGGGTCCGCCAGGACAGCGCCGAGAAATGCACGCGGGTGAATACCCCGTCGAGGCGCAGGTACACGTGCCGCTGGTCGATCACGACGCGCCGCGCGTGCATGCCGGTCGCCAGCGTCCCCGTGACCTGCTCGATGCGCACCTGCGCCGTGCCGAAGCGCTGCGGCAGGTGCGCCACGATGAAGCGCAGGCCGCTCTGGGTGAAGACGATGAAATAGAGCGCCGCGGCCAGGAGCCCCGCCAGGAGCGTGATGAGAAGGCCGGTCAGTGTCAGAAATCGGCGCATGGCGCGGTTCCGCTCACAGCCTGGGCGAGAAGTTGATGTACAGCCGGGGGCTGCCCGGCTGCGAGAGCGGCTCGCCCACGTCGATGCCGAGGGTCAGCACAGGCAGCCGCACCCGAAAGCCGATGCCCGCACCGTACTGCAGCAGGTGCGGGGTGTGGAAGCTGTTGAACGCATTGCCGTAGTCGAAGAATGCCGCGATGCCGAAGTTGTGCGGCAGATTGCGGTCGATTTCAACGGTGCCGCTGATCATGTCTTCGCCGCCGGCCTGCTGGGGCGCCATGGGACAGCTCACGGGATTGGGGGCGCCGGACGGAGGGGGGGGCCCGACGTAGCAGGTGTAGTCAGTGGTGCTCTTGGTGGTCTTGTCGGTGACCGGGTAGATGCCGGTGGCGAAGAAGGTCTGCGTCGGGGAGAGCGAGTTGTACTCGAAGCCGCGCACGCTGCCTTCGCCGCCGGCGAAAAAGCGCATCACGGGCGGCATGCTGTTGAAATGCGAGACCGCGGTCGCGCCGAACGCATCGCGCAGCAGCAGGTGCCAGCCGGGCGCCAGCGTGAACACGCGCTCGAGCTGCACGCGGATCTGCAGGAAGTCCGCCTTCGAGCCGAGCGCGCCATGCGAGCCGCGCAGCTCCACCGAGACGCCGTGCTCGAAGATCGGCTGGCCGAAATAGCCGCTCGGGAGGGAAGTGATCTCGACGCCGGGCACCAGCATGTTGTCCACGACACTGGCGATGGCGGTGACCGGGCTCACGCACGCCCCGTTCTGGAATACCGCGGCCGGGCAGATCGGGCCGCTCACCGAGCCGGTGGTGTGCACCGCATCGAGGAACCACTCGGTCTGCCAGCGGCCGGTCACCCGCGTCAGATGCACCCCGAAGCTCATGGTTCGGGCCGTCACGGCCGCCAGCTCGCGCTGCTCGACGCTCGCGGCGAAGGTGAGATTCTCGGTGGCGGGATCGCCGATCGGAATCACGTAGCGGCTCTGCAGGCTGTACTTGGTGAGCTGCGCGGCCTCCAGATCGACGCTCATCCGGTCGCCTTCCTGGTTGACCCGCCGGTCCTGCCAGCTGAGGATGCCGCGCGCCCCCGTGTCGGTGGCGTAGCCCGCCGCGATCGAATAGATGTTGCGCCGGCTCGGCTTGGCATGGATGCGCACCGGCACGGTGTGCCCGCTCTTGTCCGGCGTCCCGGGCACCACCTCGAGGTCGGAGAAATACCCCGTATCATCGAGCACGAACTGTGTGCGCAGCACCTGGGTCAGATCGAACGGCGCACCCCGGCGGTAGCGCAGATAGCGGCGCACCAGTTCGTTCTTCAGGGCATCCTGGCGGATGTGCGTCGCGCCGAAGCGGTAGCGCACGCCGGTGGCGAGCGTCAGGTAGATGCTGGCGCGGTGGCGGCGCGGGTCGACGAGCACTTCGTGCCGCGTCATGTGCGCATCAAGATACCCATAGGTTGCGGCGGTCTGCAGCAGCTCGCTCTTGAGCCGCTCGTAGGCCGCCTCATCGAGGCGCTCCCCGGGATGAAACGGCACGCGCGAAGTGATGCGGGTAAAGAGCCGGTCATCCGCGCCCGGCCCGGTGACCCGCACATCGACGGTGCGCAGGATCACCGGTGGGCCCGGGTCGATCTCGAGCACGACGCGCCAGCGGCTCGCACCGGTCCGCCTCACGGTCGCATGCACGGTCGGCTGGAAGTAGCCATAGGGCTCGAGCGCCCCGCTCACTTCACTCTGCACCCGATTCTCCAGACGCTCGATGGTCTGGTCGTTCAGATGCGGGCTGTTCTTGTAGCGCTCGAAGCTCAGGTACGCGAGCACATTGGCGCGCAGTTTTCCGCTCACCCCGTGGACCGTGAGCGCGATATCGGCGTGCGCGGCGGCGGCGAGCAGCAACACGAGCGCGAGCGGGACTCGTGCCCATCGAGCCCCGCGAAACCGATTGCGACTCGCCATTTAGCGTTCAGACTCCGACCGGCAGGCCATAAACGATTAATTGTAATCTGTCATGACACCGCTTGGCCGTGCCGATTCCCGCTGCGCTCAGCACCACTCCTGGGGCCCGAAGCGGTATTCGCTCTGGCCGCACGGGCTGCCGAGCCGATCGAAGCGCCGCTCGCAGATCCGCACCGCACCGCTCGACTCCAGCAGCAGGACCGTGGAGCACCGCGTGCCGAACGCGGGGTGCTCGACGAAGGGCGCTGACAGCGCGCGCTCCCAGGACGCCGACGCCGGATCCGCCGGTGCGGGGTCCACCGCGCCGGCCGGATGGCGGTCGGCGAGCATCTCGAGCAGCGCCCCAGGCTCCGCCCCCGGGGCCGAGGCGGACTGCCCGAGCCAGCGCTCGAACGCGCCGCGCACCCGGGTCAGCTTCGGCCAGGGACTGTCGAGACGGTGGTTCGACAGGCCGTAGATGCCCGGCTCGAGCCGCCGGGCGAAGGGCTCGGTGCGATTCGAGCCATACCAGAGCGAGTCCGCGTCCGCGAGCAGCAGATTGAACCCCCCGTACTGCTCCGCCGCCGGCGCGAGCGCCCCGAGATACGCTTCGGCGCCGGCTGCGGCGGCGAGGTACGCGGGAATGAGCCCACCGCGGGAGGGGGCCCCGGCGGGGGCGCTCTGGCGCTCGCGGTAGTTGGTGATGACGCCGAAGCGGCGGCGGCGGTCGATGCCGAGCCACGTGCCGCCGGCGCGCAGGTCCCGGCCGGCGAGCAGCCCCCGGGAATCGAGCCACGGCGCGAGCGGATCGGCGGGCCGGTCGTGATATTCGTCGCGGTTCGCCGCCACGATCAGGCGGTAGCGCGGATGGGCGCGCCAGGCGAGCACCAGCAGACACACTACGGATGCGCTCCGAGCCAGGACTCGATCAGCCGCCGCGAAATGGAATGCGGCGGCGGCAGCTGAACCTCGCCGGCGCGCACCGCCTCGCGCGAGAGCCAGCGTGCGTCCTCGAGCTCCCGGCCGACCCGCACCACGCCCGGCGCGCCGAGCGCCTGGAAGCCGACCATGAGCGAGGCCGGAAAGGGCCAGGGCTGGGAGGACTCGTATCGGCAGGAGAGCACCTGCACGCCGGTTTCCTCCATGACTTCGCGCTGCACCGCGTCTTCGAGACTCTCGCCGGGCTCGACGAAGCCGGCGATGGTCGAGTAGCGCCCCGGCGGCCAGCCGCTCTGGCGGCCGAGCAGCGCGCGCTCCCCGTCGGTGACCAGCACGATGATGGCCGGATCGAGGCGCGGGAAGTACTCCTGCGCGCACTGTGCATCCGCGCAGACCATGCTGTGGCCGGCGCGCGCCGGCACGGTCGGTGCGCCGCAGACGCCGCAAAAGCGCTGGCGCGCACGCCAGATCGACAGCGCCCGCGCGTAGGCGAGCAGCCCCGCCTCCTCGGCATCGAGCTGCGGGGCGAGGGGGCGCAGCTCCTGAAACGCCGTCCCGGCGGGCAGATCCACATCCGGCCATTCGGGCCCGAGGGTGAGCAGCAGACAGCGCCGCTGCCGGAACCAGCCGAGCAGCACGAAGCGCTCGGGCTCGGCCGCCGCCACCGCCGGGTGGCGCCCCGAGACGAACGCTATGCGCGCCGGCTCGGCCCCATGGAGCAGTTGGCCGGTGCCGCGCGCCAGCAGGAACTGCGTATGCGGATCGGCGAGCGCGCGCTCGAGCCAGTCGGCTTGCTCGCGTATCTCGGTGCGGCGCTCGACGTACGCGCCGGAGAAGAAGTTCGGCCGGGCGGGTTTCATGTCATGTCGGGTGGCTCGGCGGCGGGGACGCGCCGCGCTTGTGTCCTCCTTTCGGGGGGGCACAATGATCGCACCACCGGGGGCGTAGCGGGAACCGTTCGACCACCATCGGCGCGTGACATTTGGCGCAGCGCCGCACCGCGAGCTGCTCGCCCGTGCGCAGGCACTGCGCCAGGAACACCGCATGCTCGAATGAAATCGCGGGCTTCGGCACCACGGTGCTGTAGTAATCGTAGACGTCGCACAGCAACTCCCCGATGCGCAGGCGCGTCGCCGCGGCTGCGCGTTTCGCGGCAGGCTCCTCGCGCACCAGCCCGCACGCGCAATACGCCGAGGCGAGAAGCGCGGCTTCCGTGCGCACGCGCGCCGAGCGGGTGAAGTACCCGGCCTGCTGGGGGGACTTGCCGCGATGGCGCGGCAGCTGGCGCGGTCCGCCGCAATAGCGCTGCCAGAGCTTGCGGATCCGGTGATCGGTGAGCCCGGTGAACATCCGGATGGTGCGCGTACGGGCCTCGTAGCGCACGAACCGCAGCGCCAGCTGGAAATTCTGCAGTTCCCCCTCGTAGCGATCTTCCAGGACTCGCATACCGCTTCCTTCCCGGCCCGCCGGGCCGCGCCCCCCCGAGAGCGCATTCTCGGCCTTTCCCGGCAAAGCACAATCGGGCGAAATTGCAAAAATTGATCGAAATGCGGGGGTGGCTAGCGGCCGCAGTAGCGCTACTATCGGCGTTGTGGAGGGGACCACACGGAGGATGCGTGATGTCTAGTCACGAAGGGGAAACTCACAGTGGGCACGGACCCGGGGCCGCAGGACCGCCGCGCGAGGCCATTGAAGCACTGCCCGAACTCAATGAGCTGTGTCTCGAGGTCCTGGCCGACCAGGCGCGGGCGGGCTGCGCCCACGCAGCGGTGCCGAAAATTGCGCAGCTGTGGCTGGCGCTCGATGCGCCCGGCCGCCGCCGCGCCGCGAGCCATCCGTTCCTGCTGTTCGATGCAGGCTTTTCGGACCCACAACTCTGGCTGAAACTCAGCAGCGCCCAGGTCAGTGACGCTCCGCCTGCGGCCTACGAGACCGTCTTCACGGTGTCGCAGGCAGTCGTGGCCACGGAACTGGTGTTCGTCTATGCCTGGTCGCTCGCCCGCCGCCACGCCGTCCAGGCGCGCCTGGCCCTGGGCATGCACCCGCTGTGCGCCGAGTGGATCGGCGCACACAGCGTGCTGCGTGCCCATCAGTTGGGTCGCCGGCTGTGGATGTGGCTGCGGCCGCGCTGGCTGAACAGCCCGGAGTTCTGGGAGGAGCTGCTGCAGGGGGCCGCCGAGGGCGGCGTCGCGCATCAGCGCGCCCGGATACAGGGCATGCGGCTGCTGGCGGCCGAGACGGCCGCCGCGCTCCGCCAGAGCGGCCACGAAGAGCCTGATTAAACGGCGATCTGACGCATGCCCGTGGAATCACGGGCGCCGCGGAACATCCCCTGGGTGGTGAAATCCAGGCTGATGCGCCCGGCGGCATCGACGGCGATGATGCCGCCGCTGCCGCCGAGCGCGCGCAGCCGCTCGTGCAGCGTTTCGTGCACCGCCGCCTGGAGGCTGACTCCGCGGTACTCGACCGACGCGGCGATGTGGTGCGCCGCCACCAGGCGCATGAAGTACTCCCCGTGCCCCGTGGCCGACACGGCGCACACCCCGTTCTTCGCGTAGGTCCCCGCGCCGATGATCGGCGAGTCCCCCACGCGTCCCGGACGCTTGTTCGCCATGCCTCCGGTCGAGGTGGCCGCGGCCAGATTGCCGGCGGCATCGAGCGCCACGGCGCCCACGGTGCCCTGCGGCGAGGGCATCAGCTCCGAGACGCTGCGTCCGCCGCGCAGCAGTTCCAACTCGGCCTGCCGCTCGGCGGTGCGGAAGTAGGCATTCGGCACGAGCTCGAATCCCTCCTCGAGCGCGAATTCCTCGGCGCCGGCACCGACCAGCAGGACGTGGCGGGACTTTTCCATGACCCGCTGCGCGAGGTCGACCGGGTTTCTCACGTGCCGGACCGCGGCGACCGCGCCGGCCCGCAGCGTGCTGCCATCCATCACCGCGGCGTCGAGCTCCGCGCCGCCCTCGCGTGTGAGAGCCGCGCCGCGGCCCGAATTGAACAGCGGGTCGTTCTCGAGCGCGCGCACCGCCGCGACGACCGACTCGAGGCTCGAGCCGCCCCGCTCGAGCACCGCGTAGCCCGCATCGAGCGCCGCGGCAAGACTCTCGCGGTATTGCTGCTGCCGCTCGCCCGACAGCCCCTGCGCCGGCAACGCGCCTGCGCCCCCATGAATCGCAATGGCATACATATAGAACGAGTACTCCGCGCGTACCGCGCCCGCAGTCGCTATGATCGGGGCGGATTTTACCGGTGAACGAACTCATGCCGCACAGGATTCGAAGCATTCTCATCGCCAATCGCGGCGAAATTGCAATTCGGGTGATGCGCGCCGCCAGTGAACTCGGCCTGCGCACCGTGGCCATCTACTCGCGCGAGGACCGCTTTTCCCTGCACCGCACCAAGGCCGACGAGGCGTACCTCGTCGGGCAGGGCAAGGGGCCCATCGAGGCGTACCTCGACATCGAGGACATTCTGCGGATCGCGCGCGAGGCGCGCGTGGACGCCGTGCACCCCGGCTACGGCTTTCTCTCGGAGAATCCGGACTTCGCCGCGGGCTGTGCGCGCGCGGGCATCGAATTCATCGGTCCGGAGCCGGAAACGATGCGGCTGCTCGGCAACAAGGTCTCGGCGCGCAATCTCGCCGAGCGCGCCGGAGTGGCGGTCATGCCCGCCACCGCGCCGCTGCCGCAGGATCCGGCCGAGTGCGTGCGCCTGGCGCGCCCGATCGGCTACCCCGTCATGCTCAAGGCGAGCTGGGGCGGCGGCGGGCGCGGCATGCGCGTGGTCGAGAGCGATCAGCAGCTTCAGGAGCTGCTGCCGGTGGCCCGCCGGGAAGCCAAGGCGGCTTTCGGCAACGACGAGGTGTATCTGGAGAAGCTCGTGCGCCGTGCGCGGCACGTGGAGGTGCAGATCCTCGGTGATGCCCACGGCGGGCTGGTCCACCTGTTCGAGCGCGACTGCACCGTGCAGCGGCGCAACCAGAAGGTGGTCGAGCGCGCCCCGGCGGTGTTTCTCACCGCGGCCGAGCGCGCCGAGATCTGCGCAGCGGCGCTCGCCATAGGCCACGCCGCGCGGTACCGCAACGCCGGCACGGTGGAGTTCCTGCAGGATGCGGACAGCGGCAAGTTCTATTTCATCGAAGTCAACCCACGCATCCAGGTCGAGCACACGGTTACCGAGTGCGCGACCGGCATCGACCTGGTGAAGGCGCAGATCCGCATCGCCGAGGGCGCCCGGCTCGGCACCCCCGAGAGCGGCGTGCCCGCTCAGGAGGACATCCGCATCCAGGCCCACGCCCTGCAGTGCCGGGTGACCACCGAGGATCCTGAGAACAATTTCATCCCCGACTACGGCAAGATCAGCGCCTACCGCAGCCCCGCAGGGTTCGGCATTCGGCTCGATGCGGGCACCGCCTACACCGGCGCCATCATCACGCGCTCGTACGATTCGCTGCTGGTGAAGGTGACCGCCTGGGCGTCGACCCCGGAGGAGGCCATCGCGCGCATGCACCGCGCGCTGTGGGAGTTCCGCATCCGCGGCGTGGTCACCAACCTGCGCTTCCTCGACCAGGTGATCACGCATCCGCGCTTTGCCGACGGCGCGTACACGACCAGGTTCATCGACGAGACCCCGGAGCTGTTCCGCTGGCCGCGCAAGCGCGATCGCGCCACCCGCATCCTCACCTACATCGCCGAGACCATCGTCAACGGCAACCCCGAGACGCGCACCCGGCCGCGTCCGGAGCGGATCGAGACCCCGAAGCTGCCGCCCTCGCCGCTCACCGAGCCGGCATCCGGCACCAAGCAGAAGCTCGATGAGCTCGGCCCGGAGGGCTTTGCCCGCTGGATGCTCGCCGAGCAGCGGGTCCTGCTCACCGACACCACCATGCGCGATGCGCATCAGTCGCTGCTCGCCACGCGCATGCGCACCATCGACATGGCGGCCATCGCGCCGTACTACGCCAGCCTCACGCCCGAGCTGTTCTCGGTGGAGTGCTGGGGGGGAGCGACGTTCGACGTTGCGATGCGCTTCCTGCGCGAGGATCCGTGGCAGCGCCTCGCGGTGCTGCGCGAGCGCATGCCGAATCTGCTGCTGCAGATGCTGCTGCGCTCGGCCAATGCCGTCGGCTACGCGAATTATCCGGACAACGTGGTGCGGTTCTTCGTCAAGCGGGCGGCCGAGCGCGGCATCGATGTGTTCCGCATCTTCGACTCGCTCAACTGGGTGGAGAACATGCGCGTCGCCATCGACGCGGTGCTCGAGACCGGCCGTCTGTGCGAGACGGCGATCTGCTATACGGGCAACCTCAGCGACCCGCACGAGAAGAAGTACACCCTGGACTACTACCTGCAGCTCGCCCGGGAGCTGAAGGCCGCCGGCGCGCACGTGCTCGGCATCAAGGACATGGCCGGGCTGTGCCGGCCGCGCGCGGCGTTCACGCTGGTCAAGGCGCTGAAGGAGGAGGTTGGCCTGCCGGTGCACTTTCACACGCACGACACCAGCGGCATCGCCGCCGCCAGCGTGCTCGCGGCGGTCGAGGCCGGCGCGGACGCCGTCGACGGGGCCATCGATGCGATGAGCGGTCTCACCTCGCAGCCGAATCTCGGCTCGATCGTCGAGGCGCTGCGCCACGGCCCGCGCGATCCCCTCGTCGATCCGGCGAAGCTGCGCATGCTCTCGTCCTACTGGGAGCAGGTGCGGCGGCTGTACTGTGCGTTCGAGAGCGACATCCGCTCCGGCGCCTCCGAGGTGTACGTGCACGGCATGCCGGGCGGCCAGTACACCAACCTGCGCGAACAGGCGCGCGCGCTCGGCATCGACAGCGCGCACTGGCCGCAGGTGGCGCAGGCCTACGCGGACGTCAACCAGATGTTCGGCGACATCGTCAAGGTCACCCCGAGCTCCAAGGTGGTGGGGGACATGGCGCTGCTGATGGTGACCAGCGGACTGACGCCGCGGCAGGTGCTCGATCCTGAGGTCGACGTGCCCTTTCCGGACTCGGTCGTGCAGTTCTTCCACGGCGATCTCGGTCAGCCCTACGGCGGTTTTCCGCCTGATCTGCAGCGCAAGGTGCTCAAGGGCGCCCGAGCGCTCGCGCAGCGGCCGGGCGCTTCGATGCCGGCGGTCGATCTGGCGGCCGAGCGCGCCACGCTCGAGAAGGCCACGCCGCGCGCAGTCGGCGATGACGATCTGGCGTCCTACCTCATGTACCCGAAGGTCTGGCTCGACTACGACGCGGAGCGCTCGCGCTACGGCGATGTGGGGATTCTGCCGACCGCGGTGTTCTTCTACGGCATGGAGCCCGGCGAGGAGATCAGCGTCGACCTCGAACGCGGCAAGCGCCTGTTCGTGCGCTACGTGGCGTGCAGCGAGATCCACGAGGACGGCACGCGCACGGTGTTCATGGAGCTCAACGGGCAGCCCCGCGCGCTGCGCGTCGCGGACCGCAGCCAGGTGGCCAAGCGAGCGCCGCAGCGCAAGGCCGAGCCGGGCGATGCGAAGCAGATCGGCGCGCCCATGCCGGGCGCGGTCGCGACGATCGCGGTGAGCGTCGGGCGCAAGGTGGCGCGCGGAGACGTGCTGATCAGCCTCGAGGCGATGAAGATGGAGACGCAGGTGCGCGCCGAGACCGACGGAGAGGTCGCGCAGATCCTGGTCACGCCCGGGCAGCAGGTCGATCCGAAGGACCTGCTCATCGTGCTGCGCTGAGGGCGACGGGCACGGACGCAAACATATCGCAGAGCGATAGAATTACCGGCGCGCGGGGGAACCGGCGGCGCGAGCCGGCCGCCGCCGTTGCAGGGAGACAGGGTTGAGCGAGTGGTTCATGTTCGCCGACCGGCGCGGCCCGCTGGCGTTCTGGCTCGGCAGTCTCGCCGTGGTGATCGGGGTGCTGCTGCACGTTCCGGCGTTCCTGATGGCGCGCGCCATGCACTACCGCATGGCCGGCATGCCGATGGGAACGCCGATGCTCTGCGGCATGGCCTGCATCCTCACCGGCGCGGCTGCGGCGGCTTACGGGCTGCTGCCCAAGCAGGCGGCCCCGCAGGGTGCCGCGATTCACGAGCGGATCGTGGCTCCCGAGGACGCCCCGCTCACCGTGTGGCACTGGGCGGCCGGCGGGGCGCTCGCGGTCGCCCTCGTGGTCGACATCATGAAGGTCAGCACGCTCGGCTTCGTGCTTCCGGGCATGCGCGCCGAGTACGGCCTCAGCGCGGCGGGCGTCTCGGTGCTGCCGTTCGCCGCGCTCACGGGCGCGACGCTGGGCTCGTTCATCTGGGGCGCGCTCGCGGACCGCTACGGCCGGCGCGCCACCCTCCTGCTCGCCGCCGTGATGTTCATCGGCACCTCGATCTGCGGGGCGATGCCGTCGTTCAGCTGGAACGTGTTCATGTGCTTTCTCATGGGTGCCTCGGCCGGCGGACTGCTGCCGGTGGCCTACGCGCTGCTCGCGGAGATCATGCCGACGCGCCACCGCGGCTGGAGTCTGGTGCTGGTCGGGGGCATCGGCGCGCTCGGCGGTTACCTGGCCGCCTCGGGGTTCTCGGCGTTGCTGCAGCCGCACTTCGGCTGGCGAATCATGTGGTTTCTGAACCTGCCCTCGGGGCTGCTCCTGATCGGCCTGTCGCCGCTGATTCCGGAGTCGGCGCGCTTCCTGATTCACATCGGCCGGCCCGAGGAGGCGCGCGCAACGCTCGAGCGCTTCGGCTCCGTCGTGATCACGCGCACCGAGGCGTGGGACGAGGAGGCGCGCCTCGATCACTCGCACCTGCCGCCCACCGATCTGCGCTTTCTCGGCACGACCGTGGCGCTCACCGTCGCCGGCCTCGCCTGGGGCTTCGTCAACTTCGGGCTGCTGTTGTGGCTGCCTGGCGAGCTGATCGCCGAGGGCCGCGACATGGGCCTGGCCGCCGCGCTCATCGCCCGCTCCTCCCTGTTCGCAGCCCCGGTGGTGGCCGTCGCGGCGTTTCTCTATGCGCGCTGGAGCACCAAGGGCACGCTGCTGATCATGACCGCGATCACCGCGGCCGGCGTGCTGGCGCTGGTTCTGCAGCAGAGCGCTGTGGCGGCGGCGGAAAACCCGCTGCTCGCCCCGGCGCTGCTCATCGTCGGCTCGACCGGCGTCATCTCCATTCTGCTGCCCTATTCCGCGGAGAACTATCCGCTGCGCATCCGCGGCCGCGCCACCGGATGGGTCGCCGGCTGCAGCAAGGCCGGCGGCCTGATCTGTCAGGGGCTCGGCACGCTCGCGCTGGTGCCGGCGCTGCGCGTCTCGGCGGCGGCGATCGCCGTGCCGGTCGTGCTCGGCCTCGGATTGATCGCGCGTTACGGCCGCGAAACGCGCGGTCGCGACCTGCGCGAGCTCGAACGCGTGGTGGCCGAAACGCGCTGAGCGCTCAGCGGCGATTCAGCTGCAGCAGCGCCAGACCGTGCTGCGGCACGGCGACCTCGATTCCTCCGGAGACGAGCTGCACGGGACGCGGCGGCGCCAGCCGGCCCGCCGCCCGCAGCACGGCGATCTGCTGCGGCGTCGGCCAGGACGGCCGCCCCATCGCATCGAAGGCCCGCAGCACGTTGCTGTGCCGGTCATCGACACGCCACAGCAGGCCGCGCGCGTCGGCTGGAAATCCCTCGACCTTGATGTCGAATACCCGGCGGGAACGGTGCGGCGGTGGTGGCGTGTAATGCGGACCCCTGCCGTCCGGGGGAGCGTAGTCCCACAGTGCCAACACGAGCGAGCCGTTGCGGGTCCGCGTGATCAGCGCGGAACGCACGCTCGGCGCGAGCCTCTCGTGGCCGAGCTTGTGCAGCAGCGCGAAGGCGTTGAACGACGCCTTCGGGATGTCGTCCTCGGCGATCAGGCCGAACCCGCCGTAGAACGGCTTGCGGATCACTCCGCCTTCCTCGAACACGTCCGAGAACGTCCAGTAACTCATCGCATGCAGCAGGCCGTCGCACTGGCGGATCGTGCTGGCGATCCACGGCCCCATGTAAGGCGTGTCGGTCACGTCCGGCTCGTTGCTGTAGCTGGCATTGAACTCCGAGAGGATCAGCGGCAGATGCGGATAAGGAGAGTGCGCGATCTCATCATGCACCTTGCGCACCGCACGGCAGACCATCGTGCGCCGGGTCACGTGCTCGTGTCTCCCGAACACGTGCTCGGCGGTGTCGTTGCCGTAGACGTGCGTGCTGACGAAGTCGATCGGGGCGTGCACCTTGGCCACGTGGCGCAGAAAGGCGCTGACCCACGCCGCCTGGGCGGTCGCCGGACCACCGACGCGCAGCCGGCTGCTGACGCTCTTCAGGGCGCGGGCGGTGTGATCGTACAGCGTGAAGTAGGTGCTCTGCTTCGGCACCCCGCCCCAGAAGCCGAGGTTCGGCTCGTTCCACACCTCGAAATACCACTTGGAGACTTCCCCGATGCCGTACTGGGCGATGAAGTGGCGGGCGAGCGCCTTGATCATCCGGTCCCATTCGGTGTAGCTGCGCGGCGGGGAGACGTTTGGGTGATACCAGAACGACTGCACCATCTTCGGATTGCTCGCCAGCGCCGTCGGCATGAAGTCGAGCTCCACGTAGGGACGCACGCCATGCGCGAGGAGTGCGTCCATGATCTGGTCGACGTAGGAGAAGTTGTACGGCGCACCGGCGTCGCGGCCGCCGCTCTTGCCGGAGTGCCGGTCGTAGAAAAGAGCACTGTGCCCGTCCGCGAGGCCGACGTGATCGTCCAGCAAGCCGTGGAAGCGCACGTAGCGGATGCCCGTGGCCGCCTTCATCATGGCGAGATCGCGCTGATAGTTGGCGCGCAGTGCGAGCACCGCGCGGCCGGAGCCGAACATGTGTTCCCAGAAATGCGGGAAGGGCTGGCCGCTCGCGCGGGCGTCGATGCGCAGAACCTCGGGGGCGGTGCCGGGCGCAGACCGCGGCGCCGCGCGCACGCTCGTGCACCAGGCGCATGCGAGCGCGATGAACAGGGCCGGGACGGATGTACGATTCATTGCGGTCTCTCCGCGGCGGCAGAGGAATTCGGCCGTCGCACCAGGGGACTGACCGGACTATGGTAGAGGATTTCGGGGGCGGCGGAGCGCCGCCGGCGAACAGCGGTGCGCCCGCGACGCTGCGCAGGGGAAGCGACATGGCCGCGCGGATCCGCCGTCAACCCAACTTGACCATCACATGACGCGGTACGGTGTAGTCCTCGAGCGCGTAGAGCGAGAGGTCCTTGCCGTAGCCGGAACGCTTGAGCCCGCCGTGCGGCATCTCTCTTGCCAGAGTCCCGTGGGTGTTGATCCACGTGCAGCCGTATTGCAGCCGCGCCGCAACCTGCATCGCCTTGCCGATATCGCGCGTCCAGACCGAGGAGGCGAGCCCGTATTCGGAGTCATTGGCCCACCGCACGGCCTGCTCGGCCTCGGTGAAGCGCGTCAGAGTCACGACAGGCCCGAAGATTTCGCTGCGGACGACTTCGTCATCCTGCCGGGCGCCGGCGATCACCGTCGGTTCGTAGAAGAAACCCGCGCCATCGCGCACGCGTCCGCCGGTGGTGACGCTGAGGTGTCCGGCCGCTGCGGCACGCTCGACGAATCCGGCAATGCGGTTGCGCTGCTCGGCGGAGATAACCGGGCCCATGTCCACCGCCGGAGCGTTCTGCGGGCCGACGGTGAGGCCGCCGGCCGCATGCGTCACCTCGGCGACGACGCGATCGTATACGGACGACTCCACATACAACCGGCATGCCGCGGTGCAGTCCTGGCCGGCGTTGTAGAACCCGAACACGCGCATGCCCGCGGCCACGGCTTGCAGATCGGCGTCCGCGAAGATGATCACCGGCGCCTTGCCGCCGAGCTCGAGGTGGGTGCGCTTGAGATTGCCGGCCGCCGCAGCGAGCACCTTCTGCCCGGTGGCGACATCGCCCGTCAGCGAGACCATGCGCACTCGGGCGTGACCGACCAAGGGCGCCCCGACGCTCTCCCCGCGCCCGCACACGATGTTCACGAGCCCCCGGGGGAGGATTTCGGCGAGCGCATCCGCGAGCTTCAACACCGTGAGCGGGGTCTGTTCCGAGGGCTTCAGCACGATCGCGTTGCCCGCGGCCAGCGCCGGGGCCAGTTTCCAGGCTGCCATCATCAGCGGGTAGTTCCACGGCGCGATCGAAGCGACCACCCCGATCGGATCGCGGCGGATCATGCTCGTGTGGCCGCGCAGATATTCGGCCGCGACCGGGCCGGTCTGCACGCGAACGGCGCCGGCGAAGAAGCGGAACACATCGGCGATGGCGGGCATCTCGTCCCGGCGCATGGCGCTCAGCGGTTTGCCGGTGTTGAGCGATTCGAGCTGCGCGTACGCCTCGGCCTCAGTCTCCAGATGCCGAGCGATCTCGAGCAGGCGCTGCGCGCGGTGCGCGGGCGTGCTCTGCGACCAGGACTCGAACGCTGCCGCGGCAGCGTCTACCGCAGCCTCGAGCTGCTCGGCGGACGCTTCCCGGACGGTCGCGATCCGCTCCCCGGTGGCGGGATCGAGGATGGCCTCCGCCGGGCCGAGCCCGGGCACCCGCTCGCCATTGATCAACAGGCGTGTTTCGAGGGGTTCGGCCGGCGGCGTTGCGGTGGGAGGACTCATGGGTTAGAGAATAGCGCAGCCGCGGTGCGCGTCGCGGACGGCGGAGGCTTTTGGCCGCGGGACGTCTTAATGAGACAGGCGGGCCGAATCGTGCAATCCGCGGGCGCGGCCGGCCGGGGCGACATATAATACGCGTATAAACGGATGATTCACTAATGCATCGTAGTGCTGAGCAGTCTCGCATGAGTGCAGATGAGCGTCTTGGTCCGCAGCGGGCGGACGCCCCACGGCCCGTGCCGCGCTGCAGCCTGCTCGATCCGCAGCGGGGCAAGTCCAGCCACGATCAGATTGCCGCGACGCTCGGCACCGAGCTGCTGCAGGGACGCTATCCGCCCGGCAGCACCATGCCGGCGGAGGCCGAGCTCGGCGAGCGGTTCCAGGTCTCGCGCACCGTGCTGCGCGAGGTGATGAAGACGCTCGCCGCCAAGGGCTTCGTGGTGCCGAAGACGCGGGTCGGCACGCGCGTGCGCGATGCGGTGTTCTGGAACTACTTCGACGCCGATGTGCTCGCCTGGCGGCTGCGTCTGGGTCTCGACGACGAGTTTCTGCAGACGCTGACCGAAGTCCGCCGCTCGCTCGAGCCGACGGCGGCGGCCCTGGCCGCGCGGCGGCGCCGTCCGCAGGACGTGGCGCGGCTGCGCGAGTGCGTGCGTCAGATCGGCCGGACCGATCACTCACGGCAGAGTTTCGCCGCCGCGGATCTGGACTTCCACCTCGCGGTCGGCAGCGCGTCCGGCAATCCGCTCGTGCGCTCCATCGCCAGCGTCATCGAGACGGCCCTGGTGGCTTCCTTCACCTACAGCTCGCCGGTCGACGACCCGGCCGATCACGCCGCGAGCGTCAGCGGGCATTCGGCCGTGGTCGACGCCATCGAAGCGGGCGACGAGGCGCGCGCGGCGCAGAGGATCCTCGCGGTCATCGACACCGGCGTGCGGCGCATCGGCCGGCGCAAGCAGCTCGGTCCGCCGCCGTGAGCGCCGTCCGCCGCCCGCTACACCCAACCGCCGTCGACGATGTACTGCTGACTGGTGCAGGCGCTGGCCGCATCCGAGGCCAGAAACACGACGACGTTCGCGACCTCCGCGGGCTGCAGTTTGCGCTTCAGGCATTGCCGCGCGGCGATCTCCTTTTCAGTCTCGGGCGTGACCCATTTTTCCAGCTGGCGCTGGGTCATGATCCAGCCCGGCGCCACCGCGTTGACGCGGATGCCGTAGGGCCCGTAGTCCCGGGCGAGCGAGCGGGTCAAGCCGAGCACCGCGGACTTCGAGGCGGTATAGGCGACCATGCCGCCCTGGCCGATGATCCAGGAGATCGAGCCGAGATTGATGATCGCGCCGCGCCCGGCCGCCTTCATCCCCGGCAGCACCGCCTGCGCGCAGAAGAACTGCTGCTTGAGATTGACGGCGATGCGGCTGTCCCACAGCGCCTCGGTCACCTCTTCGGTGGCGTGCCGCTCGTCGTTCGCGGCGTTGTTGACCAGCACCTGAACCGGGCCGAGGCGCCCGGCAACGGCCGCGACCGCGCGCTGCAGCGCCGCCACGTCGGTCAGGTCGCAATGCTCGAAGTGCACCGCGGCGCCCGCGGCGGTGAGCTCGCGCACCAGGGCGCGCGAGGGCGCATCCGCCACGTCGATGAAGGCGACGCGGGCGTGCTGCGCGGCGAACTGGCGCACGATCGCCTCGCCGATCCCCGAGCCGCCGCCGGTCACCAGAACGACTTGGTCTTTCAGGTCAGAATAGATGGCTGTCATCTGTCAACGCACTCCGGGGGCTGATGGTGACGCCGGCGCGCACCGCCACGGCCGGCGATCCGCGCGCCATCATACTGCGCGCGGGCGAGCCGTCGCTTTCGCTTCCGACATTCGAGCAGGAGGATGAGATCCACATGGCACTGACGGGAGAATTGTTCATCGGCCGCGCGCGGCGCAGCACGCCGCGGCGCTTCCAGGCGATCGATCCGGCCCGGGGCGGTCCGATCGAACCTGCGTTCAGCGCCGCCGGCGCCGAGGAACTCGATGCGGCCTGCGCGCTCGCGCACGCGGCGTTCGATCCGTACCGCTCGCTGCCGCCGGCCCGCCGGGCGGAATTTCTCGACGCGATCGCGGCGCAGATCCTCGCCCAGGGCGAGGATCTGCTTCAGCGCGCCCACGCGGAGACCGCGCTGCCGCTCGCGCGGCTGGAGGGCGAACGCGCCCGTACGGTCGGCCAGCTGCGCCTGTTCGCCGCCGAGCTGCGCAGCGGCGCGTGGCTCGGCCTGCGCGTCGATCCGGCGCTGCCCGAGCGCCAGCCCCTGCCGCGCCCGGACCTGCGGCAGCGGAAAATCCCCTGCGGCCCGGTCGCGGTGTTCGGCGCCAGCAATTTTCCGCTCGCCTTTTCGGTGGCCGGAGGCGACAGCGCCGCGGCGCTCGCGGCCGGCTGTCCGATCGTCGTGAAGGGCCATCCCGCCCATCCGGGCACGAGCGAATGGGTGGCGCGGGCGATCGTCGCGGCCGCTGCGGCGACCGAGATGCCAGAAGGGGTGTTCTCGCTGCTCAACGGCCCCGATGTCGCGCTCGGCACGGCGCTGGTCGCCGATCCGCGCATCCGCGCGGTCGCGTTCACGGGCTCGCGCGCCGCGGGAGTTGCGCTCATGAAGGTGGCCGCCGGCCGCCCGGAGCCCATTGCAGTGTTCGCCGAGATGAGCAGCGTCAACCCGGTGATTCTCCTGCCGGCGGCGCTCGCGAGCCGTGCGGGGAGTCTCGCCAAAGAGTTCGTCGCCTCGCTCACCCTCGGTGTCGGGCAGTTCTGCACCAATCCGGGCATCGTCGTAGCGCTGGAGGGCGAGGGGCTCTCGACATTCATCGACGCTGCGGCCGAAGCGCTCCGCGCCGTTCAGCCCGGCGTGATGCTGAGCGAGGGCATTCACCGCAACTACACCCAAGGCCTCGAGCGGCTGGCGGGCGAAGGCGCGCAGCTGCTCGCGCAGGGGGCGGCGGACGGCGCCGGGAACTGCGCTCGCGCCGCCCTGTTCAGCGTGCCCGCCGGATCGCTCCTGGCGCACCCCGCGCTCGCCGAAGAAGCTTTCGGGCCGGCCTCGCTCGTCGTACGCTGCGCGCACGTCCGGGAAGCGCAACAGGTCATCGAGCGGCTCGAGGGTCAGCTGACCGCGACTTTGCAGATGGAGGAGGCCGACCAGCCGCTCGCCCGCCAGCTGCTCCCCGCGCTCGAGCGCAAAGCCGGACGCATCCTCATCAACAGCTGGCCGACCGGCGTCGAGGTCTGCCACGCGATGGTGCACGGCGGGCCGTTTCCGGCGACCTCCGACGGACGCAGCACATCGGTCGGCACGCTGGCCATCGAGAGATTTCTGCGCCCGGTGTGCTACCAGGGCTTTCCGGACGCATTGCTGCCCGCCGAACTGCGCGCCGCGCAGCTGCCGCGCTGGCCGCACCGGTTTGACGGCGAGCTGCGCCTCGGCAGACCGGACTGAGTCGTGCGTGAGCGTGCGCCGCATCACGCGGCGTGCGCTCACAGCGGCTGCGGCGTCACGGCGTCCGCCGTGCCGCGCGCCAGCCGGTTGCGCAGCGGCAGCAGAAAGGCGTCAGCGCTGATTTCGAACTCATCGCCCGGCGCGGTGCGGACCTGGTCTGTGAACGACAGAGTCGCGGTACCGAAGAAATGCACGTGCACGTCGCCCGGCCGGCGGAAGTTGGCGTATTTGAAGTGATGGTGCTCGAGGTTGGCGATGGAGTGCGACATGTTCGCCTCGCCGGTCAGGAACGGCTTCTCCCACAACAGACGCCCGCCGCGGTAGATGCGGCTCGTGCCGCGCACGTCCGGCGGCAAGGCGCCGGTGAGGAGCTCCGCGCCGAGCGCCACCGGCCGGAGCTTGGAGTGCGCGAGCCACAGATAGTTGTGTCGCTCGGTGATGTGGTCGGAGAATTCGTTGGCGAGACAGAAGCCGAGCCGCCGGGGCACGCCCGCCGGATCGATCAGATAGATGCCGGCGATTTCCGGCTCCTCGCCCCCGTCGAGCGCGAATGCCGGTGAGCTGAGCGGCGCGCCGCTCGGCACCACACTCGAGCCGTCGCCCTTGTAGAACCACTCCGGCTGCGCGCCGACGGCCCCCGGGGCCGGTTTGCCGCCCTCGAGGCCTTCACGAAAGATGCGCATCGAGTCGGTCTGGCCGGTCTCGGCCTGGGCGAGCGCGTGCATCCTGTCGCGGCTCTCGGCCGAGCCGAGGTGCGTCAGGCCCGTGCCGGTGAGGTACAGGTGGGCCGGGTCCGGATGCTCGATGGGCGGCAGCAGCCGCACGTGGCCGAGTTCGACCTGCCGCCCCGTGCGCCGGCGCCCGACCGCCTGCGCGAGGCTCGTGCCCTCGGCAATGGCGGCAGCGGCGAGCGCATAGACGCTCGGGACATCCGCGAGCCGCTCGGCGCGTCCGGCGTCCGCCAGGGCGGCGACGCAGCGCTCGCCTTCCGCTTCGATCTGTACGAGACGCAACGACATGAACACTCCTGCCTGACTGCAGACTGACGGCCGGCACAAATCATAGTGCAAAGCTCCGTCATATGTCTGAGTAAATGGCCGAGCTTGACAGCCGGCCGGGCGTCTCCTTATTGTCTGATTAATGGGCGAGCCGTGACGCCGCACCGCGTGCTCAGGGCCGAACCTCCCGATCCGGAGCCCTTTGCATGGCAGTCATGATTGGCGGCGATACAGGCGTGGCGCAGGCGCAGGCGGACGCGCCGCAGAAGTACACGGCAGCCCTCGTAGTGCTGGCGACCGTGTTCTTCATGTGGGGGTTCGCCACGGTCCTGAACGATATCCTCATCCCGCACCTCAAATCCGCCTTCCGCCTGGACTACGCGCAGGTCCTGCTCATTCAGTTCGTGTTCTTCCTCGCCTACCTGGTCATGGCGATGCCCTCGGCGAAGATCCTCGAGCGCACCGGCTACAAGCTCGCGGTGGTGGTCGGCCTGCTCGGCATGGCGGTGAGCGCCGCCGGGTTCATCCCTGCGGCCATGCTCGAGTCCTACGGGCTGTTCCTGGTCGCGCTGTTCCTGCTCGCCGCCTCGATCACGCTGCTGCAGGTGGCCGCCAACCCGTACGTGGCGGTGATCGGCCCGCCGCAGACCGCCTCCAGCCGGCTCAATCTGGTGCAGGCGTTCAACTCCGCCGGGACGATGCTCGCTCCTCTGTTCGGCAGTCTGCTGATTCTCGGCCACAACGCCGGCGCCGCGCGCCGCGCGGCTGATCAGCTTACGGCCGCACAGCGCGCCGCAGGGGTGCACACCGTCGAGCTGCCCTACGCGATCATCGCGGCGGTGCTGCTGGCGCTGGCGGTGCTGGTGTGGCGGGTGCGGCTGCCGGACCTCGGCAAGGAGACGCGGCGCGCGGCGCGGGCCGAGCGGGCCGGACAGAGTCTCTGGCGGCACCGCAACCTGGTGTTCGGCGTGCCGGCGATCGCGTTGTATCTGATCTGCGAGGTCGGCATCGGCTCGACGCTGGTGAATTTCATGTCCCAGCCCTCGATCGGCGCGATGTCGCACGCGCGGGCCGCCGATTACCTCACGCTCTACTGGGGCGGGGCGATGGCCGGGCGGTTCGTCGGCTCGTGGTTTCTGCGCTGGATGCGCCCGCAGCGGGTGCTCGCGGCCGTGACGATCGGGGCGCTCGTGCTGGTCGGCATCGCGATCCTCTCCACCGGCCATGTGGCCATGTGGAGCCTGCTCGCAGTGGGACTGTGCAACTCGATCATGTTCCCGACGATCTTCACCCTCGGCATCCGCGGCCTCGGGCCCCTGACCGAGGAAGGCTCGGGGCTTCTCATCATGGCGATTGCCGGCGGCGCGCTCGCGGAACTGCAGGGGGTGCTCGCCGATACGGTCGGCCTGCACTGGTCGTACATTCTGCCGTGGGTCTGCTACGGCTACGTTCTCTTCTATGCGCTGTGGGGTTACCGCGCTACCGGCGCCGTGCAGGACGAGCAGCTGCTCGCCTCCTGAGCGGCTCCCTCCCGCGCGATCCGCCGCCGGTGGTGTCGAGCAGCGCAAGACGCACCAGATCCGTCATCGCCGCGCGTGCGGCCGCCGGATCGCGCCGCTCCACCGCTTCGTAGACGCGCAGATGATCGGGCAGCGGGTCGCGGCTGAGAGGCGCGGCGCGCTGTTTGAATATCGTGGTCCACGTGACGGCGGCGGCGATGCCGCTCGAGAGCGAGGAGAGAAACGGATTGCCGGAGGCGCCGAGCAGCGCGGTGTGGAACGACCGGTCCGCCTGCCTGCCCGCCTCGACGGCGAGCGACTGCGCGGCCATGTCCTCGAGCGCCTGGCGCATCGCGCGCAGCTGCTCCTTGCTGCGGCGCGTCGCGGCGAGCGCGGCCGCGGCCGGCTCGACGATGGTGCGCAGCTCGAACAGCGCGTTCAGCAGGCGCGCATCCGGCGTGGCGCTGAAGATCCACGACACGACGTCCGGATCGAGCAGGTGCCACCTGCCGGGATCGCTGACCCGCGTGCCGAGTTTGGGACGCGACTCGACGAGGCCCTTGGCGGCAAGAATGCGCAGCGCCTCGCGGTAGGCGGTCCGGGAGACCTTGAGCTGCTCACTGGCGGCGATCTCCCCGTCCAACACGCCCCCGGGGGACAGCCGCCCCGACACGATGCGTACGCCCAGATCGCGCGCGATGGTTCCGTGCAGCCGCAGGGCCTTCCTGCCCGGGGCGCTGGCGGAGGAAGCGGGCGTCCTCGGTCGCATCGGTGGCCTACTCTTGGGTGGGTTGACACCGGCCAGTATAACGCTCCATGGCCGCGGCACAGGGCGAATCGCCATGGCCGCAGGTCCGCCGCGCATCCAACAGCGTGGCGGCTTGACGCTGGCGGAACCGCGACTCATGATATTTATATTATTTAATGCCGCCCGCGTGGCGGGAAGCAGACTCCCATGAGCCAACTGATCGAACAGCTGCGCGCCGCGCTCGGCGCGGACGCCGTGCTGCACGGCGCAGCCGCGATGGAGGCGCGCGACGCCGCGCAGACTCATGGCCTCGCTGTCGATTTGGGCGCGCCGCTGGCGGTGCTGCGGCCGCGCTCGACGGCCGAAGTCGCGCTCATCCTGCAGAGCGCGCAGGCGGCCGGTCAGGCGGTGGTGCCCTGGGGCGGGTGCACCGGCCTGGTGGACGGGGCGCACGCCGACGGCGCGCTCGCCCTGTCGCTCGAGCGCATGAACGCGATCGAGGAGATCGATCCGCTCAATCGTGTGATGCGCGTGCAGGCTGGCTGCATCCTGCAAAAGGCCTGCGAGGCCGCGGAAGCGCACGGCCTGCTGCTGCCGCTCGATCTCGGCGCGCGCGGCTCGGCCACACTCGGGGGAACCATCGCCACCAACGCGGGCGGCAACCGCGTGCTGCGGTGGGGAATGATGCGGGATATGGTCCTTGGGCTCGAGGCGGTGCTCGCGGACGGCACAGTGATCAACGGCCTGAACACGCTGATCAAGAACAATGCCGGCTATGATCTGAAGCAGCTGTTCATCGGCTCGGAAGGCACCCTCGGCGTCGTGACGCGCGCCGTGCTGCGGCTGCGCCCCAAGCCGTTGAGCGAAAACGTCGCGCTCCTCGCGGTGGAAGCATTCGAGCACCTGCCGCGCCTGCTGCAGCGCCTGGAGCGTGAGTTGGGCGGCTCGCTGTCGTCTTTCGAAGTGATGTGGGCGGAGTTCTACCGTCTGGTGACGACGCCGCCTGCCGCGGGCCGACCGATCCTGCCGCATGGTCATGCGTTCTACGTGCTGGTCGAGACACGCGGCGTGAACCCGAGCGCCGATGCGGAGCATTTCGAGAACGTGCTCGCCGGAGCCCTCGAAGCGGGCGAGGTATCCGATGCCGTCATCGCCAAATCGGACACCGAGCGCAAGGCCATGTGGAGCCTGCGCGACGATGTGCCGCAGGTCACGCGCGAGGGACCGGTCGCGGCGTTCGATGTGAGCCTCAAGATAGACGATATGCCAGGGTATCTGGACGAGGTGCGCGAGGGGCTCTCTGCCCGTTGGGGAAGCCAGTGCCGCTTCGTGGTGTGGGGCCACCTCGGCGACGGGAATCTGCACGTGATGGTCGGGGTCGAGGACGGCTCGCCGCAGACCCATCACCAGATCGAGCAGCAGGTCTACGGACCGCTGCGCAAGCGCCCCGGCTCGTCCATCTCCGGCGAGCACGGCATCGGTCTGCAGAAGCGCGATTACCTGTCGTGCTCGCGCACCGCGGAGGAGATCGCGCTGATGCGCACACTGAAGGCGGCCCTCGATCCGCGCAACATCCTCAACCCGGGCAAGGTGCTCGGCGTCACGGCCTGAGGCTGCGGCCGGCGCTTCAGCCTCCGCCCGGCGGCCCGGAGGCGCGCAGCAGGTGCGGCCCGAGATCGCTCACCGAGCGGCAGCCGAGCTGCCCGAGCACTCGGTCGAGCTCGACGGTGAACATCTCGATCGCGCGGCGCACGCCGGGCTCGCCGGCCGCTGCGAGTCCATAGAGCGTGGCGCGGCCGATCATCACCGCATCGGCGCCGAGCGCGAGCGCCTTGGCGACATCCGTGCCGCGGCGAAAGCCGCTGTCGATCAGCACGGTCATGCGGCCGCCGACCTCGGCGGCAATCTCCGGGAGCATCTCGACGGGCGCGACGCAGTAATCGAGCTGACGGCCGCCATGGTTGGTGAGCACGACGCCGTCGCAGCCGAGCTGCGCGGCGCGGCGCGCATCGGCGACGCTGAGCACACCTTTGATGAGGAGCTTGCGCGGCCAGTGATCGCGGATCCATGCGATGTCGTCCCAGGTGATGGTGGGCGCGAACATCTGCGGAATGATGGTGCTGCCGCCGACCGCGCTCGCGGCGCCGGGCGGCAGGAAGGTCTCGATGTTGCGAAAGCGCGGGATGCCGCGGCGCAGCAGCACCTGTGTCAGCCAGCGCGGGTGGCGCAGGGTGTCGATTGCTGCGCGCAGCCGGGGATGGCCGGGGCTGCGGTAATTACGCTTGTCCCATTCTCGGCTCCCGAACACATTGGCGTCGCTGGTGAACAGCAGCGCCTCGTAGCCGCTGGCGGCCGCCCTGTGCATGATGTTTTCGGCGATTGCGCGGTTGCGCATGACGTAAAGCTGCATCCACAGCCGCCCCCCGGCCTGTCTGGCCACATCCTCCAGCAGCGTCGTCGAGACCGTGCTCAGGGTGTAAGGAATGCCGGCAGCGGCGGCAGCACGGGCGAGGGCGATGTCGCCGTCCGGATGCAGCATGCCGTTCAGCCCCGTCGGAGCGATGGCGAGCGGCGCGCTGCACGGCGCGCCGAGCAGCTCGGTCGCGAGGCTGCGGCCCTCGGTGTCGATGAGCGTCGGCGGCAGGAACCGCAGCGTTGCAAAGACCTCGCGGTTGCGGCCGAGCGTCGCCTCGTCCTCCGCGCCCCCTTCGACGTACTCGAACGCGAAGCCCGGCACGCTGCGCCGCGCCACCTCGCGCAGATCGGCGATGTTCAAAGCCGCGCTGAGATCCCGCCCGCTGAAGGGCCGGCGTTTCCAGGGCATGTGCGGACGCTCCGGTGAGGGTGAGTTCAGGATGGACGTCGGCGGCGGCTCACAGGCTCCAGCCGCCGTCGATCACGTGGATCTGCCCGGTGGTATAGGTGGCGCCGGCCAGGTACACCACCAGGTCGGCGATCTCCTCCGCGCGGCCGATACGGCCGATCGGCTGGCGCGCCACGAAGGCGGCGCGCGTGCGTTCGTAGTCCCCCTGGGCGCGCAGCCGCCCCTCGAGCGAGGGCGTCTCCACGGTACCCGGACAGATGGCGTTGCAGCGGATGCCGCGGCCGACGAAGTCGGCCGCCACGGACTTGGTCAGCCCGATCACGGCCGCCTTGGTCGTCCCGTACACGCAGCGCACCGGGACGCCTTTGACGCTGCTCGCCACGGAGGACATGTTGATGATGCAGCCGTCGGCCCGCTCGAGCATGCCCGGCAGCACCGTGCGGATCGTGCGGACCATCGCCTTGACGTTCAGGTCGTAGGCGAAATCCAGCTCCTCATCGGTGCTCTCGAGGATCGTGCCGTGGTGCACGCAGCCGGCGCAGTTGAAGAGAATGTCGACGATGCCGGCGCGGTCGACCGCTGCGGCGACGCTCTTGCCGTCGCGCACGTCCATGCGGCAGGTCTCGATGCCATGCTCGGCGAGCGACGCGAGCCTGGGTTCCTCGATGTCGGTGGCGAGCACGTGCGCCCCCGCCGCCGCAAGCGCCAGCGCGCTCGCGCGCCCGATGCCCTGCGCGGCGGCGGTCACCAGCGCGCGCTTGCCGTTCAAACTGATTGCGGTACTGGACATGTCTGCTCTCGAGTCGTCAACGTCATGATTGGGAAACGGGCGTCGCCGGCGCCTCGTTGGACTGGTAGCACGCCTCAACCAGCGCCATCGTGTGCCAGGCGTCTTCGACGGAAGTGCGCAGCATTTCGTCCTCGCCGCTGGCGTAGCGCTGAACGTTGGACATCGTGCCGATGAACGCGTCCGGAAACCACGCGCCTTCGAGCGACACGGCCTGCCAGGCGCCGCCGCGCGGGGCGATCCACAGCTCATCGGGCTCGCCGCGCGGATAGTCGAGCAGCAGACCGAGCTTCACCAGCGCGGCGCCGCGCTCCCCCTCGATACGGAAGGTGGCGTCCTGGAAGCGGCGGCCGAAGTCATGGTGGTGATTGATCGAGAGCGTCACGCGCAGTTCCGGGCCGTAGTCGAGGATCGCCGAGGTGCGTGTCTGCGCCAGTTCACTGCCCGGGTAATGGTAGGTCCGGGCGAGGACCCCGCGCGGCTCACCGGCGAGCGCCCGTATGGTGTCGAGGTAATGAATCGAGTGCGAGACGATCTCGACGCGCGGATTGGGAATCAGATGAGGGAACAGCTCCCAGGGCGTCACGAGACTGAGGTGCACTTCGACGTCGAGCAGCCGCCCGAGCAGCCCGCGCTCGCTCGCCGCCGCAACGGCCTCCATCATCGGCGCGAAGCGCAGTTGGAAGTTGACCGCGGCCGCCAGGCGCCGCTCACGGCAGACCGCACGAATGGCGGTGGCCTGCGCCAGGTCGAGTCCGAGCGGCTTCTGGATCAGCACCGCCGCCCCGGGCGGCAGGGCCGCGAGGATGGCGCGGTGGGCCACCGGCGGGGCGGCCACGTCGAAGACGCACCCCTCTGCAGCGGCCGCTTCCTCCAGCGAGCGGTACACCTGCCCGATCCCCCAGCGCTGGGCAGTGGCGCGCGCTCTGTCAGCGTCCACGTCGAACACGCCCGCCACTGGGAAGCCGGCCTTGCGGTACGCCGGCAGGTGCGCATCGTTGACGATGCCGCCGGCGCCGATGATGACGATGGGCCGAGGCGCGCTCGGCAGCGAATGCCGCTGCCGCAGGCCGGCTGCGTTCCACTCGGTCATTGCAGGATGGCCTCGAGGCGCTTTTGCGCCTCGCACAGCAGCAGCCGGCTCGGCTCCTCGGTGTCGAGCGCGCGCGCGAGCAGCTCGTCGATCACATGCGAGACCTCGGCGAGGCGCGGATGCAGGGGCAGCTCCCGGGCGTGCTCGTGCAGGGCGTCGAGCCGGTGATAGAACGGAACGAGCCGATTCACCTGCGCGTCCGCCCAGGTGGAGCGGCGCACACCGATGGCGCCCTCGAGCGTCGTGAGTTTGTCCATGGGCGCGGTGGCCAGGTGGCGCAGGAAGGACCAGGCCAGATCCTTCTGCCGCGAGCCGCGGGCGAGCGTGATGACCCAGAAGACGTTCAGCGAGACGCTGCGCCCGCCGGGCCCCATCGGCAGCGGCGCGACCTCCACGCAGCCCTTGACCCGGCTTTCGCTCCAGGTCTCGGCGAGCGCCGCGAATCCGAACCAGTTGGCCATCAGCGCCACCTTCCCCGCGCAGAACAGCAGGCCCGCCTTGACGCTGTCGAGGCTGCGGGCGCCGGGCGCGATCGCCGCCTCGTCGCGCGCGAGGTGGCGCAGGAAATCGAGCGCGCTCTCGGCCTGCGCCGAGCGCAGCTGCGGCCGGGCGCCGGGGCCGAACGGCTCGCCGCCGCGTGACCAGACGTGGATGCAGAAATCGTAGAAGCCGTTGTGGCCGTCGGGATACAGCGCGAGCGTGGTGCCGTAGAGCTCCCGCTCCGGCGCGTGCAGCCGCCGGGCGGTGGCATGGAAGTCCTCCCAGGTGTCCGGCACGGGCAGGCCGGCCGCCTGCAGCAGATCCTTGCGGTAGATGAGGCACTCCGGCCCGTCGTGATACGGCAGCCCCCAGAGGCCGCCCGCAAAATCCGCAAGACGCACCAGCGAGGGGCTCCAGGCGGTTGGAAAATCCGGGATCGGCGCGTGCGCGAGGTGGGTACGCAGATTTTCGATCAGTCCGGCCGATTGCGCCTCGGCGAGCCAGTCGGTCGAGAGGAAGGCCAGATCGAGCGAGCCGTCGCCGAGGCCGCCCCGGACGAACAGCCGCGCATGCAGGTCATTGAGCTCGAGCGGCTCGAGTTCCAGTTCGAGCGGCTCGCCGCCCTCGCGCGCGAACGCGGCGAACTGCCGCCGCAGCGCGTTCTCGAACGGATCAAACTTGCGGACCGCTATGCGGATTCGTCGCACCGCGCGCCTCCTCTTCGGGCTTCAGCCCGGCGTGCACCGCGATCACATCGGCGCAGGCCTTCAGCGCCGGCAGCATGGTCTCCAGGCTCGGGCCGCTCTTCTCCTTCAGCGTCGCGATGGTGAGGGCCGCCTTGATGGAGGAGCCCGGCGAGCCGACCGGGACCCCGATATCCAGCCCGCCGACGAACCGCTCGCCTTCCGATCGCTCGTAGCCGCGCGCGCGGATCGCCGCGAGACGCTTGAGAAACTGCGCGCGCGCGGCGGGCTTCTCGCGCCGCCATTCCAGATCGTGCGTCAGCAGCTCCTCGCAGTCCTGCGGCTCCATGTTCGCCAGCAGCACGCGGCCGGAGGTGGTGTGCATGGGAGAGTGCTGCGAGCCGACCTCGACCGACAGTCGAAAGGGCTTTGGGCTCTCCTCCTGCGCCAGCACCAGCACCCGCTCCCGGTGCAGCACCGAGAGGTGGCAGGATTCGCGCAGATCCTCGGCGAGTCCGCGCATCAGCGGCTGGGCGGCCTTCAGCAGCACCTCGTAGGGCGAGTGGGTGCGCGACAGCTCGAACAGCTTGAGCGTCAGCGAATACGCGCCCGTGGTCGGCTCGCGCCGCAGGTAGCCGCGGCTCTCCAGGCAGGCGAGCATGCGGAAGATCTCCCCGGCCTGGCGGCTCAGCGCACGGGCGAGCTGCGCCTGGGTCAGCGGCACGGCCTGATCGGAGAGATACTCCAGAACGTCGAGACCCTTCTCGAGCGCCGGCACGGAGTACTTGGTGCGGCGTTCCTCGAGATTGAGCAGCCTATCGTGTGTCATGCAACCTCCTTTCAGCTCAGAGGACGGCTGGCTGAGATTGTGCCTGATGGGCGTCCGGCGCGCCGGGCGGCGGGGCGCTCGGCGCTCGGCGCGGCGCGCGGCGCCGGCCGCCGACGGTGTAAATCGCAGCCGCCGCGATCAGCACCGTCCCCTCGATCAGGCCCTGGTAGTTTGCGCCCAAGTTCAGCACGTTGAATCCGTTGGTGAGCGTGTACAGCACCAGCGCGCCCGCGACTGTCTTCAGCACGCTGCCGGCGCCGCCGAAAAGCGACGTGCCGCCGAGGATCGCCGCCGCGATGACGGTCAACTCCTCGCCCTGCAGCGCGGTGGGATTCATCGCGCCGAACCGCGAGGCGTACAGGACGCCGGCGAAGCCGGCCGCGAGGCCCGAGAGGACGAACGCGCCGAGCTTGTAGCCGCGCACGTTGATGCCGGCAAGCCGGGCGGCCTCGGGATTGCCGCCCACGGCATAGATGCGCCGGCCGAGCGTGGTGAAGTGCAGTACCAGCCAGACCGCCAGCGTGAATCCCGCCATGTACAGAATCGGCAGAGGCAGGCCCGCGGCGCGCCCGCTCTCGAAGCCGGTCATGGCCGTGAGCGCGGCGGGCGTGCCGACCATCAGGGAGCGTCCGTTGGTCACCACCAGCACCAGACCCCGGATCGCGGTGAGCGTACCGAGCGTGACGATGAAGGCGTTGATGCCGACCAGCTCGACCATCGCGCCGTTGAGCAGCCCGAGCGCGCCGGCGGTGGCGAGCGAGAGCATCATCGCGGCCCAGAAGCCCACGTGGTCGATCACCAGGATGTTGACGGCCGCGGCGAGCGCCGCGACCGACGCCACCGACAGGTCGAAATTGCCGGTGATCAGCACCACGGTCATCGCCACTCCCATGATGGCGACCGGCGCGGTCTGGTAGAGAATGTTGATGAGATTGACGGGGCTGAGATAGCTCGGCCGGCCGAGCGCAGCGGTGACCACCGTCAGGACGGCCACCAGCAGCGCCAGCGCGTAGTACACGCCCGCCTCGCGCAGGCCCAACATCTGTCGCATCGTCCCCCCCGAACTTCTCACCCTGTGTGCACCTGCCGCGGCTCGCCGCCGCCCGGTGCGGCCCCGGCGGCGAGTCGAATCAGCTCCTCTTCGTCGGTTCCTGCAGCCGCGCGCTCCGCCACGATCGCCCCCTCGCGCATCACCAGGATGCGGTCGGCTTCCTCGAGCAGCAGCTTCAGCTCCGAGTCGACCAGAATGACGGCGACCCCCGCGGCGGTGAGCGCACGCACCTGATCGAGGATCTCGGCCTTGGCGCCGACGTCGATGCCCGCGGTCGGCTCATCGAGCAGCAGCAGCCGCATCGGAGCACACAGCCAGCGGCCGATGCTCACCTTCTGGGCATTGCCGCCCGACAGATCCCCGACTGCGGCGTCGAGATCGCGCGTCTTGATCTCGAGCCGCCGGACGGCATCGCCGGCGGCCTCGTGCTCGAGTCTCGCGCGGGGGAACACGCCCCAGCGCGAGAAGCGCCCCAGATGCGCCAGCGTCACGTTCTGCCACAGCGGCAGCGCCGGGATCAGTGCCTGCGCGGCACGGTCTTCCGGCACCAGGGCGATGCCGGCGCGCACCGCCGCGACCGGCGAGCGCGGGACGGACCGGCCGAGCACGCGCACCTCGCCGCGTGCCGCGCGGTCGGCGCCGAAGATCGCGTGAAGCAGTTCGCTGCGCCCGGAGCCCAGGAAGCCAGCGATGCCGAGAACCTCGCCGGCGCGCACGCTGAACGTGCACCGCGCGAGACGTCCGGGTGAGTGCAGGCCGACGATGTCCGCAACGATTCTCGCCGCGGCGCGCGCGGGCTGTCTGGCGGAGCGCTGAACCTGGCGCCCGGCGATGGCCGCGGCGATCGCGCTTTCATCGACCGCCGCGGTTGCGGCGCTCAACACAGCGGCTCCGTCGCGCAACACCGTCAGTGTGTCCGTCAGCGCCAGCACTTCGTCGAGGAAGTGGGTCACGAACAGCACTGCGCGCCCCTCGGCGGCGAGCCGTCGGATCGCGCGGTGCACGATCTGCCGCTCGGGCGCGGCGAGCGAGGCGGTCGGCTCGTCCATCACGATCAGCTGCGCCTCGGCGGCGAGCGCCTGCAGGATGCCGACCATCTGCCGCTCGCCGATGGAGAGTGTCCCGACCGGAGCATCGGGCGGCAGGTGATAGCCGATCGAGTCCATCAGCCGTGCGAGCCGTGCTCGCGCACCGCGGCCGCGGCGCGCCCATCCGGCCTGAGCAAGAAACACGTTCTCCAGGACCGAAAGGGTGGCGACGAGGGGAATCTGCTGGTGCAGCGTGGCGATGCCCGCGGCGCGCGCGGCGGCGGGATTCGACCAGCGCACCGCTTCGCCGCGCCAGAACATCGCGCCCCCGCTCGCGCTCGTCGCCCCGCAGAGGATGCGGATCAGCGTCGATTTGCCCGCGCCGTTGGCGCCGAGCAGGCCGTGAACGGTCCCGGCGCGGACCGCCAGATCCACCCCGCGCAGCGCGGCGGTGCCGTTGGGATAGCGCTTCGCCAGACGCTCGAGGGACAGCAGAGGTTGCGTGGCGCTCGGCATGGTCCGCTCACCACTGCGGGGGACAGTCGCGGACATTGGCGCGGGTGATGCCGGGCGTTCGGTACGTGATGAAGGCCGCGTGCAGCGGCTTCTTGCCCGTCACGTCCTCGTAGAGCGCCTCGAAGGCGAGCGCACCGAGCTCCAGCGGCCGGTAGCAGACCGTGCCGTCGATGCGGCCGGCCTCGAGCGAGAGGATCGCGAGCCGCGAGCCGCCGATGCCGATGAGCTTTGCGTGCGAGCCGGCCGAGCGCACCGCACGTGCACAGCCGACGGCCATGTCGTCCGCTTCGTTGAAGAAGAGATCGACGTTGGGGTGGGCTTCAAGAATGTTCTGACAGGCGACGTCCGCGTCTTCCGTGCGCCAGTTGCCGGGCTGCGATGCGACGATCCGATAGCGGACATGCGCCGCGCGCAGCCCCTGCTCGAATCCGTGCTCGCGCTGCAGCACCTCCGGGAAGCCGGGCGCGCCCTGGATGATCGCAATGTGTGCGACGCGGCCCCGCGGCAGCAGTCGTGCGGCGAGGCGCCCGGCCTCGCGGCCGGCGGCAGTCTCGTCCTGGGTGACCAGGGCGACGAGCTTCGGGTAGACCTCGCGCAGCGGCCGCCGGTGTGGATTGCCGACTTGCGAACCGACTGCCACGACCGGGATGCCGGCCCGCGCGGCACGGTTCACCCAGCTCTCGGCGATGACCGAGTCGAGCGGCATGAGCACGATGCCGTTGACACGCTCGGCGATGAGATCCTGCAGATCGTTCGCCTGCTTCTGCACGCGGTTCTGCGCATCGAGCACGATGGCCTGGACACCCGCGCGGGCAGCCGCCTGCCGGAACCCCCGGGCGATCGCCGCGGCGAACGGATAGCTCAGCCCCGCGCTCGAGAGACCGAAACGCAGGGGTGCCGCGGCGGCTGCGTGCGAAAGGATCGCGCCGCACAGCGCTGCCGCAAGGGACGTACCGCGCGCGCGCTTCACGGCTGCGAGCCGCCCCGTCTCATGCGATCGCCTCGCGCCGCTCGACCAGATACAGATGCTCGCAGGCGAGCACGATCTCGCCGTGCTGGTTGGCGATTTCGACCTGCTCGACGATGATGCCGTGCGTCTTGCGCTTGGGATGATCGCGCCGGCCGCTGATGCGCGCGGTTACCGTTAGGGTGTCGCCGATGAACACCGGGCGAATGAACCGCACGCGGTCGTACCCGTACGACATGGATCGAGGGTTGATGGTCGAGGCCGTCATGCCGATGCCCATGCTCAGCACCAGGGTGCCATGGGCGATGCGCCGCTTGAAGGGCTGCTGCGCGCACCACTCCGCATCCATGTGGTGCGGGAAGAAATCACCGCTCTGACCGGCATGGGCCACGACGTCCGCCTCGGTCACGGTGCGGCCGAAGGTGCGGCGTTCGGCGCCGATGTCGTAATCCTCGAAGTACTGCTCGACGATCATGGCGATTCTCCCGGCGCGTCGAGGCCGAAGCGGCGCAGGACCTCGGCGGTGTCGCGGCCGAGCGCCGGCGCTCCGCGTGGGTGGGTGAGGATCTGCCCGTCGATGCGGATCGGGCAGCGGGTGGTGGTTAGGGTACCGTGCTGCCCGTCATGGATCTGCTGGGTGAGCTCGAGTGCGGCAAAACCCTCGCTCTCGAGCAGCTGCGGCCAGGTGAACACCTCGGCGCACCAGATGTCGGCCGGCTCGAGGATGGCGAGCCAGTGCGCCGTGATCTGCGTGGCGAGGTGGGCGGCGAGGATGGACTTGATCGCGGCCCGCTCGGTGAACCAGCGCGCCGGATCGGTGTAGGGGCGAAGCGGCTCGCAGCCGATCAGCGCGCCGAGCCGGTCGATGGGCGTCATCGCCACCGCCAGATAGCCATCGGCGGTCTGGTAGATGCCGTATGGCGCGCCGATGTACACACTGGCGTTGTTGACCGCATCGCGCGCCGGCTGCTGGCCGTCGCCGTTGAGGAACGCGGTGAACTGCTCGAACTGCATGTCGATGGCCGATTCGAACAGGCTCACGTCGACCCGGCCGCCCCGGCCGGTCCGCCCACGCCGCACGAGCAGCCCGAGCACGCCCTGGCACAGATGCGCGCCGGCCATGAGGTCGGCGATCGACACGCCCATGGGCACCGGTCCCTGGGCTGCATCCCCCGACAGCCACGCCAGGCCCGACATGGCCTGCACCAGCAGGTCCTGGCCCGGCTTCTTGCGCCAGGGCCCCTCGGTGCCGTAGCCGGTGATGGCCGCGTAGATCAGCCGCGGGTTCAGCTCCGCCACCGTCGCGTAATCCAGGCCGAGGCGGTCCATCACGCCCGGACGGAAATTGTGAACCATCACGTCTGCGCGCCGGATCAGCGCCTTGACCCGCTCCAGATCGGCCGGATCCTTCAGATCCGCAGCAAGGCTCTCCTTGTTGCGGTTGATGGTGTGAAAGAGCGCGCTGTCCCCGCCGAAGGACTGATCGGCGAGATAGAGGCGGCGGGACAGATCCCCCCCCTGTGGACGCTCCACCTTGATGACCTCGGCACCGAGATCCGCCAGCCGCAGGCAACAGGAGGGCCCGGCTAGGAACTGGCTGAAATCCAGTACCACCACCCCCTCCAGCGGTCGCTCCGCGGTCGTCGTCGGCGCGCCGCGGTCCGCGTGCGCTGTCTTCAACCGGGCTCCTCGCGTATAGTTTGCAGATAAATGCTATGTTCGTTGACAAACGGTGTCAACCGGACTGCCGCTTGGGGCCGCGGGAAGGACGAGGGGGACGAGAAATGCGCAAAGACCGGTCGATCCTGCTGCGGGGCATGACCTGGGACCATCCGCGCGGCTACGGGCCGCTCTCGGCGTGCGCGGCGGCGTGGCTCGAGCGGACCGGGGTACGGATCGAATGGGAGCGGCGCTCGCTGCAGGATTTCGAGTCTTTTTCCGTGGCCGAGCTGGCCACACGGTACGACCTCATCGTGATCGATCATCCGCACGTCGGGCAGGTGACGCGTGAGGGGTGCCTCCGGCCGCTCGATGAGGCCATCGCGCCGGATGCGGTCGGAGCGTCGCTCGCGAGCTACCAGTGGGGCGGGCGGCTGTGGGCGCTGCCGATCGACGCGGCCGCCCAGGTCCAGGCCTGGCGGCCGGACCGCCTGGCCGAACCGCCCCCGGACTGGGCGGCCGTGCTCGCGCTCGCGGCCGAGGGCGCCGTGGTATGCCCGCTGCGCCCGCCGCATAATCTGATGGCGCTGTTCACGCTGTGCGGACTGGCCGGCCGTCCGGCCCGCACGCACGGCGGGGAGCTGTTCGATCCATCGGCCGGCCGCGAAGCCTATGAACGTCTGCGTGAACTCGCCGCGCACCTCGATGCGCGCTGCAGCGCGGAGGATCCGATCGCGGTTCTCAAGCGCATGGCCGAGCCGGATTCCGCCGTGCTGTGCGCCCCGCTCATCTACGGGTATGTCAGTTACTCCAGGCCCGAGGCCCGCGGAGCGCGCATCGCGTTTGCGGATCTGGCGCCGCTGTCCCGCGGCGGCTCGTGCGCCGGCTCGGCGCTCGGCGGCACCGGCATCGCCGTCTCGGCGTTTTCCGCCGAGCCCGACGCCGCGGCCGCCTTCGCCCGCTGGGTGGCCGGCGCCGAGGCGCAGTGCGGGCCGTACCTCGCCGGCGGCGGTCAGCCGGCGCACCGCGCCGCCTGGAGCGATGCGCTCGCCAATGAGGCCACGCTCGATTTCTTCCGCAATACGCGCGCGACGCTCGAGGGCGCCTGGGTGCGCCCGCGTCACGACGGCTACATGAGTTTCCAGGACCGCGCCGCCCGGCGCCTGCAGCAGGCGCTCGAGGCGCGCGAGTCCGCCGCCGCGGCCATCGCGGCGCTCAATCGACTGCATCTCGAGGTGTCACCATGAACCAACCCACTTCACGCCGCACGTTTCTGCAATCGGCCGCGACGGCGGCGGGATTCGGGGTCATCGGCGCGCGTGCGCGCTGGGCGCGCGCACGCTCAGCGCCGGCGGCGCCCGGGGCAGGCCGCAGCGCGCCCATCGAGCGGCTGCACGAGTTCGACTATGGCGACGTCGCGCTCACGGGCGGTCCGCTGAAGGCACAGTACGACTTCATTCATGCGCACTACCTGGCCCTCGACAACGACCGGCTGCTGCAGGTCTACCGGGAGCACGCCGGCCTGCCCGCGCCCGGCATCGACATGGGCGGCTGGTACGGCGCGGGGGGATTCATTCCGGGCCACGCCCTCGGCCAATACATCTCCGGCATCGCGCGCATCGGGCGCTGCACCGGCGATGAGGCGTGCCGGTCGAAGGTGCACGAACTGGTGCACGGCTTCGGCCGCGCGCTGGACGCCAACCCGGTTCCCTATGCCGGCGAGGGCGCTTGGAAGATGTGGCCCGCGTATGTGCTCGACAAGCACATGATCGGCTTGATCGACGCGTACCGCCTGAGCGGCGTGCGGCCGGCACGCTCGCTGATCCCGCGCGTGATCCACGGCGCGCTGCCGTTCATCTCGCCGGTCAGCCGCGACCGGATCGGCGTGAAGAATCCCCCCTATGACGAAACCTACATCGTCTCGGAGAACCTGTTCACCGCCGCGCACCTGACCGGCGAGCGCCGCGTGCGTGATCTGGCCGTGAAATACCTGCTCGACAAGCCGTATTTCGACCCGCTGGCGCACGGCGAGAACGTGCTGGCCGGCCGCCAGGCCTACAGCCACGTCATGGCGCTCAGCTCGGCGGCCATGGCCTACCTCGAGCTCGGCGAGCCGCGCTACCGCGATGCCATCGTCAACGGCTGGAGGTTCCTCCAGGAGCAAAGCTATGCGACCGGCGGCTGGGGGCCGAACGAGCTGCTGATCGCCCCCGGCACCGGCGCGCTGTATTCCAGCCTCGCCGCCACCGAGAATCATTTCGAAACGCCGTGCGGGACGTACGCGACGATGAAGCTCGCCCGCTACCTGATGCGCTTCACCGGCGATGCGCGCTACGGCGATGGGCTCGAGCGGATCATGTGGAACGGACTGCTCGCGGTGCGTCCGCCGGACTCCAACGGCAACTCGCCGTACTACTCGAGCTATCACCCCGACGCCAAGAAAGTCTTCTACCCGCAGAAGTGGCCGTGCTGCTCGGGGACGCTGGTCCAGGGCGTGGCCGACTACGTGCGCAACGTCTATTTCCACGCGCCGGGCGCGCTCTACGTGAACCTGTTTACGCCGTCGCGGGTCCGCTGGCGCACCGGCGGGCGCGCGGTCACGCTCACGCAGCACACCGATTACCCGGCCGGCGAGTCGGTGACGCTGCACATCCAAACGGCCGCGCCCGCGACCTTCACGCTCATGATCCGCATTCCCGGCTGGCTCGGCGCGCAGCCCGAGATCCGCGTCAACGGCGCTCGCGTGACCGGTGCGGCCGAGCCGGGTACGTTCGCCGCGGTGCGGCGCACCTGGCGCGACGGCGACCGGGTGGAGCTGCACCTGCCGCAGGCCTGGCGCACCCAGACGGTCGACCGCTCTCATCCCGGCACCGTCGCGCTGCTGCGCGGGCCGCTCGTGTACAGCGCGCTCAACTTCGCCGGTCCCGGCACGCCCGTCCCGCGGCTGGATGTCGCCGGCCTCACGCCGGTCACGGGCGCGGAGGATTCCTACCGGCAGAGGGACCGCGGCCAGCAGATCCTCTTCGTGCCGTTCTACAAGGTCCTGAACGAGTCCTACAATGTCTACTTCCAGCGGGCCTGAGCGCGCGCGCGTCGTCGCGCGCTACTGGATCGAAACGGCCCGGCCGCTCGAGGAGGCGGCGGCCCAGATGGCCGGCGAGCAGTCGACCGGCACGTTCGTGCGGGTCGCCGGCGAGACGGATGCATTGCGCGAACGGTTCGCCGCACGCATCGAGGCGCTCCGGCCGACGGGGGAGACGAACGCGCCGTCGCTGCCCGGAGCCTGGCAGCCCAAAGGCGGCCCGGGCGTCTGGCGCACCGCGGAGGTCACACTGTCCTGGCCGCTGCACAACTTCGGACCGTCGCTGCCGAACCTGCTCGCCACCGTCGCCGGCAACCTCTGGGAACTGAAGGCATTCTCCGGGATGCGGCTGCTCGAGCTGACGCTGCCGCCGGAATTTCTGGCCGCGTACCCGGGCCCGCAGTTCGGCGTGTCCGGCACGCGCGCCGTCGCCGGCGTGCACGGGCGGCCGCTCATCGGCACCATCATCAAACCCAGCGTCGGGCTCTCGCCCGAGGCCACGGCGGCGCGCGTCGCCGAGCTCGCCGCGGCGGGTGTGGATTTCATCAAGGACGACGAGCTGCAGGCCGACGGGCCGCACTGTCCGTTCGAGGCGCGCTTCAGCGCGGTGATGCGCGTGCTGCGCGAGCATGCGCAGCGCACCGGGCAGCGAGTCCTGTACGCGGTCAACATCACCGGGGAGATCGATCAGATGCTGCGCCGCCACGAGCGCGTCGTGGCCGAGGGCGGCAACTGCGTCATGGTCAGCCTGCACAGCATCGGCCTGCCCGCCCTCAGCGTGCTGCGCGCGCACTGCCAGGTGCCGATCCACGGCCACCGCAACGGCTGGGGTCTGCTCGGCCGCTCGCCGGCGATCGGCGTGAGCTTCCCGGCCTGGCAGAAACTGTGGCGGCTCGCGGGCATCGACCACGTGCACGTCAACGGACTCGACAACAAGTTCTGCGAGAGCAACGAGTCGGTCATCGCCTCGGCGCGCGAGTGCCTCACGCCGATGTTCGCGCCGCCGGCGCGCGGCTGTGAGATCATGCCGGTGTTCTCCTCGGGGCAGACGGCGCTGCAGGTGCCGGGCACCTGGCAGGCGCTGCGCTCCGTGGACCTCATTCACGCCTGCGGGGGCGGGATCATCGGCCATCCCGGCGGCGCGGCCGCCGGCGTGCGCAGCCTGCGTCAGGCCTGGGAGGCGGCCGTCGCCGACATCCCTCTGCTCGAGTACGCGCGCGAGCACCGCGAGCTCGCCGAGGCGATCGCAGCCTTTGGCCGCTGAGGAGCGCCGGGTGGATCGAGCTCTGTACGCCTATTACGGCGATGACTTCACCGGCTCGACCGACGTGCTCGAGGTGCTGGCATCGGCCGGCGTGCGCAGCGTGCTGTTCATCGGGGCGCCGCAGGAGCGGCACGTGCGGCGCTTTTCCGGCTGTCAGGCATTCGGCATCGCGGGCGACAGTCGCAGCCGCACGCCGCAGTGGATGCGCGCGCATCTGCCGGCGCTGTTCGCGCGGCTCGGGGACTTCGGCGCGCCGATCACGCACTACAAGACATGCTCCACGTTCGACAGCTCGCCGCAGATCGGCTCGATCGGCCGCGCGCTCGAGGTCGGCCACGAGACGCTGGGCGGTCCGTTCATTCCGATCGTGGTGGCCGCGCCGCACCTCGGCCGTTACGTCGCCTTCGGCAATCTGTTCGCCTCCGCCGCAGGCACCGTGCATCGCATCGATCGCCACCCGACGATGCGCTCGCATCCGGTCACGCCCATGCACGAGGCGGACCTGCGCCGGCACCTCGCCGCACAGACATCCATGCGCATCGGACTGATCGATCTGCCGACGCTGGCGGGCAACGCGGCCGCCGAGGCGCTGGCCCGGTGTGTGGGCGCGGGCGATCAGGCGGTGTTGTTCGACGGGGTCGGCGAGGCGGATCTTCAGCAGACCGGTCGGCTGCTGTGGGCGAACGCCTGCTCGCATACGTTGTTCTGCGCAGGCAGTTCCGGCCTGCCGTATGCCTTGCTCGCGCCGTGGCGGGACGCGGGGCTGATACCGGCGCGGCGCGAAGCGCCGCCGCGCAGCCGTCCCGTCGATACGCTGCTGGTCATGAGCGGCAGCTGCTCGCCGGTGACCGAGCGGCAGATACAGGCCGCGCTGCGCGCCGGCTATCACGGCATCGCGCTCGATCCGACGGCTCTGCTCAGCGCCGCGCACGGCCGCGAAGCGGGCGAGCTGTTGGTGCGTGAGGCGGTCGGCAGCCTGCGGGACGGCCGCAGCACGGTCGTATACAGCGCGCTCGGACCGCTGAGCGCGGGCGCATCTGCCTCCGGCGAGGCGCTCGGCCGGCGCATGGGCGAGTTGCTCTCGCGCATCCTCGCAGAGGCGCCCGTGCCGCGCGTGCTGCTCGCCGGCGGGGATACCTCGAGCCACGCGGTCGCGCAGTTGGGTTTGTACGCCCTCACCTGGACGGCGAGCCTCGAGCCGGGCGCGCCGCTGTGCCGGGCGCATGCCGAGGGGCGCACGGACCTTGAGGGCCTGGAGCTGGTCCTCAAGGGTGGCCAGGTCGGCAGCGAGGCGTTCTTCGAGCGCGTGCGGCTCGGGCGCTGACACGGGGGCGCCCGTCGCGGCGCGAGCCCGACCTGGGCCGCATTTGCAGGCCGGCCCCCTTTCGCTATGCTCGCCGCTGGAGAAGAGCAGAGCGCGACGCCGCATGAGCCTTGTGAGACCGCCGGACTTGTCAGTGACGCTTGACGCGTGAGCGCACGGCCGTGACGGAGCACGCCTCTGCGCAAGGGCTCATTCCGGTCGTCCGCTTCGGCGCGCTCGGCGACATGATCGTGACGCTGCCCCTGCTGCGCTGCCTGCGGGAGCGGCACGGCCGCCCGTGCCTGGTGATCGGCACGGGCGGATGGCCGGAGCCGGTATGCCGGGGCAACCCGGATGTGGGGCGCGTGATTGCCCTCAGCCGCCACCTGCCTGCGCCGTTCGATCCCGCGTGGTGGGCCGCGGTGGCCGCGTTGCGGCGCTGCATGGGCGGGCCGGTGTACGAGCTCTGCGAGAGGCCCCGCGCGGCGCAAGCCGAGCGGCTGCTCGCCTTCGGCGGCGTCGAGCGCGCGAGGCGCATATCGCTTCGCGATGACCTGCCGCGGCCGGGGGAGCACGCGATCGAGCGGTTGCTGCGCGCCGCCGATTGCAGCCCGGCCGCGCCGGCATCGGCCGTGCCGCGCCTCGCGGTGCTCGAGCCGGAGCGCATCGAGCGGGATCGCTGGCTCGATGCGCAAGGCTGGCGCGGCAGGCCGCTCATCCTGGTGCAGACCGGCAACCGCCGCACCATGAGCTCAAAGCGGCATCGGCACCGCAAGCTCAACCGCGACGAGAAGGCGTGGCCCAACGAGCGCTGGCGGCAGCTGCTGCGGGGGATTCATGCGCGCATGCCGCAGGCCGTGCTGCTGCTGTGCGGCGCGCCGCCCGAGGCGGCGTTCATCCGGGAGATCCAGCAGGAAGCGGCGCTCGAGTGCGTCGCGCCGGCGGTGTTGGATCTGCGCGCGCTGTTTGCGCTCTGCGAGGCCGCGCACAGCATGATTTCGATCGACACCGGACCGGCACATGCCGCCGCCGCGCTCGGGGTGCCCCTGGTGGTGATGTTCGGATCTCATTCCCCGGCCGAGTGGCTGCCGCGCGCTGCGGGAACCCCCGTCATCGGGCTCGGCGGACCACCCGAGACGCGCCGTGTCGATCAGCTTGCGGTCGAGACGGTCATCGAGAGCTGGTGGAAGATGGTCCAAGGTCTGCCGGCCCCGATCGCGGGCGGCTGCGCCGAGGGCGCAGGGCCGCCGCAGCGGGCCGAAGGAGCGCGCCCCGTGCCCGGCGTCAGCCCGACCTGAAGGTGAGCCCGCCGATTCGATCGCCCGACTCGCCGGACGCGCACAGCCGGAACGGGCCGCCGCCTCGCTCACCGGCGCATCCGGCGTTTCACGGCGCCGGGGAAGCGGCGAACGTCCCGGAGGCGCAGCTCACGTGACACAAGCGGTGGCGCTCGGGGCGCTTCGCCCGACGCGCAGGACCGGTTACAGCTTGTCCTCGACCGCGACCCGTTCAGGCGCGGCGGAACCGTCGGGCCCGTCAGGCTCCACCGTCAGTCCCGCCGTGCAGTCGACCCGCGAGAAAACGATCGCCGCGATCAGCACCATCAGCGCCACCGCCTGCACGGGCAGTTCGTAGTTGCCGGTGGCGCCGACAATGTACCCGAAGGCGAGCGTACAGAGCACGCCCCCGGCCTGACCGGCGGTATTCATCACGCCGGTGGCCGCGCCGCCGTGGTTGCCGCCGATGCTCATGCACATGGCCCAGGCCGCCGGCAGCATCAGGTCCATGGTCGCGAATCCCGCGCTGGCGAGGATCACGATCGCGGCGCGGCTGGTGACGAGACTCATGGCGAGCAGCAGGCCCGCCCCGACGATCAGGCAGCCGGCGGTCATCAGTCGCGTCGCGCGGCGCAGGCCGATCCTGAGCCCGAGCCGGTCGCACACGGTCCCGCCGACCAGGTTGCTGCCGATGCCGAGCAGAAACGGAAAGGCCGCATACACGCCCATCTGCCGCAGCGTGAAGTGCCCGGCGTGCACCATCCAGGTCGGAAACCAGTTGAAGTAGAACCAGCTGCCGGCGCCGTAGCAGCCGTAGGCGAGCACGATGAGCCACAGCTGAGGCAGCTTCAGCAGGCGGCCGAGCGCACCCTTGCCGCCGTGCGCATCGCCGCGACGCTCGCCGATTTCGGCAAGCTCCTCCGGCCCGATACCCGGCTGCTCGGCCGGCCGGTCGTGGTACCAGAGCCACCAGGCGAGCGCCCAGAGCGCCCCGATGACGGCCAGCACCCAGAACACCGCGCGCCAGCCGAAGTGGATCGCGAGCGGCACCAGCAACAGCGGCGCGAGCGCCCCGCCGAGGCGGCTCGCGGCCCACACCGCGCCCTGGCCGCGCGCCCGCTCGCGAGCCGGCAGCCAGCGCCACAGGACCCCCGAGGCGTTCGGATAGGCGCCCGCCGAGCCGATGCCGAAGCAGAAACGCACGATTGCGAGCGGAATGAAGCTCGTGCACGCGCCGGTGAGCGCCGTGAAGCCCGACCACCAGGCGGCGATGCGCGAGAGCTCGCGCCGCTGGCCATGGCGGTCCCCGAGCGCGCCGGAGGGGATTTCAAACAGGCCGTAGGCGATCACGTAGGCGCTGAGCACCCAGCCCCACTGCTCGGGCGTGAGGCCGAGATCCTGCTGGATGCGCGGACCCAGCACCGAGATGGCCATCCGGTCGAGAAACGTAATGACCGAGACGACGCTGAGCAGCCCGACGACGGCGTAGCGCTTCTTGAACATTCAGCCGGTCCCGAGACCGAACACCTCGCGCACCTGGCGCACGCCGGACTCGGGGCTCGAGAGCACGGGGGCCTGCACGGCGCCTGCCGGCAGCGCCGCCACGACCCGCGCCATGGACGCCTGCGCCAGCACGATCACATCCACGTCGCGCATCCTCTCGGTCAGCGCGGCGCTCACCAGGCGATCATGGGTGGCGGTATCGCCCGAGAGCACCGCCTCGAACGCGCCCTCGCACAGGCACTCGATGACATCGACCGGCCGGTTGGCCTCGAGCGCGGCGCTGCGCACCAGCGCCGATGTGGGCTCGAGCGTCGTGCGCAGCGTGGCGAGCACGCCGATCCGGCGGCCCTGGCGGACCGCGGCGCGCGCCATGGGCGCGTCCACCCGCAGCACCGGCGGATCGAACAGCTGCTGGGCGATATCCACGGCCGGGCCGACGGACGAGCAGGTCACGAGCACCCCGTCGGCGCCGCCTTCGAGCGCCGAGCCGACGAGCGTGGCGAGGCGCCGCACGGTGGTCTTCTGCAGCCGCCCGGCCTGGATCGTATTCTTGATGAGGCTCTCATCGACGGTGTGGAAGATCTGCACCTCCGGCAGCCATTGCGCGCACAGCGAGGTGAACAGGGGAGTCAACACCGGGGAGGTGTGCAGCAGAGCGAGTTTGCGTTGCGCCATGTCAGTCTCTCGTCAGTTCATAGGTTCCTGAAGCGAGCTCGGCGGTGAACGCACCGAGGCTGCCGGTCATCGGGCCGAGAACGGCCGTGCGCAGCGGCTCACCGTCGGCGCGCCACTCGCGCGGCCGGCCCGGCAGGCGCACCTGCGCGCTGCTGTTCGCCGGTATGCGCAGACGCAGCCGCGCCAGTCCGCGCGCATCCCCGTCGAGCTCGGTCGAGATCAGACCGAGGCAGGAGTCGTAGTGAGCACGCACGCGCGGGATGCGCGCATCGAAGATCGGATCGACCTTGATGCGCCGGAAGCCGGGGGCCGCCTCGTTGATCCCGCCGAGCCGCCGGTACATGAATCCGACCACCGCGCCGAGCGCGTAGTGATTGAACGAGTTCATCGACTGATCGACCGCGTTGCCGTTCCAGCGCTCCCACATGGTGGTCGCGCCGTGCTCGATCATGTAGCCCCAGGAGGGATATCGGGTCTGCAGCAGCAGCGTGACCGCGAGCCGCTCCTGGCCGGTGTCGGCGAGCGCATCGAGCAGGCAGGGAGTGCCGAGGAAGCCCGTGGACAAGAGGTCGCCGCGGCTCTCGACGTCCGCGGCGAGCCGCGCGCCGGCCCGGCTGCGCAGCGCCGCGGGCACCAGCCCGAAGCGCAGCGAGAGCGCGTAGCTGGTCTGGCTGCCGTTGCCGACGGTGCCGTCGGCCCGGACGAATTCCCGCGCGAAGGCCTGCTCGATGCCCCGGCGCATGCGCCGGTAGCGCAGCGCCTCGTCAGAGTGGCCGATGGCGCCGGCCATCTCGGCCATCAGCGCCGCGCAGCGCGCCCAGTAGGCCGTCGCCACCAGCGCCTTCGGCGTGGTCGCTTCCGCCGGATTCGGCGCCACATCGGGGTTGGTCGAGACGACCGACAGCCAGTCGCCGAGATCCAGTCCCCGGCGGCGGCGCCAGATGAAGTCCGGGTTGACCTCGGCCACGTAGTCGAGCCAGCGCTGCATGTGCGGCCAGTTCTCTTCGATCACGGCAGTGTCGCCGTAGCGCCGGTACAGCGTCCACGGCAGGATCACCCCCGCGTCGCTCCACCCGGCGGTCACCAGCTCGGGGAATGAGCGCGGCTGCGGGGTGACGATCGGGAACGCGCCGTCGGGAGTCTGCCCGGCGCGCACCTCGGCCATGAATCGGCGGATGAAGGCGTCGACGTCCATGTTGAACGCGGCGGCATCGAGAAACACCTGGATGTCGCCCATCCAGCCCATGCGCTCGTCGCGCTGCGGGCAGTCGGTGGGCACGCCGAAGAAGTTCGACCGCTGGCTCCACAGGGCGTTGTGCCAGATCTGCTGCGCGATCGGCTGCTCGAGTTCGAGGGCGCCGGTCTCGGCGGCGTCGGTGTGCGCCACCACGCCCTCGATCGACTCGCGGGTGGGCACGCCGGGGAAGCCGGTGATTTCGACGTAGCGGAAACCGTGATAGGTGAAGTGAGGCTCGTAGATTTCCCCGTCAGGATCACCGCGCAGCGTGTAGTGGTCCGTCGCGCGCGCGGCACGCAGGTTCGACGTGTTGATGTTGCCGTCGGGATAGAGGATCTCCGCGTGGCGCAGGCGCACCGTCGTACCTGCCGGTCCCTTCACGCGCAGCCGGCACCAGCCGGCGAAGTTCTGTCCCAGGTCGCACACATAGACGCCGGGACTCGGCTGCGTGATCGCGCGCACCGCCAGCGTCTGCAGGGCGCGGATGGGCGGATCGATCTGCGCGACGAGCCGCTCGCGCGGGCGCGCCCCGATCGCCGCGCGCCGCCAGGCGGAGGCCTCATAGCCCGGCTGATCCCAGCCCTGCCGCTCGCGCCGCGCGTCGTAAACCTCGCCGTTGTAGATCTCCGAGGAGAGGATCATCGAGTCCGCGAGCCGCCAGCTCGAGTCCGTCACCACGACGTCGCGGGTGCCGTCGGTGTAGTCGAGCACCAGCTGTGCGAGGAAGCGCCGTGGACTGCCGGCGAGCGCGTAGCGCTCATTCATCCAGCTGAACGCCGAGGCGTACCAGCCGTCACCGATCAGCGCACCCATCGCGTTGGCGCCGGGGCGCAGCAGCTCGGTCGCGTCATAGCATTGATAGAGCACGTGGTCGCTGGCCACGGTGATCTCCGGCGACAACCGGGCCGTTCCGAGCCGCTTGCCGTTGATGTGAGGCTCGTAGGCGCCGAGCGCCGTCGCGTAGAGTCTGGCGCGAGCGAGCGGTTTGGCGACCGTGAAGTCACGGCGCGCGAACATCGCAGGGCGCGGCGGTCGGGGGTCGCAGGGCGGGGCGGTGGCGGCGGGGCGCGCCGGGGGCCAGGCGGCATCGTCGAAATCCAGACCCGTCCAGCCGGCCGGCGTCGTGCGCGAGGTGCGCCAGTGCGGACCGCTGGTGAAGCGGACGATGGTGCCGTCGGTGTGCCACACCTTGATGAGCGCGGCGAGTGCGCCGCCCGTGCCGGGCATGAAGGTGCCGGGATCGGCGCGGCCGCTGACGGCAATGACGTGCGCACCCGGGGTGGCCGGCAGCGCGATGCGCTGCATCGATCCCCAGGGTCGCTCGGTCGGCAACCGGACCGGCTCGCCGTCGATCCATACGCCGAGCAGATCGTCCTTGGCGGACAGCCACAGCTGCGCCCGGTGCACCCCGGCGGGCAGGACGAACCGGTAGCGGAACTGCTGCGGCTCGGGCGCGAGAGCCGGCGCATCGCTCCAGATCCAGTGGATCCCGGCCGCGCGATCGGCGCGCTCCTGCGGATCCTCGATGTCGAGCCATTCGGCCTGCCAGTCGGACGGGCTGAGCAGGCCCATCTCGAACCAGGCCGGCTCGCTCGGGGAGGCGGCTCGGCCGTGCCCGTCCCAGACCTGCACCCGCCACCAGACGCGCTGCCCGGAGTGCAACGTGCTGCCGTCGTAACGGATGTCGAAGCAGCGGCCCGAGCGGACCACACCGCTGTCCCAGAGATCGGCCCGGCCGGCTTGGAGTTGCTCGCGGCTCGAAGCTGCCGTGATGCGGTACGCGCCCTGCGCCGCACCGCGCCCTCGGCCCGCGAGCGCCCAGGAGAGGCGCGGCTGCGGGACTTCGAGTCCGAGCGGCTGCTCGATGCGCTCGGCGCGCAGCCGGGTCACCCGCACAGCCGCGGGCGTCGCGGCGTCGCGCGCGGCGCCGTGCGCGCCGGCCGGCCGCAGCAGTACCGGCGCGGCCGCGAGCAGCCCGGTGCCAAGAAGCGCGCGGCGGCGATTGATCCTGGCCATGGCGTGAGCCTCCTCAGCCGCGCGGGCCGCCAGTCGCGGCCTCTGCGAGCGCTTTGCCCGGCGCGAACAGCTCCTTGTAGACGGTCTCGGCCATGAGGTGATAGCCGGCGTCATTCGGGTGCAGATCATCCCCGCACTGATCCGCGCCGCGGTAGTGATGCGGATGCCGCGGATCGCGCAGCGCGCCGTCGAAGTGGATCACGCCGTCGAACCCGCGGCCCCGGCGGATCCACGCGTTGACCTGCTCGCGCACTTTCTCGCCCTCGGGATGCTCGTAGGTCGAGCCCATGTAGGGGGTGAGCGTGCCGAGGTAGATCTTGATGCCGTGCGCGTGCGCCTGGCGGATCAGATCGCGGTAGGCGCCGATGATGGCGGATGCCGGCAGCGGGCCGGTGTCGCCGCGCGGGTCGTAGGCCCAACCGATATCGTTGATGCCCTCGAGCAGCACGATGGCGCGCACGCCCGGAATGTCGAGCGCGTCACGCTGGAAGCGCGCGAGCGCCTTAGGTCCCGCCCCGTCGTGCAGCAGACGGTTGCCGCTGATGCCGGAGTTGATCACGACCCAGCGGCGATCCGCGCGGTGCGCCGCGAGCAGACGGGCCAACTGCTGCGGATAGCCGCGATGCGTGCCCGGCGTGGAACAGAAGCCTTCGGTGATCGAATCGCCGAATGCCACCAGCACCGGGTGCGGATCGGCAGTGGACACCTCCACGCCGCTCGCCAGTTCCGGCGCCTGCGGCCGCCCGCCCTGCGGCCAGACCGCTTCGGTCACATGATTGCCGCTCGGGGAGACCCAGAGGTTGTGCAGATGGCCGGCGGGCGCGGCGCCCGAGGGGTAATAGACGGAGATCGCGATGTTCTCGAAGCGATGGACCGTCATGTTGATGGGATCGCTCACCCACGCCTTGCCGATCGGGATGACGCCGCCGCGCTTGCCGCCGAAGGTGAGCATGTGCAGGGTGCCCGGCTGCAGCACCCCGTTCGGCGAGGACGCGGCGATGGTGACTTCCCCGAACCTCACGGGCGAGAGCCCGAGCTCATTCGTCAGGCGCACGCGCACGCGGTTGCCGCCGGCTTCGAGCTGCACGACCTGGCGCACCGACTGATGCGAGAACGTGCGCTGCTGGTTGCAGCCCCATACGGCGGTAGTCGGAAAGGGCGGGGAATACCACGCCTCGACCCAATGTCCGCCGGCCCCGGCGGCCCACGCTCCCGGAGCGCAGAGGCACATCGCCCAGACGGCGGCAGTGCGCGCGGCCGCTCGACTCCAGCGCCGCAGGCTCATCCGCGCACCACGAGGTAGTTGCCGAGACCGATCACGACCGTGGCCCCGACCAGGGTCACCAGCCCCGCGGTCATGATGGCCAGGCTGCGCGCGCTGGCGCCCTTCCATTCCTTCAGCGCGAGTCCCCACAGGGTGGCGAAGATGATGATGCTGGACATGTGCAGCGTCCAGCTGGAGAAGGCGTATCGGCCCATCTGACTTTCCCCCATGGTGTAGAAAAAAAACTGCAGATACCAGGCCGTGCCGCCGAGGGCGCACAGCAGGTAGTTGCGCCGCAGCGAGACCCGCCCGCCGTCGGCGTCGAGTCCGCCTCTGAGATCCCGCCCGCTGGCGTTCCTGATGATGAGGTACACGCACCAGATGGCGTTGGTGGTGAAGCCCCCGAGCAGCACCACCACGAGCACCGGCAGCCCCTGCCAGAGCGCGCCGGTGCCGTGCGCGAGCGTCAGATGCCGGATCGGGCCGCCCGCGTCGAGGCCGTAGGCGAAGCAGCTGCTCATGATGCCGGAGAAGATCGCCACGGCGATGCCCTTGCGGAAATCGCGCGCCCGCGGCAGGGCGCGGTCCTGCTCGGTCAGGTGGCGCTCGGTCTGCTCCTGCTCCTTGTCATGGCCGGCCTTGCCGACGATGGCGATGCCCGCGAGCGCCACGGCCACCCCGAGCAGCACGATCCGTCCGCCGGTGCTGTGGATGAGGCTGCCGAACAGCTGGCCGCTCACCAGCGGCGGAATGAGCGTGCCGAAAGCGGCGGTGAGTCCGAGCGCGACCGCCGTGCCGAGCGAGATGCCCAGATAGCGCATCGTCAGCCCGAAGGTCAGTCCGCCGAAGCCCCACAGCACGCCGAAGAAATAACACAGCGCGAGCGTGCGCGGCGGCGTGGCCGCCAGTACGGCGAGCAGGTGGTGGGTCTGCACGCCCGCGAACAGCCACGGCGCGATGATCCAGCTGAACAGGCCCCCGATCAGCCAGAACACCTCCCAGGACCAGCCGCGCACCGCGCGGTACGGCACGTAGAAGCTCGCCGAGGCGAACCCGCCGAGCCAGTGGAACAAGACGCCGAGCAATGGGTTGGGTGTCATCGTATGTGCGCCTGGGGATGCGGGAGTAAGCGTGGGAATGCGAGCGGCACCGGCGCTCAGATCCGGTAGATGCGCTCGGCGGTGCGAGCGAAAAGATCGGCGCGTTCCGCGGCGCTCGCCCCGCCGAGGATCTGCGCGTAGGCTGCGATGAACTGCCCGTACGTGCCGAACAGCCGATCCACGGGGAAGTTGCTCCCGAGCATGGTGCGCGCCGCACCGAATATCTCCAGCGTCTCGAGCACGAACGGGCGCAGCGACTCGGTGCTCCAGCGCCAGTCGAGCATGGCGAGGCCGGAGATCTTCACCGCCACGTTCGGCTGCGCCGCGAGCAGCCGCATGCCGCTGCGCCATGCCGCGAGCCCCGCCGGATCCTTCTCGAGCGGCATGCCGGTGTGATTGAGGATCAGCGGCGTGTTGGGATGGCGCGCGGCGAGGCGGGCCGCCGCGCTCATCTGCGCCGGGTAGATCTGCAGATCGAAGGACAGCTCGTGGCGCGCGAGGCGCGCGAAGCCCGCCTGCCACGCCTCGTCGGCGAGCAGATCGCGCGGCGTATAGGTCTTGGCCGGATCCGGATGCCAGTTGAGGATCTGGCGGATGCCGCGCACGTTGCGGTGCTCGCGGTGGCGCTCGAGCAGCGCCGCCGCGTCGGGCTTCTCGAGCTCGGCGTGGGCGACGATCGCCTGCGGAAAGCCGCGCGCGTCGGCGAGCTCCTGCAGCCAGCGGGTCTCGGCGAGCGCATCGGCGGGGTTTGCGCCCGCCTCGACGTGCACGACCTTGAGCGCGCGCACCGCACCCTCCTCGGCGTCGCACAGATAGTCATCGAGCAGGTAGTTGCGCGCGATGGGTGAGACGTCGCCGGTGATGCCGACCGGCAGCGGCGGAGTGAGCCAGGGGTAGCGGATGCGCCCGAGATCCCACAGGTGCATGTGAGCATCGACGAGGGTCAGCGGCTCGGTCATATCGCTCTCCGCGGGCGCGGCCACGCCCGCCCGGCGCAGGCCCGAGGCGGATACGGCGGGGTTGTCCGCGCGGCCGCCCTCATCAGTAGGTGGTTCGGCCGCCGGAGATGTCGAAGGTCGCGGCGGTGGAGAAGGAGCATTCCTCGCTCGAGAGCCAGCACACCAGCGCGGCCACCTCCTCGACCTCCCCGAGCCGGCCCATGGGGATCTTCGAGCGCATGTAGTCGATCTGACTCTGCGGCAGCTGGGAGAGAATCGGACTCTTGAAGGTCGCCGGGGTCACGCAGTTGACGCGCACGCCCGTCTGAGCGAGTTCCTTGCCGAGCGACTTGGTCAGGCCGATGACCGCGGCCTTGGCTGCCGAGTACGCCGAGGCATTCGGATTGCCCTCCTTGCCGGCGACCGAAGCGATGTTGACGATCCGGCCGTAGTCGTGCCTGAGCATGTAGGGCACTATGGCCCGGCACGAGTTGAACGTGCCGTTGAGATCGACGTCGATGACCCGCCGCCACTCCTGCGGCGGATACTCCCAGACGGTGGCGGTCGGACCGGTGATGCCGGCGCTCGCGATCAGCACGTCGATGCGGCCGAAGGCCGCATAGGCGCGCTCGGCGGCGCGCGCCACCTCATCGGCATCGGCCACGTCGACCCGGGCGAGCTCGGCGCCGGGAATGGCCTTCGCGGCCGCATCCAGCGCCTTCTCGTCCCAGTCCCACAGGCAGACCCGGCCGCCCTCCGCGACGATGCGCACCGCCGCCTCGCGCCCGACGCCGGAGGCGCCTCCGGTGATCACCGCCGTGCGATGCTGAAAGCGTCCCGAAAATATCGTCATGTCGTCGTTCTCCTCAGCGCCGCCGCCAGGCATGCACGGTCTGGCGCTGTTCGCCGAGCTTTTCGATGCCGAGGCGGATGGTGTCGCCCGGCGCGAGGTAGACCGGCTCGGGCTTCTGCCCCATGCCGACCCCGGGCGGCGTGCCCGTAGTGATGATGTCGCCGGGCTCCAGAGTCATGAAGCGGCTGACGTAGCTGACCAGGGTTGCGACCCCGAAGATCATGGTGCGGGTGTTGCCGGTCTGCTTGCGCTCGCCGTTGACGTCGAGCCACATGTCGAGGTTCTGCACGTCGCCGACCTCCTCGCGCGTCACGAGCCACGGCCCAACCGGACCGAAGGTGTCGCAGCCCTTGCCCTTGTCCCAAGTGCCGCCGCGCTCGATCTGATATTCACGTTCGGACAGGTCATTGACCACGACGTAGCCGGCGACGTATTCGAGCGCGTCGCGCTCCTCGACGTAGCGGGCCGTCGTGCCAATCACGACGCCGAGCTCCACTTCCCAGTCGGTCTTCCTCGAGTCCTTCGGCAGCATGACCTCATCGTTCGGACCCTGCAGGCAACTGATCGCCTTGGTGAAGACCACCGGCTCGGTGGGAACGGGCAGATTGGATTCCGCCGCGTGGTCGGCGTAGTTCAGGCCGATCGCGAGAAACTTGCGGGTGCCGGTGAACGGCATGCCGAGCCGCGGGGTGCCGCTGACGGCCGGCAGGCTGGCCGGATCGAGGGCGGCGAGACGCGCGAGGCTCGCCGGCGCGAGCTGCCCGGCATCGAGATCCGGGATTTTTCCGGCGAGTGAGCGGAGGGTGCCGTGCTCGTCGAGCAGTCCCGGCTGTTCATGGCCGGCGGGGCCGTAGCGCAACAGTTTCATGGCGTTTCGATGGATCTCTTTCAGGCTGCAGGTACAGAAAAGGCGCGCCGGGGGCCTCAGCGCGGATAGGGGCGGTGCAGCGGCAGGCTGCGGTTCAATTCGACGCCGAAGCCCGGCGTGTCGGGCAGCTTCAGCCGGCCGTTGACGGGCACGGGCTCGCCGATCAGCTGCGGATGGAACATGGGCACGACGCGGTCGGCCGCGGGTGCCATCATCAGGAATTCGGCGAACGGACTGTTGTGGCGGGTGATGACGAAGTGGTAGCTGTAGACGCTCGAGCCGTGCGGGATCACCAGAGCGCCGCGGCTGTCCGCGAGCGCGGCGATTTTCTGCAGCTCCGTCAGGCCGCCGCACCAGCCGACGTCGGGCTGGATGATGTCGCAGCAGTCCATCTCGAGCAGCATGCGGAAGCCCCAGCGGGTCGCCTCGTGCTCGCCGGTGGTGACCAACATCCCGGGCGGCGTGCTACGCTTCAGCTGTGCGTAACCCCAGTAGTCGTCCGGCGACAGCGCCTCCTCGATCCATTTCAGGCCGTGCGCCTGCGCGCCATGCGCCAGCCTGACGGCATAGGGCAGATCGAGGCTCATCCAGCAGTCGAGCATGAGCCAGAAATCCCGGCCTACGCGGCCGCGCATCTCGCCGAGCGCCTCGAGATTGCGGCGCAGTCCCTCCTCGCCTTCGGCCGGTCCGTGATGCAGCGGCAATTTGCCGCCAATGAAGCCCATCTGCTGCGCAAGGTCGGGACGCGAGCCGGTGGCGTAGAAGATGAGTTCGTCGCGCACCTTGCCGCCGAGCAGCTGATAGACGGGCTCGCCGCGCAGCCGCCCCAGCAGGTCCCACAGCGCCAGGTCGACGCCGGAGATGGCGTTCACGACCAGGCCCTTGCGCCCGTAGTACTGGGTCGAGAAGTACATCTGATCCCAGATCTTCTCCACCTCGGCGGGATCGCGGCCCTCGAGAAAGCGGGCCAGATGATGCTCGACGATGTAGGCGGCCGGCTCCCCGCCCGTGGTCACGGCGAAGCCGATGGTGCCGTCGGCCGCTTCGATCTCCACCACCAGCGTGCCGAGCACGTTGATGCCGAAGCTGCGCCGGCTCTGGCGGTACTCCGGATAGCGGCTCATGGGCGTGGCGATATGATCGTCTATCCAGTGGCTGCCGGCCTGATCGTGGTAATCGGCGCCGCCGCCGCGGATGACGAAGGCGCGCACTTGTCGGATCAGCGGAAAAGTCATGTGCGGCGTCGGCCTCGGGTCTGGATGAACGGACGGGCAGTTGAGCGCGCGGGTTGCGGCCGCGGCTTCTGTCCCACATACTAATACGGGTACCACATAATGAGAAGCACGCGAAACGCAGACCGGCACGAGCGCCCCGCCGCGCGCGGCGAGGAGCCGGAGCGCGCGCGCCTGGGGAGCCAGACGCTGCTGCGCGGGCTGGACGTGATCGACGTCGTGGCCGAAGGGCCGATCAAGCTCGGCGATCTGGCCGCTCGGCTCGGCCTGACACGCAGCACCACGCACCGCCTGGCATCGGCGCTGACCGACCGGCGCTATCTGTCGTTCGTGCCGCACAGCGGCTACAGCCTCGGCCCGAAGCTGCTCGAGCTCGGGTTCCGCGTGCGCGATGAACTCGACCTGCCGCGCGTGGCGGCCCCGCACCTGGAGCGTCTGGCGCTGCTGACCGAGGATACGGTGCATCTCGGAGTGCTCGATCACGGCCACGTGCTGTACCTCGACAAGGTGCCGGGCAAACGCCGCATCAACATCAGCTCACGCATCGGCGAGCTGCAGCCGGTCAGCTCCACCGGGCTCGGCAAGGCACTGATACTCGATCTCGACGAGGACGCCTGGATCGAGCTGTTCCGCACCGAGCGTCCCGAGCGGCGCGGTGAGGTCAGCCTGCAGGAATGGCTCGAGCGCATGCGCCGCTACGTGCGCAGCGGATATGCATTCGATCTGCAGGAGAACGAGGATCAGATCCGCTGCATCGCAGCACCGATCCGCGACGTGGCGGGCCGCACGATCGCGGCGATCAGCGTCTCGAGCGCGGCGCAATACATGAGCGATCAGCGCATGCAGACCTTGAGCAAGGATGTGCTGACCACCGCCCAGCGCATCAGCGAGGATCTCGGCTGGACCGGCCGGCAGCCCGCCGCGCCGACCCAGGCCACGGGCCGCAGCAAGGCGCACGGGAAGCGGCGCGGAGCGGCGGGCCCTCGCTGAGCGCGCCCTTTTTCGCGTCGCCGACGCAAAGCTCGTTCGCAGCGTCGATCGCGCCGATCAGGCCGGAACAGTTCACTGCACGCGGTACCGCCCAGCCCGGGCTGCCTGCGCGGGATTGCCCTAACGCGGCAACGATATCTCCGCGCGCAATCCCCCGGAGGGCACGGCCTCGAAGTGCAGCGCACCGCGATGCAAGGACAGCAGACGGTGACAGATACGCAGCCCCATGCCGGACCCGTGACCCGGCTGCTTGGGCAGGACGCCGGCGTTCATGGCAGACAGCATGTTCTGAGTCGGTACGCCGCCGCCCCTGTCGGTCAGGGAAAACAGGATGCTATTGCCGGTGCAGGCCGCAGCAAATGTCAGGCCGCCGCCGCCGTAGCGACGGATATTGTCGAAGAGATTCCGAAATACCCGCTCGAGTGCCATGGGGCGACAGGAAAACTCGCAATTTGTGCCGCTGATCTGGGTTTGCACCTGCAGCGCATAGCGTTCCCTTGCAATGCCCACCATTTCTTCGGCCCAATCGACCAGGCTGACGGCCACCGTTTTCTCGCTGCTGCCGCCCTGGACCCAGGCCAGAAAATTGGCGATGACTTCATCCATTTCCTGCACGTCGGCCAGCATCGCGGGTCTGTGCTCCGGAAGGGCCTGATCGGACAAATGCAGGCTGAGCATCAGCCGGGAGAGCGGGGTACGCAGTTCATGCGAGATCCCGGTCAGCAGCAACGTCCGCTCCTCATGCAGACGATGAAGATCATCGGCCATGCCCGCGATGGTTCGTTCCAACTCCTGGATTTCGCTCGGCGCCTGGCGGCTGATCGGATATTCGCTCAGTTCTCCACGCAAGATGCGCGGCGTGGATGCGGCGAGGCGGGCTAACGGGCGATTGATCTGGCGCACGATCAGCCAGGCCCCGAGCAGGGTCAGCAAGGCAATGATCAGCAGGCGCGCCAGCGTGAACGGGTTGCCGCTGAAGGCCATGTCCTCTATGGGGACGCCCAGCCAGGGCTCGTTCAGGCCGGCCCTCATCCACAGCCAAGTCTCCCCTGCCTGACGCGCCGAGCGCAGCTCGGCACCCGGAGCGAAGCGTGCGAAGTATCTTGCGCTTTGATGCAGAAAATAAGAACCGGGCGGCGCGCCGCGCGCCGATGCCGAATACCTCCAGGGTGGCGGCACCGAAGGCGGGCCTGTCGTGCCGCCCGCAGCGCGGTCGGCCTGCCAGAGGATGCGCGCGAAACGGTGGGCGGCCGGCTGCAGCACGTAATTGTGGAACACGAAATAAATCAGCCCCTGGCTGCCCAGCAGGAGAATGGACAGCAGGAGCAGGCTGCGCCCGAGGGTGCTGCGCGGCCAGATCTGGCCGATTCTCATGGTTCGGCGACGAACAGATAGCCGCGTCCCCATACGGTGCGGATATGCCGATTCTCGCGCCGGTCATCGCCGAGCAGGCGGCGCAGACGGGATATCTGCATGTCGATGCTGCGATCTTCGGGGTCGTGGGAGCGCTGCCGGGTCAGCCGAAGCAGTCTTTGCCGTGAAAGAACCTGGCCCTCGTGATCAATGAATGCGGCCAGCGTGTCGAACTCCGCAGTGCTCAGCTCCAGGCGCCTTTCGTCCAAGAAGATTTCCTGGCGCCTGCGGTCCACCCTGAAAGGCCCGACCTTGCGGGGCTCGTCAACTGCCGCGGTCGGCAGCGCCGAGCCGCGCGTGCGCCGCAGGACGGCCTGGATCCGTGCCAACAATTCGCGGGGATGGAAGGGCTTGGCGAGATAGTCATCGGCACCCATCTCCAGGCCCAAGATGCGATCGAGCTCGTCGCCGCGGGCAGTGAGCATCAGGATCGGAACCGGATATTTCCGGCGCACACGCTGACATATCTGCAAACCGTCTTCGCCGGGCAGGCCGAGGTCGAGAACGATCAGGTCGATCTGGGATTCCTCCAGCGCCCGCTCGACCTGATGCCCGTCGCTCAATCCCTGCACGCTGAAAGCGTAGGATCGCAGGTGGGACTCCACCAGGCCGCGCAGCCGCAAGTCGTCTTCAATGACGAGAATGTGCCCTTTGGTTCGTTCCATACCGTTACGATAACCGCAGGTTCCAGCGCTTCCAAGAGCCGAATGTAACAACGTATCTTGGCGCCGGGCGCGCGTGACGAATTGTTACGAATCTGCGCGTTTCGCCCCCAAGATTGTTACGCACGAGATGTTTAGTCTGCCCCGGTGGTAGGTCACCCCGGGACGGACGATGGATATATTCTGGCAAAATGCCGCGCACCGACCCTGTCCGGTCGGCGATGGCGCCCGCAAGGGATTCAGGCGCGCCGCACGGCTCATGCTGCTCCTGCCGGCGTTTCTGGACGGTTGCGCCGTCGGGCCGCGGCTTGCCGTTCCGCAGATGCGGCCACCGTCGCATTATATCCGCAGCGGGGCGCAAACGCCGTCGAGCCGGCAGTCGCTCACCGGGACCTCCAACGTCACGGTTCAATGGTGGACGCTGTTCCACGCACCGCTATTGAATCGCTACATCCGGCTGGCGCTGCAGGCCAACCCGGGTCTCGCCGCGGCGCGCGCCTCACTGGCCAGAGCCACCGCGCTGGTGGATGAAGCGGAAGCGGGATTTCTACCTCAGGTGACAGCGGATGCCGCCGCGGCACGGGAGCGCTCCGTGCTCGCCGGCACACACGGAGGTACCGCGTACCGCATTCCGGGCAATCTCTACAGCCTGCTGCTCGGGTCTGTTCAAATCCGCTACAGCCCTGACGTGTTCGGTCGGACTACGGATCAATTGCGCTCCGCCAAGGCCGAGCGCAAGGTTGCCGCGGCGCAGGTGCGGATGACCGAAGTATTTCTGGAGGCAGCCGTAGCGCGCGCGGTGATTCAGGCAGCCGGAGCACGCGAGGAATGCAAGGCGGCCCGAGATATCGCCGCGGATGACCGGCGTCTTCTCGATTTGCTGCGCCGGGAATACCGTCTCGGGGCCAGTAATCTGCAAGAGCTGCGCCAGCAGGAAGCATTGACCGCGAGCGCAGCGGCCGCGATTCCCCCGTTGCGAGCCCGGATGGATGCGAGTCGGCACGCCCTTGCCTATCTCCTGGGGAGATACCCCGGTCGGCCTCTCCGGCTGCCCAGGCTGGCCGCGATGAGGTTGCCTTCCAGGCTTCCGACGGCCATCCCCTCGGTGCTGCTCGAACAGCGTCCCGACATCGCGGCCGCCGCCGCAGAAGTTCAGGCGGCATCCGCCCGTGCCGATCTGGCAGCGGCGAACCGCTTTCCGCGCATGCAGATAACCGCCGCGTTGGGCAAGGCGGCCCAGAGCGGGGCGCTCTTTTTCAATCCGCTCTCTACGCTCTGGTCGCTGGGCGCGGGCATCGCGGCCCCGATATACGAGGGGGGCGCCCTGGCGGCCGCAGAAAGGGCAACGATCGCCCAATACCGCCTCAGCAGCGACCGCTATCGCGCAACGGTGCTCGACGCATTTGCGCAGGTGGCCGACGCCCTGCGCGCCCTGCAGAGCAGCGAGCAGGTCTACAGGCAGACCGCGATCGCAGAAAAGGCGGCAACGCAAGCCCTGACACTTGCGCAGGACCGATACCGGGACGGCGTGATCGCTTATAGCTCGGTGCTCGAAGCGGAAATAGCCGCCCAGCGCGATACCCAGGCCGCGATCCGGGCGCAAGGCGAGCGGTATCTCGACACCGTCGCCTTGTTTCTGGCCGTGGGGGAGGGATGGTCAGCTGCGCATGACGGCGCGAATGCGGGAGCACGATCGTGAGAAAGGTCTTTGTGTTGGCAGTGTCCATGGTGTTGGCGTTTTTTGCGGCAATCTTCGCGCTCTATCGCTGGCGCGAGCACCGGCAGGACGCGCGACGGGCGCAAAACGCCCATGTGATCGTTACCGTTTCGGCGACCGCAGTGCGCTATGCGCGAGTCGATCCGCGCACCGCGGTCGTAGGGGAAATCGTGGCCGCGCGGGGCACCGAGCTCAGTCTGCAGTCGTCGGGTGTCATCCGCCGCATCGTCTTTCACTCCGGCCAGCGGGTCCGCGCCGGGCAACTGTTGCTCAGCGTCGACGCGGGCGCCCTGCCGGGCCGGCTTAAAGGGGCGCAAGCCGACGCCGCGCTGGCGCGGGAGAACTACGAGCGGGCCCGCAACGTCTATGCAATCCGTGGAATTTCCACCGCGGCGCTCGACAAGGCCAAGTATCAGGCGATGGCCTCGGCCGCCAAAGTCTCGGCGCTGCAGGAGAGCCTGGCCGACACGATGCTGAAGGCTCCATTTTCAGGCGTGTTGGGTCTGCGCGACGTCTATCGCGGACAATACCTGCGTGCGGGCAGTCCGGTCGTGGAGCTGGTCGACCCCCGCGAGCTCTATGTCGACTTCTCCGTCCCCCAGGGTGCCGCCGGACAGGTGCACACCGGCACCGATGTCACTTTTGCTCTCGGCAGCGAGCGGGCACGCCAGCAATATTCGGCGCGCATTTTCGCCCTCAACACGCGGGTCGACCGCAGGAATCGCGCCTTGTCCGTACGCGCGCGAATTCTGGGCGATCATCCGTTCGTGCGCCCCGGGACGTTCGCCCTCGTGCAACTGCCGACGGCCGCGGCGCGCCGGCGTCTCGTCATTCCACGGGTGGCCGTCGCCTATCACAGTTACGGTGATTTTGTATACGTTTTGCGGCGGCGCAAAGGCAGCGGTTGGATCGCGCAGGAAGCAAGAATCGAGACCGGGTCGGTCCAGGGAGACGACGTCGTGGTGCGCAGCGGCCTGCAGGCCGGCGAAATGATCGTCACCGCGGGGCAGGTGAAGTTGCACGACGGCGATTCCGTGCGCATCAACAACGCCGTCCACCTCGACTGATCCCAAGGAAACTCTCATGCGCCTCGGCGAAGCCTTCATTCACCGGCCCATACTGGCCGTCACAATTGTCCTGGCGTTGTTCTTTTTCGGCTTGCGCTCACTGGGAATGCTGGCCGTAACCGAATATCCGCCGACTAAAACCTCCCTGATCACCGTAACGACCCACTATTTCGGAGCGACACCGAAGACCGTCAACGCGTTCATCACCGCGCCCCTGGAGAAGGCGGTAGGGCAGATTCCCGGGATCAACTATATGACGGCGGTGAGCGAGGACGGCGTATCGATCATCACGCTGTACATGCGCATGGGAATGAATCCGAATGCCGCGCTTTCCCAGACGCAGATCAAAGTCAACAGCGTCATGAACCAACTCCCCAAGGGGGTGATGCAGCCGATTGTGGTCGAAATGCCGGGCTCGGGCGCGTATCTGATGTATCTGACCTTTTCCGGCAAGGATTTCGATCAGCAGCAGATCACGGATTATCTGACCCGTGTGGTGCAGCCTGCTATTCAGTCGGTCCCCGGGGTCGGCCTGACCAATATCCTGCCGCCGGGAACCGGCCCGAGCGGCAACACCTTCGCCATGCGGATCTGGCTCGATCCGCACAAGATGGCGGTGCTCGGCGTGACCCCCGCCGATGTCCGCGCCGCGCTGCAGTCCAATGACTACGTGTCAGCTGCCGGGCGGTTGCGGGGACGGTACACGGCGGTGTCTTTGACGGCGGATACGGCGCTTCACAGCGCTGCGCAGTTCCGCCGGCTCGTGGTCAAGACCGTCCATGGCGTTCCGATCCAGCTCGATCAGGTCGCCAAGGTGACCCTCGGCGCACAGACCTACGATTCGTCGGTGCTCGTCAATGGCAAGCCGGCGGTGAATCTGGGCGTCATGCAGGCGCCGGGCAGCAATGCCCTGCAGGTGGCCGCGGGGGTCAGGAAGAGACTGAGCCAACTGGTGGTCAATATGCCGGCCGGGATGCATGGCCGCGTGCTGTACGACGGGGCCCAGTTCGTCCGCAGCTCGGTGCACGAAGTCATCGGGGATATCGCGCTCGCGCTGCTCATCGTCATCGTCGTGATCTATGGTTTCATGGGCTCCTGGCGCGCGCTGATCGTGCCCGCCATCGCGATTCCAATCGCGATGGTGAGCGCCATGACCATTCTGCATGTCCTGGGATACACGCTCAATCTGCTGACTCTGCTGGCGATGGTGCTGGCCATCGGCCTGGTGGTGGACGACGCAATCATCGTCGTTGAGAACGTGCATCGGCATATGGAGCATGGCGCCACACCCGTCCATGCCGCTGTGCAGAGCGTGCAGGAGTTGGCGAGTCCGATTCTGGTCATGGCGACGACTTTGATCGCGGTGTTCTCGCCAATGGCGTTCATCGGGGGGCTGGTCGGCCAGCTGTTCAGCGAGTTCGCCTTCACCATCGTCGCGATGGTATTGATGTCGATGGTCACGGCGCTGATTTTCGCCCCCATGCTCTCCTCGCGGGTGTTGCAGACGGGCGCAGAGGACCGGATGACGCGGCTGGTCGAGGCCGGCTTCTCGCATCTGAGAGGCGTATATGCGCGCGTTCTGCAGCGCAGCCTCGAGTTCTGGCCGGTGACCGTGACCGTTGCGGGGCTCCTGACGGTCGGCGTCGCCGGATTGTTCGTCATCAGTCCAAGCGAGCTCGCGCCGCCCGCCAACCAGGGGATCATCTATGTCAATGGTGTGGCGCAGCCCACTGCCACGCTCGAGTACATGGTTGCCTACGATCGCTACCTGACCCATGCCGTATTCGACCGGATCAAGAGCCGCCGCGATAGTTTTGCCGTCAATGGCGTCGGCATCGGCGGCTTTCTGCTCAATAACGAGGTCATGGCGGGCGTGGTGCTGAAGCCGCACCGCGGGTCAGTGTCCACTCAGGAGGTCCGGCAAAAAGTGCAGCGCCTGGCGCAGCGGGTGCCGGGCATGAAATTGTCGGCGTTCGGTCTACCGCCCCTGCCGGGGGCTGCCGTGGGGCTGCCGGTGCAGTTCATCATCACCAGCACCGGCGGGAGTTACCAGGAACTCGACCGTGTCGCCCGGGAGCTCACTGAACGCGCACGCTCCAGCGGCCTGTTCTCCTTCATCTGCAAGAACCTCAAGTACAACGACGTAATCATCAGAGTACGGATCCATCGCCAAATGGTCGCCGATTTCGGCATGACTGCGGCCGATGTCGGTAAGAGTCTGGCCACGCTGCTCGGCGGCAACTTCGTCAATTACTACAGCATGGACGGTTTGAGTTATCGTGTCGTCCCCCAGGTGCCGCCTGCCTTGCGCGCCAATCCGAAACTTCTCGAGGACTATACGATCAAGACGCCGGCGGGGGCCGAGGTTCCGGTGTCGACCTTTGTGTCCCTGACGAGCGAGCCTGCGCCCACGTTTCTGCCGCAATTTCAGAATCTGCCCGCGGTGTTCGTCACCGGCAGTCCGGCCCCCGGCGTATCCCTCGGGCAGGCGCTCGGCTTCCTGCAGCATGCGGCGCGTCATCTGGTTCCCGAGGGGGATCAGATCCATTATGCCGGAGTGTCCCGCCAATACATGCAGCAGGGCAACACATTGTTCGTCACTTTCGGCTTCGCCCTGTTGATGGTCGTGTTGCTGCTGGCCGCCCAATTCGACGGCTTCCGCGACGCAGGCGTGGTGATCACCGCTGTGCCCCTGGCGCTGTTCGGCGCGCTGCTGCCCATCGCGCTGGGGCTCTCCAGCATCAATATCTATTCCGAGGTGGGGCTGGTGATGCTCATCGGCTTGATTGCCAAGCAGGGCATACTGGTCGTGCAGTTTGCTCGGCAACTGCAGAGGGAGAGGCAGCTGTGCAGGCGCGCGGCGGTGATCGAGGCCGCGGCGCTGCGTCTGCGTCCCATTCTGATGACGGTGGCAGCCATGATCGCCGGTGCGGTGCCGTTGCTTCTTGCCAGCGGCGGCAATGCGCAAGCCCGCTTCTCAATGGGACTGGTGATCATTGCCGGTCTTGGCTTCGGCTCGTTGGTCTCGCTGTTCGTCATTCCGGCGTTTTATGTGTGGTTCGGCGCAACAGTGGTGCCGCATTCAACCGAGTTGCCGCGGTGCTGACTCGTGGCATGAAGTGCGCACGGGATGCGGGTGTGAGCTCGGCGCGCTGCCGCCAGATGCGGGCCGGGTAAGCGAGGGGGGAAATGACGGACATCGCGTTGCCCGCCGCCGGCACGGCCCGATGTCGGCAGCGACGCGCCTGTCAGGGGCCCGCAGATGTGTTCAGGCTCGCGTCCCGGCCGTCGAGCGAGCGGCTGTGTGCGCCCTGGAGCGTCTAACGGCTCGTCACGACGTACCGGCCCGGTCCGCTCAGCAGCACCACGGCGCGCCGCCCGGCGTCGGCGGGGCTGCTTGGCCTCGGCTTGCCGTTGACCAGGAGGGTCGCCTGAGGTGACGACACCGGCACGGACACCCGGGCCTTCACCTGCGGCGGCAGATCGATCGTGGTGATATAACCCTGCTCGTCGCGGATGGCCACGCGCAGCAGTCCATGCGGCGTCGGCTCCGCCCCCTTGGCCCATTTCAGGCCGATGAGGTCGGGGCGGATATCGACCTTTGCGAAGCCGCCGGCGGTCGGCCTGATGCCCAGCACCTCGCGCATCAGCCACGGCGTGACGCCGCTCGACCAGCCGTGCGCCAGACTCACGCTGAAACCGGACACGCCATCGGCCTGCAGGGATGCCTGATACAGAAAGCCCTTGAACCAAGTGGGGTTGTACGCCTCCCAGAAGCTGGTCGCGCCTTCCTGCACCATGCCGCCCCAGTAGCGGCGAATCCAGTCGAGCGCCGCGCGCCGATGGCCCATTTTCGCCATCGCGCTCACGACGTAGAAGTTGTAGTACGGCGTGATGACGTACGAGCTGTACTGCGGCTCGGCAGCCTGCATGAGCACATTGCGCCAGATGTCCGCATACTGGTTTGGGTCGGCGACGCCCGAGAGCACGGCATACGCATTGGGCTGCCAGCGGCTGCCGAACGTTCCGTGCGCGTCCCGCATGTACTTCTGCGCGGCCGCCTTGAGAGCCGCCGCCTCCTGCGTCATGCGCGCGGCATTCTTCTCGTCATGCAGCACGCGCAGCAGGTACGCGCCGTCCTTGAAGGCCGCATAATATTCGAACTGGGTCGCCATGCGGGTCTCGGGCGTGTAGCCGCTCATCCCCGGCGCCCAGTCTACGAACGGCCATGCGTGCGTCAGGTCGGAGAACAGATCGCGCCGGTCGAGATCCTTTTCCATGTACTTAAGCAGCTGCACGAGCCGCGTGTGCACGCTGCGCAGCTGCCGCACAGAGCCGGTGTGCAGGTAGTATTCCCGCTCGCCGATGACCCAGAAGGCTGAATAGCCCGGAATGCCGTTGACGTGCTTGCGAACGGGCGCCGGGCCGATCAGGCGGTCCAGCGTGTCGCGCATCAGGAAGCCGTCGCCGAACACATCGGCGATGGTTCGCCCGCTGACGTCGAGATCCCCCATCCAGCGATTGCGATCCCGCTTGGGCGCATCCCAGATATCGTCCTGCATGCACAGGTGCGCCGTGTAGGCGCCGATTGCCCACATTTTGTTGAGCAGCGGATCGGACGACTCGAATGACCCCTGGTACCTGACCGGGTAGGCGATACCGTCCAGGCGGATCGCCCGGAAACGGGTCGAGCGCCCCCCGGTGAAGCGGATGATCACGTAGCGGAACGCGCTCTTCGGCCCGTACGCCGTACCGTGCGGCGGCAGATAGACCGGATCGACACCCAGGTACGGCTGCAGCTCGGCTTCGGCCTCGGACTCCCCGTACTGCACGGTCACTTGCGCGGGCGCATTCGAGTCGGACTCGAGCTCGATCCGGCCGGCCACTTCGCGCCCGAAATCGAGCTCGACCTGCGGAGCGTCATGCCGCGAAACATGCCTGCGGGGCAGCGTGACGGTGAATGCGCCGTGATGCGCATTCCCGGTGAGCGCGCGCACGTGTCTTACTGCGCCGATGCCCGCGTACACATGCCGCACCTCCATGGGCTTCAGCGCATAGTGCGCGAGGAACGGGGAAATGCCGTCGTAGCCCGGCCAAGCGTACATCCCCGCGTCGGCGTTCGCCTGGAACAGATCGATCGAACTCTCGATGCCACCGAGATCATCGGCTCTCGGCCAGGCCGACGCATCGAACGTAGGACGCTGCCAGCCGCGCGGCACCCGCCCCACGGTGCCTCGCCAGCGCGCATCGCTCATCACGAGTGGCCTCGCTGCGATTCCGCGCGCCGCCGGGACAATCATCGCTGCGAGGACCTTTCCGTCGCGCAGATGGCGGCTCACGGTGTCCTCGGCTTCGTTGCCCGCCAGCGGCCCGCGCACCGCCTCGACGGCGAGCAGGTTGCGGCCCGGATGCAACACTCCGGTGACATCGCATTCATACACGCGGATGCCCATCGGGAAGTCGAGGTTCAGCTGGTAGTGGCCCACCTCCTTTCCGTTGAGGTAGATGATCGCCTGACGCGGGCCGGCCAGATAAAGCGTCGCGTGCGCCGGCACGGCCGCTACGTCAAAGGCCCGCCGGAAATAATGGGGCCCGAGACCGTATGCGCTCACCTTGTGCACGCTCGTCCAGACGTACTGCTCCGGCAGCGGCCGATGCAGCACACTCTCGAGTTGCGAGGGCTTGAGATGCCGTGCCGGATCGAGCTCGGCATCGGGAATGTTCGTCGGGCCATTGGGGGGCTGGCGCAGCTCGACGGGCGCAGGCGCCACCGGCACCGTCGCCAGCGCCGCATCGATCTTCGCCAGCGCCGCATCGGTCAGCCGGGTCGAATCGAACGGCTGCACGGCCTTCAGCGTCATGTGCCGGCCCTTGTCGGCGACGCGCGTGGCGCTGAATCCCGGCACGTATCGATCCAGGATGGCGCGAGTGCGCGGATTGGCGATCAGCGCGCCGATCGGGGTGTGCTCGACGCTGTAGCGCGCCGGGGGGATGACAGGCGCGGGCGCGGCGGCGGCTATCACGGACACCTGTTGATTCAGCGCGCAAAGGAGCAGCAGACCGGCAACACGGGGTGCCCTTCGGCGAGAGAAGCGCAATGTCGTCATGGCACGCGAATTTCCACGGAAAAAGGTTGATCGCAGGCGGTCAGCCGTCGTAACGCCGGCGGTGTACGGGGCAGATGCGCGCCGACGGGGTATCGCGCTGCCCGCTGCCGCAGCGCGCATCGGCCATCCGGCGTCCCCAAAGTGCATCGCACGAGTCCCATATTGTGGGCTATTATTCCATTGAGTGAAACTCCCCCTTGCCCGCACCGGCCCGTCCTGGCATCGGTGACGCAACCGGAGAAGCAAATGCAGCCGATGCTCCTGACTCCCCGTTCTCACCGCCGCGCGCGCCGCCCGGGGGCACGGCTGCGCACGCTGCTGCTCGGCGCGTGCCTCGTGGGGCTACCCGGCCTCACGGCGGCGGCCGTGCCGCCGCTGCTGCTCGGCACGGCATGGTATCCCGAGCAATGGCCCGAGGCGCGCTGGCCGAAGGATCTCGCGCTGATGCAGGCGGCGCACATCCACGTCGTGCGCGTCGGGGAGTTCGCCTGGAGCACCTTCGAGCCGCGTCAGGGCGTGTATCACTTCGGCTGGCTGCAGCGGGCGATCGCCGAGGCGGCGCGCCACCATATCTTCGTGGTGATCGGCACGCCCACCGCCGCGCCGCCGGCGTGGCTCACCAGCCGCTATCCGCAGACGCTGCGGGTCGGCCCCGACGGCAAGCGCGCGCAGCACGGCGGGCGCCAGCAATTCTCCTTCTCGAGCCCGCTGTACCGCAAATTCTGCCGGGAGATCGCCGCGCGCCTGGCTCGGCACTTCGGCCACAACCCGGACGTGATCGGCTGGCAGATCGACAACGAGATGGGCCCGCCGTCGTTCGGCGCCGGGACCCGCCACCAGTTCCACGCCTGGCTGCGCCGCAAGTATCACACCATCGCCGCGCTGAACCGGCACTGGACCACCGCGTACTGGAGCGAGACCTACGAGCACTTCAGCCAGGTGCCGATGCGCGCGCAGGGCGAGAATCCGGGTCTGCTGCTCGACTTCAGGCGTTTCGTCAGCGCCACGTGGGCGAGCTACGTGCGCAACCAGGTGCGGGCGATCCGCCGCTACGCCGCGCCGCGCCAATTCATCACGACGAACACCACGCACTGGGGCGACCAGTTCGATCAGTACGCGATCAGCCGCGAGCTCACGCTCGCCTCCTGGGACGATTACGTCCCCGACGGCCGCTATCACTGGCTCGACAACGCCGTCGAGGACGATCTGGTGCGCGGCTACAAGCGGCGGGACTTCTGGGTGATGGAGACACAGCCGGCGTTCGTCGACTGGGCGCCGGTCAATGCGGCCCTGCCCCCGTACGCGATGCGCGAGCTCGCGTGGCAGGACGTCGGGCACGGCGCCAATGCAGTGCTGTACTGGCAGTGGCGCAGCGCGCTCAACGGCCAGGAGCAGTACAACGGCACGCTGCTCGGGCCGGACGGCGAGCCGGTGCCCGCCTACCGGGTCGTGCGCGGCATCGGCGCGCAGTTCGCGCTCGCCGGCGCCGCGCTCGCGGGCACGGAGCCGCGCAGCCGTGTGGCAATGCTGCAGTCGTATGCGAGCCGCTGGGCCATCGATTTCCAGCGCCAGACGGTCCGGTTCGGGGTAGTGCGCGAATTCACGGCCTTCTACAAGCCGCTCGAGCGGTTCGCGCAGTCGGTGGACGTCGTCTCGCCGCAGGCGCCGCTCGCGCGCTACCGGCTGGTGGTCGCGCCGGCGCTCAACGTGCTCTCGCGCGCCGAGGCGCATCATCTGGCCGCCTATGTGCGCGCCGGCGGCCATCTGGTGCTGGGTCCACGCAGCGGCATGAAGGACTCCTATGATGCGTTGTGGACCGAGCGCCAGCCCGGCCCGCTGGTGCCGCTGCTCGGCGGCCACGTCGAGCAGTACTACGCCCTCCTGAAGCCGGTGCCGCTCGCCGGCGCGCTCGGCTCGGGAACCGCCTCCGTCTGGGCGGAAACGCTGGAGCCGCGGGCGTCCGACACGCGCGTACTGATGCGTTACGGCAAAAGCAACGGATGGCTGAACGGCAAGCCGGCCATCATCACGCGGCGCATCGGCAAGGGCTCCATCACGTACATCGGCGCGTGGCTCGATCCCCCGCTGATGCGCACGGTGATCGATGCTCTGGCGCGCGCGGCGAACGTGCATCCGCTCATTCCGGGGGTCGCGCGCAACGTGGAAGTATGTGAGCGGGTCGGTGACGGCAAGCGTGTATGGATCCTCATCAATCATGGGCGCAGGCCGCACACGGTGCACCTGCCCGCAGCGGCTTCCCCGATGCTGACGGGGGGGCCGCCCCGCCGCACGATAGTGCTCGCGCCCCACGAAGTCAGCGTCCTGCTGGGATCGCACTCATGATGCGTCTGAACCGTTCGCCTCTGACGTGCACCGCCGCGTGCGCCGCACTGCTCTGTGCGACCGGCGCGCCGCCGGTCCGTGCCGCAACGGCGCCCGTGCGCGCACCGTCTCCGGCCGTGCGCACCGCGCTCGGCCGCCTCTGGCTCGGCGCGGCCTGGTATCCGGAACAGTGGCCCGAGTCGCGCTGGCCGAAGGATCTCGCCCTGATGCAGGCCGCCGGCATCAATGTGGTCCGCGTCGGGGAGTTCGCCTGGAGCGCGCTCGAGCCCCACCAGGGTGACTATCACTTCGGCTGGCTCGCACGGGCGATCGCTGAAGCGGCGCGCCACCATATCTATGTCGTGATCGGCACGCCGACCGACGCTCCGCCGGCCTGGCTGACGAGCCGCTATCCGCAGGTCCTGCGCATCCATGCCGACGGCCGCCGCGCCGAGCACGGCAATCGCAGACAGTTCTCGTACGCGAGCCCCCTGTACCGCACGTTCTGCCGCGACATCGTCACCCGCCTCGCCGAGCGTTTCGGACACAATCCGGATGTCATCGGCTGGCAGATCGACAACGAATACACCAACGAGTCCTACGATGCCGGCACGCGGCGGCAGTTCCAGCTGTGGCTCAAGCGCCGCTTCGGCACGCTCGCGGCGCTGAACCGCGCCTGGACCACCGCGTACTGGAGCCAGACGTACACTGCCTGGAATCAGATCCCGCTGAACGCGCTGCCGGGCAACCCCGGCCTGATGCTCGCGCACCGCCAGTTCGTCACCGCCACCTGGCTCAGCTTCCAGCGCAATCAGCTGCGTGCGCTGCGGGCGCACATCGCGCCGCGGCAGTTCATCACCACCAACATCGGCGGACTCGGCTGGAGCGACAACTGGGATCACTATGCGATCACGCGCCCGCTCGACATCGCCGCCTGGGACGACTACGTCGGCGAGGGCCAGCTGAATTTCTACCGCAACGGCGCGATGAGCGATTTCGTGCGCGGCTGGAAGCGTCAGGACTACTGGGTGATGGAAGCCCAGCCGGGCTTCGTCGACTGGGCCCCGGTCAACAATTCGCTCGTCAAGGGCGGCGTGCGCGCCATGACCTGGGAGTCGATCGGCCACGGCGCCGACGCGGTGCTGTTCTGGCAGTGGCGCAGCGCGCTCGGCGGCCAGGAACAGTACCACGGCACACTGGTGGGCCCCGACGGCAGGCCCGAGCCGCTGTACCGCGAGGTGCAGCGCATCGGCCGTGAGTTCAAGCGGGCCTCCGCCGCCATTGCCGGCACGAGCCCGCGCTCGCAGGTGGCGCTGCTCGTTTCCTACGACAGCCGTTGGGCGATCGACTTTCAGCGCCAGACCCGCCGCTACCACCAGCTACGCGTGCTGCTCGATTACTACCGGCCGCTCGAGAATCTCACGCACGCGGTGGACATCGTCTCGGCCCGCGCGCCGCTCGCGCACTACAAGGTCGTGTTCGCACCGAGTCTGAACGTGATCTCCCGATCGCTCGCACGCCATCTGCGCGCCTACGTGCTCAGCGGCGGGGTGCTGGTGCTCGGCCCGCGCAGCGGCATGAAGGATCAGTACGACCGTCTCAACGTCGAGCGCCAGCCTGGCCCGCTGGTGCCGCTGCTCGGGGGACGGGTGCAGCAGTATTACGCGCTCGATGCACCGGTCGCGGTGGCCGGAGCCGCCGGAGACGGCACCGGGCGGATCTGGGCCGAGGCGCTGACGCCGCGCTCGCGCAAAACGCGGGTGCTGCTGCGCTACGGCGCCGGCAATGCGTGGCTCACGGGCGAGCCGGCGGCGATCGAGCGCCGCTACGGACACGGCGCCATACTCTATCTCGGCACCATCCTCGACCGGCGCCTGATGCACGCGTTCGTCGAGCGGACGCTCGCGGCGGCCGGCGTGCGCTCACCGTTCGGCGTGCTGCCGCGCGGGATCGAGTTGATGCGGCGGGTCGGCGCCGGCCGCGAGGTCGTGATCCTCATCAACCACGGCGCAGCCAGGCGCACGGTGCGCCTGCCCTATGCGATGCGCGACGTGCTGCACCGCGGCCGCGTGCTGCGCAGCGTGCGCCTGCGCTCTGAGGGTGTCGCCGTGCTCGAACGCACCAGCGCCCCATGATTCTTTCATCCGTCCACTCATCCACCGAGTCTGTCATGCCCCATCGCCCCGCTTCGCTCCACCGCCGCGCGCTGAACGCGCGCCGCCGCCTCTTGAACGTGTCGTTCCTGGCCGCCCTTTCCGTCAGCTGCGGCTTGCCGCTGGCGCATGCCTCGGCCGCCCCGACGGCGGCGCAGCAGGTGCGCAGCGTGCACACGTTCCCGCCCCTATGGGACGAGCCGAAGGACTACGAGCAGGCCCTGCACCGTCAGATGCATGAAGTGGCCTCCACCATCCGCCGCGGGCCCTTCAAGGCGAACTGGCGCTCGCTCGAGGCCTATCACGTGCCGCGCTGGTTCCGCAACGCGAAGTTCGGCATTTTCATCCACTGGGGCGTGTTCTCGGTGCCGGCATTCCAGAACGAGTGGTACTCGCGGAACATGTACGTGAAGGGCTCGGCCGCCTACGAGTACCAGCGCGCGGTCTACGGGCCGCAGTCGAAGTTCGGCTACAAGAACTTCATCGCGAAATTCACCATGGCGAAGTTCAATCCCACGGGGTGGGCGAAGCTCTTCAAGCGCGCCGGGGCCCGCTACGTGGTGCCGGTAGCGGAGCATTGCGACGGCTTCGCGGAGTACAACTCGAAATTCACGCTCTGGGACGCGGTGCGCATGGGGCCGAAGCAGGATCTGGTCGGCGAGCTGGAAAAGGCGGTGCGCGCCGAGGGGATGCGCTTTGGCGTCTCCTCGCACCGCGCCGAGCACTGGTGGTGGTATCACCCGGGCACGAAGTACGACTCGGACGTCAATGATCCGCGCTACGCGGGCCTGTACGGGCCGGCGGAGCCGATGCATCTGCCAGGCGACCATTCGCGTGGGGAGCCGAATCCCAACCAGCTGCAGGACTGGCTGCCGCCATCGAAGGCGTTCCTGCGGGACTGGCTGGCGCGCAGCACCGAGCTGGTCGACGAGTACCATCCCGATTTCATCTATTTCGACTGGTGGATCAATCAGCCGGCGTTCGCGCCGTACCTGAAGCGCATGGCCGCCTATTACTACGATGTCGCCGCGGCGCGCCACCAGGGTGTGGTGCTGACCTACAAACTGCAGGCCTACCCGCCCGGCACCGCCGTGCTCGACATCGAACGCGGCAAGCTCGATACGCTGCGGCTGCGCCCGTGGGAGAGCGACACCTCGGTGAGCCTGGACTCCTGGGGGTACGTGCGCGACGACAAATACCGCAGCGCTCGCTCGCTGCTCACCGATCTGATCGACATCGTGAGCAAGAACGGCGACATGCTGCTGAACATCGGGCCGCGCGCCAACGGGACGATTCCGGCGAAGGTGCGCCACATCCTGCTGCAGATGGGCGCCTGGCTGAAGGTCAACGGGCAGGCGATCTACGATACGCGCCCGTGGGTGCTCTACGGCGAGGGGCCGACGCAGGCGCCCAAAGGACGGGACAACGGCCAGCGCTACACGCCGGAGGATTTCCGCTTCACCCGCAAGCCCGGTGTGCTGTACGCGCTTGGCATGGTGCGCCCGCGCGACGGCAAGGCCCTGATCGAGACGCTCTACCGCCGCACGCCCTATCTGCCCGGACCCATCACCCGGGTGAGGCTCCTCGGGGATCCGCACCCGATCGTGTGGCGACAGACCCCCCAGGGGCTCGCCATCGAGCTGCCGCCCTCGCGCAGCGGCATGCCGTACGCGCTGAAGATCCTCACCCGCCCGGCGGACGGGCATTCCGTGCACTGAGGTAGACACCATGCTGCTGGAAGGCAAGAAGGTCCTGATCACGGGCGCCTCGCGCGGCATCGGCCGCGCGACGGCCATCGAGTGCGCCCGACACGGCGCGGACGTGGCGCTGAACTGGTTCAAGGACCGCGAGGGGATGCAGGAGACGCAGGCCGAGATCGCGCGTCTGGGACGCCGGGCCATCGAGGTAGAGGGCGATGTGGCGCTGCCGGAGTCCGCCGATCGGTTCGTGTCGTACGCCAGCGCCGCGCTCGGCGGCATCGACGTATTCGTGAGCAACGCCGGCATCTGCCCGTTCCACGCCTTCCTCGACACGCCCCTGGAGGTGTTCGAGCGGACCATGGCGGTGAACCTGCACGGCGCGTACTACATGACACAGGCGGCGGCACGGCAGATGACGCGTCAAGGGACCGGCGGGGCGCTGATCGCCATCAGCTCGATCAGCGCGCTGGTCGGCGGCGGGATGCAGGCGCACTACACCCCGACCAAGGCCGGCGTGCACTCCCTGATGCAGTCCTGCGCGATCGCGCTCGGCCCGTACGGCATCCGCTGCAACTCGGTCATGCCCGGCACCGTCGCGACGGACATCAACAAGGAAGACCTGGCCGATCCGGCCAAGCGCGCCTACATGGAGAAACGCATCCCGCTCGGCCGTCTGGGTGAGCCGCGCGATGTCGCCGGCTGCGTGGTGTTTCTGGCGTCGGACCTCGCCCGGTACGTGACCGGCGCGGCGCTGCTGGTCGATGGGGGACTGTTCGTCAATCTGCAGTAGGCACGGCCGCGCCCAGAAAGGCACGGCGCCGGCCGTCCTGGCTCGGCGCCACGCCGGGGGGGGCTGAAACCGCTCAGCTGTTCCAGGGCCGCGAACGCGCCACGGAGATGGCGCGGTCATCGTGCGGCCAGCTGCCACTCACGCAGCAGTAGAACTGATACAGCGTGTCGTGCGCATAGATGATCGATGGCTTGTGGGCGAAGGTGTCGTCGATCGATCCCGGCGGGCCCACGTTCAGCATGATTTCCGGGACCTTCGTCAGGTGATACGGGTCGAGTCCCAGGGCAAGCAGGTCGCGCGCATGTCCGTCGTTGGCGAAACCGTAGTAATAGACGCCCCACCACGGACCCCAGCGAACCACGCAGGGATCGCTCGCAAAACGAGCGTCCCACGCGGACGGTCCGCCGTGATGGATGACGGGATTGCGCGGATAGCGGGTCCAGGTCTTCAGATCAGGTGAGGTGGCGATGCCGATCTGCTCGATCCAGTCGCGCTGCTTGTCGGTCTTGGCGTTGTAGAAAATGTAGTACAGGCCGTCGTTGCGGATCAGGTACGGCTTGTAAAGCCCCCCGGCCTCCCAGGCGAAGGCCGGATCGGGGCGCAGAATCGGTTCGGTGAGCTCCCAGTGGTACAGATCCTCGCTGAAGGCGAGCCCGATCACCGCCGGACCCTGCTCGTAGCCCGGCCGCGGATAGGCGTGCCAGGCGCCGACGTAGCGGCCGTCGACCTTGATGAGCGAGCCTTTCGAATGCAGCCCGTCCTCGTGCAGGATCGACATCATCGCGATGTTGTAGCGGATGACGGGGTTCTTGGGATCGCGCCGCAGAATCAGCCCGGCGCGCCGCCAGTGCTCGAGATCGTCGGATTCGGCGAGCCCGGTCTGGTAGCCGATGCCGTCGAACCCGACGTAGGTCATGTAGTAGCGGCCGCAGTTCTCGAACACGAACGGACAGTCGACCTTGAGCCGGTCGAAGCTGCCGGGCACGCCTGAGCGGGTGAGGATGCGCCGCTCGAGCTTGTACGGGGTGCGGAACGGGGCGATGTTCGGCAGGCGCGCGGCCGGTTTCCCGGCCGCGCGCTTCACCGTCAGTCCCGTTCCCGCCGCCGCCAACAGTCCCGTCAGGAGCGTCCGTCTCTGTTGGTCGATCATGCGGTCGGCTCTCCTTACAGCTTCACGTTGACTCCCACCATGACCTCCCGGTCATCGATGGTGGCGCCCTGCGGCAGCGTCGGCGTGCCGTAGTAGGACACGAGCTTGGTGCGCAGCAGGTTCGAGCCGTCGACGTACACCTGAACATGATGGTTGATGCTGTATTCGAGCGACGCGTCCAGCCAGCCATAGGCCTTGGTGTAGATCGGGTTCGCGGCCAGCTGCGCATTTGAGCCGTTGTACAGCGAGCTGTAGAACGCGCTGCGCCAGTTGTACGCGACGCGGAAGGAGATCGGTCCCTTCTCGTAGATGCCGATCAGGTTGTAGCTGTTCTGGGAAAGGCCGGGCAGAGTGGTCGTCTGACCCAGCACCGCCGTCGGCGCCGCCGCCTTGATGTAGGTGTAGTTGGCGGCCATGCCGAGTCCGCTCAGCCAGCCCGGCAGGTTGCGGAAGAACTGCTGGTAGCCGAATTCCGCGCCCTTGACCGTGGCGCTGCCGCCGTCGACCGCGCCGGTGAGGTTGTAGTTGACCCCATCGAGGGTGAACGCATCCTGCTGCGTCTCGGACAGCCAGAAGTTGTGCAAACGCTTGTAGAAGACGTCGGCCGTGAGGGCGGAGCCCGGAGCGAAGTAGTATTCGAGCGAAGTGTCGAACTGAGTTGCCGTGGTCGGCTTCAGATTCGGGTTGCCGCCGCTGGCGGCGCCCTGTGCCGGCAGGAGGCTGATCGACGGGCGGATCTGGCTGAAATCCGGATAGGCGATTACCTTGGAGGCCGCGAAACGCCACTGCAGATCATGCGTCAGCTTGAACAGCAGGTTGAGGCTCGGCAGCGGATCGGTCTCCCCGTGCGAGAAGGTGCTCGGCGTATAGACGCCGCCGTTGCCCACCATACCGTCCATGAAGTCCTCGTGGCGCACGACGCGCACGCCGATGTTGCCCGACATCGGAATACCGACATTCGCCTCGAAGTTCAGCTGGACGAAGCCGGCGTAGGTGCGCTCATCGACGTGGTAGTCCTGCGTGCCGTTGTCGGTCGGGGGCGGCGCACCGAAAGCCTGATACACCGCAGCGGCGTTGTAGTGCAGCTGGTTCGGATCGAACACGATGTACGGCGGATCGACGGGGCTGGAGGAGGCCGCGGAGAAGAATGGGCTCAGCGGGACGCGGTGGAACCAGTTCGCATTCGCCTGCACCTGGCTGGTGACGATGTTGGCGAAGGTGGACCACTGGTTGAAGGCGTCCTTACGGTCCGCCCAGCGCACGCCGCTTTCGATCGAGCTGAGGAAGCCGTGGGCGAAGGCGTAGCTCACGTTTAGCGTGCCGGCGGTTTCACTGCCCCGGAAGTGCTGTTCCGTATCGTACAGGTAGCTCTGGTAGCTGTATGCCTCCCCGCCGTAGTAGCTCAAGTCCATGGGATTCAGGCCGGTGACGGTCGAGGTGGTCAGGCCGGAGATCGAGTTGGTCTGCGTCAGCGTGGGGGGCGTCGGGGTCTGCGGCCCGAAGGCGCCCACGTCTACGGCCGGATTGTTCAGCCGCTCGGTGGCTTTCGTGTAGCTGATGTCGCCCGTGACGGTCCACGGGATGGGGGTCCATTTCGCGTGCAGGTTGAACTGCCGGTTGACGTCCGTCACCGTGCGCCATGCGCCCACGGTGCTGTCCAGTGCGTTCTGGAAGGTGATCGACTGAACGTCGTTCGTCCCCGGGAACAGGCTCACCGAGCCGGGCACGATCTGGTTCACGACGCCGGCGAGGCCAGCCTGGTAGCCGGCGAGGCCCTGCGTATAGAAGGTGTATTGATTCTGTGCCCAGGTGAAATCTTCGCTCATCGCCTCGGCGTAGGTCTGCAGGTCGTGCGTCGGCTGCCACTGCAGCACGGCGTCGACGCCAAGACGCCGCCGGTCGCCGACGAACATCGTGTTGTAGACGCCGTTGGTGAAGTAGACGGTCTTGCCCGGCACCGCCGTGGTGCTGCTGGCGATCGCGCTGTTGCTAATGCCGTCTTCCCGGTAGGCCCGATCGTGGTAGGAGAAATCGAGCAGCGCGCCGACCTTGCCGATGCCGGTGTGCCAGATGTCGCTGCCGAGCACGTTGAAGTTCGGCTTGGCGGTGCCGATCATGTCGCCGTAGGTTTCCCCGGCGCTGAAGTCGAGCTGGCGCCCGGCGAAGTCGAACGGCCGGTGGGTGCGCAGATCGACCGTGCCGGCCAGACCGCCCGCGATCAGGCTCGCGGTGGGGTCCTTATAGACATTGATGCCGGCGAGCAGCGCCGAGGGGATGTCCTCGAGGTTCAGCACGCGGCTGCCGGTGGCGCTGAACACTTCGCGGCCGTTCAGAGTCGTCTCGGCGTAGGGCAGACCGCGGATCTCGTAGCCGCTGTTGATGACCGAGCCGCCGATATTGACGGTGCCGCCGCCCTCGCCGAGCTGCCGGCTGATCTGAATGCCCGGGATGCGCTGCAGAGCATCGATGGCCGTGACATCGGGGAGCTTGCCGATCTGGGAGGCGACGATCGCATCGACGATGGTGTTCGAGAAGCGCTTGATATTCAGCGCACTCTCCATACTGGCGCGGATGCCGGTCACGACCACTTCCTGCAGGACCGCGGGGGCCTGCGACTTCTTGTGGTCCTGGGCTGTTCCGGTGGAAGAGTCGGACGACGCGGCCTGCGGGCCGGGTCCGGCAGTTTTGGCCCAGGCGGGCACGGCGCCCGCCAATGCCAGGGCGACGGCCCCAGACACGAGCCTTGACGTCAGCTTCATGATCAATCCCCCTCAGTCTGTTGATGCAGTGCAGTTGCGCAAACGCCTAATGCCGCGATACTCGCCGGCTCCGCCCGCAGCGTTGTTTACAGGCGGACGATATCTTCGTATATAAATATAAATACCATTGCCGGACGGGGCGGCGCAAGAGGAATCTCATAATATGAAACGACGGATCATATTTGTGGACGGCCGTCTTTGTGGGAGCCGCGCCACATGACCTCGCGCCGCGCGGTGCTGCAGCTGCTCGCGCTCGGCGCTCCGGCTGGTCTGGCGCGGGCGGGAGATGCCGCGCAGAGCGTTCCTCCGTCAGGCCCCTGCGACGTCAGCCCCATGCAGCTGCAGGTCGAGTGGCGCACCGTTGCGCACGGCCTCGATACGGGCCGGCCGCGTTTCGCGTGGACCCTGGCGCCGCGGGATCCCCGGCTGCGTGTCCTCGGCCAGAGCGCCTGGCAGGTCATCGTCGCCCGCTCCGCCCGCGCAATCCGCGCAGGACGCGGGGAGATCTGGAACAGCGGGCGGCGCCCGGGGGGCGCGCTGCGCGTCGCCCCGGATGAGGTTCTGCCGCTCGACTCGCAGAGCGATTACTGGTGGGCCGTGCGCGTGTGGGATCAGCGCGGCCGCCCCGGCGAGTTCAGCCCGCCGGCGCCCTTCACCACCGGTATCCTGCATGCGGCCGACTGGCGCGCGCAATGGATTTCGGATGGGCCGGACTGGCCGGCGAGTCCCCTGCCCCCGCCGGCCATCAACCGCAGCCCGCCGTCCGAGCCGCGCCCGATGCCCCTGTTCCGGCGTGAATTCCCGATCGGCAAGCCGCTGCGGCGCGCCCTGGTGTCGGTGTGCGGGCTCGGCCAGTACGCACTGCACGTCAATGCAGAGCCCGTCACCGGCAGCGTGCTCAACCCCGGCTGGACCGATTACCGCAAGACCATTCTGTATGACACGTTCGACGTCACCGCACTGCTGCGGCCGGGCCCGAACGTGCTCGGGGTCATGCTCGGCAACGGATTCTTCAACGTCGAGAAGTATCCGGGCCGCTACACCAAATTCGTCGGCAGCTTCGGGCGGCCGAAGCTCATCGTGCAGCTGCGGCTGCTGTTCGCCGACGGCAGCGAGCAGTGGGTGCTCAGCGATGAGTCCTGGCGCACCCATCCCGGTCCGATCATGCTGTCCTCGGTGTACGGCGGCGAGGATTTCGACGCCCGGCGCGCCCTGCCCGGTTGGGACCGGCCTGGGTTCACTGCCGCCGGGGCGTGGAGGCCGGCGACCCGGGTGGCGAGTCCCGGCGGGCAGCTGCGGGCACAGAACGTCCCGCCGGTGAGCGCCGCGCGCACCCTCAGGCCGATGGCCGTCACGCAGCCCAAACCCGGCGTGTTCGTCTATGACCTGGGTGAGAACTTCTCCGGCTGGCCGGTGATCGCGGTGCGCGGCGCGGCCGGCCGCACCGTACGGCTGTTGCCGGGCGAGCTGCTCGACGCCGAGGGCTGTGTCACCCAGCGCAGCGCCGCTGCGACCCCCGGCGATGCGGTCTGGTTCACCTATACCCTGGCCGGCACGGACCTGGAGCGCTGGCGGCCGCGATTCAGCTACTACGGCTTCCGCTACGTGCAGGTCGAAGGCGCCGCGCCAAGCGGCCGGCAATCGTCCGGGGAGCCGGAGCTGGTGGAGTTGAGCGGGCAGTTCCTGCACGACGCCCTGGCCCGGATCGGCACGCTCGAGACCGGCCAGCCGATGCTGCAGCGCATCCACGGGCTGATCCTGCAGGCGCTGCTCAGCAACAGCTTCAGCGTGCTCACGGATTGTCCGCAGCGCGAGAAGCTCGGCTGGCTGGAGCAGACCTACCTCAATGCAGACACCGTCTTCTACAACGAGCAGGCGGTGACGGTGTACGAGAAGATGCTGCGCGACATGATGGACAGCCAGCGGCCCTCGGGCATGGTGCCGAGCATCGCCCCGGAGTACGTCGCGTTCATCGACCCGGACGGCCGCAACTCGGCATTCCGGGACTCCCCGGAATGGGGCTCGGCCATCGTGCTCTCGCCGTGGGCGGCGTATCGCTACACCGGCGATACGCGCATCCTCGAGACCGGCTATCCGGCGATGTGCCGCTATGCGGCGTATCTCGCCTCCCGCGCGCAGGGCGATCTGCTGGATTACGGCCTCGGCGACTGGTTCGACTGGGGCCCGAAGCCTCCGGGCGAGTCCCAGCTGACCAGCAAGCGGCTCACCGCCTCGGCGACCTACTGCCGGCTGCTCGCCACGCTGTCGGGCATCGCGCGCGTGCTCGGGCATCCGGCCGACGCGCACCGGTTCGCGCGCCGCGCCGTCGCCGTGCGCCGCGCCCTGAACCGCGCCCTGTTCAATCCGGCGACCAATCAGTACGGACGCGCCAGCCAGACGGCCAACGCGATGCCGCTCGCGATCGGGCTGGTGCCGGCGCGGCACCGCGCAGCGGTGCTGGCGAATCTCGTCGCCGACATCCGCGCGCATGACAATCACGTCACCGCAGGCGACATCGGCTTTCTGTACGTCATCCTCGCGCTGATGCACGGCGGCCGCGGCGACGTGCTGCTCGACATCCTCACGCAGACCTCAGCGCCGAGCTACGGATATCAGCTCGCGCGCGGCGCAACGGCCCTGACTGAAACCTGGAACGCCAACCCCGACAACTCGCAGAATCACTTCATGCTCGGTCAGGCGGAGGCCTGGCTGTACGGCGGGCTGGCCGGCCTGCGCATCGACATGCACCGCGCGGCGAGCGAGCGCATCCGGATCGAGCCTCAGCCCGTGCGAGGCATCCGCACCGCCTCGGTGCGCTATCAGACGGTGCTCGGCGAGGTGGTCGCGGCTTGGGACAAGAGCGCGGATGAGACGCAGCTGCGGCTGCGCGTGGAGGTCCCTGCCGGAGCGCTGGCCACGGTGGCCATCCCGTGCGCTCAGGCCGGGCGCGTGCGCGAAGGCGGCCTTCCACTGCGCAAGCGCTACGGCGTGCTGCGCGCGCGCGAGGCGGGCGGCCGCACGCTCGTCATGGTCGGCTCGGGGCAGTACGTGTTCGACGCGCCGCTCGCCTGAGCTCCCTCGGGCGCCCCGGCGCACTCACTTGCCAATGCAGAAGCTGCCGAAGATGCGCCCGAGGAGGTCGTCGCTGGTGAACTCCCCGGTGATCTCGTTCAGGGCCTGCTGCGCGCCGCGCAAGTCTTCGGCCACGAGCTCCCCGGCGCGGCTCTCGTGCAGGCGTTGTTCGGCCGCGGTGACGTGGCGGCGCGCCCGCCGCAACGCCTCGAGATGGCGGTGGCGCGCCGAGACCGTTCCGCCCTCGAGCGTCTTGAAACCCATGCAGTCCTTCAGATGCTGCCGCAGGCGATCGAGGCCGCTGCCGGTGAGTGCGGACACCGCGATGCGCGGCGGCCCGGTGATCGTGTCGGCGAGCGGGATGCCGGCGGCAAGATCGCTCTTGTTCAGCACCAGCGTGACCGGAACCTCGCGCGGCAGGCGTTCTTTCTCCTGCGTGTAGGCGGCGGCGAGCGGATCGTCAACGAGATCGATCACGAACAGCACGCGGTCGGCGCGGCGCATCTGCTCGTGCGCCCGCCGGATGCCCTCCGCTTCCACCACATCGGCGCCATCGCGCAGGCCCGCGGTATCGAGCACGTGCAGCGGCATGCCATCGATATCGATCCGTTCGCGCACGATGTCGCGCGTCGTGCCGGGAATCGGCGTCACGATCGCCGCCTCGTAGCCGGCCAGCCGGTTCAGCAGGCTCGACTTGCCGGCATTCGGGCGGCCCGCGAGCACCACCGTCATGCCCTCGCGCAGCAGCGCGCCCTGGCGCGCGCTCTGCTCGATGGCCTCGAAATGATCCGCCAGGGCATGGAAACGCTCCTGCAGCTGCCGGTCGGCCAGAAAATCGATCTCCTCCTCGGGAAAATCGATCGCCGCCTCGACGTGCGCGCGCATTTCGATGACCGCTTCGGTCAATCCGTGCACCATCGCGGAGAACTCGCCCTGCAGGGAGCGCATCGCCGCGCGCGCCGCTTCGCGCGAGCCGGCGTCAATCAGGTCGGCGATCGCCTCGGCCTGCGCGAGATCGACCTTGTCGTTGAGAAAGGCGCGCAGCGTGAATTCCCCCGCCTGCGCGCGCCGTGCGCCGAGCTCCAGCACACGCGCCACCACCGCCTCGAGCACCGCCGGGCCGCCGTGGCCATGCAGCTCGAGCACGTGCTCGCCCGTATAGGAATGCGGTCCCGGGAAAAACAGCGCCAGTCCCGCATCGATCGGCTCGCCGCCGGCGTCGAGGAAGCGCGCGAAACGCGCCATGCGCGCGGGCGGCAGATCGCCGAGCAGCACCGCGGCGATTTCCGGGACCTTCGGTCCTGACACGCGCACGATGCCGATGCCGCCGCGTCCCGGCGGGGTTGCCGGCGCCACGATCGTATCCATACGTGTCATGCGGCCAAGGGTACCGCCGCGGCCCGTACGATTGAAGAGGCGAGTCCTAGTTTCGCCGAGCGGTCGCCGCGGCGATGCGGCGGTTGATGTTCCACTGCTGCGCGAGCGACAGCAGGCTGTTCACCACGTAGTACAGCACCAGGCCCGAGGGGAAGAGCGCGAACATGCCGGCCATGACGAGCGGCATGAACATGAACATCTTGGCCTGAACCGGGTCGGGGGGCGCGGGGTTGAGCTTGAACTGCAGGAAGCCGGTCAGGGCCATGATGCCCGGCAGGATGAAGTACGGATCACGCGCCGAGAGATCCTGGATCCAGAAGATGAACGGCGCTTGGCGCAGCTCGACGCTGTAGAGCAGCACCCAGTAGAACGCGATGAACACCGGGATCTGCAGAATCATCGGCAGACACCCGGACACCGGGTTGACCTTCTCGCGCTTGTACAGCTCCATCATCGCGCGGCCGAGCTTCTCCTTGTCGTCCTTGTAGGTCTCCTGGATGTTCTTGATGCGTGGCCCGAGGGCCTTCATCTTGGCCATGGAGCGCCCGCTCGCCTCCGAGAGCGGATAGAACAGCAGCTTCAGCAGGACGGTCACCAGGATGATCGCGACGCCCCAGTTGCCGGTCACCCGATGCGCCTGGCTGAGCAGCCAGAACAGCGGCCGGGCGAGGAGGGTGAGCTTGCCGTAGTCGTCGAGGTAGGTCAGCGTCGGGTCGGTTTTCTCCAGCTGCGAGTGCAGCGTCGGGCCGACGAACAGCGCCTGTCCGAGCGTGAGCGTCGCGCCGGGCGCCACCGTGTGCTGCGGGCCGGTGGCCGCCAGCAGGTAATACGGGCCGGAGGCCTGGGAGGTGAAGCGATACGGGGCGCCCTTGGGGGGCACCACGGCGCTCACGAAGTCGTGTTGGGGCACGGCGATCCAGCCGTTGGTGACTTCCCGGGTGTAGTGCTGATAGTCGCTGCTGGCCGGATCGAGCTTCAGGTACTCATGGCCGTTCCAGATCGCCGGGCCGTGATAGGCCTTGCTGCCGGGATCGAAGTAGCTGCCGCTGGTGCGCGGGTCGTTGCGGTAGAGCTGCGCGTATTGCGAGAACGTCCACGGTGCGGCTGCCCCGTTGTGGATGGCGTACTCGAGGCCGATGCGGTACGAGCCCTTGTGGAAGATGAATGTCTTGGTGACGGTGACCCCGCCGCCCGTCCAGGTCAGCGGCACGCGCAGCACGCCGTCCGCGCCCATGCGATAGTCGAGGTTCGCGGCGGTGAAGCGCGCGGTCTGCGTGGGATACGCCTGGCCGGCCGGTCCGGTGAGACCCGTCTGCAGAAGATACTCGGACGCCGGCGCGGTGTTTTCCAGTTCGACGCGCTCGGCTTTGCCTTTCACCTTGGCGTACTTCAGCAGCTGCACCTTCTCGAGGGTGCCGCCCTCGGTGCTGATCTGCAGGTCATAAACGTCGGTCCGCACGTGAATGACCGGCGCGGCCGCAGGCGGGGGGCTCTCGGTAGGCGCGGCTTGCGCCGCAGCAGGGGTGGCCGTAGCAGGGGTGGCCGTGGTCGGTTTGGCTGCGGCCGCCGACGGAGTCTGCGGCACGCTGTTCGAGAGGCTGGGGGCCGCCGCGGGACTCGGCGCCTGCGTCACCGTCTGCGGTGCGGTCGAGGCGAATTGCTCGGTCCAGGTGGTGTAGTTGAACCACAGCAGCAGCAGCAGTCCGAGCCAGAGAAAGTAGCGCAGTTGGTTAGTCATGTCGGTGAGCAATGCGGGTCGAGCCGTGAGCCGGCACGGGATCGTAGCCGCCGGGATGCCAGGGATGGCAGCGGCCGATGCGTTTGACGGCCAGCCAGCCGCCGCGCAGGACGCCGAAGCGTTCGATCGCCTCGAGCGCGTACTGGGAGCAGGAGGGATGAAATCGGCAATTCGGGCCGAGCAGGGGACTGATCGTCCATTGATAAAGGCGGATCAGGCTGATCGCGAGGGCGCGCATCGTTCGCTCACCTGTCGCCAGAGCTCGGCAAGGCTCACCCGCAGCTGCTCACCCGGGGCGCCGTGGGCCTTGGGCCGGGCGCTGACCACGATGTCCACCGCGGGCAACGCCCGCTGGTTCAGACGGAAGGACTCGCGGATCAGGCGGCGGATCCGGTTGCGCTCCACGGCGGTGCGGGCGATGCGCAGCGCGACCGCCAGGCCGAGACGGGGACCGGTCTTGTCGTTGCTGATCACTGTCACCGCGAAAAATCCGTTCCCGAAGCGTCGGCCGCGCGCATGCGCCGCGTCGAACTCCGATTTGTGCCGCAGGCGCCGGGGCGCCGGAAGGGTCAGCCGGTCTCGAGGCACAGGAGGCATGTGAGCCACTCGTTCACCGCCGGCCGGGAGGCCGCTTCGGCTCGATCCGGCTCCGGGGCGCACCCGCAGGCGCTGCGCAGCGGACTCGGCGCCCTCCCGGTCTACGGGATCAGCTTCCTGCGTCCTTTAGCACGGCGCCGGGCCAGCACTTTGCGGCCGTTTTGGGTCGCCATGCGCGCCCGGAACCCGTGCGTGCGCTTACGGCGCAGCTTGCTCGGTTGATAGGTACGCTTCATACCGGGGCTCCAAAGGTCCGTTGGGGTTCCAAAAAGGGGCGGCAAGGCTAAGCCGTTGACCGCCAAGGTGTCAATATTTTATCGCGCGAAAATCTTCAGCACGGCGGCCGATCGGTATAGACTGCCGAGCCTTTTCCACGAAGCCGGACCCATCCATGATGCACTTTCTGCGGTCGCGCCGCAGCGGCATCTTTCCGCGATCGCTCCGGGGGCGCAGCCTGCCGACCCAGACCGGAGCAATCGCGAAAAGCCCGCCGCGTGGTGCGACGGAGCCGGCGCACATGGCCGGGGACGGCCCTTAGAACCAGGGGGGAATGCGCGCGTGGAAGCGTCGCTGTGGGCTCGGTGCGTATGCGCCCTGGAAGCCGAGCTGCCGGAACAGCAGTTCAATACGTGGGTGCGGCCGCTGCAGGCGCTCGAGGGCGCCGGTGCGCTGAAGCTCCTCGCGCCCAACCGTTTCGTGGTCGAATGGATCAATGAGCGGCTGTTGCCGCGCATCGGTGAGCTGCTGCGCGACAAGAGCACCGGAGACGTGCCCATCGTGACCGTGGAAGTCGGCTCGCGCAGCGCGGCGCCGGAGCCGCCGCCCGCCGCGCCGGTGAGCGAGGCGCCGAAGCGCCCGCGCCGCGGCGAGGGGCTGGTGATCGGCGCGCGGCTGAATGCCGATTTCTCGTTCGCGACCTTCGTCGAGGGCAAGAGCAACCAGATGGCCAAGGCTGCCTCGCTGCAGGTGGCCGAAAATCCGGGCAAGGCCTACAACCCGCTGTTCCTCTACGGCGGCGTCGGTCTCGGCAAGACGCACCTGATGCACGCCATCGCCCACCACATCCGCGAGCACAACGAGGAAGCACGCATTGCCTACGTGCACTCCGAGCGCTTCGTGAGCGACATGGTGCGGGCCCTGCAGCACAATTCGATGAACGAGTTCAAGACCGCGTACCGCTCGCTCGATGCGCTGCTCATCGACGACATCCAGTTCTTCGCGGGCAAGGAGCGCTCCCAGGAGGAGTTCTTCCACACGTTCAATGCGCTGCTCGAGGGGCAGCATCAGGTGATCCTCAGCTGCGACCGCTACCCCAAGGAGGTCGAAGGCCTCGAGGAGCGGCTGAAGTCGCGCTTCGGGTGGGGCCTGACGGTGGCGATCGAGCCGCCGGAGCTGGAAACCTGTGTCGCGATTCTGATCAGCAAGTCGCGCCAGTTCGGCATGCCGTTGCCCGAGGAGGTCGCGTTCTTCATCGCCAAGCGCATCCGCTCGAACGTGCGCGAGCTCGAGGGAGCGCTGCGGCGGGTGATCGCCAATGCCCGCTTCACCGGACGTGACATTACGCTGGAGTTCACCAAGGAAGCGCTGAAGGACCTGTTGTCCCTGCAGGCGAAGCTCGTGACCATCGAGAACATTCAGAAGACGGTCGCGGATTACTACAAGGTCCGGGTGGCCGATCTGCTCTCGAAGCGGCGCAGCCGCTCGGTGGCCCGCCCGCGCCAGGTGGCGATGGCGCTCGCCAAGGAGCTCACCAGCCAGAGCCTGCCGGAAATCGGCGATGCCTTCGGCGGGCGCGATCACACCACCGTGCTGCACGCCTGTAAGCGGATCAAGGCGCTGCGGGATATCGACGTGCGCATGAGCGAGGACTACTCGAACCTGTTGAGAACCCTCACGGCCTGAGGGGAAAAGCCTGTGGATAAGCGGTGAACGAAACGGGGGATAAAGTTACGCACAGACGATGCACAGCTCTTGCCCAGCTGCTCCCCGCAAAGCGCAGGCGTAAGCGGCGCATAACTGCTTGATCGACCTCGGGCGGAAGCGAAATGATCACTATTCACAGGGCCAATCGTCACTACAATCTGAATTCTTAGATTCCAAGACAAGAAGATAAGACTTATGAAGCTGACGGCGAAGCGTGAGGAGCTGCTCGCTCCCCTGCAAAGCGTAATCGGTGTGGTCGAGCGGCGGCAGACGATGCCGGTGCTGGCCAATGTGCTGCTCTCGGCACGGGAGCGGCGGCTCGGCATGACGGGAACCGACCTCGAGGTCGAGCTCGTCGCGGCAAGCGCCGTGCAGGTCGAGATGCCCGGAGACGTGACGGTGCCGGGGCGGAAGTTCCTGGATATCCTCCGGGCGCTGCCTTCGGGCGTGGAGGTCACCCTGTCGACGGAAGGCGAGAAGGCCACCGTGCGCGCCGGGCGCAGCCGCTTCACACTCTCGACGCTGCCGGCGTCGGAGTTTCCGGTGCTGGAGGAAATCCATGCGCAGCAGACCCTGATGCTGCCGCAGGGCGAGTTTCACCGGCTGATCGACAAGACCCACTTCTCCATGGCGCAGCAGGATGTGCGCTATTACCTCAACGGACTGCTGCTCGAGACGCAGGAGAGCACGCTGCGCGCCGTGGCCACCGACGGCCACCGGCTGGCGCTGTGCGAGATAGCGCTGGCGGAAGCGGGACGGTCGGGGCAGGTCATCGTGCCGCGCAAGGCCATCCTCGAGCTGCAGCGCATTCTGGGCACGGAAGGGCAGATCGAGCTCGCGATCGGAACAAATCATGTTCGCGCCCAGATCGGCGAAATTCGGTTCACTTCGAAGCTGATTGATGGCCGTTTCCCGGAATATGGCCGTGTCATTCCGGACAGCCCACCCAAAGTGGCGCTGGCGGACCGGGAATTGCTGCGCCAGGCGCTGCAGCGTACGGCGATTCTCTCGAACGAGAAGTACCGGGGCATCCGTGTCGGCATCAAGCCGGGCATCCTGACGCTGCAGGCGCATAACCCAGAGCATGAGGAAGCCGAGGACCAGATCGAGATCGAGTATGGCGGCGAGGAAGTGGAGATCGGGTTCAACGTGAACTACCTCCTGGACGCGCTCAGCGCGATCGAGACGGACCGCGTGGAGCTGGGGTTCACGGACGCGAACAGCAGCTGTCTGATCCGGGCCCCGGGCCTGAGCGATGCCCGGTATGTCGTCATGCCGATGCGGCTGTAAGTTACGCGGCACCCGAAGAGCGAGCCTGCAGGGGAGGCGGACGTCTGGGCAGGGGGCCCATGAGCCTCGCTGAGCTGCGCGTTCAGAATCTGCGCTGCATCGAGAGCGCGCAGATCGACCTGCACCCGGGCTGTACGCTCATCTGGGGCGGCAATGGCGCGGGCAAAACCTCGCTGCTGGAGGCGGCTTTTCTCCTGGGGCGCGGCCGGTCGTTCCGGACGCGCCAGACCGAGCAGCTCGTCCGGCGGTCCGCGCCGCGGCTGACGGTCTTTGGTCGGATCGAGGGGCGTGTGCCGCATGCGGTGGGAGTGGAATTCGACCGCGAGCGAGGCGTTCAGGCCCGAGTGGACGGCAGCCCGGCGGCTTCTCTTGCCGAGCTGACGTTCGCGTTCCCAGTCCAGGTCATCGACCCGGATATCCACAAGCTCATCGAGGAGGGCGGCCGGCGGCGGCGGCGGTGGCTGGACTGGGCGGTGTTCCACGTGGAACCTCCGTTCGGGGAAGCCTGGTCCCGATATGCCCGCGCGCTGCGGCAGCGCAATGCGGCCCTCAAGGCCCGCCCCGCCGAGGCCCGGCCCTGGGAGGCCGAGCTGGCAGACCAGGGGGAGCAGATCTCTGCTGCGCGGCGCCGCGTGCTCGAGCGCCTCGGGCCCTACTGGCGCTCAACGCTCGCGTCCGTGGACTGTCCCCCGGCAACCCTGGCTTATGCCCAGGGGTGGTCCGAAGCCCATTCGCTGCGGGATGCCCTGAACGCGGCGCGGGCGCGGGACGAGATGCGCCAGACCACGTCCGTCGGGCCCCACCGGGCCGATCTGCGCATCAGCGTGGACGGACGGCCCGCGCGGGACGTCCTGTCGCGCGGCCAGCAGAAGCTCACGGCCGCCGCCCTGACGCTGGCTCAATTGAGGCTGCTGGCCGAGGCCCGCGATGTCATGCCCACCCTCCTCCTCGATGATCCGGCCGCGGAGCTCGACGCGGCGCATCAGGCCGGGTTCGTCGCGGAAATCTCCCGTCTCCGCTGCCAGCTTGTCATCACGGCGCTGCAGCCGGAAATCCCCGGATTTGCACAGCCCGAACGCGTGTTTCACGTGGAACAGGGCGGCGTTCGCCCGGTATAATGTCCCATTCCAAGGCGGACCCGTTCATGGCAGCCGAAGACGTCTACGATTCCAGTAAAATCAAGGTCTTAAAAGGTCTCGACGCCGTGCGCAAGCGGCCCGGAATGTACATCGGCGACACCGATGACGGCACCGGGCTGCACCACATGGTCTTCGAGGTCGTCGACAACTCCATCGACGAGGCTCTGGCCGGGTTTTGCGATCGCATCGTCGTGACGGTCCATGCCGATGAGTCCGTCACGGTCTCGGACAACGGGCGCGGCATCCCCGTCGACCTGCACCCCGAAGAGGGCCGTTCCGCCGCAGAGGTCATCATGACCGTCCTGCACGCCGGCGGTAAGTTCGACGCCAGCTCGTACAAGGTCTCGGGCGGCCTGCACGGCGTCGGCGTCTCGGTCGTCAATGCCCTGTCCGACTACCTGCAGCTGACCATCCACCGCGACGGCAAGGTCCACCGCCAGGAATACCGCCTCGGCGATCCCGTCGCGCCGCTCGCCGTCACCGGCCCTTCGGATCAGCGCGGAACCACCATCCGCTTCAGGCCCAGCGCGCAGATCTTCACCCACATCCAGTTCAGCTACGACATTCTCGCCAAGCGGCTGCGCGAGCTGTCGTTCCTGAACTCCGGAGTGCGCATCGAGCTGATCGATGAGCGCGAGAACAAGTCGGACACCTTCCAGCACCAGGGCGGCCTGCAGGCATTCGTCAAATATCTCAACCGCTCGCGCACGCCGATCCACGAAACCATTCCCTGGTTCAAGACCCAGGACGGTCCGGTGTCGGTGGAAGTGGCGCTGCAGTGGAACGACTCCTACCAGGAGAGCATGTTCTGCTACACCAACAACATCCCGCAGAAGGACGGCGGGACGCACCTGGCAGGCTTTCGCAGCGCGCTGACGCGCTCGCTCAACGACTACATCGAAAAAGAGCTCTCGGGCAAGAAGGACAAGGTCGCGACCACCGGCGATGATGCGCGCGAGGGGCTCACCGCCATTCTCTCCGTGAAGCTGCCCGATCCGAAGTTCTCCTCCCAGACCAAGGACAAACTGGTCTCCTCGGAGGTCAAGGGCATCGTCGAAGCCGCGGTGAGCGCGAAGCTGCAGGACTTTCTCCTCGAGCACCCGCAGGACGCCAAGGCCATCATCGCCAAGATGCTCGAAGCGGCGCGCGCGCGCGAGGCGGCCCGCAAGGCCCGGGAAATGACCCGCCGCAAGGGCGCCCTCGATGTCGCAGGACTCCCCGGCAAGCTCGCCGACTGTCAGGAGAAGGATCCTGCGCTGTCGGAGATCTTCATCGTCGAGGGCGATTCCGCCGGCGGCTCGGCCAAGCAGGGCCGCGACCGGCGCACCCAGGCCATCCTGCCGCTCAAAGGCAAGATCCTCAATGTCGAGAAGGCCCGATTCGACAAGATGCTCTCATCGGCCGAGGTCGGCACATTGATCACCGCGCTCGGCTGCGGCATCGGCAAGGACGATTTCGACATCGGCAAGCTCCGCTATCACCGCGTGATCATCATGACTGATGCGGACGTCGACGGAAGCCACATCCGGACGCTTCTGCTGACCTTCTTCTACCGTCAGATGCCTGCGTTGATCGAGCACGGGCACGTGTACATCGCGCAGCCGCCGCTGTTCAAGGTCAAGCGCGGCAAGCAGGAGATGTACGTCAAGGACGAACCCGAGCTCGACGCGGTGCTGCTGAACTCGGCCCTGGAGAATGCCGCGGCGCACGTAAACGGGGAGGCGCCGCCGCTGCAGGGGCCGGGGCTCGAGGCGCTCGCCCGCCAGTACACCGAGGTGCAGGCGATCATCAAGCGCTGGTCGCGCCGCTACGACGAGCGGCTGTTGGAGCAGTTGATCTATCTGCCGGTGGTGAGGCCGCAGGACTTCGATCAGGCCGAATGGATGCGCGGGTGGGCCGGCCAGCTGCACCGCAGTCTCAACGCCCTCAACGACGCCACCCGTGCCTACTCGGCCGAGCTGCGCGAGGCGAGCCAGGGCCACGGCGCGCGGGTCATGATCCGCCGGACCGAGCACGGCACGCAGAGCACCAAGTATCTGACCCGCGAGTTCTTCGAGTCCGCCGAGTATCAGCGCATCGCCGAGCTCGCCCGCACGCTCGCCGGATTGATCGGGGAGGGCGCGTTCGTGACGCGCGGGGAGTCGCGCCAGGCCGTCGGCTCGTTCAAGGAAGCCATGAAGTGGCTGTTCGATCAGGCGCGCAAGGGCCAGAGCATCCAGCGCTACAAGGGTCTCGGGGAGATGAACCCCGAGCAGCTGTGGGAAACGACCATCAATCCCGAGACGCGCCGGCTGATGCAGGTGAAGATCGAGGATGCGCTCGCCGCGGACGACATCTTCACCACCCTGATGGGCGATCAGGTCGAGCCGCGCCGCGAGTTCATCGAGAAGAACGCGCTGTCCGTGACCAACCTGGACATCTGATCGCTGCGGCGCCCGGCTCTTGCGCCGGGCGCCGGCCGATGCGGGGCGGTCAGAGATTCACCGCGGCCATGCCCGCCGGCGGATAGCGCGTGCCCGCGGCCGCCCCGGGCGGAAAGATCCGCGCGAGAGCCTCCAGATCCGCCGCGCTCAGCGGCACATCGAGCGCGCCGATGTTCTCCTCGAGCCGCGCGCGCCGCTTGGTGCCGGGAATCGCCACGATGTCCTCGCCCTGCGCGAGCACCCACGCGAGCGCCAGCTGCGCCGGCGTGCAGCCTTTCTGTTGCGCCAGCGCGCGCACCTGCTCGACCAGATGCAGATTGCGTGCGAAGTTCTCGCCCTGAAAACGCGGGTTGTGGCGGCGGAAATCGTCCTGCGCCAGGTCCTCCGGACGGCGGATCGCGCCGGTGAGGAACCCGCGGCCGAGCGGAGAGTACGCCACGAGCGCGATCCCGAGCCGCCGGCAGGTGGCCAGCACGCCGTTCTCCTCCAGGTCACGCGACCACAGGGAAAACTCGCTCTGCAGCGCAGCGATCGGATGCACGCGTGCGGCCCGCTCGAGCGTCCGGGGCCCCGCCTCCGACAGCCCCAGATAGCGCACCTTGCCCGCTTCGACCAGCTGCGCCATCGCCCCGACGGTCTCCTCGATCGGCACCTGCGGATCGACCCGGTGCTGGTAATAGAGGTCGATGTGCTCTACACCGAGGCGCTTCAAGCTGGCATCGCACGCGGCGCGCACGTACTCGGGCCGCCCGCTGATGCTGCGCTTGGACGGATCCGCCGGGTCGCGCACGAAGCCGAACTTGGTGGCGAGGAATACCTGATCGCGCCGGCCCCGGATCGCGCGGCCCACCAGCGCCTCGTTGGTGAACGGGCCGTACATGTCCGCCGTATCGAGCAGCGTGATCCCGCGCTCGAGCGCCAGGTGAATCGTCGCCACCGACTCGGCATCGTCGCCCGTGCCGTAGAACTCGCTCATCCCCATGCAGCCCAGACCCAGCGCCGAGACGCGCGGGCCATTGCGGCCGAGAACCCGTGTATCCATGGCTAACTCCTTGTTCGTCAAGAGAACGTATGCACGCGCGCGCCGCGCGCCCCGTGCCGCCAGTATATCGCCCGCCGCCCTGCCCCGCGGTCCGCGGCCCGGCCGATTGCACCGAAGCGGTGCGGGAGTGGCAGAATCCCCGCCTCACTTTTGACCCCCCCAAGGGGAACGCCACCATGTCCACCGAGAAGCTCCCCCCGTCCGCGCTGCAGCTCAGTCCCCGCCGGCACACCTCTGCCGCCCGAACCGTCGAGGCGCTCGTGCGCGAGCAGCTCGAGCACTTCGGCGTCAGCGCCGACTCCGCGCACGGCCAGGCCCTCATGCGTCTCTCGCGCGCCCTGATCGACGCGAACGGGGCGGCCCAGGAGGCCTGGCGGCTGACCACCGAGACTCTCTCGCGTCTCGACCGGCGCGACCGCATCGCCTGGTTCAACGCCAAGCGGTTCGCCTGCTTTCAGCTCGCCAAGGTGCTCGACACGCTGCAGAACCCGCTGCGCGCGACCTACCAGTCGATCATGGACGATGCGCCGACCGCGATCGCCAAGGGGCCGAATCCGCTGTTCGACAACGTGACCGCCCTGTTCAGCGCCACACCCGTCATCACGCGCACCGCCACCTACGTCTACGCCTGCACGGAGTGGGTGGAGGACGCCTTCCAGGGCAAGGAGCTGCTGCACGAGATCTACTCCCGGCTGCTCAATCCCACCTCCATCTGTCTGGCCAACCACATTGTCGATCTGGAGGCCGGCCCGGAGGCGGCCGACTACTTCGCGTGGAATTTCAACTCCGGCATGGCCGCCATCGATGCCACGCTCGCCAACCTCGTCGGCTACGAAGACATCGTGCTCGCCAGCCGCAACGTCTACGGCGGCACCTACCAGCTGCTGCACGACTGGTACGGCAAGCGCAGCAACCTCAACGTCTCGGTGGAATGGTTCGACGGGGAGACGGGCGCGGCCTTCGCCGAGCGGCTGGCCGACATCGAGCGCCGCCACGCCGCGCGCCTGGCGCAGGGACGGCAGATCTACATCTACCTCGAGTCTCCCTGTAATCCGCACGGCAACATCCTCGACGTACCGGCCATCTGCCGCCTGGCGCACGCCAAGGGCCTCACGGTGATCTGCGATGCGACCGTCGGCACCCCGGTGCTGCAGCGCCTGCTGCAGCGCGCGGACCGCACCGAGCGGCCCGACTTCCTCATCCATTCGTATACGAAGGACATCTGCGGCTCGGGCAACACCACCGCCGGGGTGGTCATCGGCCGCAGCGAGCGGATGTTCCTGCCCAAGGGACAGACGGTGCGCGCCACCGGCCACGACGGCCACGAGCGCGAATACCGCTGGGACGAGACGATGTTCTGGAACGTGTACTACGTCAAAGGCGCGTTCCTCGACGCCGACAAGGCATTCGAAGTGCTGAGCGGCATGCGCACCATGGAGCTGCGCGTGCTGCAGAAGTGCATCAACACCATCGTGCTCGCGCGCAGCCTCGCCCTGCATCCGATGATCAACGTGCACTGCTCGGCGGTGGAACATCATCCCAACGGCGAGCTGCGCGAGCGGCTCATGACGCTCGGGCTGCCGGCGCCGCTGTTCACCATCGATTTCCAGGGCACCGCGCGTCATCCGCTGCGTCTGGAAAAGGCGTGCCTGCAGCGGCTGCTCGACAGCCTGGAGCCCGCCTTCGGGCTGCAGGTCACACTCGGACAGACCAACACCGTGGTGCTGTGCCCGGCTCTGACGAGTCACTCGGAGATGTCCGAACGGGCGCTCGAGGCTGCGGGCATCACCCCGACCACGCTGCGCATATCGGTCGGCGACGAAGATCCCCGCTACCTGCTCGAGCACCTGCGCCGGGCCGCGGAACTCGCCGCCGGTGAGCAGGCGCCGCAGTTCGTCGCGGGCTTTCCCTCGCGCGCGCAGCTCAACGAGATCTACCAGCAGGTGTACACCGACGTGCACCGTCGCTGGATCGCGGCCCGCTGCGCGGACTGATGTGTGCACAGGGCGCGGCCGCGCGGCCGCGCCCGATGGCCCGCGCCGCGCACCGGCTCGCACAACGGCAGCCGCACCGAGCCCCTCCCGAGCCGCGAGTTCATCATCGAGGTGGCGCTCTTCATGCGCCCTGGGGCACATCCGGCCGCCGTCAACGGGCCGGCCGCAAATGAGGCGCGCTCGAGCCGCCTGCCGCTCTGAAGTGCATGTCGTGCAGGTGCAGTCCCTTTACCCTGCCACGGGCAGCGCCCGCCACCTCGGGGGCAATTTGTCTCAGGCCCACAAGCCGGTGACCTTATAAAGGCATCGCCAGCCGTGTCGTCGGGTCCCCCAGGAAGGCCGCGAGCGGGCGGATGCGGGCGGATGCGGGCGTTGCGGCGCGTGCAGACGGAGGACGGAAGATGGGAAAAGAACTCCGCGCGTGGAGAATCTACGGTGCGGCCTCCGCTCGCATTGGTCGTCCTGGCCATATCGGCATTCTCGATCGCCCGACATCGAAACCCATTCGGGACGATCGACGTTCAGCGCATCAACGTGGTGGAGCCGAACGGCACGCTGCGCATGGTCATTTCCGACCCGGCCCGCTTCCCCGGAGCCATCGTCAAGGGCAAACAATACCCGTTCAACCGGCACACCGCGGGGATGCTCTTCTAACACCATGAAGGCTCGGAGAATGGCGGGCGGATCTTCGGCGGCCGAAAGCACGCCAACGGCACCGTGTCCCGCTACGGGCCCCTCAGCTTCGACCGGTACGATCAGGATCAGACCTTCCGCCTCGATGACGACCAGAGCAAACCTGGGCAAATGACCCGCCTCGCATTCATCGACGAACCGAACTGGCCCATGACCGATGTCCGCAAACTGCCGCGCGGTCAGTGGCCGCATTTTCTGAGAACGCATCCACGCAGCAAGCCGCGTTTGACGATGGAGACAGCTCCCGACGGTGCTGTTTTCCTCGCACTGAAGGACAAACAGGGTCGTACACGGATCGTGCTCAAGGTCGGGCCGCACGGCAACTCGGTGATTCAGCTGCTCGGCATAAACGGAAAAGTCATTGCCCAGCTGCCGCGCCCGCGCACGTAGCCACCTTCGCACGGCGTGCACGGCAGCGTGTGCGCCCCGGAACACACCGCGGCGCCTCCGCCGCAGCTGCGCCTGTCGCCATTCGTCATCACCCCTGGCGCTCGGGCGCACGATCGCGCTACGGTCCGCGTGAGGAGCCCGTCGGATCCCCGAAGGAGGCCTCATGAACCGAATGGCCTTGCCCGGCAGCGAGCGGGACCCGCTGCCGCAGGCACGTCCGCTGCGAGCGGCCGCCCCGGATGAGCGGCTCGAAGTGACGCTCATCCTGCGGCCGAGCGCCCCGGCGCACTGGCGCGAGCGTCTCGAGCGGCTCGGCCGGCTCGAGCGGCCCGTGCCCCTGACCCGCGAGCAGTTCGCCGCACTGCACGGGGCGAGCGATGCGGATCTGCGCGAGGTTGCGGCCTTTGCGGCCGCACACGGTCTCGCGGTCGTGCAGCAGCACGCTGCGCGCCGCACGGTCGTGCTCGCGGGCACGGTGGCGCAGATGAATGCGGCCTTCGGCGTCGAGCTGTTCTGGTTCGAGCACCCCGACGTCACCTATCGCGGCGTGCGCGGCGCGGTGCAATTGCCCGCGGCGCTGTCAGACATCGTGGTGGCGGTGCTCGGCCTGGACAACCGCCCGCAGGCGCGCCCGCACCTGCGCGTGCGCACAGGCCCGCCGCCCCGCCGCTCCCGCGCCGCGCCGCCGCTGGCCGCCTCGTTCACCGCCGTCGAGCTGGCGGGGCTGTACGGATTCCCAAACGGCTCCGGCCAAGGCCAATGCATCGCGCTCATCGAGCTCGGCGGCGGCTACCGCCCGCGCGATCTGCGCACGTACTTCGATGGCCTCGGGCTGCCGATGCCCGAGGTCGCTGCGGTGTCGGTGGATCATGGCGCCAACGCACCGACCGGCAACCCCAACAGCGCCGACGGCGAGGTGATGCTCGACATCGAAGTGGCGGGCGCAGTGGCCCCCGGGGCGACCCTCGTCGTGTACTTCGCGCCCAACACCGACGCCGGCTTCCTCGATGCCGTCACCACCGCCGTGCACGACACACAGTACCGGCCGTCCGTCGTATCGATCAGCTGGGGCGGACCGGAATCGACTTGGTCGCCACAGGCGCTGCGCGCGATGGACCAGGCGTTCGCGGCGGCCGCGGCGCTCGGTGTGACCGTCTGCGTGGCTGCGGGCGACTCCGGCTCGACGGACGGGCTCGCCGGCGCCAATCATGTGGACTTCCCGGCGTCGAGTCCGCACGCGCTCGCCTGCGGAGGAACGCGTCTGAAGGCCACCGCGAGTGCGATCGTCAGTGAGACTGTCTGGAATGACGGGACTCCCGCGAACGGCGCTACGGGCGGGGGGGTCAGCACCTTCTTCCCACTGCCTGTCTGGCAGCAAGGCCTGCACACCGTCGACCTACAAGGCGAAAGCCACGCGCTCATACGCCGCGGCATGCCCGATGTGGCCGCGGACGCCGATCCGCGCTCCGGTTATCAAGTCGTCGTGGATGGCGCCGCCGCGGTGTTCGGGGGGACGAGCGCCGTGGCGCCACTGTGGGCCGGGCTGATTGCTCGCATCAACGCCGATGGCGGCACGCCGGCCGGACTGATCAGTCCGCTGCTCTACGCGCATCCCTCGGCGCTGCGCGACATTACCCGAGGCAACAACGGCGGATTCCGCGCCACCCGCGGCTGGGATGCCTGCACGGGCCTCGGCAGTCCGGACGGGACCCGCCTTGCCGTGCTGCCGGGCTTGTGAGACGCGCGCGGTCCGCGGGGCCCGATCAGATCTGCGCGTGCCCCTCGAGATAGAAGACGCAGGTGCCTTCGAGCTCGACGCGTGCGCCGCGCACGCGGCACGTCAGTTCTCCGCCGCGCCGTGAGGCCTGATAGGCGCGCAGTTGCGTCTTGCCCAGACGCTCGGCCCAATAGGGTGCGAGCGCGCAATGCGCGCTGCCGGTCACCGGATCCTCCGCCACCCCGCGCGCCGGCGTGAAATAACGGCTGACACAGTCGTACTCGCCGCTGCCGCGCGCGGTGACGATCACACCCTGACGGTCCAGCGCGGCAATGGCCGCGATGTCGGGCTTGAGTGTGCGGACGGCCTGCTCGCCGTCGAGCACGACCAGGTAATTGATGGCATCGGCGCGCACCTCCTGCGGCGTCGCGCCGAGCGCCCGGACGAGCGCATCCGAGGTGCCCGCCGGCACGGTGGGCCGGGCGGGGAAATCCATCACGTAGCCGGCGGCCGCGCGGCTTACGTGCAGCGCACCGCTCGCGGTGTGAAACGTGACGGCCGCGCGGCCCGGCTCGAGCTTCTCGAGCACGACGGCGGCGCTGGCGAGCGTCGCGTGCCCGCAGAGCGGCACCTCGACCGCCGGCGTGAACCAGCGCAGCTGGTACGTTCCGTCGCCGCCTACGAGGAATGCCGTCTCCGAGAGGTTGTTTTCGGCGGCGAGCGCCTGCAGCACCGCGTCCGGTGGGAAGGACTCGAGCGGCATCACGGCGGCGGGATTGCCGCTGAAGCGCTGCCGGGTGAAGGCGTCAACCTGAAAAATTCGCGTACGCATCGCGGTCCTCTCTCATTGCGCCGGCGCGCCCGCCTCGAGCCGCGCGACGGTCGACTCGATCCATGTCTGCACTTCCTGGTTCACCTCGCGCGGATCGCGCCCGGCGGCGCTCACCGGCGGCCCGATCACCACCCGGATGGTGCCGCTGCGCTTGCGCCAGCCGCGCCGCGGCCAGAAACGCCCCGCGTCGTGCGCGACCGGCACCAGCAGCTTGCCGGTCTGCGCGGCGAGCAGCGCGCCGCTCACCCCGTAGCGGCGGGTCTGGCCGGGCGGCATGCGCGTGCCCTCGGGGAAGATGATCACCCAATCCCCCTCCGCGAGACGCTGCTGGCCCTGCGCGACGACCTGGCTGACGGCCGAATGGCCCGACTTGCGGTCGATGGCGATGGCATGGACCTGACGGATGCCCCAGCCGACGGCCGGGATCCAGGTCAGCTCACGCTTCAGGACCCACACCTGCCGCGGGAAGACGAGCGCCATCGCGATGGTCTCCCACGAGGAGGAGTGCTTCCACAGCGCGATGTGATTGTCCGCGGGCAGGTTCTCCAGGCCCTCGATCCGGTAGTCCAGCCGGCACGTCCACCTCAGGACCGCGAGCAGCACCCGCGACCAGACGCGCACCAGCGCGAAGCGGCGCGGAAACGGCAGCAGGGAACAGGCGATGACGAAGAAGATCGAGTAGAAAAACGTCCACAGGAACAGGAAGACCGTGAAGAACAGCGATCCGAGCAGCTGCATGGCAATGCCTCAACCCGGCAGCCGCGACAGGTCCGCGACGCCCGCGAACAGCGCGCGCATCTCGCGCAGCAGTGCCAGGCGGTTGCCGCGCAGCCGCGGATCCTCGTCCATCACCATCACCTCGTCGAAGAACGCATCGACCGCCTGCTTGAGCCCGGCGAGCTCCGTCAGAGCGCCCGCGTAGTCGCCGCGCGCGATGGCGGATGTCACGGTGGCGCCGAGCGGGCGCAGCGCATCGAACAGCCGCTGCTCGGCCGGCAGGCGCAGCAGTGCGGGATCGACCGCCGCCGTCGGCACCGGCCCGGCTTTCTTCAGGATGTTGGCCACGCGTTTGTTCGCCGCCGTCAGGCTGGCCGCCTCGGGCAGCGCCAGAAACGCCCCGAGCGCGGCGAGCCGCGCGTCGAGCTCCAGCGGCGAGCGCGGCCGCGTCGCGAGCACCGCATCGAACATCTCCGGGGTGACGGGGCGCGCATTGCCGGGCGTGCGCGGCTCGCCTTCCAGGTAGTACGCGCGCAGCCGTTCGAACACGTAGTCGTACAGCTCGTCCGCCGACTGCGGTATCGCGGGCACCGGCTTGCCGGCGGCGAGCGCGATGCGCTCGATGTCTGCGCGCGCCAGACGCGCCGCCTGCTCGAGCAGTGCGGCGAGATCCACCTTCAGGCGCTTCTCGAGCAGGATGCGGGTGAGGCCGATGGCCGCGCGCCGCAGCCCGAACGGGTCCTTGGTGCCGGAGGGCTTCTCGCCGATCGCGAAAATCCCGGCGAGGGTGTCGAGCTTGTCGGCGATCGCGAGCAGCGTGCCGGTGCCGGTGAGCGGCAGCGCATCACCCGCGGCGCGCGGCAGATAATGCTCGCCGAGCGCGGCCGCGACCTCGCGGTCCTCGCCGTCCGCCGCGGCGTAGTGGGTGCCCATGATGCCTTGCAGCTCCGGAAACTCCCCGACCATGGCGGTGAGCAGATCGCACTTGCAGAGCAGCGCGGCCCGCTCGAGCAGCGCGGCCGGCTCGCCGAGCGCGCTGGCCACCTGCACGGCGAGCGCGCGAATGCGCCGGGCTCGATCGCCGAGGGTGCCGAGTCTGGCCTGGAACGTCACGCCATCGAGCGCCTCGATCCGTTGGGCGAGCGGGACCTTGCGGTCCTGATCCCAGAAAAACGCCGCATCGGCGAGGCGCGGCCGCACCACGCGCTCGTTGCCCTCGATCACCTTTGCCGGCTCGCGGCTCTCGATGTTGGCGACCGCGACGAAACACGGCAGGAGCGCTCCGTCGGCGGCCTCGAGCGGGAAGTACCGCTGGTGATCCTGCAGCGTCGAGATCAGCACTTCGCGCGGCAGATCGAGGAAGCGCGCCTCGAAGCGCCCCGTGAGCGGCACCGGCCACTCCACCAGCGCGGTCACCTCATCGAGCAGTGCCTCGCTGAGCAGCGCCCGGCCGCCGAGCGCGGCGGCCGCCGCGCTGACCCCTGCGCGGATGCGCTCGCGCCGCGCGGCGAAGTCCGCCACGACATGGCCGCGCTCCCCGAGGGTGCGCTCGTACGCGCCGGGGCTCGTGAGCCGCAGCGGCTTCGGCGCATGAAAGCGGTGGCCCCAGGTCAGATTGCCGGCCGGTGTCTCGAGCAGCCTCGCCGGCACGACGTCCCGCCCGTAGAGCATCACGAGCCAGTGCACCGGGCGCACGAACTGCGCCTCGCTCGCGCCCCAGCGCATGCGGCGCGGAATGGGCAGCGCGTCGAGCGCGCCCTGCACGATGCCGGGCAGCAGCTCGACGGTGGCCGCGCCGGCCTTCACGCCGGTGTAGTAGAGAAATTCCCCTTTGGGCTCGGTGCGCCGCTCGAGCGACTCGATGCCCACGGCGCAGCTCGCCGCGAACGCCTGTGCGGCGCGGGTCGGCGCGCCGCGCTCATCGAAGGCCGCGCCGAGCGGCGGACCGCGCCGCTCCACGCGCTGATCGGGCTGGCGCGCCGCGAGCCGCCTGACCCGCACCGCCAGCCGGCGCGGCGTGGCGAAGGACTCGAGCGCGCCGTGCGCCAGCGCCGCCTTCGCGAGGGCGGACCCGATGCCGGCCGCAAACGCCTGCTCGAGCTGCCGCAGCGCCTTGGGCGGCAGCTCCTCGGTGCCGATCTCCACCAGGAAGTCGCGCTTCTCCATGCTCATGCCCCCCCCGCCGCGCTCTGCAGCATGGGAAAGCCGAGCGCCTGCCGTCGTTCGAAGTACGCGCGGGCCACCGCGCTCGCCAGCGTGCGCATGCGCAGGATGTAGCGCTGCCGCTCCGTGACCGAAATCGCGCGCCGCGCATCGAGCAGATTGAACGTGTGCGAGGCCTTGAGCACCTGCTCGTACGCCGGCAGCGGCAGACCGTCGGCGAGCAGCGCCTGGCAGGCGCGCTCGTGATCCTCGAAATGCCGCAGCAGCGTCGGCACGTCGGCGCGCTCGAAGTTGTACCGGGACTGCTCCACCTCGTTCTGGTGGAACACGTCCCCGTAGGTGACCCGGCCGCGCGCACCGTCGGTCCACACGATGTCATACAGGCTCTCCACGCCCTGCAGATACATCGCCAGGCGCTCCAGCCCGTAGGTGATCTCGCCGGTGACCGGCCGGCAGTCGAGCCCGCCGACCTGTTGGAAGTAGGTGAACTGGGTGATCTCCATGCCGTTCAGCCACACCTCCCAGCCGAGCCCCCACGCGCCGAGACTCGGGGACTCCCAGTTGTCCTCTACGAAGCGCACGTCGTGCACCAGCGGGTCGAGGCCGAGCGCGCGCAGGCTTCCCAGGTACTGATCGATCAGATCGGGCGGGGAGGGTTTGATGATGACCTGGAACTGATAGTAGTGCTGCAGCCGGAAGGGGTTCTCCCCGTAACGCCCGTCGGTCGGGCGGCGGGAGGGCTGCGCGTAGGCGGCGCTCCAGGGCTCCGGCCCGATCGAGCGCAGGAAGGTGGCGGTATGAAATGTGCCCGCGCCCACCTCCATGTCGTAGGGCTGCAGGACGATGCAGCCGCGCTCGGACCAGTAGCGCTGCAGCGCGAAGATGAGCTCCTGGAAGGTGCGGGGCGCGGGCGGGATTTTCATGACTTCGCCGAGTGAGCAAAACAGCCGCCGAGTATAGCGAAGCCCCGGCGGGCGGGAACGGCGCACCAAAACAGGGCCCTGGGCGAGCGAGGCGGGCACGACCGGCCTGAATGGGAGCACAGCATGCACTATTTCAGTGCTATGATTCCCTCCGGCGCCCCCTTTTGGTGCGATTTCGCGCCACGTCCCCGCTAACCGATTGATCCGCAAAGCGCATCGGACTGGCACGCCGCCTGCACTATCGGAGTGCTGCGCCCCGCGGCTTACCAGCGGATGAACGTCGAGCGACCGGCAGGCCCTTCGGGATCGACCCGATCCGGCGGCAGCTCGGGCTGTCCCGATGAGGCGGGCGCCACCCCTTTTCCTCCGGAGGCGATATGACACCGAGCGATGTACTGAAGCTGATCAAAGAGAAAGACGTCAAGTTCGCGGACCTCAGGTTCACCGACACCCGGGGCAAGGAGCAGCACGTCACCATTCCGGCGCGCCTGGTCGATGATGACCTGTTCCGCGACGGTAAGATGTTCGACGGCTCCTCAATCGCCGGCTGGAAGGGCATCAACGAGTCGGACATGATTCTCATGCCCGAGGCCAACACCGCGGTGATCGACCCGTTCTTCGAGGAGACCACCGTCAATCTGCGCTGCGACGTCATCGAGCCGGCCACCATGCAGGGCTATGAGCGCGACCCGCGCTCGCTCGCCAAGCGCGCCGAGGCGTATCTGAAGTCGACCGGCATCGCCGATCAGGCGACCTTCGGGCCCGAGAACGAGTTCTTCATTTTCGACAGCGTGCGCTTCGGCAACGAGATGCGCGGCGCCTTCTACTCCATCGACTCCGTGCAGGGCGCGTGGAGCTCCGGCACCGAGTTCGCCGAAGGCAACACCGGGCACCGCCCGGGCGTCAAGGGCGGGTACTTCCCGGTGCCGCCGGTCGATGCCTACCAGGACATCCGCTCGGCGATGTGTCTGGCCTGCGAGGAGCTCGGGCTGAAGGTGGAAGTGCACCACCACGAGGTGGCCACCGGCGGGCAGGGCGAAATCGGCATCGGCGCCGGCACCCTGGTGCAGAAAGCCGACCAGGTGCAGCTGTTGAAATACGCCGTGCTGAACGTCGCGCAGCGCTACGGCAAGACCGCGACCTTCATGCCCAAGCCGCTGGTCGGCGACAACGGCAGCGGCATGCACGTGCATCAGTCGCTGCAGAAGGACGGCAAGGCGCTGTTCGCCGGCGACAAGTACGGCGGGCTCTCGGAGCTCGCGCTGTATTACATCGGCGGCATCATCAAGCACGCCAAGGCGCTCAACGCCTTCACGAACGCCGGCACCAACAGCTACAAGCGCCTCGTGCCGGGCTTCGAGGCGCCGGTGATGCTCGCCTACTCGGCGCGCAACCGCTCCGCCTCGATCCGCATCCCGTGGGTCTCCAGCCCCAAGGCCCGCCGCATCGAGGTGCGCTTCCCGGACTCGACCGCCAACCCGTACTTTGCGTTCACGGCCATGATGCTGGCCGGGCTCGACGGCATCCAGAACAAGATCCACCCGGGCGATCCGGCCGACAAGGACCTCTACGACCTCGAGCCCGAGGAGGCCCAGCACATTCCCACCGTGTGCCACTCCCTCGACATGGCCCTCGAGCACCTCGACAAGGACCGGGAGTTCCTGACGCGCGGCGGAGTGTTCACCAACGACGTGATCGACGCCTACATCAACCTGAAGATGCAGGAGGTCACCCGCTTCCGCATGGCCACCCATCCGGTGGAGCTGGAGCTGTACTACAGCTGCTGATCGCCCGTGACCGCGCCGCTCTCTTCCCGCGCCGAGGCCGCTCCCGTGACGGGGGCGTGCCCCGGCGCGCGGGAGAATCTCACCGGCGTCGCCGCGGGGCGACACCCGCGCGCGCTTTTGTGCTCGGCGCGCCAAGGCGATATGCTCGCTGCCCATGAGCGCCTCCCGCTGGATCCTTCGGACGGCCGTGGCCGCAGTGCTGTGCGCGGGGCTGTCCGCCGCAGTCTGGGCCGGCAACGGCGACGGTGCCACGGTGTACAAATGGGTCGACGCCCATGGCGTCATCCACTACAGCGACCGGCCGCACCCGAACGCCACCAAGCTGACCATCCAGGGCGCGCAGGCCTATGCGCCGCCGCCCCCGCTTCCCTCCGACTTCAGCGCCGCCCCGCCGCCGGCCGCCGCGCGGCCCGCGCACGCCTACAGCAGCTGCCGCATCGCGCAGCCGCGCAATCAGCAGATGCTGATGAACGTGCATCAGGCCACCGCCATCGTGCGCACCGATCCGCCCCTGTTGCCGGGCAACAGAATCCAGCTGTTCGTCGACGGGCGGCGCATGCCGGGCGAGGGGCCGGCGTTCACGTTTCCGGTCTACCGCGGTCAGCACTCGGTTTCGGCGGTCGTGGTCAACGGCTTCGGGCAGATCGTCTGCGAGACCTCGACGGTGACGTTCTACGTGCACCAGCCGTCGATCCAGAATCCGCACAACCCCGTCCATCCGCACTGATCCACCGCGCGCCGCGCGGGGCCGGCCGGCGGCCCGGAGTGTTCCGTGGCCGTTGAGCACGGTTCGCCCTCGGCGCTCGCGCACTTCGATCCGGCGGGCCTCTACGATGCGCTCTCGACCGGTATCATCGTCCTCGATGCGCAGCTGTGCGCGATCTACGCGAACGTGGCCGCGCAGGATCTGCTCGCCTTCAGCCTGAACCAGGCGCGCGGCCGGCCATTCACCGACTTCCTGCACGACAGCAACGGACTGCGCGCGCTGCTGCAGCGGGCGCTCGCCACCGGCGAGGGCATTGCCGACCGCGAGTTCACGGTGCGGCCGGCGGCCACGCCGCGCGAGACGCGCACGCTCGACATCACCGTCACGCCGCTCGAAGGCCAGATCACCGGCACCCACCTGCTGCTCGAGCTCGCCGATGCCACGCAGCGCCAGCGCATCACCCGCGAGAACGACCTGCTCGCCCGCCTCGACGGCAGCCGCATGATGATTCGTCAGCTCGCCCACGAGATCAAAAATCCGCTCGGCGGGCTGCGCGGCGCGGCGCAGCTGCTCGAGCGCGAGCTGCCGGAGGCGCAGCTGCGCGAGTACACGCAGGTGATCATCGGCGAGGCGGACCGGCTGGCCACGCTCGTCGATTCGATTGCAGGGCCCGCGCGGGCGCCGGAGAAGTCGCTGCTCAACGTGCACGAGATCTGCGAGCACGTGTACCGGCTGCTGCGCGCCGAAGCGGCCGCCGATGTGCTCATCGAGCGCGACTACGACCCGAGCCTGCCGTCCGGAATGCTCGACCGTCATCAGCTCATCCAGGCCCTGCTCAACGTCGCGCGCAATGCCCTGCAGGCGCTCGGCGGCCGCGGGCGCATCGTGCTGCGCACGCGTGCACTGTCCAACGTCCGCATCGGCTCCGTCCGCCACCGGCTCGCCGCGAGCGTGCAGGTGCAGGACGACGGCCCCGGCGTGCCGCCGCAGCTGCACACGAGCCTGTTCTATCCGCTGGTGACCGGCCGCCCCGACGGCACGGGCCTGGGGCTTGCAGTCGCGCAGGAGCTCGTGAGCCGCAACGGCGGCCTGATCGAATTCGACAGCGAGCCGGGCCGCACGGTGTTCACGCTGCTGCTGCCGCTCGGAGAAGACGTATGAATGAGGCGCTGCGCGTGTGGATCATCGACGATGATGCCTCGATCCGCTGGGTGCTCGAGCGCGCGCTGCGCAACGCCGGGCTCGTGGCGCGCGCCTTCGACTCCGCCGAACCGGCGCTCGAGGCGCTGCGCCGCGATGCGCCCGACGTGCTGATGACCGACATCCGCATGCCGGGCCGCTCCGGGCTCGATCTGCTGCGGCGCCTGCGCGAGACCCGGCCGCTGCTGCCGGTCATCGTCATGACCGCCCACTCCGATCTCGGCAGCGCGGTGTCCGCCTACGAAAGCGGCGCCTTCGAGTATCTGCCCAAGCCCTTCGACATCGATCAGGCGGTGGCGCTGGTGCGGCGTGCGGCGCGTGTGCAGCCGCCGGCGGCCGCCGACGGCGCCGCCGAAGCGCGGATTCCGGAGCTGCTCGGCACGGCGCCGGCCATGCAACAGGTGTTCCGCGGCATCGGCCGGCTGTCGCGCTCGAGCGTGACGGTGTTGATCACCGGGGAGTCCGGCACCGGCAAGGAGCTCGTGGCGCGCGCGCTGCACGATCACAGTCCGCGCGCGGGCCGCCCGTTCATCGCGCTCAACACCGCGGCGATTCCGGGCGATCTGCTCGAGTCGGAGCTGTTCGGCCACGAGCGCGGCGCGTTCACCGGCGCGGACGCGCAGCGGCGCGGACGGTTCGAGCAGGCCGACGGCGGCACGCTGTTCCTCGATGAGATCGGCGACATGTCGCTGCCGCTGCAGACACGCCTGCTGCGGGTGCTGGCCGAAGGGGAGTTCTACCGTGTCGGCGGCCAGACCCCGATCCGCGTCGACGTGCGCGTCATCGCCGCCACGCACCAGAACCTTCAGGAGCGGGTGGCGCAGGGGCTGTTCCGCGAGGACCTGTATCACCGTCTGAACGTCATCCGCCTGGCGCTGCCGCCGCTGCGCGAGCGCGCCGAGGACGTTCCGCTGCTGCTGCGGCATTATCTGCGGACGGCGGCGCGTGACCTAGGCGTCGAGCCTAAAGCGCTCGCCCCCGAGGCCGAGCGCCGCCTCGCCGCGTACCGCTGGCCGGGCAACGTGCGCGAGCTGGTCAATGTCTGCCGCCGGCTCTCGGTGCTCGCCCCGGGCAGCGAGATCGGGCCCGAGGATCTGCCGGCGGAAATCGCCGCGGGCGGCGCGGCCGATGCGAGCGCTGACTGGCAGAGCGCGCTCGCGGACTGGGCCGGACGTCAGGCCGCAAGCGGCGAGGGCGCCCTGCTCGATCTGGCGCTGCCGCAGTTCGAGCGGATCCTGATCCGCGCGGCGCTGAAGCGCACGCAGGGCCACCGCCAGGAAGCCGCGCGGCTGCTCGGTTGGGGACGCAACACCCTGACACGCAAGCTGAAGGAGCTGGCGCCGGAGATTGCCGAATCCGGCGCGGATGCGCCCGAGGCGAGCGGATCGTAGCGCCGCTGCACTCCGTGGCCCGGCGGGCCTGCGGCCTCAGACGTGCAGCGTGCCGGTGAGTTCCCCGACGCTCGCGAAGCCATGCTCGTGCAGGTACGCGGCGATGCCCGCGTTGATCCGCTTGCACACCATCGGATCGTAGAACAGCGCCGTGCCGACGCCGACCGCGCTCGCCCCGGCGATGAGAAACTCGATCGCGTCCGTGGCCGTCGTGATGCCGCCCTGGCCGATGATGGGAATGCCGTGTCTGCGCGCCACCTCGTAGACCTGGTGCACCTTCAGCAGCGCGATGGGCTTGATCGCAGGCCCCGAGAGTCCCCCCTGGATGTTGCCGATCACCGGGCGGCGGGTGCGCGCGTCGATGGCCATGCCCATCATCGTGTTGATCACCGCGAGCGCGTCCGTGCCCGCCTCGATGCAGCGGCGCGCGTTCTCGCGGATGTCGGTCTGATTGGGCGAGAGCTTGGTGATGAGCGGCTTGCCGGTCACGCGCCGGCATGCCTCGACCACCTGCGCGGACATGTCCGGATAATTGCCGAAGGCGACCCCGCCCTCCTTGACGTTCGGGCAGGAGATGTTGATTTCGATCGCATCGATCGGCGACTGGTCGAACAGGCGCGTCACTTCGGCGTACTCCTCGACCGTCGAGCCCGACACGTTCGCGATGAAGCGCGTCTCGGTGAAATCGAGCTCCGGCAGGATCCGCGCGATGACCTGCTCGGCGCCCGGGTTCTGCAGGCCGATCGCGTTCAGCATGCCCGCGGGGGTCTCGCACACCCGGTGCGCCGGATTGCCGAGCCGCGGTGCGAGCGTGGTGCCCTTGAGGACCACCGCGCCGGCATCGCGATTGGAGAAGCCCTCGATGCGGGTGTACTCCTCGCCGAAGCCCACACAGCCGGACAGCAGCACGATGGGCGAGGCGAAGTGCAGGCCGCAGAATTTCAGTTTCAGCCCGTCGGACGGACCGGTCGATGTCTGGGTCATTGCGATATCAGAAGTGACGCCCGGCGCGCGCGCCGGGAGGGCCGTGCATTATCGCATCCCGGGCGCGCCCCCACGACCTCACTGGCGGTGGATGTGGATCTGGATGCGGCCCTTCGGCCCGATCAGCCACGAGGCCAACCAACCGGCCATCCAGACGATGAGCGCCGCCTGAAAGGCGGTCCAGAACCCGCCCGTGAGGTGAAACCCCGGCAGCATCCACGCCACGAGCGCCAGCATCGCGGTATTGACCACCAGCAGGAACACACCCAGCGTGAGCAGCGTCAGCGGCAGCGTCAGCAGGATGACCACGGGCCGGACGATGGCGTTGACGACCCCGAGCAGCAATCCCGCCAGCACCAGCGTGCCGGCATTGTCGATGCGGATGCCGGGCACCCAGCGCGTCGCCAGCCACAGACCCAGCGCGGTCACCACCGCGCGCAGCACAAATGCCGTCACAGGCCCTCCATCGGGTCGGAAGACTCCAGCAGCGCCTTCAGCCGCACGAGCGCGGCCTGCCAGCCGGTGCGCTGGCGCAGGTAGGGGATGTCCCATTGCGGATCGCCGGGAACCCCGGAGCCGAGCAGGCGCAGGATGGTGCCCGAGCGCGACGGCTCCAGGATGAAATCATCGACCAGAGCGCTCTCGGCCGGCGGCAGCGCGGCCGAGGGCAGATAGATCAGCCGCAGCCGTTTGCCCGGCACGAGCACGTCGATGCAGGCCTCGAGCTCGGTGACGCGGTCGACGCGCGCCCGGAACAGCCCGCCCGGCCGGGGGTTGATGGACGCATCGGGCGAGCACCATTGCGCGAGCAGCCGGGAATCGGTGAGCGCCGCCCAGACCGGGGTGAGGCCGGTGCGCAGGTCGAGCCGATGGGCATAGCCCCGGGTCTTCTCCATGCGCGCCATTGTGCCATCGACCCGACGCCTCTGCAGAGTGTCCCCGCCGCGCCGAACGCCGAGCGGCCGGGCGAGCGAATCGGCAGAATAATCGGCACGCCCGCGCTCGAGCGGGTCCCGACCGTGTCCCCTACACCGCCTCCGGAGGCCTCGATGGCGCTCGTCAATCTGGTGATCGTGCTGGCCCTGCTTCAGTTCTTTGCGTTCGGCGCGGCCGTGGGCAAAGCGCGCGGCACCTACCGCGTGGCCGCCCCGGCGACCACGGGCCACGAGATGTTCGAGCGCTACTACCGGGTGCAGATGAACACGCTCGAGCTGCTGGTGATGTTGCTTCCCGCGCTGTGGCTGTTCGCGCACTATGTGAGTCCCGCCACCGCCGCGGGTCTCGGCGTCCTATACCTGATCGGCCGGCTGGTCTATTTCGTGTCCTACGTCAAGGATCCGAAGACCCGCTCGCTCGGATTTGCGCTCTCGGGCGGCCCGATCCTGCTGCTGATGCTCGGCGCACTGTACGGGGCGGCGCGCGCCGCCTGGCACGCGTACTGAGCGGCGCCGGTCAGTCCGTTTCGGACTTGATGGGCCGGGTCATCAGCTCGCGCACGGCCTCCCGGGGCGCAACCGCTTCGTAGAGCACCCGGTAGACCGCTTCGCTGAGCGGCATCTCGACGCCGTGCCGCGCTGCCACGGCGTGCAGCGCGCGCGCCGCGGGATAGCCTTCGACCACCTGGCCGATCGCCGCCAGCGCCTCGGCCGGCGTGCGGCCGGCGGCCAGCTGCAGCCCGAAGCGGCGGTTGCGCGACTGGTCGTCGGTGCAGGTCAGCACCAGGTCGCCGAGACCCGCCAGGCCCATGAACGTCTCGCGCCGCGCGCCGAGCGCGACGCCGAGGCGCATCATCTCGGCAAGTCCGCGCGTGATCAGCGCGACGCGGGTGTTGGCGCCGAAGCCCAGGCCGTCGGACAGCCCCGCGCCGACCGCGAGCACGTTCTTCACGGCCCCGCCGACTTCCACGCCCACGATGTCGGTGGAGGTATAGGCGCGGAAATTCTCCGCCGACAGATCCTGCGCCAGCGCGGTGGCGAAGGCCGCATCCGTGGAGGCGATCGTCATGGCCGTCGGCAGCCCCGAGCCCACTTCGCGCGCGAACGTCGGGCCGGAGAGCACCGCCACGGAGCGCCCGGGCCCGAGCACCTCGCGGGCCACCTGGTGCGGCAGCAGCCCCGAGGACAGCTCGAAGCCCTTGGTGGCCCAGGCGAGCTGGGTCTCGGGGGCGAGCAGCGGGGCGATCTCGGTCAGCAGCGCCCGAAACGCATGACTCGGCACCGCGATCAGCAGGTCGCGGACGCCCTCGAGCGCAGCCTTCAGGTCCGGCTGCACCTGCAGTGCCTCGGGAAATGGCCCGGCGGAGGGAAGATAGCGCTCGTTGCGCCGGGTTCGGGCCATGACCGCCATCTGCGCGCGGTCGCGGCCCCAGAGCCGCGTGGGTCGGCCGCTGCGCGCGAACTGCACGGCGAGCGCCGTCCCCCACGAGCCCGCGCCCAGCACGGCCACCGGCCGGTCGTTCCCGGATGCGGTGCTCATGGACGGGCGCGGGCGGATGGGCTCAGTTGGCCTGCTGACTGGCCGGCATGCCCTGGCCGCTCTGGTTCGCCGCGTACAGGGCGTCGAAGTTCACCGGCGGCAGCAGCAGCTGCGGGAAGCCGCCCTGCGTGATCAGGTGCGAGACCTGGGCGCGCGCGTACGGGAACAGCACGCCGGGGCAGATCGCGCCGATGGCGCGCTTGGTGTCCTCCTCGGAGAGGTTGCGCAGCATGAACACGCCGGCCTGCTTGACCTCGACCAGGAACGCCGTCGCCTCGCCCTGCTTGGCCGACACGGTCACCGTCAGCACCACTTCCTGCACCTCAGGGGCGAGCGCCGTGACCGCGGTCTGCAGGTCGAGATTGATCTGCGGGTTCCAGTTTCCGTCGCCGCGCGGACCGTTCGGGGCCTCGTACGAGCAGTCCTTCAGGTAGACGTGCTGCAGCTGCAGGATCGGGCCGTTGGCCTCTTCGGGTGCCGGCACGGTGCCGGCGGCTTCATTCGCCATGATTCAGACTCCAGTTTGCAAAAGTTTGTCGAGGCCGCCGCGGGCATCGAGCGCGTAAAGATCGTCACAACCGCCGACGTGCGTCTCGCCGACGAAAATCTGCGGCACGGTGTGCCGCCCGCTGCGCGCCGTCATCTCGGCGCGCGCCTCCGGGAACTCGTCCACGTCGATTTCCTGGAACGCAATGCCTTTGCGCTCGAGCAGCTGCCGCGCGCGCGCGCAATAGGGGCACCAGCCGGTGGCGTACATGAGCACCTTCGGTGCGCTCATGCATTGCTCCCCGCGCCTTTCTCCACCGGCAGGTGCTCGGCGCGCCACGCCGAGATGCCGCCGCGAAGGTTCACCGCCTGCTCGAAGCCCTGCTCGCGCAGCTGGCGGACCGCGGCGGCGGCGAGCGAGCCGCTGTTACAGTACACGATAATCGGTTTCTGCTTGTGCTTCTTCAGCAGCTCTTCGGCCTGCAGGATCTGCCCGCCGTCCATGCGGCGCGCGCCGGTGAGGTGGCCGGCCGAATACTGCTCCGGGGAGCGCAGATCGACGGTGAGCGCGCCGCGGTTCATCAGCTGAATGGCCTCCTGCGGGGAGACGGATGCGAAACTCTCCGTGCGGGAGCGAATCTCAACCAGGACCGCGAGCAGCGCGACGACGGCAGTCGCCACGACGAGCCAGGGATGGAGGTGGATGTATTGAGAAAGATGGTCCGTGAACACAGGGGTGCCAGAAGATCGTATCGGCCGCCAAAAGGTCGCGCATTATAGCGCCCCTATGCATTCCGGCATGACCCGAAGACCTGCGGCGCCCGCCGCGCGGATTTTCCTGGTTGCGCTGGCGCTGGCGCTCGCCCCGGCGGGCCCGGTTCAGGCCCGGATTCCCCCCCAGGTCGCCGCCCGCCGCGCCCAGGCGCGCCTGCACGCGGTGCAGGTGCAGATCGCGCGCGTCGCGCGGCAGGTCGAGCAGTCACGGATCGAGCAGAGTCGCCTCACTCAGGCGCTGCGCACGACGGAGCAGTCCGCCGGCGCCGCCCGCGCGGCCCTCGCGTCCATCCGCCGCCAGCGCGCCGCGCTCGCCGCGCGCCGCACGCGTCTTGCGGCACGCCGCCGGCGGCGCCAGGCGGACCTCGATCGCACCCGGCAGGTGCTCGCCGGGGAGCTGCGCGCCGCCTACCTCATCGGGCAGCAGGGCCCCGTGAGGCTGCTGCTCGAGCAGGGCGGTCCGGGCCGGATGCAGCGCATGTTCGCCTATTACAGCTACTTCGGCCGCCAGCGGGCCAAGGTCATCGGCGACATCGAGGCCGATCTGCGGCACATCGCGCTGCTCGACGGCCAGCTGCAGGCCTCCGACGCGCAGCTCGCCGGGCTCGAGCAGCAGCGCCAGAGCCAGCTCACCGCGCTCGAGCACGCCACGCTCGAGCGCCGCCAGGTGCTGGCGAGCATTGCGGCGCGCACCCGCACCCGCGCCGAGCGCCTGCTGCGCCTGCGCCGCCAGCAGCAGGGCCTGCAGGCGCTGATCGCGGCGCTGCGGCGGGCCGAGGCGCGCATGCCGCGCGAGCGGCCGCCGCAGCGCTTCGCCCGTCTGCAGGGCCGCCTGCCCTGGCCGGTGGCCGGCCGCCTGATCGCGCGCTTCGGCCAGCCGCGCGCCGGCGGCCTGCGCTGGGACGGCGATCTCATCGCCACGCGGCTCGATGCGCCGGTGCGCGCCGTGGCGCCGGGCCGGGTCATTTTCGCCGACTGGCTCGCCGGCCTCGGCCTGCTCATCGTCGTCGATCACGGCGGCGGCTACATGAGTCTCTACGGGCACAACGACCACCTCTATGCGCGCGTCGGCCAGCAGGTCGCCGCCGGGCAGCTGATCGCCGCCGCCGGCGACAGCGGCGGGGCGAGCCGTCCGGAGCTGTACTTCGGCATCCGGCGCGGCACCCAGCCGGTCGATCCACGACTGTGGCTCGAGCGCCATGCCCGCTAGACTGTGCCGATGATTCACTGGCTCATCGATTTCGTCCTGCACCTCGACCGGCACCTGACGGGGCTGCTGGTCCAGGTCGGCGGCTGGACCTACCCGATCCTCTTCGCGGTGATCTTCGCCGAGACCGGTCTGGTGGTGACCCCCTTCCTGCCCGGCGACTCGCTGCTGTTCGGCATCGGAGCGGTCGCGGCGGTCGACGCCAGCGGCACGCTGAGCGCGCCGCTCGCCACGCTCGTGCTGGCTCTGGCGGCGGTGCTCGGCAACACCGTCAATTACGGCGTCGGACGCCTGATCGGGCCGCCGGCCTTCACCGGCCGCTACCGCTGGCTCAAGGTCGATTACCTGCGGCGCACCGAGGCGTTCTTCCTGCGCCACGGCGGCAAGGCGATCGCCCTGTCGCGCTTCATCCCGATCATCCGCACCTGCATGCCGTTCGTGGCCGGCGTCGGACACATGCCGTACGGGCGTTTCCAGGGCTACAACGTGCTCGGCGGCGTCGCCTGGGTGTCGCTGTTTCTCTGGGGAGGGTATTTCTTCGGCAACGTCCCGGTGGTCAAGCGCAATTTCGGGCTCGTCACCGTCATCATCATCGGAGTGTCGCTGATGCCGGTGGCGATCAGCCTGCTCAGGCGGCATCGGGCGCATTCAGCGGCCTCCTGAGGCGCGCGCCCGGCCGCGCCTCGGGCGCCATCCCTGAGTGAGATCCTTCGGCCGGCCGAATGCCGGCGGGTCCGCAGCCATGAAGAGCACTCGCACGAAAATCCCGCGCACCAACGTCCAGCGCAAACGTGACGCGCTGCTCGCCGCGGGCATCGCCCCCAGTCAGTTCGGCAAGCGCAAGCCCGCGCAGCCGCATCGCGATCGCAAGCACGAGGCCTCGCGCGGCCAGCGCAAGCACAAGAGGGACTGGGACTAGGCGCGCGCGGCGATGCGGGCCATCCGGCCGAATCCCGCCGGGCGAGCGCCTGTTGGCTGCGGCGCCCGGCGCGCACCGCGCGCGGCAGTGCGCCTCTAATGCAGCCGCTCGCGCAGCCGCTCGAGCAGCGACCCCGAGCGCATGCGCCGCAGCGTCGCGGCCCAGCGGTCCTCAACACGCAGCTTTCTCTGCATGTCCTTCTCTTCCTGGCGCATCAGCTCGAGCACTCTGGTGTCCTCGTCGTGCTCGAGCCAGTAGCCGTGCTGGTTCTCGCAGAACGCCATTTCCAGATCGTAGAACCGGTACGCGAAGCGCTGCAGCGCCGCGGCGCATTGCGGGCACTTCCAGCTCGTCGGCGTGGCGCTCGGCACGAGCGTGCCCTTGGCATGCTCGCCGAAGTCGAACGCCTCGTTCTCGAGCTCATCGAGCTCCTGGCGCTCGAACCACATGCCCTTGCAGGCGGGGCAGGCCTGCACAGTGATCCTGTGCCGGACCGTGGACACGAGGTCCACATTGCATCTGGGGCATTTCACGTTGACCTCCGGGCGGGACGGACCCTGTCGCCAAAGCGGTTTTCCATGCTCAATCTCACGCCCGCCGAAGTCAAGACACCCGGTGTCTGGAGTATGATCGCCGTGGCCGGGGAGGCGTGATGGCCAACGCGTACGACTACATCATCGTCGGCGCCGGATCGGCGGGCTGCGTGCTGGCGCACCGCTTGAGCGCCGACCCGACGATCCGGGTGCTGCTGCTCGAGGCCGGCGGTCGGGACGACTCGTTCCTGATCCACATGCCGGCGGGCATCGCCCGGCTCATCACCCCCAAAGTCAACTGGCTCTATGAGACCGAGCCTCAGGCCGGGCTGCACGGGCGGCGGCTGTTCTGGCCGCGCGGCAAGACCCTCGGCGGATCCAGTTCGATCAACGCCATGGTGTACATCCGCGGCCAGCCGCGCGATTACGACCATTGGCGCGATCTCGGCAACCCCGGCTGGGGCTACCAGGATGTGCTGCCGTACTTCCGGCGTGCCGAGAACAACGAGGCCATCTACGACGACTGGCATGGCTGCGGCGGCCCGCTCAACGTGTGCGAGCGCCGCTACACCAATCCCCTCAGCCGGCTGTTCGTCGAGGCGGCCGCGGCGAGCGGACTGGCGCGCAATGCGGATTTCAACGGCCGCGAGCAGGACGGCGCCGGGCTCTATCAGGTGACCCAGAGAGCCGGCCGCCGCTGCAGCGCGGCGAGCGCCTACCTGCACCCCGTCGCGCGCCGGCCCAACCTCACCGTCGTGACCGGCGCGCTGGCGCTGCGCATCCTGCTCGAGGGCCGGCGTGCGACGGGGATCGAGTACGCCCGCGGGGGCGCCGCGCTCGAAGCGCGCGCGGAGCGCGAAGTGCTGCTCGCCGCGGGCGCGATCAACACCCCGCAGCTGCTGCTGCTCTCGGGCATCGGGCCGCCCGACGAGCTGCGCGAGCAGGGGCTCGCGGCACGGCACGAGCTGCCGGGCGTCGGGCGCAATCTGCAGGACCACCTCGACATCCACGTCATTCACGCCTGCACCCAGCCCGTCACCCTCGATCCTCTGGCGCGCGGCTTCGGGGCGGCGCGCACGGCGCTGCGCTACGCGCTCCTGAAGAACGGGCCGGGCGTCAGCAACGTCGCCGAAGCCGGCGCATTCCTGCGCTGCGACCCGCAGTCCCCGGGCCCCGACGTGCAGCTGCACTTCATCCCCGCCTACGTCGTCGATCACGGGCGGCGCAGGCTGCCTGGCTACGGCATGACGCTGCATGTGTGTTACCTGCGTCCGGCAAGCCGCGGCACGATCCGTCTCGCTTCGGCCCGCCCGGCGCAGCCCCCGCGCATCGATCCGGCGTACCTCAGCGCGCCGGCCGATCTCGCGCCGCTCATCGCCGGGATCCGCCGGGCGCGCGAGATCTATGCGCAGGCGCCGCTGCGCGGCTATCTCGGCGAAGAGGTGTTTCCGGGGGCCGAGCGGCGCAGCGACGCGCAGCTCGAGCACTTCATCCGCGGCGCCGCCGAAACCGAGTATCACCCGGTGGGCACGTGCCGCATGGGTACGGACGAGCAGGCCGTGGTGGATCCGCAGCTGAGGGTGCGCGGGCTCGAGGGCCTGCGCGTGGTCGACGCATCGATCATGCCGACGCTGGTGAGCGGCAACACCAATGCGCCGACCATCATGATCGCGGAGAAGGCCGCGGATCTCATCCTCGGCCTCGGGTCCTGAGCGGGCGCCGAGCGGCGCCTGCGGTCACTGCGCTGCGGGGCGCTCGAAGCGCCACCCGCGGGCGCGGGCGGACTCCCCGGGCACACGAGCGGGCAGTCCGTGCCGCCGGTGCCGTGCGCCGGCGTGCGCCATCTTCTCGTCGAGCCAGCCGCCGGTGAATCCCGCGCGCTTAAGTCCGCGGCGGATGTAGGGGCTGTGGCGCATGATCCGCCAGATCAGCCGGCTGCGCTCGTTCTCGATCATGGCGATGATCGGTCCCTGGTCGATGCCGAGGAAGGCGGTGTCGACCCAGCCGCGGCCCGGCACGACGCGGCCGGCTTGCGCCAGCCGGGCATTGGTGAAGCTGGGGTTGAAGGCATCGACGAAGCCGAAGCGCGTGTAGATCATGTCGCCGTACCGGCGCAGCAGCGCCTGCGTCGCTTCGGTCACGTACCGCGGGACGAACATCAGCGAGCCGATCGCCGCGGTCGGCGCGAGTGTCCCGTCGTCGACACTGTGTTTGCTGATGCCGCGGGCGACATAACCGTAGAACTGCCGCATCCGGCCGTGATAGGGGGCGCGCACGTATCCCGGTCCGTCACATGCCGTCAGTCCCCAGATGTTGGGCCCGTAGCCGGCCCAGCCGTGCGGATTGATGATGGCGTAGCGGCGCTGCACCAGAGTCGCGATCACGCCGTTCAGGAAGTAGGTTTCTCCCTGGGCCCGCATGAACGGATCGGCGATGCCGCGCAGATCGACCCACACGGCCGTGTACTGGTAGCCGAACTGCGGGCCGAATGACAGCAGCGTCAGGCCGCCGAAATGCCGCAGGTCGTGATGATCGGTCGCGCTCCACGCGCTCCACGCGTTCTGCGCCAGAGGGTGCGTCGGGGAGCCCAGGCCGAGAATGTAAAGGATGGATGCCTCGTTGTATCCGTGCCAGCGCAGCTTCGAGAAGCCGCGGTGCGGGTGCCAGGCCATGCTCACCAGCGAGCTGCCGCCCGGCGCCGCCCAGCTCCAATCGACGCGCCGGTAGAGACGATTGGCCAGCTGGCGGACCTGCCGTTCCGTCGGCGTATCGTGATCGAAGTACTCCCCGGCGGTGAGCACGCCCGCCATCAGCAGCGCGGTATCGATGGTCGAGAGCTCGCTGCGGCCATACCGCAGGCCCGTGTGCATGTTGATGAAGTGATAGAAGAAGCCGTGATAGCCCGCATAACCCCTCGGTCCCCGTCCCTGCGGCAGGCTGAGCAGGAACGCCAGGACCTTGCGCACCCGGGCCGCGGCCTCGTGTCGGGTGACGTAACCGCGGTAGGCACCGATCACATCCGCGGTCAGGGCGAAGCCGACCGCCGCGATGCTGGCCGGAGCGCGGGCCGGCCAGCGATCCGGCGACAAGCCCGTCTTGGGGTCGGCGGTCAGCCAGAAGTAATCGAAGGTGCGCCGCTCGATGTCGCGGAACATGCGCCGCGGATGCTCGGCGAGATTTCGCACGCAGCCCTCAGAGAGCGGTGCGAGCGGGTGGCCGGGCAGCGGCGGTGTCGCCGATGCCGGCGGACAGGCCGGTCCGTCGAGCGCGCTCAGGCGCCCGGTGTGCGCCAGCTGCACGATGCGCGGGCGCGTCGCGCGGATGGCCCCCCGCGTCGCGAGGAGGCTTCGTTGGGCCGCCTGGTCGGCGAGCTGCGCTGCTGCGGCGCCGAGCCGCGCCACCTCGGCCCTGAGCTGCCGCTCCGCGGCGCGCTGCGCTGCCGAGACATGCAGCCATGTGAGCACGGCCATCCCAATGAGCACATCGAGCGCGACGGCCCAGAGCAGAGACTTTCTGACACTCATCGCGCCACCGGGCCGATCACTGCGATCTGGCCAGCCGGATGGCCCATGAGCGCGGCGCGGCAGTGGCTGCCGCGCAGGCGCCCGGGCTCAGCACGCGCCGGGTCCCGCGGCGCCTGCCGGTGCTTGTGGACTCGTCCGTCACGTCGCTACGGATGCAAGCCAGATCCCAACGTCACTCGTGCCGTGAGCGCTGCGCAGGCGAATTCGTTGGTCCTGTCACACGGTGGGTACTGGGTCAAAACGTTGGGCACGTATACTTCCTGGAAATCGGGCGGATCGGCGCGCGCAAGCAGGGGCGACGGTGCGCGCACTCATTTGGCGCGTACGCCGCCATTCGAAAGGCAAACGCCGTTCGCGTCAAGCGGCAGCGCGGTCGCAAGCATGAGCTGGGCGGCCGCCATGGTGCGCGGCGGCACGTTGCCGCAGGCCGCAAGAGTCGCCGTCCGCTCGGCGCGCATGCGCCGATCTCGGCCGAGCACTCGAGGGTTCGTCGCGGCCCTGCGCGGCATTGTGCCTGAACTGAGGACCGCAGGATGCCGGTGCAGAGTCAATTCAGGCCACCGGTCCGCGCGCCCGCGGGCTGCGCAAGACCCCGGTGCCCGACGCACCGCAAGGCAACCACATCACCCCGTGGGTCGATGCTGCACGAGGAGCGGTGTCTGGCGGTCCGGCCCGGGACAGTCCGCGCCGATGCCCGAGAGCTCATACAGATGTGCGAGCGGCCGTGCGCGCGCGGTTGTCTTCTCAAGAGCGATGCGCCGCACCCGAGCGTCATGGATGCCCTCGCCCGCTCCAGGCAGCTCGAACGGATGATCGCCGTTGCGGCGGGCAGAACGTGCGAAGCGCCAGAGCGCGATTGGCCGCCCGTCCACGCCGTAACCCCCGTGCCAATTCCCGGATCGTTGCGCTGAAGATTGCGCTGCATCCAACGTGTTGAAATCCCGCCGGTTTCCGCGCGCACGCCGTCACTGCCGACAAACTCTTTGACAAATGCCCGCTCCCGCCTTACCGTGATACCGCTACCACCCATCGGGGTGCGGTGCCCCCGATGCGGTCATGAACAACAACGCAGGGGGAACGCCTATGTTTCGTTGTGCGTGTCGTTCTCGGGTCCGCCCGGGGCTCATTCGTCTGATATCGATAACATTCCTCGCGGCAGGCTTCGCCGCGCTGCTCGCGCGGCCGGCGCAGGCGCAGGTCGTGGCGCAGTACACGTTCGAGGACGGCGGCACGGACGGCTGGGTCTCTTTCGACAACGCCTCGGCACCGGTCAACTCGACGGCCGCGACGGCCGCGGCCGATCCGGACGGCGGAACCCACAGCCTGCTGACCACCACCAACAGCAGCGGCCAGGGCGGTCCCGCGCTGCAGCTCACCGGTCTTGCGCCGGGCGCGACCTATACGATCACCGGCTACGTGATGCTCACGCCCGCAGAGGCCGCGACGGACGCCAATTTCACCGTGCAGCGCCAGGATCCCGGCTGCCAGGGCGGTACGTGTTACGACACGGTCGGCCAGTACCAGGTGCCGGTGACCGCTTCGGCCTGGGCGCAGATCGGCGGCACCTATACGGTCAGCACCACCGCCACGAGCCTGCTGCTGTACGCACAGCTCGTGGGGCCGACCACAGCCCAGTCCTTCTATCTCGATGACGTCACCATCACCGAGGTGGCCGGACCGCCGAACGGTCCCCAGGACAACTCCGGCATCACCACCACCTTCGAGGACGGCGCAACGGACGGTTGGTCGTCGCGCAGCGGTTCCTCGGTGCTCACCAATACGGCGATCACCAATGGCCCCGCGGGCGAGACCCGGGCGCTGCGGGTCACCCACCGCGTCGCAGCCTGGGACGGTCCGCAGATCAACGTCAGCGACAAGATGTACGTCGGCTCCTCCTACGCCATCAGCGTCTGGGTGATGCTCGGTCCGGATGCCACCCAGGCCGACACGCTGCGGGTGAGTCTGCAGACCACGCTGACCGATCCGAGCACCGGGCAGGCCACGACCTCCTACTACACGGTCGTGCCCGATACCGCCGTGCCGCTCGGCCAATGGGTGAGGCTGTCGATCCCGAACTATTCGATGGCCGCCGCCTACGATCCGGGCAAGGCGTATCTGTACGTCGAGTCCGCGAGCGGCACGCAGGACTTCTACATCACGGACTTCAAGCTCAAATACCTGCCGCCGCTCACCATCCAGCAGAACATTCCCTCCATATACAAGACGCTGGCGGCCTACTTTCCGGTCGGCGCGGAGATCGACCAGTCGGACCTCGCCGGAGCCCACGCGCAGCTGCTGGTGAAGCACTTCGACAGCATCGTCTCCGGCAACGACATGAAGTGGCAGGAGACCGAGCCGACCGAGGGACACTTCACCTACGCCGCGGCGGACGCGGAGGTGCAGTTCGCCGAGCAGCATCACATGCTGATCCGCGGCCACAATCTCGTCTGGTCGACCGGCGCGCAGACGCCCGCCTGGGTGTTCCTGGAGAAAAACGGCACCACGCCGCTGTCGGCCTCGAACCCGGCGGACGTCATGCTCCTCACCGAGCGCATCCGCAACCACATCAAGAACCTCGTGCAGCACTTCGGCAGCGCGGTCTATGTCTGGGACGTGGTCAACGAGCCGATCGATCCGAGCGAGCCGGACTGCCTGGTGCACGGTCCGTTCTACAAGGTGCTCGGCGCGCGCTACATCAGCATCGCGCTGTGGGCCGCGCGCGAATACGCCCCGCCGGGCACGCAGCTGTTCATCAACGAGTACGGGCTCAGCAACCCCAAGCGCCTGCGATGCATGATCCGGCTCATCCGGCATCTGCGCGCGCGCGGCGTGCCGCTCGATGGGATCGGCCACGAGATGCACACGCACATCGACGGACCCTCGCCCTGGGCGCAGTACTGGTCGATCGAGACGCTGCACCGGCTGTTCCCGCGCCTGCGCCAGCAGGTGACCGAGCTCGACAACAGCGTCTATGCGCAGAATGACAACACCTCGAACTACGGCGCCAACGGCGGCACCGTGCCGCCGGCCCTGCTCGATGAGCAGGGCTGGCTGTACAAGGAGTACTTCGATGTATTCCGGGCGCTGAAAGGCACGCTCGAGGCCGTCACGTTCTGGGGCATGGCGGACGACAATACCTGGCTCGACAGCTTCCCGATCAACCGGCTGGACATGCCGCTGCCGTTCGACACGCGGCTGCAGGCCAAGCCCGCGTACTGGGGCATCGTCGATCCGACGCACCTGCCGGGCTACGGGCTCGAGGTCGCGCTCACCTCGCGCTCCGGACCGCCCGGGTCGCAGACCTGGACGATCACCGCAACGAACCCCAGCGAGGCGACGGCCTACGACACGCAGATCAACCGCCTGTTCCTGATTCCGATGCGCGGGGACGACGACGATTTCCGCGGCGAGCGGGGCCACGGCCGCTGGCTGCGCGGCGGGCCGCGCTGCCGGGCGAGGATTCTCTCCCCGCCCGATAAGCCGCTGCCGATCGGCAACATCCCGGCGGGAGGATCAGGCAGCGTGTCCTTCACCGTGCAGTTCGCGCACTGCGGCAGCCGCGCACGCTTCATCCTGCAGGCGCCCTGGAGCTCGGCCGTGTACGAGCGGGGCGTGCTCGTGGCGAAGGATCTGCAGCCGTGAGCCTGCCGGCCGCGGCGGACGCGCGTCCGCCGCGGCCGGCTACTCCGCGCCGCCGCGCAGGACCGCGAGCGGGGGCTGGTTCAGCACCGAGCGCGTGGCGAGCCAGCCGCTCGCCGCCACGAACAGTGTGCCGCCCGCGATGCCGATCAGGCAGGCCGCCAGGTTGAAGCGGTAGGGCAGATTCAGCACCTGGCGCGTGAGATACCACGCGGCCACGCTCGCGCCGAGCGCGGCGATCAGCCCCGAGAGCGCGCCGAGCGCGGCGAACTCCGCCAGGATCCCCTGGGCCACCGTCGCGCGGCTCGCCCCCAGGGTGCGCAGCATCGCGCTCTCGTACCGGCGCTGCTCGCGGTTCGCCTGGACCGCGGCCAGCAGCACCGTCAGCCCCGCCAGCAGCGTGAACACGAACACGGTCTGCACCGCCAGGATCGCCCGCTCGAGCATCGTGCGCACATCATGCAGCAGATCGTCGATGTCGAAGATCGACACGCTCGGAAAGCGCTGCGCCACTTGAGCGAGCGAGCGTGCCTGGCGCGGCGTGAGGTAGGCGCTCGTGATGTAAGTGCCGGCTTGCTTCTCCAGCAGCCCCGGGGCGAACACGATGAAGAAGTTCGGCTTGAAGCTGTCCCACTGCACCTGGCGCACGCTGGCGATGCGCACCGTGAACCGGCTTCCCGCGATCTCGAAGGTCAGCTGCTCGCCGAGGTGCAGCCCCAGCCAGCGCATGAACTCCGTCGAGACCGACACCAGCGGCTTGCCGTAGTCGGCCGCGCTCCACCAGCGGCCCGCGACGATGCGATTGCCGCTGCCGGGCCTCGCCGACCAGGTGAGGTTCTGCTCGCGCATCGCAAAGCGCTCCCCGCGCGGATCGGCGAAGCGCACCGATTCCACCGGCCGTCCGCCGATTTCGGTCAGCCGGCCGCGCAGCAGCGGCAGCATGCGCGCGGGATGCGCGCCCTGAGCGCGCAGAAAGGCATCGAAGGCCGTGCGGCTCGCCGGCGGGATGTTGATGAAGAAGTAGTTCGGCAGATCCGCCGGCAGCGTGCGGCGCCAGCCGCCGGTGAGGTCGGTGCGGATGATGCCGAGCAGCAGCAGCGCCATCATGCCCGTGCCGAAGGCGGCGAGCTGCACCACGCTCTCGAGGCGCCGCCGGCCGAGATTGGCGATGCCGTAGCGCCATGCGACGCCCACCCGGCCGCGCAGCCGGTTGGCGAGCATCACCAGCAGCAGCCCCGCCCCCGCGAGCAGGGCGATGAATGCGGCCAGGCCGATCGAGAGCATCACGAACGGCCTGCCGCTGCCCATGACCCAATAGATGAGCAGCACGATCAACGCGGCGGCCGGGCCGAACGAGAGCAGCGCCGCCGGCCGCGGTGGCCCCAGGTCGCGGCGCAGCACGCGCACCGCGGGGGCGCGCGTCAGCTGCAGCAGCGGCGGCAGCGCGAACCCGCCGAGCAGCGCCAGCGCCGCCAGCAGCGCGAGGCCGGCCGGGGCGAGGCCGGGCGCGGGCAGCTCCCGCACCGCCAGCAGCCCGCGCAGCGCGTGCACCAGCCACAGCTGTGTCAGATAGCCGAGCGCGCCGCCGAGCGCGGCGGTGGCGAGCGCCACCGCCGTCAGCTGGGTGAGCGTCAGACTCAACACCGCGCGGCGTGTCGAGCCCAGAGTCTTCAGCAGCGCCACGGTGTCGAGGTGGCGCGCCACGTAGCGCCGCGCCGCCATGGCCACCGCCGCGGCGCACAGCAGGACCGCAGCCAGGCTGGCCAGATTCAGGAATCGGTCCGAGCGCTGCACTGCACCGTGGATCTGCCGGCTCGCCTCGGCGATCGTGCGCAGCCGCTCGCCGCTGCCCAGATGCGCCTGCAGCCACGCGCGAAACACCCTGACGCGCCCGGCCGGGCCGGCGAAGAGCGCGCTGTAATGCACGCGGCTGCCGGGCTGAATGAGCTGCGTGCGCGGCAGGTCGGCGGCGTTCATCAGCAGGCCCGGGACCAGACCGGTGAAAGTCCCGCCCTGGTCGGGCCGCGAGATCAGCACGCGCCCGACGGTGAAGCCCGCCGACCCGATGGCGAGCCGCGCGCCGACCTGCGCGCCGAGCGCCGAGAGCAGTCTCGAGTCGGGCCACACGACCCCGCGCGGCGGGATGCCCGTGGCAGCCGTCCCCGGCGCGAACGGCTGGCCGGCGACTCGGACCCGGCCGCGCAGCGGATAGCCGTCCGTGACCGCGTACACATCGGCGAGCTGGCTGCGCTCGCCGTCGAACACCACGCTCAGCATGCCGACCGCGCGCGCGCTGCGCAGGCCTTCCCGGGCGGCCTCGGTGAAATCCGCCGCGGGGATGGGCTGCGGGGACTCGAGCCGCAGGTCGGCCGCCAGGACCTCGGTGGCCTGCAGCGCGACGGCCGCTCGGACACGGCTGACGAGGAAGCCCACACCCGAGAGCGCTCCGACGGCAATCGTCAGGGCGAGCACCAGCACCCCAAGCTCGCCCGAGCGCCACTCCCGGCCCAGCATGCGCAGTGCGAAGCGGACGGTACGCACGCTACAGGACCCGGCCGGCTTCCATGCGCACGGTGCGCCCGCAGCGCGCGGCGAGCTCGCGGTCGTGCGTCACGAGAATGAGCGTCGTGTGGGCCTCGGCGTTCAGCTCAAACAGCCGCTCGATGACGGTCGCGCCGGTCACGCTGTCGAGATTGCCGGTCGGCTCGTCGGCGAACAGCACCGCAGGCCGGCCGACGAACGCCCGCGCCAGCGCGACGCGCTGCTGCTCACCGCCGGAGAGCTGCCGCGGATAGTGTCCGGCGCGCTCGCTGAGACCCACGTGCGCGAGCGCGGCGCGCGCCGCGGCGCGCGCACCGCTCTGGCGCGCCAGTTCGAGCGGCAGCGCGACATTCTCGAGCGCCGTCAGCGCCCCAATGAGGTGGAACGCCTGGAACACGAAACCGACGTGGCGGGCGCGCACGCGCGCGCGCCCGTCTTCATCGAGCGCGGTCAGGTCGTGTCCGGCGAGCAGCACACGGCCGCTCGTCGGCAGGTCCAGACCGGCCAGCAGCGCGAGCAGCGTGGACTTGCCGGCGCCCGACGGGCCGGTCACCGCCACGGTCTCGCCGGAGGCGATCTCGAGCGACGCCTCGTGCACAATAGTCAGCGGACCGCTCGGACTGTCGACCGTCTTCGTGAGGTGCTCGGCTTTGAGAACGCACTCCCGCATCGGGCCGTCTTGGCTCGCCGTGTTGGGCATCGGGCTGCTCGTCATCACACTGCCCTCCGCCTGGGCCTCGAATCGCACCATCCTCGTATTCGGCGACAGCCTGAGCGCCGCGCATGGATTGCGCCCGGAGCAGGGATGGGTGGCGCTGCTGGCGAAACGCCTGCACAGCCAAGGGTACCCATACCGTATCGTCAACGCCAGCGTGAGCGGCGAGACGACCACGGGAGGGCTCGAGCGTCTGCCGCACGAACTGCGCGCCTCCCGAGCGGGCATCGTCATCCTCGAGCTCGGCGCGAACGATGCGCTGCGCGGACTGCCGCTGACGCTCGCGGCGCGCAACCTTGCCGCCATGGTGCGTCTCGCGCGTGCCGCAGGCGCGCGCGTACTGCTGCTCGGCCTGCTCCTCCCGCCGAATTACGGGCCGCGCTACACGCATCAGTTCGCGGCCATGTATCGGCGCCTGGCGCGGGAGCTTCATGTGCCGCTCGTGCCGTTTCTGCTCGCGCACATCGCGCTCGACCCGCGCCTGATGCAGTCCGACGGCCTGCACCCCAACGCGCGCGGGGAGCCGCTGGTCCTGAACAACGTCTGGCCGTACCTGAAGCCGCTGCTGCAGCGCGCGCCCTGAGCGGCAGACTTGGTCGGCGCACCGAGCCGCGCTATCGTTGCCGCCTTTGACATCCGGAGGTCGTTCCATGCGCTCATCCGCCCCGCCCGCCGCGCGCACGTCGCGCTCAAACCGTTCCGCTCAAGTTCCCGCCCGCCTCGTGCTGTGGGCGGCCGCCTGCACCCTCGCGCTCGCCGGCTTCGCGCCGCGGGTATACGCGGCCACCCCGGCTGCGGTGCGGCAGGCGCTCGAGGCGGCCATCAACGGACCGCAGCGCACGCCCGCCTATAAGAAGCGCGACAAATACCGTCATCCGCTGCAGACGCTGGAGTTCTTCGGCATCCGCCCGAACATGCGCGTCGTCGAGGTGTTGCCCGGAGGCGGCTGGTACACGGAGATTCTGGCGCCGTTCCTGCGCGCCCACGGTCAGCTCATCGAGGCGACGCCGCCGGTGGCGGGCACGACCGGCTACGCGCATCGCTCGGCGCTGTACTACTACCACAAGCTCGCGGCGGATCCGGCCGTCTATGGCAGGGTGCGGCTCGAGCCGTTCGAGCTGCCGAACTACCTGCATCTCGGCGCGCCGGACTCGGCCGACATGGTGGTTACGTTCAACAACATGCACGATCTGATGTTCGAGAACGTGCACCACGAGGTGACCCCGATCTTCCTCGAGAAGTTTCTGCGCAGCGCCTATCACGTGCTCAAGCCCGGCGGCATTCTCGGCATCGCCGGCCATCGCTGCGCGCCCGGCACGCCGCTCGTCACGTGTTTCCCGATGGCCCGTCTCCCGCAGGCGTTCGTGATTCACGAGGCCGAGGCGGCCGGCTTTGAGCTCGGCGGGACCTCCGAGGCGCTTGCCAATCCGAAGGATCCGCGCAACGTCCCGGTCTTCCTCCTGCCGCCGACGCTCGCGGACAAGAGCCCGGCGGCCCGCCGCCACTACGCGGCGATCGGCTATGCCGATGCCTACCTGCTGAAATTCATCAAACCCGCGCACTGACCGGAGCGGGCCGGCCGGCGCCGCCGCAGGCGCCGGCCGGCTCAGCGCCCGGCGGGGCCGCCCACGAACGCCACGCTCTTGGCCTCCTTGCCGAGCAGCGTCGCCACCGTCAGCGCCACCGCGACGATGCCGAGCGTCCAGGCCAGCACCGCGCCGAGATCGTGCCCGTGGCGTGCGGCGATGCTCGACTGCAGCGGGGCGAGCAGCGCCATCGCGAAGTTGCCGAGCTGATAGGCGAAGGCCGGCAGGATCGCCCGCACGCCCGGGGGCGAGAGCTCATTGAGGTGCGCCGGCACGATCCCCCAGGCCCCCTGCACCATGAACTGCATCAGGAACGCACCCAGCGCAAGCAGCGGCACGCTCGGGGCATAGGTCCACAACGGGATCACCGGCAGGGCGAGCAGCGCCGCGCAGGCGATCGCCTTCCTGCGGCCAATGCGCTCGGAGAGCGCACCGAACCCCATGCCGCCGAACAGCGCGCCGATGTTCATCAGCATCAGCAAGTCGTCGGCGCGCGCGCCCGTCAGTCCGCGCTGCTGGATGAGGAACGGCTTGTACAGATCCTGTGAGCCGTGCGAGAAGGCGTTGAACAGCGCCATGAGCGCGATCATGTACAGCAGCAGCGGCGCGTTGGCGCGCGCGATGCGCCAGAGCTCGCGCAGCGTGGCGCGCCTGGCGTGCCGGCCCGCGAGCCACGCCGGGGACTCCGCAACGCCCCAGCGGATGTACAGCACGAGCAGCGCCGGGACCGCCCCGATGACGAACAGTCCGCGCCAGCCGACGGCCGCGAAGAACAGCCGCGAGACGGCCGCCGCGAGCAGGAAGCCGAGCACGTAGCCTTCCTGCAGCAGCCCGGAGAAGAACCCACGGCCCTGCGCCGGCAGCGTCTCGAACGCGAGCGCCGCGCCGACCCCCCACTCCCCGCCCATCGCGAGCCCGAATGCCGCGCGCAGCGCGAGCAGGACGGCGAGGCTGGGCGCGAACGCCGAGGCGAGCTCGATGAGCGCGTAGGACAGCACGTTCGCCATCAGGATCGGCCGCCGTCCGTACTTCTCCGCGAGCCAGCCGAACAGCAGGGCGCCCACCGGGCGCATCGCGAGCGTGAGGGTGATGCCGAAGCTGACGGCGGTGAGGCTGGTGCGAAAGTCCATGCCGATCGCGCGCAGCGATACGATGAAAATGAAGAAATCGAACGCGTCGAGCGTCCAGCCGCCGAGCGCTGCGAAATAGGCGTGGCGCTGCGCGCGCGTCAGCTGCGCGAAGTTGCGGATCCACTTCACGGTCGAGCCCCTCCCCGAGGCGCGCGCGCTAGTGCACGCCCGCCATCAGTCGTTTGACCGCCGGCGTAAAGAGCAGCATCACGCCGCCGCCGATGACACCCCACCAGAACAGCTTCAAAAACAGCGCAGGCAGCGTCGCCAGATGCGCCGCGCTGAACTCGCTCGAGAGCAGGCCGGCGAGGATGCTGCCGAGCGCAAGGGTGAGGAACCACAGCCCCATGGTCTGGCCGGCGAAGCGCCTCGGCGCGAGCTTGGTGCTCGAGGACAATCCCACCGGCGAGAGGCACAGCTCCCCGCACGCATCCAGAAAGTACGTCACGGTCAGCCACAGCGGCGAGACCTGCTGGCCATGCAGCACGCGCAGGGCAGCGGCGTACATCACCCAGAAGCCCGCGCCGAGCAGCAGCAGTCCCCAGGCGAACTTCGCCGGGTACGACAAGTCCCGGCCGCGCCGCCCGAGCGAAACCCACAGCGCCGCGAACAACGGGGCGAGCGCGATGACGAACACCGGGTCGATGATCTGCATCAGTCCGGCGGGCATCTTCCAGCCGAAGATGTAGCGATCCGTGTACTGCTGGGCGAACAGATTGAACGAGGCGAACATCTGCATGTAGCCCATCCAGAACACCGTCGAGGCGGCGAACAGCACCGCCATGGCGAACACGCGGCTGCGCTCCTCGCGGCTCAGGCCGGCGAGCAGCGCCATGTACAGCATGTACCCGGCCATCAGAACCGCGACCACCCAGGAGACCCCCGCCGAGAGCGTGACGGGATTGAACGTGACGATGCCGCCGACGGTCAGCACCACCAGTACGGCGATCACGGCGACGAACGCCCACAGCGCGAGCCACGAGCGCCGCTGCCGCACCGCCGGCGGGCGGCCGCACTCGCCGAGGTAGCGGCGCGTGGCGAGGAACTGCGCCACGCCGAACAGCATGCCGACCGCCGGCAGCGCGAAGCCCGCGTGCCAGCCGTAATCGCGCGCGACGATCGGCACGAGCATCGGTCCGAGCAGCGAGCCGATGTTGATGCCCATGTAGAAGATGGAAAAGCCGGCGTCGCGTCGCGAGCCGCCTTCGGACTCCGGGTAGAGTTCCCCGACCGTGGCGCTGACGTTGGGTTTGAGCAGACTGACGCCGAGCACGTTGAAGATGAGTCCGAGGAAGAACGCGCGGCGGCTGCCGGAGGCGAGCAGCGCATTGCCGGCGGTGATCAGGACGCCGCCTGCGAGCACCGCGCGCTGCCCGCCGATCAGCCGGTCGGCGATCCAGCCGCCGAGCAGCGACAGCAGGTACGTGCCGCCGAAATACAGCCCGGTGATGGCGCTGGCGTTCTGGTCGCTGAAGGCGAGCCCGCCGCGGCCGCTTGCGGCGACCATGAACAGGATGAGGATCGACTGGATGCCGTAGTAGGTGAACCGCTCCCACATTTCCGTGAAGAACAGCGTCGCGAGGCCGCGCGGATGGCCGAACAGGGTGCGTTCGGACGCCGCGGCGGCGTTCGGGCCCGTGTCACTGGTGGTGGTGCTCATGATCCCCCGTGTGCTCTTGTTGTTGTACTCGTGAATGGACGCTGGCCGGACTCAGGATGGCGCGCTCGGCTCCTCCTCGGCCGCATCGGTCCGGGGGCGCACCAGGATGCGCGCCATGATCACGCCGGTCTCGTACAGCAGGTACATCGGCACGGCCATGATCGACTGCGAGACGGCATCCGGGGGAGTGATGAATGCCGCGACGATGAACACGCCGAGCAGCACGTAACCGCGGATGGAGCGCAGCTTCTCCACCGTCACCAGGTTCATCACCACCACCAGCACCACCGCGACCGGCACCTCGAACGCCATGCCGAAGGCGAAGAACATCACCAGCACGAAGTCCAGGTACTGCGAGATGTCGGTCATCATCGCCACGCCCTTCGGGGTGGTCGCGACGAAGAAATGGAAGATCGCCGGAAACACCGCGAAATACGCGAACGTCATGCCGATGTAGAACAGCACGATCGAGGAGATCAGCAGCGGCAGCGCGAAGCGCTTCTCGTGCCGGTACAGTCCCGGCGCGACGAACGCCCAGACCTGATAGAGCACATAGGGCATGGCCGCGAACAGCGCGACGAAGAAGGCCAGCTTGAACGGCGTGGTGAACGGAGCGGCCACGCCCGTGGCGATCAGGCTCGAGCCCTTCGGCAGCATCGTGAGCAGCGGCCGTGCCACCCAGGTGAACATCTGATTGGCATAGAGCGCGCAGGGCACGAACAGTATCCCGACCGCCACCAGCGCACGGATGATCCGCTCGCGCAGCTCGAGCAGATGCGAGATCAGCGTGCCTTCGGCGAGGCTTTCAGGCTCTGGGCTCATGCGCGCCGGGGGCAAAGTTCGGGCCGGCCGGCTCGCCGGAGGCGTCGGGGTCAGGCCGATCTGCGGTGAATTCCGGCGGCTCGACCGCCGCGGCCGGCTCGACCGCCGCGGCCGGCTCGAACGGCCGGAGCGCAGGTTCTGCGCCCGGGCTGGCCGGCTCAGCCGCCTGCGGCGGGGCGCTCGGGCCCTCGGGCGCGACGGACGGCGGCTCGGACGGAGCCGGGCGGCGGCGGCCGTCGAAGTCGATCTCCTCCTCCAGCTGCTCCTGGAACTGCCGCGCCATGGCGCGCGCGCGCCCGACCCAGCGGCCCACCCGGCGTACGACCGTGGGCAGCTTCTCCGGGCCCAGCACGACCAGCGCCAGGACGAAGATCAGGAGGATTTCGGAAAAGCCGAAGTCGAACATGGCGTCTCAGCGGGCGCACCGGGCGCCGATGCGGACCCGGCCGGCCGCGCGGGCCGTGCGCTGCGGGGCCGTCCTCGCCACGGGCCTCAGGCGTTCCGGCCGCTCTTCGGTGCCTGGGTGCCGCTCTTCATCTCGGGGAATTCGGCATCGGACCCTTCGGAGCGGATCTGCCGAGTCTCGGCGGATGAGGCGGACTCTTCCTTGTCGCCCTCGTTCATCGCCTTCTTGAAGCCCCGCACGGCATGGCCCAGGTCATCACCGATGGTGCGCAACTTCTTGCCGCCGAAGATCAGCAGCACGACGACCAGGATGACCAGCAGGGTCTTGAAATCGAAATCCATAAGCTCTGGACTCCGCTTACGCGAATAAAATGGAAGAACCAGCGCTCATCATAGGCCAATTGACCCGCCCGGGCCGAGAAAGTTTGACCGCGCGGCATCGGGGAAAACACGGATACCCCTTCGCCTCAGCTCTCGAGCCAGAACGTCACCGGGCCGTCGTTGATGAGCTCGACCTGCATGTCCGCGCCGAACTCCCCGCTCGCCACCGGCGTGTGCCGGCGCTGTGCCTCGCGCACCAGGTGAGCGAACAGCTCCCGCGCCTGCTCGGGCGGGGCGGCTGCGCTGAAGCCGGCCCGGGTGCCTTTGTGCGTGTCCGCGGCCAGTGTGAACTGCGGCACCAGCAGCAGCCCCCCGCCGGCGTCCCGCAGCGAGAGGTTCATGCGGCCCGCCGTGTCCGGGAAGATCCGGTAGGCGAGCAGGCGCTCGAGCAGCCGCTCGGCCCCCGCCCGGTCATCCCCGCGCCGCACCCCGATCAGCGCCAGCGTGCCGCGGCCGATCGTCCCGAGCGGCCGGCCCTGCGTGCTCACCTCGGCGCGGATGACCCGCTGGATCAGTCCGATCATCGGCCTCTCGCCCGGCTGGCGTCCGAGGTGGCCCGTCCGATAAGATCGGCAACTGCTTTGCGCACTTGGCCGGAGATCACCATGTCGGAACTTTGGCTGTGTTCATACGTGCGTTCGGGCCTGCGAATCGCCCTGGTGATCGCTGCGGGGGGGTTTGCGGCGCTCGCCACTCCCGCATCGGCCCAGCAGCCGCCCGCGGGCAACGCGCATCAGGGCAGAATCATCGGCTACACGTGTCTGGGCTGCCACGGCATCAAAGGATACCGTAACGCATATCCCGACTACGCCGTGCCGCGGCTGCGGGGTCAGTCGGTCACCTACCTCATCAACGCGCTGAACGAGTACCGCAACGGCCAGCGCGCCTATCCCACCATGCATCTGCAGGCGCTGTCCCTGAACGAGCAGCAGATCGCCGACGTGGCGACCTACCTCGGCGGCAAGCCCGTGACCGCCAAACCCGTCCCGCAGTCAGCCGTGCCCAAGGCGGCCCAGGTGTGCGCGTCCTGCCATGGCGCCAACGGAATCGGCGTCGCGCCGATGTACCCGACACTCGCCGGCCAGCACGAGAGCTACCTCATCCGGGTGCTGCACGAGTATCAGACCGGCTACCGCCAGAGCCCCATCATGGATGCGATCGCCCACTCGCTCACGGATGCCGAGATCCGCACCGTGGCGGCCTACTTCAGCCACCTCAAGCCGGGATTGCACACCGTGCCGCGGCCCTACACGCGCTGGTCGGGGCGCTGATCGGCCGCTGAGCCCCACGGGCCGCAGAACACGGTCCGGGAAGGGCGTCAGCCCCTTCCCGGACCGCAACTCACCGGCCGGGGAACCGGTGTCGGCCGGGCTCGCACCGCGCCCTTGCTCATTGCACGGCACCGGGCGCTGGCCGCCAGCGCCCTCGGCCTGCCGTGATGCGCATTCCCTGCTTGAACGGACTCGGCCCGCGTGCCGGGGCGGCCTGCGGCCGCCCCGGCAGCAGGCTACTGCACTTCGACCGGCACGAAGATCCGCGTGTCGCCCCGCTGGATCAGCAGCGCCACGTGGCCCTTGGACTTGGCCACCGCGGCCTGCAGCTGGCTCGGCGAGGAGACCGGCTCACCGTTGGCCGAGAGAACGATGTCGCCCGGCTGGATACCGGCATCCTCGGCCGGGCCGCTGACGCCCTGCACCAGCAGCCCGCTCTTGGTGTTGTCCTGCTGCCGCTCCTCCGGCGTCAGCGCACGCACCACCAGACCCAGCCGTCCGCCGGGGCTCTGCGCGCCGCCGGCCGCCGCCAGGGTGCCGGTGCCCATGGCCCCGAGGGTGACGGTGACATGCCGCTCGGCATGGTTGCGCCAGATCGTCAGGTCAACCTTGGTTCCGGGCAGCAGGCTCGCGACCCGCACCGGCAGATCGTTCGAGTTCTCGATCTTGTGCCCGTTGAGCGCGATGATCACGTCGCCCGCCTGGATGCCGGCGGCCTGCGCCGGGCTGCCCGGGTTGACGCTCGCCACCAGGGCGCCCTCCGGCGCGGGCAGTCCGAACGAGTCGGCCAGGCCCTGATCGACCGGCTGGATATAGACGCCGAGCTCGCCGCGGCGCACGTGTCCGGTGGCGATCAGCTGATCGGCCACGTGCATCGCCACGTTGATCGGGATCGAGAACGACAGACCCATGTAGCCGCCCGAACGGCTGTAGATCTGCGAGTTGATGCCGACCACCTGGCCCTGCATGTTGAACAGCGGTCCGCCGGAGTTGCCCGGATTGATCGGCACGTCGGTCTGGATGAACGGCACGTAGTTCGAGTGCGGCAGCATGCGGCCCTTGGCGCTCACGATGCCCGCGGTGGCAGTGTTGTCGAAGCCGAACGGCGCGCCGATCGCGAGCACCCACTGCCCGACCTCGAGCTTGCTCGAGTCGCCGATCTGCACCGTCGGCAGGTTGTTCGCCGCGATCTTGATCACCGCCACGTCCGAGACCTTGTCGATGCCGACGACCTTGCCCGGAAACTGGCGCCGGTCACGCAGTTGCACGGTGATCTTGCTCGCGCCGGCCACCACGTGGGCATTGGTCAGGATGAGCCCATCGGGGCGGATGATGAACCCCGAGCCCTCGCCCTCGATCGGCCCCTGCTGCGGGGCCTGGAACGGGAAGTTGTGGAAGAACGGCGCGAACGGGCTGCTCGGCCCGAACGGCGTGCCCTGCATCCCCGAGCCGGAGGATTTCTCGATGACGCGGATGCTCACCACCGCGGGGCCGTACTTCTTGACCAGGGTGGAGAAGTCCGGCAGCACCACGGCCACCCCGCCCCGCGGCTCGCTCGAGGTCACGCCTGCCGGCGGGGTATTGGCGGCATCGGCGGCCCGTACGCTGTAGAGCGCGGCGAGCGGCGCGGCGCCGATCAGTGCGCCGAGCGCGGCCGCGACCAGCGGGTTTCGAATCACTTTCCTCATGGTCATATCAGCCTCTGCGAATCCAATAGTTGATCTGCACACGAACGAATCTAGGTTGGAAGAATACGCGGGCAATCTTAAGTCACCCTTAAGGCGGTCCCGCCGCGGCCGCGCCCGTCGTTATCCGCTCATCCGGCGCGGGTGTCCAGCCAATGGACCAGGCCCTGGGTGTTCAGTTCGAGGTCCCCGGCGAGCAGCTCGGCGAGCCGCGCCTCGCCGACCGGACAGCCGTGGCGGCGCGCCAGCTCGCGCCACAGCTGCCACATCGCCGCGCGGATCGCCTCGTGGCGGTCGGCGGCCGAGGCGCTCTGACGGGCGATGCGCTCGAGCTGGCGGACCTGCTGCTTGAGCGATTCCCCGAGGCGCGGCACGTCGGTGACGCGGCTGTAGTGCATCAGGTACATCGCTTCGGGCGCAAGCGCGAGGAGCCGGTCGATCGAGGCGCACATCTGCCCGGGGTCGAACTGGGTCGGGGTCGTGGTCGGGGTGATGAACGCGCCGGACGGGCTGTCGAGCTCCCGGTAGGAGATGCCGAACGTGTCGCCGGTGAACACGCAGCGGTGCGCAGGGTCTACGAAGACCTGATGGTGCAGCGCGTGTCCCGGCGTGTGCAGGATCTGGAACTCTCGCCCGGCGAGGCTGAGGCGCTCGCCGTCGCCGGTGATGCGCACACGCTCGGCCGCGATGGGCTCGATCGTGCCGTACAGGCGCGCGAAGCGCTCCGGCCCGTACACGGCCTGTGACCCGGCGATCAGCCGGCCCGGATCGATCATGTGCGGCGCCCCCCGGGGGTGCAGTACGCACACCGCGTTGGGCAGCAGGCGCATCAGCCGGCCCGCGCCGCCGGCGTGATCGAGGTGCACGTGGGTCAGCAGGACGTAATCGACCGCCTCTCTCGGCACGTTCAGCTCGCGCAGCGCCGCGAGCAGATAGGGCACCGAGTCGTTCGTGCCCACATCGACGAACGCGGCCCGACCGCCGTGCTGAACGAGGTGGGCGGCGGCGTGCCCGGGATGCAGGTACTCGGTGTCGACGGCGGTGATGCCGTCGGGGTGGCGCGACAGTCTGGGAGCCGGCAGCGCCGATGCTTCATCTCTCATGCGGTGATGGTAGCCCGTTGCGCTAGCATAGTGATATGACATCCCCGACGATGGCCGGCCGTGCGCTCGCCGCCACGGCATTGATCGTGCTTTATCTGGCGCCGCGCCCGAGCGCCGCCGCGCCCGCCGTGAGCGGCATGCGGCCGCTCGCACCGGCGCTGGCGCGCCGCCTGGCGAGCGCCGAGCAATGGCGCGGCGCGCGGTTCCTCGGCTGGCTGCCCGGCGGGGCCATGCTGCTCGAGGCGCACACCGGGCGGCGCATCCTGCTCGAGCGCATGGCCTCCCGGACGGCCCAACCGACCGTATGGGCGCCGCTCGCCGAGGGGATCCGTCGTGCACTCGTGCCGCGCGTCGGCAACGGTGTGCTCTATCCGCAGCACGCCGCGGGCCTCACGCGGTGGCTGCTGCTCGAAGGCGCAGACCCGGCCCGGCCGTTCGCCTCCGGCCAGCGGATCGAGGGGCTTCCGGTCTGGTCCGCCCGCGGCCGCCGCGTGGCGTTTCTCGGTCCGGCCCCGGGCGGGACGCGCGAGGCGGTCTATCTCGAGAGCATCGCGCACGGCGGGGTCCCGCGGCTCGTGGCCGGCGCGCTCACCGGCCGGTGGCGGCTGTTCGACTGGTCGCCGAACGGCCGGCGGCTGCTGCTCGCGCGCGATGACGGACCGGACGATGAGTCCCTCTACACGCTGCGCACGGACAACGGCGTGCTCACGCGCCTGCCGCTCCCGCCGTCGCGCATCCGCTCGGCCCGTTTCGCACCCGGCGGGGCTGCGGTCTTGGTCGTCTCCAATCACGACAGCGACTACGAGCGGCTGCTGCGCCTCGATGTCCTCTCGGGGCGCGCCCATGTCGTCTCGGCGGACGTGCCGTGGGACGTCGAAGGCTTCGCCGCCAGTCCCGACGGACGCTATCTTGCCTACACGGTCGATGAGGACGGCCAGAGCCGTCTGTACGTGCGGGACCGGCAGCTGAAACTCGATGTCGCGGTTCCCTGGCTGCGCGACGGCGTGATCGGCGGTCTGCAGTTCGATCCCGGCCATCGCCTGGCGTTCACCTATCAGTCGAGCCGCCAGCCGCCCGGGATCTACGTGTACAACGCCGGCACCGCGCTCCTGCACCGCTGGCGCGCCGGCGCGCCCGGCCCATTGGGATCGGACGGGCCGGCGCGCGCACGACTGGTGCACTACCCGACCTGGGACCGCCTCGACGGACACTGGCGGATGCTCTCCGCCTACATCTATCTGCCGCCGGGCCCCGCTCCGGCGCCGGTGCTGATCGTGCTGCACGCGCATGCCGCGGGGCAGTTCCGGCCCCGCTGGCACCCCTTCCTGCAGTTCGTGGCCAACGATCTCGGCTATGCGGTGATTGCGCCGAACGTGCGCGGCTCGGGCGGCTATGGCCGCAGCTTCCGCACGCTGGTCGACGGCGCGCACCGCAACGATGCGGTGCGCGACATCGGTTCACTGATGGTCTGGATCGGGATGCAGCCGGGCTTCGACGCGCATCGTATCGCGCTCATGGGACGCGGCTGGGGCGGGTGGCTCGTCGCCAACTGTCTGGCCACCTTCGACGGGCACGTGCTCGGGGCCATCGATGTCGACGGCATCGCCAGCCTCAACGACTACGTCACGCGCGCCCCGGCGCCCGACCGGGCGTTCCGCGCAGCGGAAATCGGCGACCCGCAGGACCCCTCCGTGTCGGGTTTCCTGCGGCAGATCTCCCCGCTCGGGGAGGTGGGCCGGATCCGCGCGCCCCTGCTCATCGTGCAGGGGCTCGCCGGCGATGCGGTGCGCGCCGCCGACGCGCAGCAACTGGCTTACCTGCTGCGCTTCCACAACCAGCCGGTCGAGCTGCTGACCACCGCCGATGCGGGCCGGCGCATGCGCGCGCCGACGGCGCGCCACATGCTGCACACCGCTGCCGCGCAGTTCCTGCTGGCGCTGAAGTCCCGCCGGGCCAAGTGAGCCGTGCGCGGCCGGCAGCTCAGGCCGGCGGCGCCGCGTCAAACGCCACGGTCACGGCAAGGCCGCGGCCGCCCTCGCCTTCGCCCAGCTCGACGGCCGCGCCATGGGCGTCGGCGATGGCCTTGACGATGGCGAGCCCGAGCCCGCTGCCCGGCGCCTGCGCTCCGGGCTGGCGGTAGAAGCGGTCGAAGACCCGCGTGCGCTCCTCGGGAGCGATCCCGGGGCCAGTGTCGGCCACCGTCAGCAGCACCCGGTGCCCGTCGCCCTGCGCACGCGTGACCGACACGTCGACTCGGCCGCCCGATGGTGTATAGCGCACGGCGTTGTCGACCAGGTTGCGGATCAGCGTCGCGATCGCGTCGCGCTCGCCGAGGATGACCGCCGGCTGCGCATCCGCGATGCCGAGATCGATGCGGCGGGCGTCGGCGAGCGGTACCAGTTCGGCCACCACGTTGCGCGCCAGCTCATCGAGTCCGATGCGCCCGTGCGCGGGCTCGGCGCGCGGCTCCTGCCGGGCGAGCGAGAGCAGCTGCTCGACCAGCCGGATCGAGCGCTGTACGCCGGCCGAGAGCCGCTCCATGGCTTCCTCGCGCTCCCGATCCGTGCCGGCCCGCGCCAGCGCGCCGAGCTGCAGATGCAGCGCGGTGAGCGGCGTGCGCAGTTCGTGCGCGGCATCGGCCATGAATGCCCGCTCGCGCTCGAGCGCTCCGGAGAGGCGCGTGAGCAGATCGTTGAGCGCCGCGACCAGCGGCTGCACCTCATCGGGCAGCTGCGCGTTCGGCAGCGGCTCGAGCGCCGTGACCCGGCGTGCCTTGACCGAGTTCGCCAGGCGCTGCAGCGGCTCGAGCGCATGCCCGACCGCGAACCAGACCAGGATGGCGAGAATCGGCACCGCCAGCGCGAACGGCTCGAGCGTCTTCATCACCAGCTGGATCGCCTGCTGCCGGCGCACGCTCATCAGCTGCGCCACCTGGATGACCCGCGTGGGCGAGGCGATGCCGTAGACGCGCCAGCGGCCCTGACGGGTTTTGACCGTGGAGAAGCCCAGGGTCGTGGCATTCGGCAGCACGGTGTGCGGCGGCGCCCAGATCCGCCGCCCGTCGATGGTCCACACCTGCACCACGAAGCCGTACGCGGCCGCGCGCGAGGGAATCTCCAGCGGCCAGAGATACTCCACCGGCTGGTCGCGCAGCAGCAGCGCCATCTGTTCGAGGTGGTAGTCGAAGAATGCATCCGCCTGCTTCAGCGTGTTGCGGTAGACGACCAGACCGCCGATCAGCCACACCACGGCGATGCCGCCGAGCAGCCACGCCAGCAGCCGCGCGCGCAAAGAATTGGAGGTCATGACGGCCTCACCCGGTAGCCGACGCCGCGCACGGTCAGGATGAAATCGGTCCCGAGCTTGCGGCGCAGGCTGTGCACGTGCACCTCGACGGCGTTGCTTTCGACCTCCTCGCCCCAGCCGTACAGCCGCTCCTCGATGCGCTCGCGCGAGAGGATGGTCCCGGGGCGCTCCATCAGCAGCTGCAGCAGCGCGAATTCCTTCGGGGAGAGCGCGACGTCCTGCCCGTCACGCTGCACCGTGTGCTCGGCGGGAGTGAGGATGACGCCCAGGTGCTCGATGGCCGGGGCGGTCTGGCCCGACTTGCGCCGCAGCAGCGCCCGGATGCGCGCGGAGAGCTCATCGAGGTCGAACGGCTTGACCAGATAGTCGTCGGCGCCGGCATCCAGGCCCTGCACGCGGTCGGAGACCGCATCGCGCGCGGTGAGAATGATCACCGGCAGCGCATCGCCCCGGGCGCGCAGGTCGCTCAGCACCGGCAGGCCGGCTTTGCGGGGCAGCCCCAGGTCGAGCAGCAGCAGGTCGAAGGATTCGGTCTTGAGCACTTGCTCGGCGGTTTGTCCGTCGTGCACCCAGTCCACGGTGAACCCGTCGCGCCGCAGGCCGGCGCGGATCGCCTCGCCGATCATCGCGTCGTCTTCCACCAGCAGCAGTCTCACGTCAATGCCTCGCCGGGCGCGCCTGCGCGCGCAAGTTTTTCACCGCACGGCCCCGGCCTCTGCCACAATCGGGCCGGTCCGAGGCCGCCCGACCCATGAGTTCCTCCCACCCGCCGCACGGGGCGCCCGCCGCCCAGGGCACCCCCAACACGCTGATCCACGCCGCCGCCGCGCTCGGGGTGGCGTTGACGGAGCACGATGCGCTGCGGCTGCTGCAGTTGCTGGAGGAGTTGGCCCGCTGGAATCGCCGCTTCAATCTGACGGCCATCACGGATCGGGCCGACATGGTAACCCATCACCTGCTCGACAGTCTGGCCGTGCACCGCTTTCTGCACGGCGCGCGCATCGCCGATGTCGGCACGGGCGCCGGATTTCCCGGTCTGCCGCTCGCACTCGCCAACCCCGAGCGGCGCTTCACGCTGATCGATTCCAACGGCAAGAAGATCCGCTTCGTGTCGCATGCGGCCCATGAGCTCGGGCTGGTGAACGTCGAGGCCGTCCAGGCGCGGGTCGAGTCGCTGCGCCCGGATGCCCCGTTCGACACCGTGCTGGCGCGCGCGTTCGCGGCGCTGCCGGCGCTCATCGGCGCCGTGGCGCCGCTGTGCGGCCCGCACACCCGCATCCTCGCCCTGAAGGGCAAGTGGCCGAAGGCGGAGCTCGATGCGCTGCCGCCGCTCTGGCAGGCCGAGACCATCCCGCTCACCGTGCCCGGGCTCGACGCGGACCGCTGCCTGATCGTGCTCAGCGCCCCGCACTCTTCGGGGCACCGGTGAGCGGCAGCGTCGTGGTCTCCTTGATGACCGAGAGCGCGATGAAGGAATGCACCGACTGCACGCCCGGGAAGCGCGACAGATGGTCGAGGAAGAACGCCTCGTATGACTTGATGTCGCGGCAGGCGATGCGCAGCAGGAAGTCCGTCTCGCCCATCAGCGTGTAGCACTCGAGGATTTCCGGGTGCTGGCGCACCGCCTGCTCGAACTTCAGCAGCGCGTCGCGCCCGTGGCCGGCGAGCTTGACCTGGGAGAACACCAGCACGTTCAGGCCCACCTTTTCCCGATCGAGCAGCGCCACGCGCTTGCGGATCACGCCGGTCTCCTCCAGGCGGCTCATGCGCCGCCAGCAGGTCGAGGCGGTCATGCCGAGGCGCTCGGCGAGCTCGGCGGCCGAAAGGTCGCCATGCTCCTGGACCAGATCCAGGATCCGCACATCACTCCGGTCGAGCTCGCTTTGCATGAAATATCTCGCTGGATGAACTTCCGATGGAATGAATCATTCATCCAGCCGACGAATAGGGCAAGCTTTGTGACGCGCCGTGCAGGTCGCGGGCGTAAGGTGACGCCGCCCGGGGCACAGGCCTTCAGACCTTTTGGAGCGAGCACCATGGATCTTTTCACTTTGCCGGATTTCGACGGCCACGAGCAGGTGGTGTTCGGTCACGACCGCGCCACGGGCCTGCGGGCGATCCTCGCCATTCATTCCACCGCGCTCGGGCCCGCCGCCGGGGGCTGCAGGATGTGGGCCTATCCGTCGAGCGACGAGGCGCTCACCGATGCGCTGCGCCTCTCGCGCGGCATGAGCTACAAGAACGCCATGGCCGAGCTCGATTTCGGCGGGGGCAAGGCCGTGATCATCGGCGATGCGCGTGCGCACAAGACCCCGGCGCTGTTCCAGGCCTTCGGGCGGCTGGTCGAATCGCTCGGCGGGCGCTACATCACCGCCGAGGACGTCGGCACCACGACGGCGGACATGGAGCAGGTGGCCACGCAGACACGCTTCGTGAGCGGCCTGGCGCGCACGAGCGGCGAGGTGGGCGGGGATCCGGGCCCGAAGACGGCCCTCGGGGTGTTCCTGGGGATCCGCGCGGCGGTGCGCTTTCAGCTGGGGCGTTCGCTCGAGGGGGTCGGCGTTGCCGTGCAGGGCCTCGGCGGCGTGGGACATCCTTTGTGCCGGCTTCTCGCCGCCGACGGGGCCCGCCTCACGGTGGCCGACGCCCGCGCCGAGCTCGCCGAGCAGGTGCGCGATGAGCTGGGCGCCACGGTGGTGCCGGCCGAGGCCATCCTCGAGCAGCAGGCCGAGGTGCTCGCGCCGTGCGCGCTCGGCGCGGTGCTGAACGAGCGGTCGATTCCGCGGCTGCGCGCCCGGGTCGTCGCCGGCGCGGCGAACAACCAGCTGGCGCGTGAAGCGGACGGCCAGGCTCTGATGAAGGCCGGCATCCTCTACGCCCCGGATTACGTGATCAATGCCGGGGGCATCATCAATGTCGCCCACGAGTATCACGGCGGCTCCTCGGAGGCTGCCGTGCGCGCGGCGATCGAGAAGATCCCCGAGCGGCTGACCGCGATCTTCGAGCGGGCGCGGCGCGAGTCGCTCCCGACCAGCGTCGTGGCCGATCAGATGGCACGCGAGCGCCTGCGGGCCGGCCGGGCCGGCTGACCCGCGCGGCGCTGCTGCGCCGGCTCCGGCGCGGGGCGGCGGTGAAGTACACTGTCGCCCTCATGAAGCGCGTCATCGCGATTGCCAACCAGAAAGGCGGCGTCGGCAAGACCACGACCGCGGTCAATCTGGCCGCCTCCCTCGCGGCCACCCGGCGGCGCGTGCTGCTGCTCGACATGGATCCGCAGGGCAATGCGACCATGGGCAGCGGGGTCGACAAGTCGCAGCTCGAGCGCGGCGCCTGCGAGGTGCTGCTCGAAGAGGCCGCTCTCGCCGAGGCGCTGCGCACGGTCGAGCAGGGCGGCTACGTGCTGCTGCCGGCCAATCAGGATCTCACCGCCGCCGAGGTGCGCCTGCTCGGACTGGCCGTCGGGCGCGAGACGCGCTTGCGGCAGGCGCTCGCGCCGGTGCGCGAGGAATACGACGTCATCCTCATCGACTGCCCGCCGGCGCTCAACATGCTCACCGTCAACGCCCTGGTGGCCGCCGACAGCGTGCTCATCCCCATGCAGTGCGAGTACTACGCCCTCGAGGGACTCTCGGCGCTGCTCGGCACGATCGAGCAGATCCGCGCGGCGGTCAATCCGGCGCTCGAGATCGAGGGCATCCTGCGGACCATGTTCGACCCGCGCAACAATCTGGCCAACGAAGTGAGCGCCCAGCTGATCATGCACTTCGGCGAGAAGGTGTTCCGCACCGTCGTTCCGCGCAACATCCGTCTTGCCGAGGCCCCGTCCTTCGGCCGCCCGGTGCTGTTTCACGACAAGGACTCCCGCGGCGCGCTCGCCTACCTGGCGCTCGCCGGGGAGATGATCCGCCGCGCCGAGGGCGCGGCCGGGCCGCTCGAGCCGGGCGAGGCCGAGTCCGAGGTGGCCGGCGGCGAGGCGGCCCCATGAGCCAGAAAAAGCCCACCCTGGGCCGGGGCCTGGCCGACCTGCTCGGTCCGGGGGCCCGCACTGGCCCGGCCTCGCCGGCCGAGACGCCCGCCGCCCCACGCGCCGCGGGTGGGGACGAGCTGACGCGCCTGCCGCTCGATGTGCTGCAGCGGGGCAAGTACCAGCCGCGCACCGACATGCATCCGGAGTCGCTCGAGGAACTGGCCGGCTCGATCAAGGCGCAGGGCGTGGTGCAGCCCATCGTGGTGCGGCCGCTCGCGCTCCCCCCGGGGGCGCCGGCCCGCTACGAGATCATCGCCGGGGAGCGGCGCTGGCGCGCCGCGCAGCTCGCGGGGCTCGCGGACATCCCGGCCATCGTGCGGCACATTCCGGACGAGGCGGCCATCGCCGTCGCGCTGATCGAGAACATCCAGCGCGAGAACCTCAATCCTCTGGAGGAGGCGCGCGCCCTGCAGCGTCTGATCAGCGAATTCGACCTCACGCACGCGCAGGCCGCCGAGGCGGTCGGGCGCTCGCGCGCGGGGGTCAGCAACCTGCTGCGGCTGCTGGAGCTGCCCGCCGAGGTCTGCGAGCTGATCGAGCGGCGCCAGATCGAGATGGGGCATGCCCGCGCGCTGCTCGGACTGGCGCAGCGCGCCGAGCAGCGCCAGGCGGCCGCCGAGGTGCTCGCCAAGGGGCTCTCGGTGCGCGCGACCGAAGCGCTGGTGCGGCGCATGCTGCGCCGCCCCCCGAGCGCTCCGGCGGCCAGGGCCGCCGCCGACCCCGACGTGCGCCAGCTCGAACAACAGCTCTCCGAGAAGCTCGGCGCCCGGGTGGCGATCCACCAGGGGGCGGCCGGCAAGGGCACCCTCACCGTCGCCTACAATAGTCTCGACGAACTGGACGGGATTCTCGCCCATATCCATTAGGATTTTCCCCGATGCGCATCCGCAGCAATACGGAGGGCGCTTTGCGTGGAAATTTCACACAATTTTCACAGGCTTAGATCGGGTGCGGATGGAGTAGACTCCCCCGGAACCGGTCAATATAATCGCGCGGCTTTTTCGGTCCGGCAGGTGAGCGCACCCGCGGGCCGGACGGCGGTCCGACGCGCAGCATTACGCCCGCGAGTGAGATTTCGGTGACCGTGATCGACCTGCCCCAAGCGCGGCGGCTGGCTTTCGGCGTCGTGCTGGGCCAGCTCGCAGCAACGGTGATAGCCGGATTGCTCGCCTGGGCGATCTCCGGACGGCTCGCGGCTTTCTCGGCTCTGCTCGGCGGAGGCATCGGGACCGCCGCCAGCCTGATTCTGGCGCTCGTCGGATTCGGCCGGCGGGCCGTGGACGCCGAACGGGCGCTGCGCGCTTTTTACGGGGGGGAGGCGCTGAAGCTCGTCGTCGTGATCGGGCTGTTCGTGGCGGCCTTCACATTGACGAAGGTCGCGCCGCTGGCGATGTTCGCGGCCTTCGCTGCGACTTTTTTCGTGTACTGGATCGCGCTTGCCGCCGCCCTGTGGCCGGGTGGCCGTGCGCGCGGTGAGAAGTTTGCCGACCCGGCGTCGCCTGAAACGGCCGACGCCACGCACACAGTGAGAGATTGACGTTCATGGCAGCAGCGCCGTCACAGATCGGTGGGTACATTCTCGAGCACCTCACCTTTCTGACCAACAAACCGCAGACCACGCTCGTGAACTTCACCGTGATCGATTACGACACGGTGTTCTTCTCGGTGCTGCTCGCGGTGCTGTTCGCCGGCAGCTTCTACATGGTGGCGCGCCGCGCCGCGGCCGGCACCGACCGCGTCCCGCGCGGCTTTCAGAGCTTCGTCGAGATGATCGTCGAGTGGGTCGACTCGCAGGTCAAGGACGTCTATCACGGCACCAACCGGCTGATCGCGCCCCTCGCCCTGACGATCTTCTGCTGGGTGTACCTGTTTAACTTCATGGACCTGGTGCCGGTCGATCTGCTGCCTGACATCGCCAAGTCCGTCGGGCTCGCGCACCTGAAGGTCGTGCCGAGCACCGATCTGAACGGCGTGTTCGGCCTGTCGCTCACGGTGTTCGTCCTGATGATCTTCTACAGCATCAAGGTGAAGGGGCCGCTCGGGTTTCTCGCCGAGCTCACCCTGCATCCGTTCAGCAGCAAGAACAAGCTGGTGCAGGCGCTGTTCGTGCCGGTGAACTTCCTGCTCGAGTCGGTCACGCTGATCGCCCGTCCGGTGTCGCTCGCGCTGCGACTGTTCGGCAACATCTTCGCCGGCGAGATGATCTTCGTGCTGCTCGCGCTCCTGACGCTGGTGCACAGCTGGGCCGCGCTCGCGAGCCTCTCCGGCTGGGCGCTGATGCTGCTGCAGGCAGTGCTGACTTTCGCCTGGGGCGTGTTTCACCTGCTGATCATCACGATTCAGGCGTTCATCTTCATGGTGCTGACCATCGTCTACCTGGCGATGGCGCACGAACATCATTGACCGGCTCCTGTTCCCAGACGCATTCATCCTTGAGGAGATTTGAATGGAAAACGTTGCACTGATCCAAGCCATGACCGTGCTCGCCGTGGGCATCATCTTCGGCATGGGCGCGCTCGGCACCGCCATCGGCTTCGGCATTCTCGGCGGCCGCTTCATCGAGGGCTCGGCCCGTCAGCCCGAACTGATGCCTGCCCTGCAGGTGAAGATGTTCCTGGTGGCCGGCCTGCTCGACGCGGTGGCCATGATCGGCATCGGCTTCGCGCTGTTCTTCACCTTCGCGAACCCGTTCGTCTCGGCGCTGACCGCCGTATCGCATTGAGCCGTTTGCGAGCCGCTGACAGAGCGCTCCTCGGAAGGAGGCGATCGTGCACATCAATCTGACGCTCGTCATCCAGATGGCGGTGTTCGCCGTCCTCATCTGGTTCACGATGAAATTCGTCTGGCCGATGATCCTCGGCCCGATGCAGGAACGTGAGCGCCGGATCGCGCAGGGTCTGGCCGCGGCCAACAAGGGCGAGGAGGAGCTCAAGCAGGCCCGCGACGGCGCCGAGGCGATCCTGCGCGAGGCGCGCGAGCGCGCCGGGGTCATCGTCGATCAGGCGCAGCGCAGCGCGAATGAGATTCTCGAGCAGGCCCGCAGCGCCGCCACGCAGGAAGGCCAGCGTCTGGTGGCCGCCGCGCAGCAGCAGATCGAGCTCGACGCGGCGCGCGCCAAGGAGCAGCTGCGTCAGCAGGTCGGGGCCCTCGCCGTCGCGGCCGCCTCGAAGCTGCTCGAGCGCGAAATCGACGCCGGCGCCCACGAGGCGCTGCTCAACGAGTTTGCCGCGCAGCTGTAGGCGGAGGATACGATGCCGGACAAGAGCACCATCGCCAGGCCCTACGCCAAGGCCGCATTCGCGGCGGCGAGCGGCCGTCTGGGCGAGTGGTCCGAGGGGCTGCACCGGGCGGCCGCAGTGGTCGCCGACGCACGCGTCGCCGCCCTGCTCGACAACCCGCACGTCACGCCCGGTGCACTCGCCGAGCTGATCTGCTCGATCGCCGGGCCGCATCTCGATGAGGCGGGGCGCAACCTCATCGGCGCGCTCGCGGACAACCGGCGGCTCGAGTGCCTGCCGGAGCTCGCCGCGCGCTTCGATGAGCTCAAGGCCGAAGCCGAGGGAACCATGGACGTCGAGGTCGCCTCGGCGGCGCCGCTCACCGATGCGCAGCAGCGCGCACTTGCGGGCGCTCTGGAGCGCCGCCTGCGGCGCACCGTGCGCCTGCGCTGCGTGCTCGATCCGGCGCTGATCGGCGGCGCCAGCGTGCGTGCCGGTGATCTCATCATCGATGGATCGCTGCGCAGCAAACTCGAGCGCATCGCGCATCAGCTGACCGCGTAAGCCAATTTCCGGGGAAACATTGTTATGGCCATCAAGGCATCCGAAATCAGCGATCTGATCAAGCAGCGGATCGAGAACTTCAAAGGCCTCACCGAGGCGCGCGACGTCGGCACCATCGTGTCGGTGACCGACGGCATCACCCGCATCCATGGGCTGGCGGATGCGCGCTACGGTGAGATGCTCGAGTTTCCGGGCAACGTGTTCGGTCTGGCGCTGAATCTCGAGCAGGACTCGGTCGGCGCGGTGGTGCTCGGCGAGTACAAGCACCTGCGCGAGGGCGACACGGTCAAGACCACCGGGCGCATTCTCGAGGTGCCGGTCGGACCGGAGCTGCTCGGCCGCGTGGTCGATGCGCTCGGCCGGCCGATCGACGGCAAGGGCCCCCTGAACGCGACCCGCACCGCCCCCATCGAGCGGGTGGCCCCGGGTGTCATCTACCGCAAATCGGTGAGCCAGCCGGTGCAGACCGGCTACAAGGCCGTCGACTCGATGGTGCCGATCGGCCGCGGCCAGCGCGAGCTGATCATCGGCGACCGCCAGACCGGCAAGACCGCCCTCGCGGTGGACACCATCATCAACCAGAAGAACTCCGGCGTTAAGTGCATCTACGTGGCGATCGGCCAGAAGCAGTCGACCATCGCCGGCGTGGTGCGCAAGCTTGAGGAGCACGGGGCGCTCGCGCACACGGTGATCGTCGCGGCCTCCGCGTCCACTCCGGCCGCCATGCAGTACATCGCCGCCTACTCCGGCTGCACCATGGGCGAGTTCTTCATGGACAACGGCGAGGATGCGCTGATCGTGTACGACGACCTGTCCAAGCAGGCGGTCGCCTACCGGCAGATCTCGCTGCTGCTGCGCCGTCCGCCGGGCCGCGAGGCGTTCCCAGGCGACGTGTTCTACCTGCACTCGCGGCTGCTCGAGCGCAGCGCGCGCGTCAACGAGCAGTTCGTCGAGATGCAGACCAAGGGGGCGGTCAAGGGCCGCACCGGCTCGCTCACCGGACTGCCCATCATCGAAACGCAGGCCGGGGACGTCACCGCCTTCGTGCCGACCAACGTCATCTCGATCACCGACGGGCAGATCTTCCTCGAGACCGACCTGTTCAACGCGGGCGTGCGGCCGGCGATGAACGCCGGCATCTCGGTGTCTCGCGTCGGCGGCGCGGCGCAGACCGACATCATCAAGAAGCTCGGCGGCGGCATCCGCCTGGCGCTTGCGCAGTACCGCGAGCTTGCGGCGTTCTCGCAGTTCGCCTCCGACCTCGACGAGGCGACCCGCAAGCAGCTCGAGCGCGGCCAGCGCGTCACCGAGCTGATGAAGCAGAAGCAGTATGCGCCCATGTCGGTCGCCGAGATGGCGCTGTCCATCTATGCCGTCAACAGCGGCTACATGGACAAGGTGGAGCTGAAGAAAGTCGTGGCGTTCGAGGCGGCGCTGCAGGCGTTCGCCCATTCCCATTACGCCGCGATGCTCGATCGCATCAATCGCGAGCCGAAGTTGAGCAAGGACAACGAGGCGGAGCTGAAGAAATGCGTCGAGGACTTCATCGCCACGGGAACCTACTGAGCGCCGTGCACAGCTCTATGTCGGCAACATCGACGAGGCGTTCCTGATGCCGGGCACCAAGGAAATCCGCGCCAAGATCACGAGTGTCAAGAACACTCAGAAGATCACGCGCGCCATGCAGATGGTGGCGACCAGCAAGATGCGCCGCGCGCAGGAGCGCATGCGCGCCGCGCGTCCGTACGCCGAAAAGATGCGCAACGTCATCGGCCACCTCACCGAGGCGAACCCGGACTACCGCAGCCCGTATCTGCAGCAGCGCGATACGGTGCGCACTATCGGCATCATCGTCGTCTCGACCGACCGCGGCCTCGCCGGGGCGCTCAACGCCAACGTCTTCAAGCAGACGCTGCTGCTGATGCGCGAGTGGCAGGGCAAGGGCGCGACCGTGAAGCTCTGCCTGATCGGGGCGAAGGGGCTCGCGTTCTTCCGCCGCCTCGATGCGCAGATTCTCGCCAGCGCCTCGCACCTCGGCGACCGGCCGCACGTGAAGGACCTCATCGGCACGGTCAAGGTGATGCTCGACGCCTACCGTGACGGGGAGATCGACCGTCTGTTCCTGGTGAACGCAGAGTTCGTCAACACCATGACGCAGCGGCCGTCGGTCGCGCAGCTCCTGCCCGTGCAGGCGATCGACACCGAGGACCTCTCGGACCACTGGGACTACATCTACGAGCCCGAGGCTGCGCAGATTCTCGATTCGCTGCTGATGCGCTACATCGAGTCGCAGGTGTATCGCGCGGCGGTCGAGAACGTCGCTTCGGAGATGGCGGCGCGGATGGTGGCCATGAAGGCCGCCACCGACAATGCCGGCAAGCTGATCAATGAAATGCAACTGATTTACAACAAGGCCCGTCAGGCCGCGATCACCAAGGAACTGGCCGAGATCGTGGGCGGCGCGGCCGCGGTTTGAGAGAGACAACACATGGCAACCATGGCCGAAGGCAAGATCACCCAGATCATCGGCGCCGTCATCGACGTCGAATTTCCGCGTGACGCCATCCCCCGCGTCTACGACGCCCTGAAGATCAAGGACGTCGACCTCACGCTCGAGGTCCAGCAGGAGCTCGGCGACGGCATCGTGCGTACGATCGCCATGGGCCCGTCCGAGGGGCTCAAGCGCGGACTCGCCGTCATCGCCACCGGCAACCCCATCACCGTGCCGGTGGGCAAGCCGACGCTCGGGCGCATCATGGACGTGCTCGGGGCGCCGCAGGACAACCGCGGCCCGGTCAAATCCGAGCACAGCATGCCGATTCACCGGCCGCCGCCGTCCTTCGAGGATCAGGCGGGCGGCCAGGAGCTGCTGGTCACGGGCATCAAGGTCATCGATCTGCTGGTGCCGTTCGCCAAGGGCGGCAAGGTCGGCCTGTTCGGCGGCGCGGGCGTCGGCAAGACCGTCAACATGCTCGAGCTGATCAACAACATCGCCAAGCAGTACAGCGGCCTGTCGGTGTTCGCCGGGGTCGGCGAGCGCACCCGCGAGGGCAACGACTTCTATCACGAGATGATCGAGTCGGGCGTCATCGATCCGCAGGAGCTGTCGAACTCCAAGGTCGCAATGGTCTACGGCCAGATGAACGAGCCGCCGGGCAACCGCCTGCGCGTCGCGCTCACCGGGCTCACCATGGCCGAGTATTTCCGCGACGAGGTGCGCGAGGACGGCGGCAAGGGCCGCGACGTGCTGCTCTTCATCGACAACATCTACCGCTACACGCTCGCGGGCACCGAGGTGTCGGCGCTCCTCGGGCGCATGCCCTCGGCCGTGGGCTACCAGCCGACGCTCGCGGAGGAAATGGGCGTGCTGCAGGAGCGCATCACCTCGACCAAGACCGGCTCGATCACCTCGATCCAGGCGGTGTACGTGCCGGCCGACGACCTGACCGACCCCTCGCCGGCGACCACCTTCGCGCACCTCGACGCCACCGTGGTGCTCTCGCGCCAGATTGCCTCGCTCGGCATCTACCCGGCGGTCGACCCGCTCGACTCGACGAGCCGCCAGCTCGATCCGCTGGTGGTCGGCGAGGAGCACTACAACACCGCGCGCGGCGTGCAGGCCGTGCTGCAGCGCTACAAGGAACTGCAGGACATCATCGCCATCCTCGGCATGGACGAGCTCTCGGAGGAGGACAAGCTCACCGTGTTCCGGGCGCGCAAGGTGCAGCGCTTCCTGTCGCAGCCGTTCAACGTCGCCAAGGTGTTCACCGGCCAGGACGGCAAGATCGTGCCGCTCGCGGAGACGATCCGCGGCTTCAAGGGCATCATCAGCGGCGAGTTCGATCATCTGCCCGAACAGGCGTTCTACATGGTCGGGACCATCGACGAAGCGGTGGCCAAGGCGAAGTCGCTGCAGTAGGAGAGCCGTGATGGCCGATCCGCACACCATTCATGTCGATATCGTCAGCGCCGAGGGCGAGATCTTCTCGGGGGCGGCGACCATGGTGTTCGCGCCGGCCTCGCAGGGTGAGATCGGCGTGGCGCCGCGTCACGCGCCGCTGCTGTCCATGCTCAAGCCGGGGGAGGTGCGCGTGCAGACTGAGGAGGGCACCGAGCAGCTGTTCTTCGTCGGCGGCGGCGCGATCGAGGTTCAACCCCAGCAGGTGACCGTGCTGGCGGACACGGCATTGCGCGCCAAGGACATCGACGAGGCGGCGGCGCTCGCCGCCAAGCAGCGCGCCGAGGAGGCGCTGAAAGAGCGCACCGACCACATCACCCAGGCCGAGGCACTGGCGGAACTGGCGCGCGCCGCCGCCCAGCTGAAGATCATCGCGAAGCTGCGCAAAGTGCGCGGCTGATCGCGCGCCGCGCGCGCCGGCGTGATAATCGAGGCATGAACACGTTCACCTCCGCTCGTTCCGCGGCGCTTTCGGTCGTCATTCTCGCGGCAGGCGAGGGCAAGCGGATGAAATCCCGCCTGCCGAAGGTGCTCCAGCCGCTGGCCGGACGGCCGCTGCTCGCGCACGTGATCCAGACCGCCCGGGCGCTCTCGCCGGCCCGCATCCATGTCGTCTACGGCCACGGCGGCGAACACGTGCGCGCAGCCTTCCCGGACGGCGGCCTGGAATGGGTGCGGCAGGCCGAACAGCTCGGCACCGGCCATGCGATGCAGCAGGCCGCCCCGGGGATTCCCGACACGGACATCGTGCTGGTGCTGTACGGCGACGTGCCTCTGCTGCGCACCGAGACCCTCGTGCCGCTGGTCGATATCGCGGCGGCCGGGGAGCTCGCACTCCTGACCATGCAGCCGCAGGATCCGGCGGGTTATGGCCGGATCGTGCGCGACGCGGTGGGCAAGGTGGCGCGCATCGTCGAGCAGAAGGACGCCTCCGCCGAAGAGCGGCGCATCGACGAATGCAACACCGGTATCCTCGCCGCGCCGGCCGGACGCCTCAAGGAATGGCTTGCGAGCCTGGGCAACGACAATGCGCAGCGCGAGTATTACCTGACGGACGTGATCGGCCTGGCGGCCCGTGCGGGCATGGCCGTCACCCCGGTGCGGCTCGCCGATCCCATCGAAGCTCTGGGTGTCAACGACAAGGAGCAGCTGGCGCAGCTCGAAACCGTGTGCCGGCGCAACGCGGCGCGCGCACTGATGCGCGCCGGCGTCACCATCGCCGATCCCGCGCGGCTCGATGTGCGCGGCGAAGTCACTCACGGCCAGGATGTGTTCCTCGACGTCAATGTCGTGCTCGAAGGCCGGGTGACGCTCGGCAATGGCGTGCGCATCGGGCCCGGATGCGTGATCCGCGACAGCCAGATCGGTGACGACACCGAGCTCTTCGCACACTGCGTGCTCGACGGTGCGCTCATCGGTGCGGGCGCGCGCATCGGCCCGTTCTCGCGCATTCGCCCCACGACCCGCCTCGCCGACGGCGTGCATATCGGCAATTTCGTCGAGGTCAAGAATTCGAGCCTCGGGACCGAGTCGAAGGCCAACCATCTCTCTTATGTGGGCGACGCCGAAGTCGGCGCGCACGTCAACGTCGGCGCCGGCACGATCGTCGCCAACTACGACGGGGCCAACAAGCACCGCACCCGCATCGGGGACGGGGCGCATACGGGTTCGAACAGCGTACTGGTCGCGCCCATCACGGTGGGTGAGGGCGCCACGATAGCCGCCGGCTCGACGGTGACGAAAGAAGTGCCCGCGGGCAAGCTGACCGTCGCGCGCGCGCGGCAGACGACGATCGAAGGCTGGCAGCGGCCGGCCAAGAAGAAAAAATAACGGAACTGCGGCGGTGCTCAGCTGCGCACGGCGCGCCGTCCGACCCGAGCCGCAAACGCCGTGGGCGGTTCGCGATAAATCCGCCGGGCGAGACGCAGCGCCTTTGCGACGAGACGGTCATGACGGGCATCGATGCGCGCGAGCAGCCGTTTGCGCGCGCCTGGCGACATGGGCGTGTTCGCCACTTTGTCGCGCAACACGGTGAGATTGTGGTCGTCACCGAGCAGGTCCGAGAGGTGATGGGTCGCCGCAGCAAGCGCTCCGAGGCCTCGGGCGCGCGCCGTGGCCAGTGCCTCGAGCTGATGCCAGAGGTATTTCGTCTGCTTGCGCAGTTCGTGGAGACTCTCCGGCACAGGGTGCGCCTGTAGGCACTCGAGCGTCGCCCGAGCCCGTGCGTAAACTCGACGCACGCCGCGCTCCACGACCGGCCAGCCGTATCGATCAGCAGGTTCCTTTGCCAGCCGCCGCCGGACGGTGCGCAGCGATCTGGAGGCGTGCTTCACGGCCGACCCGTCACCGCGCAGTTCGCCGCGCGAATGCGCGTGCTCGCGCCGCAAGCGGGCTTGAAGGGCCGAGCCGCCACCGCGCCTGGGCAGACCCGCCAGGGTGTCGAGCAGAACCTTGCTGTCCCGCGCGGCGCTCAATCCATGGGCCGCATTCCGCAGCGCGGCGTTGTCGTGACGGTAGTCCTCCTTGCCGAGCCCCGCGCGCATCATGCGCAGCATCGCCCGGGCGCGCTTCAGATCCTTGCGTACGGCGTGCACCGCCCGGTCGGATAGTGGCTGTGCCTCGAGCAGCGCGATCGCCTCGGCCAGGCTTTGGCCGGCGATACGACGCACGTCCGGAGGATCGGAGCAGGCAATGCGGCGCCGCGCAGTCACCGCATGAGGCTAGGGAGGGCGGTCCTTCCGGTCTATCCGCAATCACCGACGCCCTCATCGGATTGCGGTGAAAAGCCGGTAAACGCCGAGGAACTCCCTTAATTGAGGTCCTATTGGATCCGATCAGGCCCCCTTGCCGAAGCTTTCGCGCCCCGGCCGCCGTCGCGCTGCGCGCCCCTGTGGGCGAGGCCACCGCTCGAACTGTGCGCCCTGCGTGCCGCCGCGCCCGAAGTTCAGGCAAACTGTCGGCCCTTTTTGGGCGGGCAAGGTTTGAGCCATGTGCGGAATCGTCGGCGCGGTAGCCGAGCGCAATATCGTCCCGGTCCTGATCGAGGGGCTGCGCCGCCTCGAGTATCGCGGCTATGACTCCGCCGGCCTGGCGGTGATCGGCGCCGCCCGCCTGACCCGGCTGCGAACGGTCGGCAAAGTACAGAAGCTCGAGGAGGCCCTCGCAGCCACCCCGGCCAGCGGCGACACCGGCATCGCCCATACGCGCTGGGCGACCCACGGCGCTCCGAGCGAGCGCAACGCGCATCCGCATCTGTCGCGCGAAGGTCTTGCGATCGTCCACAACGGCATCATCGAGAACCACGAGGCGCTGCGCGCCGACCTCGAGCGCTGCGGCTACCGGTTCGACTCGGAGACCGATACCGAAGTGATCGCGCACCGGATCCACTTCCACCTGCAGGGTTCGCACGATCTGCTCGCCGCGGTCCGCGCCACGGTTGCAGAACTCGAAGGCGCCTACGCTCTCGCGGTGATCAGCGAGCAGGAGCCCGGGCGAGTGGTGGCCGCGCGGGCCGGATGTCCGGTCGTCGTCGGCCTCGGCGTAGAGGAGAACTTCGTCGCCTCGGATGTCGCGGCACTGCTGCCCGTGACCCGCCGCTTCATGTTTCTGGAGGAGGGCGACGTCGCCGACATCCGCCGCAAATCCGTCCGCATCGTCGACGCGAACGGCGTCGGAGTGGAGCGGGCCGTGCGCGAGAGCGAGCTCAGCGCGGATGCGGCGGAGAAGGGGCAGTACCGCCACTTCATGCTCAAGGAGATCCACGAACAGCCGCGCGCCATCGCCGATACGCTCGCCGAGCGGGTCGCCCATGGACGGCTGCTCGAGGCCGCTTTCGGCCCCGCGGCCGCCGAGGTTTTCAAGCGCACCGCCTGCGTGCACATCGTCGCGTGCGGCACCAGCTACCACGCCGCCTCGGTGGTGCGCTATTTCATCGAGCAGATCTGCCGTATCCCCTGCGCCGTCGACATCGCCAGCGAGTACCGCTATCGCAATCCTCTGGTGCCGCCCGATTCGCTGTTCGTCACCATCTCACAGTCCGGCGAAACGGCGGACACGCTCGCCGCATTGCGTCTCGCCAAGCAGTCCGGTTATCTCTCGACGCTCGCGATCTGCAACGTCCCGGAAAGCTCCCTGGTGCGCGAATCGGAGCTCGTGATGCTGACGCGCGCCGGACCCGAAATCGGTGTGGCGTCCACCAAGGCCTTCACCACCCAGCTGACCGCTCTGGCCATGCTCACCGTCGCGCTCGCCCGCCACCGCGGCGGCGATGCTGAGCGCGAACAGGGCCTGGTCACCCGGCTGATCGAGCTGCCCGGCCTGATCGAAAAGGCGCTCACTCTCGATCCGGTCATTCACCGGCTGGCTGAGCGCTTCGCCGACAAGCACCACACGCTGTTCCTCGGCCGCGGCGCGCTGTACCCCATCGCGATGGAGGGGGCGCTGAAGCTGAAGGAAATCTCCTACATCCATGCCGAGAGCTATCCGGCCGGTGAGCTCAAGCATGGACCGCTGGCGCTCGTCGATGCCGATATGCCCGTGATCGCGGTAGCGCCGAACAACGATCTGCTGGAGAAGCTCAAGTCCAATCTCATGGAAGTGCGCGCCCGCGGCGGTGAGCTCATCGTGTTCGCCGATCCGGAGTCGGGTCTGCGGCCGAGCGATGGTGTGACGGTGATCGAGATGCCGAAGCATGTCACCTACTTCCAGGCCCCCGCGGTCTACACCGTGCCGCTTCAGCTGCTCGCATATCACGTCGCCATCCTCAAGGGCACCGACGTAGACCAGCCTCGAAATCTGGCCAAGAGCGTAACCGTCGAGTGACGTCCCGGTAGATACTCACAAACATTGTGGGACCGAATTAAAGTCGTTACCCCGGTATTAAAGTCCTTACCTGCAAATTGGAGTCGTTACCTCGACACTAAAGTCCTCTTCTGGGGATTCAAGTCCTTACCTCCGAGGCGAGCGCCCGGGGGTGATAGCCTGCGGTGGGCTTCCCGACGGGCGTCCGGCTTCCGTGCCCCCCGGTTGACGCGCTGGGAATTTCTGACACGCATGCCGCTGCGGATGTTACTGCCAGGCACTGCGGACGGATCGGGGTGACTCGGCCGGGCGATGGGGAATTCATTCTCGTCTGAATGCAATCCTTCGGAAGGAATCGACGTCATGAAAGCCGTGAATTTATCGATCCTGATCACGCTGTCGGTGCTGTTGGGCGGGTGCGCAACTACCGAGACACTCACTGCCCAAGCAGCGCATTTTGGCGTCCCGCGCAGATTGTTGCTCGACGCTGAGAACGCCGGATACGCCCCAAGAATCCGTCACGGCAAGACTGAGTTCTGCAAGTTGTTGCATCTCGCATACATTTCGCGGCAGCAGTGCTTCGACACCAGCGCCATGCAGGGCTGGCTGCAGCAGCAGGCGAGGATGCCGCCGCACATCACAATGTGGAAACCCCCCCCGTCACCGTAGTTGTCGCCTCGATCCCTCGGTAATCTTGGGGGCATTGAGGAACGACAGTGGCTCGATACAGCAACGAATTCAAAGAGCGGGCGGTGGCGCGGCTGCTACCGCCTGAGAGTGCGGAAGTTTCCCGGGTATCCCAGGAGATCGGAGTGTCGGTGGCGACATTGGAACGGTGGCGGGCGGATGCGCTGTCCAGGCCCGCTCGCGAGCGGGCCTGGACAGCGGCAGCGCGGCTGGAGGCGGTGATCGCGACCGCTGCGATGGACGAGGCGCAGCGCCTGGTGCCGCGAGAAAGGGGTTTTCCCCTCGGACCTCGCGCAATGGCGAGAGAGCGCGATGGCCGCGCTGGCGCAGCCCGAGGAAGCGCGGGCGACGGCGCAGGAGACGCGGGCGGATCGTCGGCGGATCAAGGAGTTCGAGAAGGACTTGAGGCGCAAGGAGAAGGCGCTGGCGGAGACCACAGCACTGCTGGTGCTGAGAAAAAAACTGCAGGCGATCTTCCAAGAGAGCGGGGACGAATGATTTCCCTGGAAGATCGCCAGAGTATCGCTCGTGCGGTAGACGAAGCACACCGCGGCGGGGCACGGCTGAGACGCGCATGTGTCGAGGCCGGCATCACCCTGCGGACCCTGCAGCGGTGGAAGGGCGGCTCCGGCCTCGAGCGCGGAGATCGCCGGCCCCAGGGCCGTCCGACCCACACCCGCCCATGCGCTGAGTGAGGCCGAGAGGGAGGAAATCCTTCGGATCGCGAATGGGCCACGCTTCGCCGAGCTGCCTCCGGCGCGTATCGTGCGGATGCTCGCCGACGAAGGGGTCTATATCGCCAGCGAATCGAGCTTCAGCCGCGTCCTGAGGGCCCAAGGGCAGACTCGGCACCGGGACCGCGCCAAAGCGCCCCAGCGTGTCCGTGCGCCGAGTACGCATGTGGCCACCGCCCCGCGGCAGGTCTTTTGCTGGGACATGACGTACCTGCCGGCCACCGTGGTGGGTCGCTGGTTCTATCTGTACCTGATCCTGGATCTGTATAGCCGCAAGATCGTCGGCTTCGAGGTGCACGAGCGCGACGACTCCGAGCATGCCGTGAACCTGCTGTGCCGCACGGCCCTCGCCGAGGACCTGCACACGCTCGATTACAAGCCGGTGCTGCACGGGGATAACGGTGCGACGCTCGAGGCGACCACGGTGCTGGCCATGATGCATTGGCTGGGACTGAAGGCCTCTTACTCCCGCCCACGTGTCAGCGACGACAACGCCTTCGTGGAAGCGCTGTTCCGCACCGCCAAGTACCGGCCGCAGTTCCCGACGAAGGGCTTCTCGGATCTCGAACAGGCCCGCCAGTGGGCGAGCTCGTTCGTGCAGTGGTACAACCACGATCATCGCCACAGTGGCATCCGCTACGTCAGCCCCGCGCAGCGACATGCCGGAGAGGACCGCAACGTGCTGCGGGCTCGCCACGCGCTCTACCAGCAGGCACGAGCAGAAAGCCCGCGACGCTGGGCACGGCACACCCGAAACTGCAATCCGATCACCGTCGTCACGCTCAATCCCGAGCGCGACGCAGTGATCAAAGCGGCAACCGAGAGCGTTCATAAAACTCGGTCTGCTGCATGAAACGGGCGACAACTACGTTGACACGCACCGCTGCACCGGCCAGGATGGTTGTCGCCGAGCGGACAAGATAGTTGACGTCAGACAGCGGCTGTCTTGTCGCGACGGGGCTCGCTCCGGCACCAGAACAGAGCAAGGGAACGCCATGCGCATTTTGGAAAGATCGCGGGTCGTGAAGGGGGAGTGCCTTACGCTGGCCAAGCTAGAAAAGTGTGCAATTTTCGCCCGCCACAAGTGGGCAATTTACGTCCGGCGTTGACACGAACTCCCTGGCACGCGGCCACAGCCGGCACCGGTCGCTCCATGACCCTGAAGCAACTATACTTTGGCCGAGATCTGCGATATCGAGCGGGAGACGGCGGCCGGCCTAAAGCGGATAACGACTTGGGATCGGCCCGAGGGCCGAAATCGCGCAATTTTCCGAGCGAGTCGCTCACTCGGGAAGCGACTTCAATTCACGCGGACGATAGATGTGCTTCGAAAAAGGGTCTTCGTGAATCAGTGTGGGTAAAAAGCGGGGTCCGATGATGCGCGAACCCCTATATTCACAGGATCCGAGGGCCCTGGCGGGCGGCCCGAAATTTGGCATGATGGCCGGATGCCAAGAGCTC